>CAVPCE010000097.1:0-22533 GCA_963702295.1 uncultured Acidobacteriaceae bacterium | reverse complement strand
GCCTCCCTCTTCGGGCAAAGCGCTCGCCAACTCGCCGATCATCAGTGCCGTAGGCAGGCTCCAGACCATCGGCAAAACCAGCAGCAGAATCAACCCCGTCAGGTAGCCACCGCCCAGAATGTCTTCGATGCCGTACGGACCGCCAGACACCATAAAGTAAGTGGCGGCAATCAGCGGCAGCAGACGCATGCCCCTGCCCAGACCATTGCTCGTTTGTGCAGAGTGGTCGATCATTGCCTCGCGCACCGGGAGTAAAGTTTCGAATCTACTCTGCTTGCAGCGGCCTGAAAAGCAAAAACGCCACCGTCTACCGGTGGCGTTCTGCATTATGTTCGACTACCAATTCAGGAGGCCCGACGACGCAGACCTTCGTCGGGTCGATAGTAGCCGCGCATCGACCCGTAAACCTGCACCGGGCTTTCCTGATCCGCCTCACGGCCGCTGTCTGACGCGGTCTCCCAGCGCACGCGACCGTGGTTCCGCTCCAGAATGCCTTCCGCCAGCGCCGTGCGGTCTGTCGCGCGTACCGATACCACCGCTCCTCCGCGACTCAGCTCGCCGCTCAGACTCCTTGCCTCCTGCGGGCCGAGTCCCATTGCCAGGAAGGAGCCCTCGAAGCCTGATTCCGAATACGGATGTCCCGGTTCGAGGCCCAAATGCCCTTCCCCGGTGCCAAATTTCATCTTGTTGCCACTCGCCCGCTTCGAGCCGGCCTCGCCGCTTTTCGACGCATCGCCGAAAACCCGATGCAGCCGCTCCGGCCAGTTCGCCTCCACGGTACCGACCTGCCGTCGGGTTCCGGTGGCAGTTTCTCCGGCGAGCGTGCTGGGTAAGTCGTGCGGCAGATCGTGCTTCAGCGTCGAAGGAATCTCTCCCCCAGGAATGGGTCCCGGCGACGTCGGTGGCGCTGGAAAGGCATTTCCCGATCCCGGAGCCAGACCCGCCGGTGTGACCGCCTCGTCATGCGAACCGGCTCCCCCGACCGAACCCGTCAAGGCGGGGTTCGTCTCAGTCATCTCGCGAATGCCCACAGGCCGAGACTCTTCCGACTCCTCAGTTCCCATGCCACGGCTGCGAAAGGCCGCGCCGATCTCCGCGGAATCGAAACCTTCGTCGACCAGCTCGTTGATCGCCCGATAAGCATCGGCTCCGTCGGAAAAATAGCCAATTACGATACGATCGTCCATGCCGCGCACAGTTTCACCTGTCATACCTGCGTGTCTCCCTGAATTCTCCGTGCTAAAAACCACCTGAGTTGGGATGCCACAAAATGCGTTTGCGCCTACTCGTCTCTCTCGGCGCGCCGCTCTTTTTCCGGTCTCCTGTGGGTCTTCCTATATACTGGCCACAACCGAGCCGGAGAGATGGCCGAGTGGCTGAAGGCGGCGGTTTGCTAAACCGTTATAGGGTTGAAAAGCTCTATCGAGGGTTCGAATCCCTCTCTCTCCGCCAGATCGCTCCCGTCCCCGATTGAGCAACAATTCCTCACCGCCCAACGGGACGTAGCCGCAAAAACACCACCGCACCCATAGGATTGCTGCCATAGACCGGTTTGAGACGGCTCCCGTCCGTATATGCCGTCACCTGCGCCCCCAGAGCGGTTTCAAAATGAGACACCAGCGGCAGATCGCGGTCGTAGCCAAATGTGTACGCCTGCACCCGCCCTGCCGGTTCCTCCGCGAATCCAGGCGGCACGGGCCGCTCCCCAAGCAGCAGCTCCGTCGTCCGGTCCACGTTTTCCAATCGAGTCCACGCGTAATTCTGCGCGTGAAAGCGGACCGTCGATTCAAACAGATAGCTGTTGGCGATCACGTTGTCCTGCAGTGACCGGGTGTGGCCCCATACCGCTGTGCTCACCCAGTCGCCAGACCCGCTCAATGGCCGGTTATACATGGCCGACGCCGTGGTACGCGCCTGATCCTCGCTCGGAAACAGCGCCTCCGGGCTGTGCAATCGCCCGTAGGACACCTGCCCGCTCCAGTTCTGGCCCGGCTGCAGCGTCAGCCGCGTCGACCATGAATCCACCTTTCCCTGCTGCACCTCCCAGCGGTGCTCATCCGGCTCCCGCCCGTGAAAGCCGCTCGCTTCCATCCGTGCCCACCGCCACGTTAGCCCCGCCGTCACCACGTCATCGGAGATATGGGTTGAGTCCTCCTGGTGATGCCCCAGCGTCGCCACCGGATCCTCCAGTGCTGACGCGCGATGCGGAAATGCCACCGGCCCCAGCGCCGGATCTCCCACGGGCGCTGCATACATACTGACCAGCATGTGCGCCGACGCCTTCACATCGTAGAGAGCGGCCGCCTCCATCACAAAGTCATGCGGGTGCTGACCATCCACAATGGGATTTCCAAAAGCCGTCTCGCCCTGCTGAAACAACAGCGGATATTGCCGTCCGGTAATCGTTGCCGGTTCCAGGCTCAACATGGTTCGGAACGTCAGCTCCTGACGCCCCCGGGCCCACTGCGCCATCAGCATCGACCAGTTTGTCGAGAAGAGCTTGTCGCCACCGCGCGGGCTGGTCTGCTGGATGTCGGCGACGAAGGCATTTCCGTGGAACATCGTCATCCAGTTGCCGTGCATCGTCATCCACATCGGTTGCGGAACTGAATTCGGCTCCGCGCTGGTACCTGACGTCGCGTGCCCGCGGATTTCCTGTTGAAACGAATGTGGCCCGGCCATCGGCATTTGCGCCCTCGCCAGAGTGCTGCAGAGCAGCAGACCCAGCACACAGCGAATGATTCTCATGTTTAACCCTCGCAGACTGCCGCACGGCGATTGCAGCGCGGAACCTTCCCGGGGGAATGCGCATCCCGCATCCCAAAACAGGCGAGGAAGTCCTTCTAAATCCGCAGGGAGAGGAGTTCGCCGCAGCCGGGCGGCCGCTCGCGCTCAGCCTTCAGGCGCCAGCGATCCAACCGCTGCGACACGTCCGAGGATTCAGCGAGCGGACCCATCTGCGCTGAAGGCTGTCCGTTCTCAACTTTCAACCAGGCCGCAGCACCGGCCGTCAGCTCACCGGTTGCGGCTGCCGGCTCCGCAACCGCCGCGCAGTAGGCCATAGCTTCATTCGTGCAGCACCGTCGCGCGCATCCGGCATGCAACACGGGTCCAAGGGACAGAAGGACCCCCATCAGGCAGCATGCATATCGAATGTGCATTGAAGCGGCGCGCACAGGAAACTCCCGCCTCCAGGATACTCGATTGCCCAGAGCCACCGCTAAACCCGTCATGATCGGGCCGAGGAGCCGCCCCGGAAAATCCGGAATCTGATTTTCCCAAAGCTGTCGAAACGGGTACTACGACTGTCTCCGGAGAAAGGTTTGTGAGCCGACCACCAGGCCTGTGGCATCCTGTAGAAACAGATGGTTCCGGAGCGTACTCATCATCGGCTTTCGTTCGAGCGCACCATCGCCAGCGCGCGGCAGACGATGGTGCTCAGCGAAATCGCCAAGCTGGCCATCGACAGCTTTCGCACTTCCAAAGTGCGCTTTGCCCTCACTGCCCTGGGCATGGTCATTGGCACCGCCTCAATCATCCTGGTCGTCGCCATTTCCGCCACCGGACGGCAGTACATTATCGCCCAGATTGAGGGTATCGGCACCAACCTCGTCGAACTGGAATACGCCGGCGGCGGCGCCGGAGCCATCTCCAACAATCAGACCGACTTTTTGAATTTTGAAGATGAGCAGGCTATCGACGAGCGGGTTCCCGCGGTTGCCGCGTCCTCCGTCGTGCTCGAACTGCATGAGAGCATCAGCTTCAGCGGCCTTTCCAAAGACGTTCTGGTGCTGGGCGTCGAACCTGCTTACCGCCAGGTTCGCAATCTCGTCGCACTCAACGGCCGCTTCTTCGATGACGAAGACGATGCCAGCAGCGCTCACGTCGCCGTGGTCACTGATCCCTTTGCCAGTGCGATGTTTGGCAGTCCCTCGGAAGCCATCGGCCGCACCTTCCAGATCAAAGGCCTCCCCTTCACGATCATCGGTACCTTTAAAGAACGCGTCGAGACCTTTGGCGAGACGGAGATCGCCAACCAGACCATCCTCATCCCCTATTCCGTCGGCCGCTATTTCACCGGAACCGACAACGTGAAGCAGATGTACTTCTCTGTTCGCGATCAGAATGATGTGGAAGACGCGGCCAAACAGATCGTCGCAGTGGTTCACTCCCGTCATCAACCCGCTTCGGTCTACACGGCGCAGACCATGACTGCCCTCATCACCACCGCCGGCCTGGTCGTCAATGCTCTCACCGTGATGCTGCTGCTCGTTTCCGGCGTTACGCTGGCGGTCGGGGGAGTCGGGATTATGAACATCATGCTCGCCACGGTGCGCGCTCGTACCCGCGAGATCGGCATTCGCAAAGCGCTCGGGGCCACCTCCCGCGAGATCAAGCTTCAGTTCCTGATGGAAGCCTTGTTCGTTTCCCTCTTTGGCGGGCTGATCGGCGCAGTCATTGGCCTGGCGATCCCCTTTTCGGTGCGTTTTATCACCAGCTACCGGGTTCCCGTCTCCGGGTGGTCGGCCGTGGTCGGGCTGGTCGCTTCAGCCGGGGTCGGCATCATCTTCGGCACGCTGCCCGCCAATCGTGCCGCCGCCATGGACCCCATCGAATCGCTGCGATACGAGTAGCGGGCAGAGCAGGCGCGTCTTACTGAGTCTGGATCTTCACTCCTGCCGGGATCACCGCCAGCGCGAAATCCATTTGTGTTCCGTCAGGAATGTGCACGTTTTTGCCTTTTGACGTGAACGTCGCCGAGTTTTGCTGGTGAATGTCGCTCTGCAGCGTCACTCCCGGCACGCCGTTTCGCTGAGGCTGTTGCGACGTTGACGGTTGGTCGGGCGCAGGCATGGGCGCTGCCTGTGGAGCAGGTGCACTCGAAGCCCCCGCCCCGCCTGCTGTGGCTCCTCCGCCCTGAGGTGCCCCGCTCGGCACGCCTCCGCCGCCGCTCGCCGCCGGCATCGCGCCTCCAGGGGCTTCTCCCATCGCCTGCTGCTGCATGTAGGCGGGCTGTGCAATTGCCAGCACGGTGGCTTTAATGGACACTTCCTGACCGCTCTTCAGCTTCGCCTTGTCAAAGGTCACCACGACCGTGGAGTCGCCCTTGTTCTCCGACGGCTGTACCTGATCCACATGCCCTTCCAGCACCGTATTCTTCGGCAGAGCCTGCTGTTGCGGAATGTTCACGTCCTTCTGGAGTTTCGCCGTCACCGGTTCGCCCTGCTTCGCCTTTTTCGCGTCCAGGGTGTGATCCAGTGACGCCAGCGTCTGGACCATTTGAATCGTGTGTTGTGGTTGTGAGGAGGTGTCGGCGGCCGGGCTCTGGGCCTGCGCTCCGGCAGGCGCGCCCGCGACCACGATTAGTGCAGAACCGGCCCCTGCCATCAGCAGTTGCCGAACCAGTGCATTCATAATTGTCTCCCGGGGTTCGCGCCCCTCATCCCTCCCCTAACAGGACGCGAAGAACAGGATTTGGCGTTGCCCGGGCCATCGCAATCCGATGGAGGAACGCCGAAGAAAACACGAGCCTTCAGGCAACGCAGCCGCGCAACGGCTAGGGCTGGAGGTGCACTCCCGGGGGAATCACCGCGAGTCCGAACCGCATTTCCGTCCCGGACGGTACATTCACGTTCTGGCGCTCCGCCGTGAAAGTGACTGAGTTCTTCTCATGAATGTCGCCGTGCAGCTTCACTCCCGGCACGGGCTGTCGCCCTTCCGACATCACGTTCGTCTGGGACGGTATCCCAGCTCTGCCTCCGCTCTGCGACATCTGCCCCCCGGGCAACGGGGACCCGACCCATTCCTCCGGACACGGCTTCCTGCGGCTCCCACATTTCCAGAAGCGTCGCCTTGATCGGTAGTTCCTCTCCGCCTTTCAGGAGAGCCTTGTCGAAGGTGATCGCCACCATCGAGTCGCTCTTCTTTTCCGAGGGCTGCACCTGATCCACATGTCCCTCCGAGGATCGTTTCGACCGGAAGCTCCTTGCCGTCCGAGAACTTCACCTTCTGAGTGATCCTTACCCGGATCACCTCTCCCTGTTTCGCCTTCTTCGCATTGATCGAATCCTTCAGCTCGGCCTGAGCCGCCACCATGTCCAGCATCGGCCTGCCCTGCGCCGCGTTCTCGCCCGATGCCTGGGACTGCGAAGGATTTGCCGGTGGCTGGGTCGCGCCATGCGCGACACTCGTCATGCTGCTTCCGATCGCGAGCGCGGCCCCGGCGCTCAATGCAATCCAATGCCGAACTGCTGCCTTCATGGCACACCCTTCATCGTGCGGAGCATCCCAGGGTCGGATCAGAGCGGCCCGGCTCCGTCCGGGGCGCTCCGGCTGCTAAACTAGCATAGAAAGCCGGTTAGCCGCGTGCCGATTGGTCCTTCGCGCCGTCCCAAACCATGACTGCGACACTTTAGAACCTCGCCCGGCCAGGCGCCCGCTCCGGGTCCCGGACTGCGGCGCCGGGAATCAGGAAAACTCTGTGAGCTCCATTCGCAACATCGCTATCATCGCCCACGTCGATCACGGCAAAACCACCCTCGTCGATCAGCTCTTGCGCCAGGCTGGCACCTTTCGCGCCAATGAGACCCTCACCGAGAGGGTCATGGATTCCAACGAGCTCGAGCGCGAACGCGGCATCACGATCCTGGCCAAAAATACCGCCGTTTTCTATCACGGGAAAAGATCAACATCGTCGATACCCCGGGCCACGCTGACTTCGGTGGTGAAGTTGAGCGCGCCCTCAAGATGGTCGACGGCGTCATGCTCCTCGTCGACGCATCCGAGGGTCCTCTGCCCCAGACCCGCTATGTGCTCTCCAAAGCGCTTGAAGCTCGGCTGCCTCCGATCCTCGTCATCAACAAAATCGATCGCCCTGACGCCCGCGCTCAGGAGGTCCTGAACGAGGTCTACGACCTCTTCATCGATCTCGACGCCACCGAGGACCAGCTCGACTTCCCCGTCCTGTACACGAACGCGAAGCTCGGTCAGGCAAGTCCCTCACCCGACCAGCCCGGCACCGATCTGATGCCCCTCTTTGACGCGATCCTTTCCACAATCCCCACTGGCAAAGGCGATCCCAGCGGCATTCTGCAGATCCAGGTCACCAACCTGGACTACTCCGACTACCTTGGCCGTCTCGCCATCGCCCGCGTCTTCCAGGGAACGCTGCGCACCGGCGATGACGTCGCCATCTCTAAGCGCGATGGTTCCCTCCATAAGACGCGCATCACCAAGCTCTTCAGCTTTGCGGGCCTCAAGCGAATCGACATTGTAGCCACCGAGATCGACGACATCATCGCTGTTGCCGGCGTGGAAGGCATCACCATCGGCGAAACCATCACCGACGCCGAAACGCCCGCGCCGCTGCCGCCGATCATCATCGACGAGCCGACCATTGCCATGCAGTTCTCCATCAATAATTCGCCGATGGTCGGTCGCGAAGGCCAGTGGGTCACCTCCCGCAACCTGCGCGAGCGTCTGGAAAAAGAGCTGCTTACCAACGTCTCCATTCGCGTCGAAGATACCGGAAGCCCCGACAGCTTTAAGGTGCTCGGCCGCGGAGAGCTCCAGCTCTCGATCCTGATCGAAATGATGCGCCGTGAGGGTTTTGAGCTCATGGTCGGCCGCCCGGAAATTGTCACCCGAGAAATCAATGGCAAGCTCATGGAGCCGGTCGAGCACCTCACCATCGACATCCCGGAAAACTTCATCGGCACGGTTATTGAACGACTTGGCCCGCGGCGCGGAGAAATGGTGAAGATGCACAACCACGGCTACGGCCGCGTTCGCCTTGAATTTCGTGTGCCTTCCCGCGGCCTGATTGGCCTGCGCAGTGACCTGCTCACCGATACGCGCGGCACCATCGTGATGAACTCACTCTTCGACGGCTACATGCCGCATCAGGGCGACATTCCGCAGCGTCCCACCGGAGCCCTCGTCGCCGATCGCCCCGGCACCACAACAGCCTATGCGCTCGAGGGCCTTGAAGATCGCGGCGTCCTCTTTACACCGCCGGGCGTTGAAGTCTACGAAGGCATGATCATTGGCGAGCACTCGCGCGACAATGACCTCGACGTCAACGTTGTCCGCGAAAAGAAGCTCACCAACATGCGCGCCTCCACCGCCGACGACGCCATTCGGCTCGCTCCTCCTCACCTGATGAATCTGGAACAGGCCATTGAGTTTATTGCCGACGACGAAATGGTCGAGGTCACTCCGAAGTCCCTGCGTCTGCGCAAGAAGATACTCCAGTCCAATCGCCGCCCGCGCAGGAACCCCACCGTCACGGTCTGATCGCTCGCTCCACAGCTGCCCCTACGGCAGCCGGAGCACCAGACCCGTTGTCACGGTCATTGGCTTAACGTCCCCCGCGTTCTGTACCGATCCCCAGGAAACCTCCGCCATCCGCCAGTCCAGCCGCGGGAAAATCGTCATGTCGATGCCGCCTACTACCTGATATTCGGCCGCGGTCTTGTCGATCGGAGCTGACCCCTGCCCGACGTTCACGTGGCTGCCACCAAACAGAATCTCCGCGTAAGGCATCAGGGGCACAACATGAGGATGAATCTGAACCCGAGGTCCGGCCAGGATGCTGTCCACTTTCTCGGTTCCTGACCCGAGCAGCGATGCCCGCACATCCAGCCCCGCCCGCAGGAACGGTGCGCCCCACGGCTGGTAATAGACCCCAAACAACGGCCCGTACTGCCATCCCACGTTGGGCACGTGATAATCCGATGCAGCGAAGCCCGCGTACACGCCCGCCTGCGCCCTCGCGGCTCCCACAGCCGTCGCCAGCATTGCGATCAGAACCAACAACCTCTTCACTGAGTTCCCTTTCTGCAAGTCTCCATCATAGATGGACGTTCGCTATTCTCCCGTCGCCATAGACAGAAAAGGCCGGGCACACAGCCCGGCCTTTCCGCCTCGATGCAACGACTCTTACGCTGCCTTCTCCGCGTAGGGATTCACTCGACTCGAAATCTCCGTCAGCAGATGATCGGCGTGTCCTTCTTCCTTGATCGTTCTGTCCAGCAGCTCCGCATGGGCGCTCTCTCCCAGCAATTGCGCCCAACGCCTCACCGCTCCATACGTCGCAATCTCAAAGTGCTCCACACATTGTCCGGCGGTGATCAGCGCCGCGTCGCGCACCGCATCGTCCGCCGCATCCTTCACCATGTCTTCGGCCGCGGAGATCAGCGCCGCCGTCACTTTACACTTGACCGACTTCGCCTCTCCGGTGGCCTGGTTCAGAATCTGCTCCAGCCGTTTGGCCTGCTCGCGCGTTTCCTGCAGATGTGACTGGAAGGCCTGTTTCAGCTGCGTGTCACTCGATTTGTCGATCATCGTGGGCAATGCCTCGGTAATTTGTTGCTCAGTCGACAAGAGCGTCTGTAGCTGATTGATGTACAGCTTGCGAAGATTATCGAGATTCGCGGAAAACATCTTCATAAAAGGCTCCTGGGGTTAGGTTTCCGCCCGGCGGCGGTCTTGTCGTTCGTTTTCTTTCCTGTTCCGTGAGATGCGGGGAACGGTTCGTAATGCAGGCCGCGTTTTCCTGCGACTCACCCTGGCTACTGATATCGCATCTCATCTTTCAATGGCGATTTCGACGATGAAAACCGCACCGGAGGGCCAACCAGCCACCGACTCCGCCGCCGCATTCCTCCCGAAGCACCGCGATCTGAAGTCGCTGCGAGAGGCAGCGCGTGGCTGCCAGGGCTGCCCACTTTATGCAGAACGCCACGCAAACCGTCTTCGGCACCGGTCGCGCAAGCGCCAGGCTCGTCCTTGTCGGCGAGCAACCTGGCGACCGCGAAGATATCGAAGGCGCGCCTTTCGTAGGTCCCGCAGGCATCCTGCTCGATCGCTGCCTCGCGGAGGCCGACATCGATCGCAGCGACGTGTATGTCACCAACGCCGTGAAGCATTTCAAGTGGGAGCCCCGGGGCAAGCGCCGTCTTCACAAGAAGCCCACCGCTCACGAGATCGCCGCCTGCCGCCCCTGGCTCGATGCCGAACTGGAAGAGATTCAACCGGAGATGATCGTCTGTCTCGGCGCGACAGCCGCCCAGGCTCTCCTCGGCCAGCGCCTTTCGCGTCACGCAGATCGCGGCAAACCCCTCTTTCCTCCCGGCCTGCCGCCCGTCCTCGCGACGGTTCACCCGTCTTCGATTCTTCGTGCGCCCGACCACAAGAGCCGCGAACAGGCGCCGCCGCAGCTTCGTGCATGACCTTCGCGCTGCCGCTGCGTTTCTGCACCAACACCGCCGCGCCGCCTAGATTTTCATCCCGACCGACCCTGAGCAGCGAAAGGAGAACGGAGGGCCTCCTTTCGCATCAGCCTCCGCCCTGTCCCGATTTCTCCGTTCTGTCAGGCCGCCATCGCCTCGTCGAAACGGATCAGCACCTTGTTGTACCCGTCCACGCGCTTGTCGAACTTCTCGTACGCGTCCGGGCGCTTCCTGGATGCGGATGTGGTGGCTCACGATCTTTCCTGGGTGAGCCCGCCCCTGGATGATCAGGTCCCGCAGGTACTCGTTATATTTCTTCACCGGGCACTGTCCCATCCCAATCGTTACCGCCTTGTCGAACAGCTCCCCGATCGGCAGGGGATAAATTCCCTGTTTCGCCTGCTTGTCCTTCGCTCCAGGATCCGGCGCCATGTACACGCCGATCAGGCAGATGTTCCCTGCCGGATTTACCACTTTCGCGCAATAGTCAATCGACCTGCTGCCCGCGCTCTTTCTCGGGGTTCGACTGATCGTGCGCCTGGTAACCCACCGCATCGATCGCGCAGTCCACGCCGCCAAGTTTCTCTGCTTCTCCCGGGACGCAGGCTCGCCTCATGCAGTTTGTTTTTCTTCCGCAGCTTTTTGATCTGCTCGACCGGATCGCCATCTTCGAAGTTCACCGGAATCGCCCCAGTTCCTTCGCTTTGTCCAGCCGGCTCTTGACCCGATCCACGACGTACACCTCTGAAGCGCCGCGGATCAAGGCGCAGTGCGCCGCGATCAGGCCTACCGGGCCGCCGCCGAAGATGGCCACCGTCTTGCCCGGTGTCACCGCCGCCAGTTCTGTCGCGTGATACGCGGTCGGAAACACATCCGACAGCAACAGGAAGTCGTCCTCGTACTGATCGCCCGGCTTCCCTGGCAACTTCAGCGCGTTGAAATCCGCATACGGAACCAGAACGTACTCCGCCTGCCCACCCTGGTACGGACCCATCCCCGCATATCCGTACGCCGCGTGCGGCTGCTCGTTCATCGTCAGACAGGCGTGCGTATTGCCCCGATAACAGTTGTGACAATAACCCGCATGAAATGTTGAACGGCAGCACCACTCGGTCGCCCGGCTGAATGCTGCGTACCGCCTCGCCGACCTCCTCGATCACGCCCATAATCTCGTGACCCACCACCGTTCCCTTCTCCAGCGGCGTCCGCCCGTCGTACATGTGCAGATCGCTGCCGCAAATCCCTGTTGTCGTGACGCGCAGAATCGCGTCGGTTGGCTTCTGCAGCTTCGGCTTCGGACGATCCGAAACCACCATGCGGCGTTCGCCCTCATAGCTGACGGCCTTCATGGAAGACTCCTCATGTTTTGAAATCAACGTGCCTGATTGCGCAATGTGGACGGCTCCCCGTTGCAGGGAGCGAAAATGCGCACACTTCCGGTTGGATGCGGGGAAAAAAGATCAGGCCGTCCCGCGGCCCGTTACACCATCCGGGCGAACTTTTCCCGACGCTTCTCCCACTCCTCGGTTGAGAAGAGCCGCGGACCCAGCTCAATCAGCCGCGGAATCATATTGAAGATCCCTACCGGATTCCACCGTCGCCCATCGCGCGTCCGGAAGCCCTTTTCGTTCAGATCGCTGGCTACCGTTGAGAAGGGGAAGTCCTGCACCAGCATCTCCATCATCTGCAGGAGCGCCTGGTTCTCGGCTGGCTCCACTTCCAGCCGCCTGCAGTCCTCCGAAATGCGCAGCCCGTAAGGAATCTCCTCCTGGAAGACCCCCTCGCCCGGCGTCTCGCTGTCCGGCAGTTCCCGCCGCCACTCCAGCGACACCAGCTGCCAGCCTACCGCCATGCGCTGCCGGATGACTTCTTCGCTGAACGGCCCCGCGATCACATCGCGCATCCGCTCGAAATACGCCATCGCCGCCTCCCCGATTCTGGCTCTCGACTCCGGATCTTCCGCCTGCCCTCTGTGTTCTCTGTGGTGGGAATTCCAAGACAACGAAACCAACCTGTGCCTGCAGCACGCGTCCTGCCACACCGCTGCCGGGGGCGCATTCAGCCTAACCTTCGATGAATCAATAGCCGACCGAACCCAGTATTCGGACCCGACCGCGCATGTCAGTCCGGAATCAGCCAACGCTGTCCACACCCGAACAGGCCGCCTCGAACCTGACCTGCCTACTGATCCTCCACCTGGAGTGTCACCACCTGCTGACCGCTCAACACCGCATCCATCGGCAAGGCCGCCATCGGCACCGCCGACTCGCCGTTCAGCGCCATGCCCTTGTTCTCTTTCATCGGCTCCAGAACATTGGCCAGCGACAACGGAATCGACGTTAGCGTCCGCCCATCCACCGCCGCCTGCGGTTCCGGCGACAGCAGCGTCACATACAGTTGATCGCTCGGATGCGCGCTGTTCAGCTGCGCAATCGTCGCCGCCACATCCAGCGGCTGCGCGTTGAACTGCGGCGGATGCAGCAGCCGGTCCAGTGTCCCGCCGTCGCTCACCAGCAGCCGCACCGGACCCTCCGGTAGATTGGGCGGCAGCTTCACCGGCACCCGCACATTGCGCGGCTCCCCATGCCAAGGCAAAATCGTCGCTTCCACGGTCACCGTGTCGCCGGGATGCACTTCGATCCGATTCGTGTGCGCGCTCTGAATCTCGGCCGTCAGCCGCCGTGGAATCGCCGCCACTTCCAGATCCACGCTCTCAATCGGCGTGCGCCGTGCTGCATTGTCGTAGAGCCGCTCGAATCGCTCACCCAGAGCCAGCGCCGCCTGCAGATTCGCCGGCAGAGCGTCGGTCGGCGCCACCAGGCTGTTCAGCTTCACCGTTGGAAAGCCGCCCAGCTTCACCGCACCCTGTACCCGATAGGTCGTCTCCGCCGAGTACGCGTTTTCCTCCATCAAACCCTGGTAGACCGCCACCATCACCGCCATCGGCGTGATCAGAGGCTGGTCGATCACCTCAAAGTGCAGCGCCTCGTGATCGAGGGCCGCCCGCGTCCCCGCGCCATCGCCCGTCACCCGCAGGGTCACCGGAATCATTCGTGCCGGCTTCCCAAACACGCCCATGATCGCCGACTCGCGATCCTCCGTAATCGACCCGATCGTCTCCGTCGTATTGATGATCTTGAAGGAGTCCATCGGCGAAGCCAGAGTCGCCACAACATCGGCCTTCGTCATCGGCATCGACACCGGCCCGAACTGCGTGATGGGATGTCCGCACGCCAGCATCCGCTTCGGATCTACATAGGTCACCGTGCACGTCGCCGCGATGTCCAGATCTCCGCGTATCAGCACGGCGCTCACAGCCGATCCCGGCATCAGCCGTCCCGGCTGCTTCTCATCGCTCTCTGAACCGCCAATCCCCTCCACCGGCATGAGCCCCGCCGGCGCGTGCTCCTTCCACAACTGCAGCGCCGCGCTGCTGAAACCCGCTGAACACCAGCGGCGTGTCCATCGGCTGAATCAGCCCCGTTCTCAGCCCATTCGTCTGGCCCATCACCCCGAGTGCGCCGCTCGGCGCCGTTTCCGGACCCTCAGTTGGCGCCGGCCGCAGTGCCGCCTCCGCAATCTCCGTCCCCGGCGTCCCGCTCTGCTCCGTTACCCCCAGCATCTCGCTGATCGGCGTGATCCCGGCAATCGGCTCCTTGCTGAACTGCCCGATCCGGTAGGCCAGCGCGCCCACCAGACGCCCATCGATATAGACCGGGCTGCCGCTCATCCCAGCCACCACGCCCGTATAGTCCGCCTTCGGCCCTTCCAGCCGCGCCAGAATCATGTCCAGCCGCGGACCGATGGCGTTGTGCAGAACCCCCAGGATCTCCACTCCCATCGGCTCCGGCTTCGTCCCTTCGAAGACGGTATAGGCGACGCCCTGCTGCCCCCGCCGAATCTCGCTCAGAGGAAAGAATTTGGTTACCGTCGGGGGATTGGGTGGCAGATGCAGCGCCGGCTCCTGCGCCGCGGTTCCCGTGACCGGCGCCGTCTGCGCCCCCAGCGAACCACACAGGCCAATGACGAGCGCCGGCAAGACCCGGCGGATATCTTTCAGTCCGTTACACACGTCCATAGACTATGCTGCTCCCGCGCTTGCCGCCAGGGCATCGCATCCCGGAAGATAATTCCAGAGGTTTCACCATGAGGGTCTCTCACTTGCGCTTCCCGGCGGTCGCCGCTGTCGCATTGCTGCTCTTTCAGACGTTTCTCCCTGCCGTCTCGTTACGCGCCCAGCAAACCTCGCCCCAGCAGACCCAGTCCAGCCCGCCCCGAAATCAGCAGCAACAGCAGAACCCTCAGACGGCACCGGAAGACGGCGGCCCGGACAATGACAACGGCCCCATCGCCATCCCCAAAAAGACGGTCACTCCTCCTCCGCCGCCCCCGCCGACGACGGTCAAGAACCCTCCCGGGCTGAACAACTATTCCCTGCGCGTCGATGTCCCCGTGGTCAATGTCGATGTCGGCGTCCTGACCCAGAAGACCCACCAGTTCATTCCCAATCTCAAAGAAGACAACTTCCGGGTCTATGAGGATGGCGTTCCTCAGGACGTCGTCGCCTTCCGCCAGGTCAAAGCCCCTATCACCGCCGTTCTGCTCGTCGAGTTCGCCGCGAACAGCTTCAACTTCATCTACGACATGTGGAACGCCGCCGTCTCCTTTACCCAGCAACTCCGTCCCGATGACTACATCGCGGTTGAGAGCTACGACATGCACACCAACATCCTCACAGATTTCACGCAGAACAAGATGTTGGTCCAGGCGGCGGTCCAGTCTCTCCAGATGCCGACCTGGCAGGAAACCAACATGTTCGACGCGCTTTATCAGACCCTCGACCGGCTCTCCCGGATTGATGGCCGCAAGTACATCATCCTCATCGGCTCCGGCATCGACACCTTTTCCAAAATCACCCTCGACAAGTGTTTGCAGAAGATCAAGGAAACGCCCAACGTCACCATTTTCACCATCAGCACCGGCGACGCCGGCTATATGGGCGGCGGTTTCGCCAGCGGCCGCCAGAACAGCATCACCATCCTTCAGGCCAACAACGAAATGAACGCCTTCGCCCAGATGACCGGAGGCATGCACTTCGAGCCCCGCTTCGAGGCCGAAATGCCCGACGACTTCACCCAGATCAACGAGTCCATCCGCAACCAGTACCAGCTCACCTATAAGCCCTCGAATCCCAAAATGGACGGCACTTACCGCCGCATCCGCATCGAGCTCGTCGACGATGAGGGCCACCCCCTCCGCATGCAGGACGAGAAGCATCACCCCGTGAAATACACGATCATCGCGCGCGACGGCTACAAAGCCAAACAGCAGGTCGAGTAGCCGCAAGTGCCCAGAGGCCGCGACCGGCAAAACCGGTAAGTGTTCCTCACGAACGCCACAGGGCATTGCGGCGCATCCGCACCCCCTGTGACGCAGGGCTCCTAGGCTCGGGCAAACTCCAAATTCTGCGATTTCATTCCTTCACCACGTATATTGTTGGCGTCCCCTGTTTCCCTCATCCGGAGAAGCCATCGCAATGCGCCTTAGTCGCTGCCCTGGTACCGCCTTGCTCGCGCTCGCCCTCGCCGTCCGCGTCTGCCTTGCGGCGCCGGCGCCACAGGGCGCCTCTCAGACCACCCAGGATTCCGTCCACATTTCCCTTGGCCGCGCTGCCGTCTCTCTTTATGGCCCATGGAAACTCACCATCGGTGACTCTCCAATCGATCCCAAAACCGGCCAGCCCCTGTGGGCCGACCCCGGCTTCGACGACTCCCGCTGGGAAACCGTCGATCTCACCCCCGCCTCCGGCGCCGAGAACCCCATCACCGGCACCACCGGTTATGTTCCCGGCTGGACGCAGAGAGGTCACCCTGGCTACTGGGGTTACGCCTGGTACCGCATTCGCATTCACACTGATGCCGAGCCTGGAATCCGCTTTGCCCTGGCTGGCCCGCAGATCGACGACGCCTATCAGCTCTACGACAACGGGATCCCCGTCGGCCATTTCGGCGCTTTTCTGCCCAACGGCCACCGCGTCTACTATTCCCAGCCGGTCATGTTCGACCTCCCGGCGGCCGCCTCCGGCTCCTCCGGTCAATCCACCCAGATCCTTGCGTTCCGCGTCTGGATGCAAGCCTCCACTCTCTATGAGGCCAGCGGTGTCGGTGGCTTTGAGTCCGCCCCCGTCATCGGAGAAGCCTCCACGATCGCGCTCGTCTATCACTCCCTGAGAGACCAGCTGACCCGGGTCTACCTGTGGCAACCCGTTGAGGCCGGTCTGTTCACCCTCCTCGGCTTGCTCGCCTTCAGCCTCTTCTTCTTTGACCGCTCCGACCGCGTCTATCTCTGGATCGGCGCTCTGCTTCTCATCGCCGCCATCGACGCCGCTTCCGGCGCCTTCGCCGTCTGGACCACATGGATCGATTCCCGCTACGACGTCGTCTCCCACACCTTCGTTCTCTCCTCTCTCGAGTTCGCCGGCTGGGTCATGATCTGGCGCCTGTGGTTTCGGCAGCAACGGCCAGTCTGGCTGCCCTGGGCGCTCGTCCCCATGGTCGTCGCCCTCGGTCTCTCCCAGGCCTTCAGCGAAAATTTCTTTTCGAGTTTCGCCTCCGGTCCCGCTTCGGCCATCGGACACGCGGTGTCCCTCGCCCTCCGCCTCACTATGGCTGCCTTCCTGCTCCTTATCGTGGTGAAGGGAATCCGCGAGCAGGGCATCGAGGGCTGGCTCGCCCTTCCCCCTGTCCTCCTCGAAACCACCGCCGAGTTCTCGCATGAGATTCAGCAGCTCGGCATGCGTGCCGCCTGGTTTCCCTTCGGAATTCAGGTCAACCTCGCCGTCGCATCCCGCATGCTGCTGGTGGTGGTGCTCACCATCCTCCTGGTGCGCCGGCTCATTCTTTCCCTCCGCCAGCAGCGCATTCTCGCGCTCGACATCAAGCAGGCGCAGGAGGTTCAGCGCGTCATCCTTCCCGAGTCCCGCACGGTTCTGCCCGGCATCGTCGTCGAAAGCGAGTATCGTCCCGCCCGCCAGGTCGGCGGCGACTTCTTCCAGATCATCCCCAGCGCCGCCGACGGCAGCCTGCTGATCGTTGCTGGCGATGTTGCCGGCAAAGGAATGCAGGCCGGCATGCTCGTCGCGCTTCTCGTCGGCGCCATCCGCTCTACCGCGGAGTCCACCCGCGATCCCCTACCGCTGCTCGAAGCGCTCAACCGCCGCCTCCTCGGCCGCGGGGAAGCCTTTGCCACCTGCCTCGTCCTGCGCATCGCCTCCGACGGCGCTGTCTCTTTGGCTAACGCCGGGCACCTGCCGCCCTACCTTAACGGTCAGCCCATCGCCATTGAAGGGGCGCTGCCGCTGGGCGCCATCGACAGCGCTGAATTCTCCGTCACCCGCTTCCATCTTCATCCCGGAGATCGGCTCACCCTCACGTCAGACGGGCTTGCCGAAGCGCAAAACCAACTGGGTGAGCTCTTCGGATTCGCCCGTGTGCAGAAACTCGTCGAATCCGGCCACACCGCTGCCGAACTCGCTGATACCGTCCAGGCCTTTGGGCAGGAGGACGACATCAGTATCGTGACCGTCAGGCGCCTGCCTGTCCCGGTGTCCGTTCCGGCCTGAATCGCATCGCGGAACAGGACAATGCCTTCGGCCGCGCCCCTGAGCGTTCCAAAATGAACCAGGTTTCAGTTCCTGCGAGCCGCAGGCGGGTGCGGAAACCACGCCGGTTTTCCATCCGATGAATCGCAATTCCCAAAGAAACAAGAACTTCTGGAACTGTCACCCCAAACTGCTCTAAAGCCCGGTACCACCGTTCCGGTACAGCCGTTCCGGTACATCGGTTTGTGAGTGGTCCCGAGAAGGCCGCCTCATCACAGAGTCGCATTCCCTGTAAGTGCTATAGAAAGAGCGTTGCCGTCGCATCATACTGTGATCACTGTGGTCACCGGTGATGCGCCGAGGCAAGAATCTCTCGCTCTGAGGCTGTTTTCATGCATGATCTGATCTTTGTCTTCGCCTTTATCGCTATGGTCGCCACACCCGCTATGGTCGCCGCCATCGGTGGCCGCAAAGAGTACAACCCTGACCCCGAGACTCATCCCGTCCTCCCGGTCCGCAGCGACAAACCCTTCCAATTCCGTCGCGCTCTTCCGCCTGCCCTTCCAAAGAGCTTGACCGCCAGGAAGCCCTCCGTCACCACCGAGATCCGCACACTGCCCGTCCACCACGCCCGCGGTCTCGCCAACCGATAGCCGCACCGGCGCCACCTTCCGGCTCTGCAATCCGGGCGGGACCATCGGCGCTCCTCCGACCCGCCCGCTTTGCTAGTCTGGCTCTGTCTCTATGGAGCCTCTTCTCGTCGCTCTGCTCGGGCCCACCGGCAGCGGCAAAACCGCCCTCTCCCTCACCCTAGCTCGCCGCTTTCACGGAGAGATCGTGAGTTGCGACTCTGTCGCCGTCTACCGCGACATGGAGATCGGCACAGCCAAACCCTCCCGCGACGAGCGCCATCAGATTCCTCACCACCTCATCGATACCCTCCCACCGGACCACTTCTGCACCGCCGGCGACTACAGCCGCTTGGCTCGCCAGGCGATTGCCGAAATCACCGCGCGCGGCTGCCTCCCCATCGTCACAGGCGGCACCGGCCTCTATCTACGTGCCCTTCTCGACGGCCTCTTCGCCGGCCCGCAGCGCTCCGAAGACCTCCGCCACCGCCTCCGCGAGAGCGCTCGCCGCCATGGCGCCAGCTGGCTGCACCGCCTCCTCTTCCGCCTTGATCCGCAGCCGCCACCCGCATACACGCCAACGACGAGCCCAAGCTCATTCGGGCCCTTGAAGTCTGCCTCGCCGCTCGCCGGCCGCTCACCGAAGCCTGGAAGGCCGGCCGCGATCCGCTCACCGGCTATCGCATCCTCCGCGTCGGTCTCGACCCGCCGCGGGCTGATCTTTATGCCCGGCTCAACGTCCGCGCCACCGACATGTTTGCCCAGGGCCTCATCGACGAAACCCGCACCCTTCTCGCCCGCTATGGCGAAGTGCCTGGTGCCTTCGATTCTTTGGGCTATCGTCAGGCGCGCGCCGTCCTGCGCGGCGACATGACCGAAGCCGACGCTCTCGCTGCCACCGCCCAGGGACACCGCAACTACGCCAAGCGCCAACTCACATGGTTCCGCCGGGAGCCCGATGTCCACTGGCTTCCCGGTTTCGGCAACGATCCCGCAGTCTCCAGCCAGGCGATCGAACTGGTACAAACGCATCTCTGATGGCCATCGCCACCAACCCGCGTCCAATTTCTGCCCACGCTGAAACTCCCGCCATCGCGGATTCGTTCCTCAATCGCCTCCTGCCGCTTGTTCTCACGCCCCTCGTCCTCATCGTCCACGGCTACCATCCCTTCGCCGGAGATGCAGGGCTCTACACGGCCGGCGTTCGTCACATCCTTGATCCAGATCTTTATCCGCGCAATGCCGTCTTCGTTACCGCCTTCACCCATCGATCCATCTTCCCGTGGCTTCTCGCCGGACTTCTTCGGCTCACGCATCTTCCCCTCGTCTGGATCCTCCTCGCCACTCACATTTTTTCGATCTGGCTTTTCCTCGTGGCTGCCAACTGCCTCGCGGGCCGCCTCTTTCCCAGCCGCAGCGCCCGGATCTACTCCACCCTCCTCGCTGCAGCCTGTTGCGCCCTGCCCGTTGCCGGAACCGCCCTCGTGCTCATGGACCCCTACGTCACAGCGCGTTCCCTCTCCACGCCCCTGAGCCTCCTGGCCGTCGCCTTCGCTCTCGACCGCCGCTGGACCCGTACGCTCCTGCTCATCGCTTTCACGCTCGCGATCCATCCCGTCATCGGCGTCTACCACAGCCGCCTTTGTCCTGCTCGCAGTCCTGATCATCTCCGCCCGCATGCGCACCGCTCTGATCGTTTGCACCACAGCCTTCCTCCTCGCCGGAGCCGCCTTTGGGCTCGCGCACGGCGGTCCCATCGACGCTGCCTACCGCGAAGCCGTCTCCCTCATCCCCCGTTCCTTCCTCTTCCTCGCCCGCTGGCACTGGTATGAAATCCTCGGTCTGCTGCTGCCGCTCCTGCTCCTCGCGATCGTCCTGCGCCGCGCCGGTAACCAAACCCCCATCGGCACGCTTTGTTTCACATCGATCCTCCTCGGAACCACCGCGCTCCTCATCGCCGCCTGCTTCGTTCCCCCGGCGGACCGTACCTCCTCGTCCCCCTCCAGGTCTTGCGCAGCTTTCACCTCATCTACTGCATTGGTGTCATCCTTTGCGGCGGTCTTCTTGCCGCACTCGCACGCCGCTCCCGCGCGTGGTTCAACGTCTTCGTGCCGACCCTCCTCGGTCTGTCTCCTCGCCGGCATGTTCCTGGTCGAGCGCGGCGAATGGTCTGGCGGCCGGCGGCTGGAATTACCCGGCCTTGCCCCCGCCAACCCCTATGTCCACGCCTTTCTCTGGATTCGCATCCACACACCCCGCGACGCCGTCTTCGCCTTCAATCCCCGGCTGGTCTATCTGCCCGGTGAAGATGAGCAGGGCTTCCGGGCCCTGAGCGGACGCGACCAGCTTGCCGATGACAAGGACGCGGGTGTCGTCGCCGTGATCCCCACGCTCGCCCCGCGCTGGGCCGTTCAGCGCAACCCCGAGTTCTCGATCGACCAGATGTCAGACACTGAGCGCCTCGCTCGTCTTACCCCACTTGGAGCCACCTGGATCCTGCTGCCGCCCACGGCACCCACGGCGTTGCCCTGCCCATATCGCAACGCCGCCGTCCAGGTCTGTCGCCTCAAGCCGTGAAGGTGCTCGCGAAAAGAGAAAAGGCCCGAGCGAGCGCCCGAGCCTTTCCAATCCCCAGACTCTGACCCCTGAACTCTGTCTCTTACTGCACCGTCATCGCCACGCAAACGGCGCCTGAACAATTCGCGTCCGAAGACGTCGCATTCGTGATCGCCGTCCCGTTTGTCGAATACGCAGAAATCACTACCGTGTAATTTCCCGCGGGCGTTCCGAAGTTCGGCGACGGCTTGTAGTGCTCATAGCTGTACCGCACGTTGCAGGCGCTCAGACCCAGCATGCCGGCACCCAGCAGCATCACCAGACCCAGTGCCCGCAGCGCCGTCCAGTTTCTCCGCCGGACCGCACCCACACCGGCCAGCGCCAGCATTCCCGGCAGCACCACGGCCCACACCGTCCGCGATCCGCTCAGAGGTCCCGGCCATTCTTCGTCGTCACCGGCGAGGTCGCCATCGTTGTGATCTGCAACGAGCTCAGGATCGATCCGTTTGCCGGCGGCGTCACCACCGTCGGATTGAACATGCAGTTCGACTGCCCCGGCAGCCCCGGGCCGGACGATTCCCCGCCTCCGCGAACCCATTCTGGGAGGCGACCGTCACGTTCACTGTGCCCGACTGCCCCGGCGTACAAACTAAAGACGACAAATAACAAAGGTGACCTAAACCCCGTCAAGTCTGGTCGCATCTGCCAAGTCACCGGCGTTGCTTGCCGAAGGGCCGCGAACCCCGCAACCCCCGTGATCGCGCCCGTCACCTTCTCGCCCGTTGCGGCGGATTCGTCGTCAGATGCAGTGTTGCCTCACCCGTATCACGAGAGACTTGAGACCCGGCGACCCTTCGCGTCTCGAAGCTCGCCGAGCGCTTGGGAGACCGACGCGCCGCCCACATCCGCCACCTTCGCCGTCAGCGACAGGACGCCTCCGCCGCTGTTTTCCGCGGACGCCTGGGTCCGCGTGGCTACTGCGCCTGTGCAGTCCACCCATTTCGCCGAGAAAAAACAGTCAACAACCCCGCGACGATAGAGTCTTCTAGACTATTTATTCTATCTCTACTTAAAATAAAAATATTTAAATATTTTTATCTCTATTATTAATACCTAAAAATTATATTTTTCTTTTTTTAATTTTTTATTCAATTAAAGGGAAAATCTGGAATTTTAAAAATGAGTAAAATATAAAATATCTGAAAAGAGACATGGATCTCTTTTACGTAAAATGCTTACTCATTTTTAATCAAATGTTGATTTATTGAACTTTTTTCACACATATATAAGGGAGGAGAAAAGGGGGAATGAGGGAAATATTTTGGAGGAATAAATAGAAATGAAACAAACATAATTATAGATAAATAGATACATTATTTAGGGGTATAAAAATAAACAAAGAAATAAATAAATAAACAAAGAATGGGTTTACTAGTAGGAATAACAGGAAAAGGAATACTAATAAAAGAAAGAAAAGAAATAAAAAAAAAGATAGGGGAAAGAAAGAAAAGAAAAG
>CAVPCE010000096.1:0-9624 GCA_963702295.1 uncultured Acidobacteriaceae bacterium | reverse complement strand
ATTTCAGGGTGTCGCATTGCGGCGTACGTGGCATCCAAAGGCGCCATCGCCCAGGTCACCAAAGCGCTGGCCAATGAGTGGGCCGGACGCAATGTGCAGGTCAACGCCATCGCCCCGGGCTACTTCCAGACTGAGAATACGCGGGCGCTGCAGGAAGACGAGTCCCGCAATCGCCAAATTCTGGAAGAGAATCCCAGCGGGCCGATGGGGCAATCCAAGGGACCTCGCCGGTGCAGCGGTCTTCTTGGCCTCTCCGGCCAGCGATTACGTCACCGGCACGGTTCTGGTCGTCGATGGAGGCTGGCTGGCGCGCTGAGCGCCGTTTCCTGGCTCGGCACGCTCGTGTGCACGATCTGCGCCCGGCAGGAAGCGCGGTGTTCGCAGGCACACTAGGGCTCATGGACTTTGACAACGACGGCCGCATAGGTCGCGCCAGGGAGCACAATCGTCTGGTGCGGCGTCCCGGCGCGCACTGTGAAGACGGCACCGGGACCGAGATCATGCGACTCGCCTCCCTCGATTTTCGTCCCAAGCGTCTCACCGTCCGGTTTGGACTCGCCTTTGAGCACCGCCCCGCCCGTGATGAGCGTGGCGTGGCCCTGCTCCACCATCATCACGTCATCCCAGTGAGCATGAAGTTCTGCTCCGCCGCTGCGGGTCCGGACGGAGAGCTGGACCTTGTAGCTCCCATAGTCCTCGAGAGTCGCGCCGCTGCTCCCTTTCTCTTTAGCAGTGGCGACAAGCTGTGCGATCCGCTGATGCAGATCGTGTTCCGGCCAGACAACGGAAGGCGGCTGCGCAGCGGATTCCGCAGCCGTCTGCGCAGCTGCCGTGAAACTCAACAGGGAAGCCACAAGGCCTATCAGAAGCGCTTTCATCGACGTCCTTTCTTCTGCATTTGGTTTCAGAGCAGGTCCTGTACGCGTACCGGATCCATGTCGGCGTAATCCTGATTCTCGCCGCCCATGCCCCAGCAGAAACTGTAAGCCCGGGTTCCAAAGCCGGCATGGATCGACCACCCCGGCGAGATCACAATGTCCTGGTTAGTCATAACCAGATGCCGTGTTTCCTGCGGCGGTCCCATCAGATGGAACACGCGCGCGTCGGCCGCGAGATTGAAATACATATAGATCTCCGAGCGGCGCATGTGGGTGTGCGGCGGCATCGTGTTCCAGGCGCTGCCGGCATGGAGATGCGTGACACCCAGAACAAGCTGGCAGCTGCGCGCGCCTTCCAGGTGAATGTATTTGCAAATCGTGCGCCGGTTGCAGGTTTCCTGGCTGCCGATCGTGGTTGGCTGTGCGTCGCCTTTCCGGACGAGAGTCACCGGATAGCTCGTGTGCGCCGGATAACTCAGCAGGTAGAAGACGGCGGGCGATGCCGGAGACAGCGACTCGAAGAGAATTTCGCGGTTGTCGCGTCCAATGTAGAGCACGTCCAGGTTTTCCAGCCGATAGCTCCGGCCGTCAACGAGAATCGTTCCCTCGCCTCCGATATTCAGCACTCCGAGTTCCCGGCGTTCGGTAAAAAACTGCGCGCGCAGCTCCGGATGCGTGGGCAGCGTCAGCGGGTGATCCGTAGGAGAAGCAAAGCCGACGACGCTCCTGTCCAGATCGGCGTAAGACAGATGCAGCGCACCAGGCTGGCAGGCGCCGTCCAGTAGAAAGCTCCTGCGCAAATCCTCCGTTGTCATGTGCGGGTAGCGAACCGGATCCGCCAACAGCATCGTCTTCATCGAGGAACTCCTTCCGGCGCGGCAAACGAGGGAAAGCTCAGCCGCGAATGCAGCTTCCTGTCTATCAGAGGAGGCCGAGTCTGTGTCTGCAGACGGAACGCCGCCCCGGCGGGACAGGCGCGCTACCGCGACTCGTTCAGCACCGGGAGTGGATTGGGCGGACTCTCTTCTGCATGGAAGTGGGCGTAAATACCTTCAGCGGTTTTCGGGGGGACCACTGCGGCCAGAGCTTCCAGACTGGCCTCCGTTACGCTGCGCAGGCTTCCGAAGTGCTCCAGAAGGCGCTGCCGTGTCCGCGCGCCGACCCCGGAAATTGCCAGCAGCTCCGAATCGCGATCGCGCATCTCGCGGCGCTTCCGGTGGTAAGCGATGGCAAACCGGTGCGACTCGTCCCGGACCTTCTGGATGAGGTGCAGCACCGGGGATCGCCGGTCCAGCACAACGGGCTCGTCTTCCTGCCCGTAGAGGTAGATAATCTCCTCCCGTTTGGCGATGGAAGCCAGCGGCTGCGTCGTAAGCCCCAGAGATTCGAGGGCCGCCGCCGCGGCGTGCAATTGCCCGAGTCCGCCATCGATCAGGATCACGGAAGGCATGGTTTGCTTCTCTTCCACGATGCGGCGATAGCGCCGGGTGACTACCTCCCGCATCGACGCGAAGTCATCGACGCCCTCGACCGTCTTGATCCGGAACTTGCGGTAGGCGCTCTTCTTCATCTCGCCGTCTTCCCAAACGACCATCGACGCCACGGTTTCCGCTCCCTGGATATGCGAGATGTCGAAGCACTCGATGGTGCGCGGCGGCTCTTCCAGCATCAGGACATCCTGCAGCGCCTGCTGGATCGCTTTCCGATTCGGCTGCAGCACGCGGAAGCGCTGATCGTAGCTCTGTTTCGCATTCTGTCCGGCCAGATCGACCAGCGAGCGCTTGTCTCCCCGTAGTGGAACCGCGATCTCGACGCGATGCTTCGTCTGTTCAGCCAGCAGGTTCGCCAGGGTTGTGCGGTCACTGAAGTCCACGGGCAGAAAGATGCTGCGCGGGACGTATTGCTGATCGATATAGAGCTGCTTCAGCAGGGCAGAGAAGAAGGCTCCGGGCTCGAAGACGCCTGATCCCTCGGCAGCCGGCGGCGCGGCGGCGCCTGCCTCCGGGATCTCAGCGACGAATTCCGGCAGGTCCTCCCAGAAGAACTCGCGGCGATCGACGATCTTCCCGGCGCGCAGGTGGAAAAGATTGACCGCGACCATCCCATTTTCGAAGTGGAAGCCGAAGACGTCGGCATCGTCATCCTCCGCCGAGGCGATCCTCTGTTTCTCTCCTAACTGGTCGACGGTGATCAGCAGATCGCGATACCGCGCGGCCAGCTCGAACTGCTCGGAAGCCGCCGCAGCGGCCATGCGTTCGTGGAGCGACTTGTTCAGGTCACTGGTGCGGCCTTCCAGGAACATTTGCGCATCGCGCACGGCTTCGGCATAAATCTCCGGCGTCGTGAGGTCTTTAACGCAGGGTCCGAGGCAGCGTCCGATGTAGTACTGCAGGCAGGGACGCGGATGATCGCGTGAGAGGTCCACCTTGCAGCTGGGCAGCAGAAGCTGCGGTGAATCAGGTCCACGACCCGATAGGCGAGATTGCCTGGGAAGTAGGGTCCGTAATACGCGCTGCCATCGCGACGCAGGCGCCGGGTGACGAACACCTTCGGGTAACGATCCGCGAGCGTGAGCTTTACGTACGGGTAAGTCTTGTCGTCGCGCAGCAGGATATTGAAGCGCGGCTTCCGCTGCTTGATGAGGTTGTTTTCGAGGGCCAGAGCCTCGTGCTCGTTGTCGACGAGGATGTAATCCACGTCGACGGCATCGCGCATCAGCGATCCGGTTTTGGCATTCGCCTGAGACGCCTCCAGCAGGTACGAGCGGACCCGGGAACGGAGGTTCTTGGCCTTGCCGACGTAGATGACCTCGCCATCGGCATTCTTATAGAGGTACACGCCGGGCCGCGTCGGGAGGGTTCGAATCTTCTCCTGCATGTCCATAAGCGGCGGCCTACTTACCAGTGTAAAGGCTGATGTGGAAGGACTTCCGTGACGCCGGAACGCCCAAAATACCAGGTAAAAAGTACTTCCGGCATAGCACCTGTTGGATCCCCGGTGCTGGAAAATTGGCACAATATATTGAAAACAGGGCAGTTACATTCTGTTCGACCATTTGGGCCTGGACGTGCTCATTTCTACTGGAAAAGCGAGGCATCCGCGCCCTTCGCGGTTTGTCTCAAAGCAAAAGAAGGAAGAAACGGAGTGTCACAAATGATACGCATTTCAGGAGCAGGACTCGCGGCCGCCTCGGCAGTTGCGGCGCTCTCTCTGGTTTTCGCCACAGGTTGCTCGACCAAGAATTATGTACGCAGCCAAACCGAGCCGGTGATTCAAAAGACTAACGAACTGGATGACGCCACTGCGGCGAACAATCGTGCGATTCACGATGTCGATACCCGGTCGCAGCAGGGAATCCAGCAGGCCCAGAATTCGGCCAATCAGGCGCAGCAGAATGCTCAGAATGCCACGCAGGCAGCGAACACGGCGCAGTCGTCCGCTCAGGATGCCGTCCATCGCGCGGACACGCTGGCAGGCGTGATCGCCGGGCTCGACAACTACAAGCAGGTCGGCGATGTAAGCGTGACGTTCGGGTTCAACAAATCCATCCTCACCAAAGCGGATAAGGATCAGCTGGATCAGTTCGGCGGCCAGCTGGCCAACACGCAGAACTACATCCTCGAGGTCACAGGCGGAACGGATTCCGTGGGTTCGAAGGACTACAACTATGCTCTGAGCGATCGCCGGGCGATGGCGGTGGTTCAGTATCTGGCCTCGAAGTACAACGTCCCCGCGCACAAGTTCTACCTCGTTGGCCTGGGCAAAGACGTTGAGGTGGATTCCAACAAGACAGCCGCGGGCCGGGCGAAGAACCGGCACGTGGAAGTGCAGCTGCTGAGCAACAGCGGCCAAAATCAGCCGGCCCAGACGGGAATGGCCACGCCTCCGTCATCGGGCGGCGGACCCTCCGAACAATAACCTGTTTCTTCCTCTTTCTCCGGGGCGCGCCAGTGGCGCGCCCTTACTTTTTGGGAAGCTGGCGAACGTGGGCGGCGCGAACATCGTTGGCGGTAAAAAGGCGCAGGAACGGAGCGCCCTGACAGGCGGCTTCGAGAGCGGCGCGACCCCCAGCTTCCTCGCGCTCCACCAGGCAGATGGCGGCGATGACGCGCATGCCGGCTTCGCGGGCAGCTTCAATCGCCGTGATCGTGGAAGCGCCCGTGGTGCAGACGTCATCGACGATAAGGACGGGCGCGTCCTTCTCGAAGAAGCCCTCAATGCGGCGTCCGGTTCCGTGGGTCTTTTCGGCCTTGCGGACCAGGAAGCCATGAATCAGCGATGCGCCGGGTTGCTGCTGGGCGCGGTCGGCGCTGGCGATGGCAACCGCGGAGACAACCGGATCGGCTCCGAGGGTGAGTCCTCCGACGGCGGCTGGGCGCAGGCTCTTCTCTTTGAGCAGATCGAGGATCGCGAGGCCGGTGAGGCGTCCGCCTTCGGCGTGGAGGGTCGTGGTGCGGCAGTCGATGTAGTAGTCGCTGGTGGCGCCGGAGGAGAGAGTAAAGGTGCCGAGGCGGAAGGAGGTGCGGGCGAGCAGGTCGAGGAGGGCGGAGCGGGCGTCGGTCATGGCCTTTTCAGTGTAGGGGAGCCGCGGAAGACGCGGGCGGTTACAGGTTGCAGGGTACAGAGGGGTTCGGTCGAAGGCGTCCCCTGGCCAAAAAAATCTCCATGATGTGCATGTGTGTCAAAACAAAGTAGTTGGACAAAGGCGATCTTGTTATGTGTGTCAAAAGAAAGCAGTTGTTGAGACCCTCAAGTGTATGTGTGGAAAATAAAGGGGATAAGGCGCATGGAATAAGAGGATAGCGAGCGTATAGCGTTCAGCGTATAGCGCCTTCAGGCCCTTCCTGGTTTTCTGGCATTGCTCCTAAATTCCAATGAAAAAGCCCGCGCGCGGCGGGCTTTCTTCTTTTGTCACTCTATAAGTTCAGAATAGCAGTTTCCGGCGGATTTCCTGCCAGGCATTTTGGCTCGTAAGCCCTGTGACGGCAACGCGGGAACTTTCGTAAGGCTTGACAAGATTTCCACAGAAGGGGTCTCAGAGCCATAATCGGGCACTGGCGCGCTCAGAGGACGCGCAGAACGGCCAGAGTGACGTCGTCCGCGGGGTGGCCGCAGCAGAACTGGAGCATGGAGTCGAGGACGGAGTGGACGAGGTCGTTGGCGGAGGCTGACTGAGAGGGTGGCCGGGCGGCAGCGAGGAGGCCGTCGATACCCCATTCACGGCCTGAGGGATCGCAGGCTTCGATGACGCCATCGGTATAGAGGAGGAGAGTGTCGCCGGGGCGGAGGCGGAGGGTTTCTTCCTGCCAGACAGCGTCGGTGAAGAGACCGATCGGGGGTCCGGTCGGCTCCAGCCAATCGACAGAGCCATCGGCGTGCAGGAGGGCGGGCGAATTGTGTCCGGCGTTGACGTAACGGAGCGTGCGGGTAGCCGGATCGAGGATGCCGCAGACGAGCGTGGCAAAGCGGCTGGCGAGCGACGAGAAACAGACCTGCAGGTTCGCGGCCCGGATCAGGGCGGGCAGGTTGTCTCCGGTGAAGAGCGATGCGGTGCGCAGGGAGGCCTGCACGCCGGTCATCATAAGGGCGGCTGCGACGCCCTTGCCGGAGGCATCGCCGACCAGGGTCGCGAGGCGGTCATCCGCGAGGCAGGTGAAGTCGTAGCAATCGCCGCCGAGGGCGCGGAGCTGGCGGCAGCTGGCGCTGTAGTCCAGCCGGGCGTGGGTGCCGACGGGGGCGCGCATGAAATGCTCCTGGACGGAACAGGCCTGGAGCCAGTCCTGGCTGACATCGATGATGGGTTCGTTGGTGGTCATGGGCAGCCTCCACTCGTTGGTCGGAGCGGGACGGCGGATTTCGACATCGGAGGGGATTTTCAGGTGATTTTCTGGGGGAGGGCGATTGGAGAGACTTCCGCTTGTATCGATGTTCATTAATCAGTTGCCGGTGAGGATCCGAAAGCTCAATTGACAAGCAGGCAGGTCCAAAATATTGTGGCGGCATGATCCGCCCTGGTCTCGCCCTGATTCTGGGAATGCACCTGGTGATCGTTGCTGATATTTGTGCGCAGCGATCCTTTCCATCTCCAAATTTGACGTTGCACGATGCGAAGCACAAGGTGAATGAACCACCGCCGCCGGCAGCCGGAAAATATCAGATCCAGGAGGGGCGGGTCTTCGTCCGCGTCGATCCCACGCCGACAAGAATCAATTCGCTCGCGTTCAGCAGGGATGGGAAGCTGCTTGCGGCGGCCAAAGATTACGGCCGGATTGTGGTGTGGGATGTAGCGAGCCGGCGCGTCTTTTGCGTGATCGATACCGGCTTCACGCGAGTTGGCCTGGTTGCTTTCTCGCCGGACAGCCATTCCATCGCTGCCACTCAACTCACAGGGGGCGGCATCAGGATCTGGCAGATTCCCGACGGCAAGGTGGTCAGTTCGATTGAGGCCGGAAGCCCGGTGGCCGGCCGCCTTCTCTATGCTTCGAACCCCGATCGCCTCATTTTCTCCGCATTCTCAGCTCTCGGGGTATCCGTTCTCGATCCAGCTTCAGGCGCACACGTCGCGGACTTTCCCGGCGAGCGTATGCCGGTGCTTTCGACCGATGGGAAGACGCTGATGACGGTGTCAAATTCCGCGATCATCCTTAGAAGCGTGAGCGACTGGAAACAACAAAGAACGCTGCCTAAACTGACTCCCTATGCATGGCCGGTTTTCATGGATACGGAGCTCCGACTGTATCTCTTTGGAGAAGGAACAGACTCTCACCTCTTCGTTGCGGCTGAGCTCAGCGATGGGCAGATGCCCCCGAACGTGAAGCTGGCCAACCTGCCGAAGTCGACGGCGATGTACGAAACTACTGCATTCGCTGCGATCGATCCGCATTCGGGGCTTGTTCTCGGGCATTCAGGCGATCAACTGTGGGCGCTGAATCTGAAGAGGGGCGATACCTGCCTGTCGCCACATTTGCGCAGCGTGAATGGCGCAATGACTGCGGATGGGAGTCTCCTGGCAGGGGCGGAGGATTCGCCGACACCGACAGACGATGAAGAGGCTGCCGGAGTGGCGATTTGGAAAACGGACAAGCTTGCGAAGGCTTGCCATCTGCAGTAGCAGAGATTCTGCATCCGTCAGCCAGTTTAAAGGGAGTCCCGCATTCCTTCGGCTCAGACGGGTCCTGGGATCCCTACGGCTCTCGCATCGACGGAGTGAATGTGACGCCGATCAACAGGCCCTCCGGTGAGAGGAATCGGCTTACCGTTTGGCCCCAGGGCTCCATCTTGCTCCTGATGAGCATTCGATATCCCCGCCAATCGAGATCGGCCGTAGCTCTCTCCACGCTTTCGACTCAAACTCCAGTCCACGCCTACAGTTATGTTGTCGGGCCTTGCGTGCCAACAGGATTGCGCCGTCTGGGAGAGCGGCCATAGCGCGAAATGTTTTGCGCCTGGAAGTGCACCCGTATGCAGATAGCCGCCCGCGTCTTCTTTGAAGGAGATACCAAGGCTCTCGCTATACAGCATGCGGCTTTGATCGATGTCTTGATCGATCGGCCCAATCCCGCAAGGAAGAGAACTGTTGTACCTATATCTGCCATGTTGTTGCACCTCCTTTCGGATGTTGGCCCTTCTGTCGCGATCCCTGGCGACTGCGGACCGACCTGAACCCATTGGAGTATTCCACGACAACAAAGAATACCGGGTGGTCGTTGATCCGGACCTTTCGTCGATCCACTGTCTCGCTGCACACCTCTTCCGCGCGTCGATATGGGACGACTATCATGTTCGATCATGCGAACTGTCTTTGAGGCGGCCGGGGGCATCGAGGGTCTGCAGCGGCTGGCTGCCGCGTGGCATCGGCGGGTGCTGGAGGACGAGGAGGTCGGCCATCCATTCAGGCACGGCGTGCAACCCGACCACGTTGAGCGGCTGGCTGCTTACTGGGCTGAGGCTCTGGGAGGACCGAGCCTGTATTCGGACACCTATGGTGACGAGACGAGCGTGGTGCGAATTCATAGCGGCAACGGGGAACACGAGGAGATGAATCGCCGGGCGATCACCTGCTTCGACGCAGCTCTGGGCGATTCCGGTTTGGACGGCGATGCTGCGCTGCGACAAGTGCTCCACGATTACTTCGCCTGGGCCACCACGACCACGATGTACCGCTATCATCGATCCGCTGATGATGTACCGGCCGGGCTCACCATTCCCCGCTGGTCGTGGGACGGGCTGGTGCGCTGAGCACCTGTCATTTTGCGGCAGGCAGGCAGATATCCACGCGCAGCCCCCGTGGGGAGGCATTTTGAGCCTGAATTGTGCCGCCATGCACGCCGATGACACGATCGGCAATCGCCAGTCCCAGTCCGGTTCCACCCGACTGACGGTCGCGATCATTTGCCACGCGATAAAACGGTCGAAAGATGTTAGAAAGCTCCGCCTCAGGAACGCCCGTGCCGTAATCGCGTACAGAAAGGAGAATGAAAGGGACGCCCGCCTTCTCCACATGCTGCAGATCAACATCCACCGACGCATCTGCGCCGGTATAGCGGACGGCATTGCGGATGACATTCTCAATTGCGCTCTGCAGCAGTTCCGCATTTCCGTGCACAAAGCACTCCGCACTCGCGGTGAATCGCACCGCATGATCGCGTTCGCGCAGCTCGAATCCGGCGCTGTGCACGACTCGAGAAACCAGCTCGCCAAGATCAATCTGCGTCATCTGCAGTTCAGTTGAAGAAGTGTCCAGCTT
>CAVPCE010000095.1:0-9559 GCA_963702295.1 uncultured Acidobacteriaceae bacterium | reverse complement strand
ACGTTGCGCGGAACCGCTTCGAACAATCCCGAGCGAATTGCAATCGTATTCGGCGGCAAATCGGAGATCAGCATGCGCCGTTTTTCCGCCGCGCACTGTCCCACCAAACCCTCGCCAAGTTTCAACCGCCGCAGGTGGCCGTCTTCACCATCTCCGGCGAAAGCCAGAGAGCAGACCGTCTCGGCCAACTCTCGCCGCCCATCTGGTAAATCACGCCTTGCTGTGCACTCACCAGCGGAGCCAGTTCAGAAAGCCGAGGCCTGTCCAGGCTTTCCCACAACCGGAGGCCGAGAAGTGGCTCTCGCAGGATTTCTCTTTTTCGCTCTCTGCTTTGCCGCAACGGCACAGGTGAAGGGTGATGGGCCGCCGCCCTATCTCGGCTGGAGCACCTTTAGCGAGCAGACCATGAACTCCGGATTTCTAACCCAGGCCAATGTCGCAGCTGAATCGGACGCACTGGCGGCTTCCGGCCTCCAGAGCCACGGTTATCAGTACATCAATATCGACTCCGGCTGGCAGGGGAGCTTTTGATGCATACGGACGGCCGATCCCGAACAGCACAACCTTTCCCGACATCAAAGCGCTCATCGATCACATACATCGAAACGGACAGAAAGCGGGTATTTACTGGATCCCAGGCGTGGAGTACCCTGCGGTCGCGGCCAATTCTCCGATCCTGGGAACGACATATCACATTCAGGACATCCTCACGGTGCCGTACACGGCAGGGAACGCTTTCGGCGCCCGGGCACGTCGCCGTTCACTCAAGATCAATTTCACCAAGCCTGGCGCACAGCAATATATGAATTCCGTGGTCGCGTTGTTTGCCTCGTGGGGCGTGGATCTGATCAAGCTGGACGGGGTCACACCGGGCTTCAGCAGGTACGATCTCTCCATCGACAACAGGTCAGACGTGGCAGCATGGTCAAAAGCGATTGCCGCCAGCGGGCGCCCCATCTGGCTCACAATTTCCTGGGCCCTCGATCAGGACTATCTGGGCGTATGGCAGCAATACGCCAATGCTCGCCGCATCGATCAGGACGTGGAGTGCGAAGGCGGCTGTGGCACACTTACGGACTGGCCGCGTATCTACGAGCGCTTTCGCGATCTTCCTGGATGGGAGAATGCCTCGGGCCCTGCCGTCGGCTGGAACGATCTCGACTCGCTCGACATTGGCGATGGTACGCTCGATGGGCTAAGCAACGATGAGAAACAATCGGCACTCTCTCTGTGGGCGCTCGCGAACGCACCTATTTATCTCGGTGGCGATCTGTCCAAGATCGATGCCTTCGGCAGGTGGTTAGCGAGTAATGACGAGGTTCTCGCCGTGGACCAGAGCGGCCGGCCAGCCAGGTCTCGATGGCGACCTGGAGGTGTGGGTTAGCCAGCTCCGGGACGGCAGCTTCTATGTGGGCATCTTCAATATGAACGCGACCGTTACAGATGCACGGATTCCCTGGAGTCTGCTGGGGTTTGCCAACGCTGTTGCCGTGCGCGACCTTTGGGCTCACCGCGATCGGGGTCCCTCCATCGGCGGGTATTCTACGGTCCTCAATGGACATGCTTCACGTTTGTTGCGGGTCTGGGGCGTCGGCCGGCCGGCTCCTTCGCGGTCCACCAGTTATGACGCGGCCTCCGCGATTTTGGGCGGCACCGCCGTCATCGCATCGTGCCCGGCCTGCTCCGGCGGAGAAAAAGTCGGCGGCCTGGGCCTCGGAGCCGGCAACAGCGTCACCTTCGACAATGTGTTTGCGGCCCGCGCCGGCGAATACCTCATGGAGGTGGACTCCATGACTCAGGGGCTTCGATCGTACCTTTACAGCGTCAATGGTGGAGCATTCCAGACGCTGAACTGTGGTGGCGGCAGCTTCTTTTTGCCCGCGAGCACCACCATGCCTGTGTATCTGGCAAAAGGAATGAACACGGTCCAGTTCGGAAGCCCGGTGAGCTACCCTCCGGATCTCGATCGGATCGTCGTCTCCGGGAATGGGAATTTTCCAGTTCCCGAATCCACGACGTATGAGGCGGAGGTTGCCACGCTGAGCGGCAGTGTGGTCGGTGAGTTGAGCAATTATTCATCCGGTCTGGGAAAGGCGGGAAACATCGGTGGAGGGGCAGGGAATTCGGTGACGTTTTCAAACGTCATCGTCCCCGCAGGTGGTACGTATCAGCTGGAGATTGACTATCAAACCGAAGTGGGCCGCGATCGTACTTTATGAGCGTGAACGATGCTGCGCCGGTGGAACTGGATCTGAATCGAAGTACCTTCAGCGATCCGGTGCCGCGGGTTCTGCAGGTGCAATTGCATGAGGGGACAAATACCATCAGCATCGGGAATCCGACCGGCTATGCACCGATCTGGACCGTATCGTGGTCGCTCCGCTCGTCGCGACGAGGTCTGCGTCAGAACGGTAGAGGCAAATAACCAGCTCACATGATCAGGTGTTGCGAACTGCCATGAACCTCGACAAGCGGATTTTCATAGATGTTCGCAACGCCGCGACAGCCAATGCGGGTTGTGAGCGCCCCGGCCTGGCCGGCTATTCCCAGCCTCCGCCGAGAGCGCCATAGAGCTGCACCAGGGAAAGCGCCTCGCCCTCCTGAGCATTGACGAGGTTCAACTGTGCGGAGAAGAGAGTCGAGTCGGTCGTGAGTACTTCCAGATAACTGGTGCGCCACCCTGATAGCGTGTTCTCGCCAGACGGGTGGCATCCTCGCGCGGCCGCGACGAGCAAGGTCTGCTGTTCCGGGTGGCGCGGGCTGCTTTTTCGAGGGCGATGAGCGCGTCTGAGACATCGCGTAAGGCGCCGGCGATAGTCTTTCTGATAATTGACGATCAGTTCCTCTTTTTGAGTCTTCCGAGAGCTGCAGCTGGCCGCGCAGCTTGCCGCCTTCAAAGAGTGGCTGGGCGAGGGTGCCGATCCATAGACCGTGTGGCCGCCAGGGTCGAATAAATTCGACCACTGGTCGCCGCCCACGCCGCCCGATGCGCTGATGGAAAGCTGGGGGAAAAACTGAGCGCGGGCGACGCCGATTGGGCGTTCGCTGCGATCAGCTGCTGTTCAGCCTCGAGAATGTCGGGGCGGCGCTCGAAGAAGATGCGAAGGGCAAGCCGACGGGGAGATCCTGCGGGGCGCGCGCGAGCGCGTTGTCGTCGCTGTGCGATGACGGAGCCAGGGTTCTCGCCGAGCAGGAGTCGAAGCGCGTTCTCCTGTTGCTGGATCTGCTGCTGGATCTGGGGGATCTGTGAGGAGGCGGTGTACTGAAGTTCTTCGGCCTGGCGGAGATCGGAGAGAGGCTGCGGATCCGGCGTCGGCGAGGCGGCGGGTGAGATCGACGGACTGCTGGCGAGCTAAGTGTCTGCCTCGCGATGGCGAGCTGGCGATCGAGCGCGCGCAGCTGAATGTAGCCGGTCGCGACTTGTTCGATGAGGGTCATACGGACGGCGCGCTGGGCCCAGACCTGGGCGAGGAGTGGGCTCGAGCGGCTTCGGTCTGGCGACGATAGAGGCCCCAGAAATCGGGTGTCCAGGCGGCGGAGAGATTGAAGCTGCCGGCGTAGAGGGAGCTGCCGCCGAGTGTTTTGCTGAGCGAGTCAGGCAGTTCCGCACCGATACCGGTGCCGCCAACGGAGAGCGCAGGGAAACTGCTGCGAGCGAGTGATCCTGACCTGGGCCTGTTGCTCGAGGACCCGCTGCGCGGCGATGCGGACATCGTAGTTATTCTTCAGCGCGGTTCGGATGAGATCCTGCAGCTCGGCTCGCGAAACACTTCGGCCCAGTTCTCATCGCCGAGCGAGGCCTTGTTGGTGGTAGCGACTTCGGCTCCATCGGCCCCACGGAAGGTGGGCGCCGGGGGAACCTGCGGCCGTTTGTAGTTGGGACCTACCGTGCAGCCCACCAGGAGAATCAGGAGCAGAGCGCCGATGGCAAGCTGGCAGCTTCGGGTCACGCGATGGGTGGATGGGTTCATACAGCGTCTCCCTCTGCTTCGACAACCGCGGATTCGGCCTCGACGTCCTGCGGGCCATAGGTTGAATCCATCGTGGTTCCTTTGCCTCCGCGGGCGAAGCGGTGGGAGAGGTATTCAACGACGGAGAACGTGGTGGGGACCATGAGGATCGCCGACCACTGTGGCCAGGGTCATACCGCCGATCACGACGGTACCGAGGATGCGGCGCGAAACGGCGCCAGCGCCACTGGCGGTCCAAAGCGGAATGCAGCCGACGATGAACGCGAGCGCGGTCATGACGATGGGACGGAAGCGCACGCGGGCCGCTTTAAGTGCGGATTCGCGATGCTTTGCCCCCGTTCGTAGTTCTGCACGGCGAACTCGACGATCAGGATGGCATTTTTCGCTGAGAGGCCGATGAGCATGATGAGGCCGACGGTGGCGAAGATGTCGTTCTCGAGCGAGCGCGCAGTGAGAGCGAGATAGGCACCGAGGATTGCGACGGGCGTGCTGAGCAGGACGCTGAAGGGCAACGTCCAGCTCTCATAAAGAGCAGCCAGAATGAGAAAGACGAACAGGAGTGAGAGCGCGAAAACGACCCAGGCCGGCGTGCCTTCGGCGGCGCGCTGCTCCTGATAGCTCATGCCGGAGTACGAATAGCCCATCCCGGCTGGCATGGTTTGATCGGAACGCTTCTTCGAGCGCCGCGCGCACCTGGCCGGAACTATAACCGGGAGCACCGGTGATGTTGAGTTGCGCGGCGTTGTACTCGTTGAAGCGCATGATGAACTCGGGACCGGTGATCTGCTTCACGTGGACCAGCGCACTGAGCGGCACCTGGCTGCCGTTGGCGCTGCGCACATAGAACTGGCCGATGTTCTGGATGTTGCTCCGCGTGTCGCCTTCGGCTTCGACGAAGGTCTGCCATTGACGACCGAAGCGGTTGAAGTAATTCACCAGATAGCCGCCCATGAAGGTCTGCATGGTGGTGTAGACATTGTTGAGATCCACCTGCTGCTGGACGGCTTTTTCGCGGTCCACATCGGCATAGAGTTGCGGCACGGCCGGCATGTAGGAGGGAATGGCTGCGGCGATTTCAGGCCGCTTGTGGAGTGCGCCGAGAAATGCGAAGAGATTTTTTGTGAGGAACGTGGGATCGTCGTTGCCGGACCGATCCTGGAGGATCATGGTGACGCCGCCCGGAGGTGCCGACGCCGGGAATCTGCGGCGGCGGGAAGGAGAAGGCGAGGCCATCGCTGATGCCCATGAGCTGGCGCTGGACGCTGGCCTGAATCTCCTGGATTTGCTCTTCCTTCGATTTTCGCTGCTCCCAGGGTTTGAGGGAGACGAAGAAAAAGCCCGTGTTGGTGCTCTGGGTCAGGGTAAGCAGGTTAAAGCCGTCGACGCCAACGACTCCTCCGACGCCGGGTGTGTTGAGCAGGGCCTTGGTCACCTTCTGGACGGCAACATCGGTGCGCTGCATCGAGGATGCGTCGGGCAACTGCAGGGCGGCGAACAGGTAGCCCTGATCTTCCTGCGGGAGGAACCCACTGGGCAGGTGGCCGCCCATGAAGACGGCAACGATGGCGATGACCGCGAGCACCAGCATGGTGATGGTCGATTTGTGAATCAGCACGGCTCGACGTGCTGACGTACGCATTGGTGGTGCGGCTGAAGAGAGCGATTGAAGCGATCGAAGAAGAACTGCAGGGGACTGCGGCGGATCCGGTTCTGGCGAGGCCTGAGCAGCATCGCGGCCAGTGCGGGGCTCAGCGTGAGTGCATTAAAGGCCGAGATGAGGACGGAAATTGCGATAGTGACGGCGAACTGCTGATAGAGGCGGCCGGTGATGCCGGGGATAAAGGCGGTGGGGATGAACACGGCGGCGAGGATGAGGGCGATGGCCACAACCGGGGAGCCACTTCTTCCATGGCCTGCACGGTGGCGTCGCGCGGCATCATTCCTTCCTCGATATGGTGCTCGACCGCTTCAACCACGACGATGGCATCGTCAACGACGAGGCCGATGGCGAGCACGAGCCCGAATAGCGAAAGTGTGTTGATGGAGAAGCCGAGCAAGGGAAAGACGATGAAGGTGCCGAGGAGCGATACGGGCACGGCCATGAGGGGAATCAACGTGGCGCGCCAGCTCTGGAGAAACAGGTAGACCACCAGAACGACAAGGAGAAGGCGATGCCGAGGGTAACGACGATTTCGTGGATTCCGGCGGTAACGGCTTTGGTCGTATCGAGCGGAATGTCATAGCGCATGCCGGCGGGGAAATTCGCGATCAGCTCGTGGATGCGCGGGTGACCAGACGCGCGGTCTCGACGGCGTTGGAGCCAGGCAGCTGATAGACGGCCATCATGCCGGCGGGAGCGTTGTTGTAGCGCGCGGAGAGGCTGTAAATCTGCTCGCCGAGTTCGACGCGGGCGACGTCGCGGAGGTGAAGGACGGAACCGTCAGGATTGGCGCGAATAATAATGTTGCCGAATTCTTCAGGAGTAACGAGGCGGCCCTGGGTGCGAACGGTGTAGGTGAACTGCTGGCCCGCATGGATGGGTTCGCCGCCGATCTGGCCGGCAGGGTTGACGTTGTTCTGAGTCTGGATGGCGTTGATGACGTCGGTGGCGGTGACGCCGAGTTTGGCGAGGAGATCGGGCGGACCCAGACGCGCAGGGCGTACTGACCGCCGAAAACCTGGACGCGGGAGACGCCGGGGACGCGGGTGAGTTCGTCCTGCAGGTTGATGATGGCGTAGTTGGTGAGGAAATCCTGGCCGTAGCGGTTGTCGGGCGACGAGATGCCGATGAGCATCAGCGGCGAGGTGAGCGACTTGAGCACGGTGACGCCGGAGGTGTTCACCTGCACAGGCAACTGCGACTGCGCCTGAGAAACACGAAGCTGGGAGAGGACCTGGTCGGTGTCCGGATTGGTTTTGACGTCAAAGTCAACATAAACGGTCGACTGCCCATTGTTGGCATTGACCGAATACATGTAGAGCATGTTGTCGACGCCGTTCATTTGCTGCTCGAGCGGCGTGGCGACGGCATCGGTGAGGGTTTTAGCGTCGGCTCCGGGGTAGGTCGCCTGGACCTGAATTTCAGGCGGAACGATGTTGGGATACTGGGAGGTCGGCAGGACCAGCATGGAAACTGTGCCGCCGATTACCGTGAGGATGGCAATGACGATGGCGACGATGGGGCGTCTGATGAAAAATTTCGACATGTGTAGCTCCCTGCCGCGGGGCTATTGGCCGGAGAAGGCTGGATCTCACGGGGAGCGACTGGAGCGCCTTCTCTCAACTTTTGCAGATTGTCCGTAATGACCTGAGTGCCGGGCGGAATGCCACTTTCGACGATCCAGTCATTTCCATACTGAGGACCCAGCTTCACGTTGACGACGTGGACGCGGTTGCCAGGTGCGACCGTGTAAATCTGCTCAATGCCCTGCAGTTCCTGAACCGCGATCTGAGGGACGAGGAGCGCGTTTTGCCGGATTTCGGTTTCCGCCGTGACGCGGCCAAACTGGCCAGGACGAAGAATGTTACCCGGATTCGGGAACGAAGCAGCGATGCGAATCGCGCCCGTTTGCTGATTCATCTGGCGGTCGACGAAGACGATGTGGCCTTTGTGTGGGTAGGGCTGTCCATTGGACAAGGTCAGCGTGAGGGGTAGTTTCGATCCGCCGCGGAGAAGATCGCCCCCCGACTGCTTTGCGCGATCGATGAGCGCGAGGTATTCGTTGTCGCTGATGGAGAAATAGACCTTGATGGGATCGAGTTGCGAGACGGCAGTGAGGACAGACTGCGGGCTGACGAGGTTGCCAACCTGGGTGGTAGCCTGACCGGCGACACCGTCGATCAGGGAGCGAATCTCCGTGAAGCCGAGATTCAATTGCGTGGTCCTGAGTGCTGCTCCAGCAGCTCCCACGGCCGCTTCATCCGCAGCCACCGAGGCCTGAGCCTGAGCCTCCTGCTGGGTTTCGGTGTCGAGCTGGCTTTGCGCGATGGCGCGAACCCGAGCCAGCGGCGTATCACGCTTCACGTTGATCTCGGTGAGCGCGAGCTGGGCCCGAGCCTGGGCCAGCTGACCTTTGGCCTGCTCGACCTGTGCCTGCGCCTGATCGACAGCTGCCTGGAAGGGGCGCGGATCGATCTGGAAAAGCACCTCGCCTCGGGAGACCGAGGAGCCCTTCGCGGTACATCTGCTTCACCAGGTAGCCGCTGACCTGGGGCTGAATCTGCGCGTTGACATAGCCATCGAGCGTACCGACCCAGGAGCCGGTGAGCGGAACATCGGCCTGCGAGGCGCGAACGACGGAAACCGGCATGGGGCCCATCGCCGCCTGCGACGGTGTGGCCGCCCGCCCTGTCTGACAGCCGGTCAGCGCGGCGGCGGAGACGCCGAGACGGAGAAGGATCCGATCGGTGGACGACGCGGGATTCAGACCGACTGAACCGTGGGCTCTGCTTTCCGTCATTGGTTACTCCCGAGTTACAAAGTTCGCTAAAAACATACACGGATGTATATTGGCTTCAGATTCAAGCCCCTCCCCGCTCGATGCAAAAATGTGACGGAGGTTCCCACCGGAAATGATTACAAAGCGCACAGCAGCCGGGCGCATCGCTAACAGCGTGAGGAGAAATGGGCAGCAGGACAGGGCGATTTCCACACGTCGCGAACTGATGGAGGCGGCCCGCCGTATTTTTGCGCGCGACGGATTTGAAATGGCCCGCCTCGAAGACATCGCCGCCGACAGCGGGTAAAACACGTGGCGCCTTTTATGCGAATTTTCGCGACAAGGAAGACGTGTTCTTCGCCCTGTTTGAGGAGAATTTGCGCCGGGAGAAACGCCAGATGGGCAAACAGCTCAGCGGAGCTGGATCAGACGAGGAGCGGATCGAAGTGCTCGCCAGGCACATGCTTTCGGTGATCGGCAACCGGAGGCGCATGCTGCTGGCGCTGGAATTCAAACTGTACGCAATCCGGCATGGCAAAAGAACCAAAAGGTTGGCGGATCTGCATTCGGCGTTGTGTTTGAGTTGCGTGGAAGCGAATGTTGAGAAGCTGATCCCCGGGTTTAGCTCCTGACTCCAACAGAAGCGAACGCAGACGGCCCAGGTAGGAGCGCTCCTCGACGGCGATGCCCTCAATCTGATGTTCGACCGCAGGGGTCTTGCCGGAGGAGTTGATCCTTCAGCATCTGCGATCGGCGCTGCGAATTGCTCTGCGGCGGCAGTGAGTCCTGCGGATGGCGATTTGGCGCTTTCCAGGAGCCTGGGCTTGTTCATGCGCATTTCGCTGGAGTGAAGCCCATCCGTCCTTAGTCGCCGATCGAAAGCCCAAGGGTGAAAGATAAGGACATCAGCCGAGCCCTGAGGAATGGTTGAGAACTCTGGTGGCCTCGCTATTGAGGCTTCGTCTGTAGAAGAATAGGGCTCGACGATGTCTCGCAATGGTATTTCGTGCTGTTGGTAGCAGTTGCAATCGCGATCAGCTACTTTGACCGCCTGACGCTGCCGGTCGCGATTGCAGCCATCCAGCACAATATTCCTTTGTCGGACAACAGTTTTCCTGGCTGCAGACCTCGTTTTTGCTTTCGTACGCA
>CAVPCE010000094.1:0-7597 GCA_963702295.1 uncultured Acidobacteriaceae bacterium | reverse complement strand
GATTACAACGCGAAATCCGGGGTGGTGATCCTGAACAGCCAGGTCCACATCACTACCAGAAGCAAGAGCGGCAAGCCGGCCACGGTCGAGGCCGGGCATGCGACAATCCTGCGCGATTCGCAGCAGGCGCTGCTGACGAATGCCTCCCTGAAATACGACACGACCGTGGCTCGCTCGGATCAGGCAACCGTCTTTTTCCGCAAAGATGGGACGGCAGAGAAGGTGGACGCGCAGGGACACGTGGGGCTGCAGTCCCGCAGCGGGGCGGATGTGAACGCGCAGACGGCCGAGATTCTCTTCGATCCGAAAAGCCAGCCACTGCAGGCGGTCCTTGGCGGTGGCGTTCAGTTCGCCTCGGAACGACCGAACCAGACGATGCGGGGATCGGCGCAGGAAGGCACCCTGCTGTTTACTGCGGGCAGCCCGGGTGCGCCCACTCGCCTGCGGCATGCGGAATTCCGCAGAGATGTGCGTTTCGCCGCGCAGGCGATGGGGTTGAGGAACGATCCGGACGGCCGGATGGAGAGGCGGGTTGAGGCTCAGACTCTGAACGTAGATTTCGTGCGGCAGGCCGATGGGCGCGGCGTCGAAGCACGCAAGGCAATCGCCGATGGCAGTCCAGTGGTCACGATGCAGCAGACGCCGTCGCGAGGGAAGGGGCAATCGACGCGAATCAGCGGCGACCAGCTGGTTGCGACCCTGGCCAGCGGCAATCGCATGCGAACCCTGGATGGGACGGGCAACACGCAGGTACTGGACGAGTCGAGCGACGGCGCCAGGGATACGACGCGCGGCGATGTACTGCATGCGACGTTCCGGACGGAGCCGGCGGCGAGCCAGCCGAAGCGTTCAGTGGTCCAATCGCATCCCTCCGCGAACGGGGGCCGGCAAGGAAGCGGGCATGGGAAGAAGGCAGCGGGTCCGGCGATGGAGACGACGCTGGAGACAGCAGTGCAGGACGGTAACGTAGTGCTGACGGAAACGCCGGCGAAGAGAGCGGGGGAGAGCGCGCCGCCCGCTACCCTGACCGGCTGGTCACAGCATGCGGAGTATCACGCGCAGGACGAGGTGCTGCAGATGACGGGGCATCCGCGGATTGTGGATGGGGAGGCGATGCAGACTCTCGGCCGAACAGATCGAGTATCACCGCGATACGCAGAATGCGACGGCGATGGGTGATGTGAAGGCGACCTACACACAGGCGAGCGGGGACCCCGCCGTTGCTCGTAAGGCCGCTCCGATGATGGGGGGCAAAGGGCCGGTGCATGTGCTTGCCGATCGGGCAGTGCTCGATCATGCCAGCGACGAGAGTTTCTTTTATGGAACGGCGCGAGAGCCGGCGCGGATGTGGCAGGAAGGGGACTCGTTGCTGGCTCCCGCGATTGCGATCGACCGCAGCAAGAATGTGCTGAAGGCATGGGGCGAAGAGACGGGGGCGAGTCCGGTGGTAGATGTCAATTTCGCCTCCGGATCCTCCGGTGGAAAGCGACCGCCATCGGCTACGGAGGTGCGCAGCCGGACGCTGATGTATTCGGACGGCGAACGGGTGGCGGATTTTCAGGGGGATGTGGCGGCGCAGCAGGGAGATGAGGCGATCAACGCTGATGAAGCGCGGGTGTACCTGAAGCCGGCAGCGAAGGCGGGGGTGGAAAAGCCGGAAGCAGCGAAGAGCGGCGCGGGTGGACAAGGATCGCAGCTGGATCACATGGTCGCGACCGGGCATGTGGTGGTCACGCAGCCTGGACGCAAGGGCCAGGGCGAGAAACTGGTGTACACGGCCGATGATGAGAAGTATGTGCTGACAGGGATCCCGGCTGAGCCGCCGCGACTGTGGGATCGGACGCATGGAACGACGACCGGCGAAGCGCTGATCTTTTCCAGCCAGACGGACAAGGTGGAGGTGGTGGGCGGAAAGTCGAGCGTGGTGACGGAAACGCACGCTCCGCGGTAGCGCACGACGCGCGGCGCCCTGTAAGCTGTAGACAAATTCATGCGTAAGCTGGCCACGGACGAAATCAGCAAATCCTACAAAGGGCGCCAAGTGGTGCACGCTGTGAGCGTGCAGGTGACCGAGGGCGAGGTGGTTGGGCTGCTGGGACCGAACGGCGCGGGCAAGACCACCAGCTTTTACATGATCGTCGGGCTGATCCAGCCGGACGGCGGGCGCATCCTGCTGGATGACGAGGACATCACCCGGCATGCCGATGTATCTGCGGGCGCGGCAGTACGGGATCAGCTATCTGCCGCAGGAGCCGTCGGTGTTCCGCAAGCTGACGGTGGAGGAGAACATCCTGGCGGTGCTGGAAGCGCAGCCCATTGCGCTGGGAGATGCGCCGGCCGCGGACGGAAAAGCTGATGGAGCAGCTGAATCTGGGGCACATTCGCAAGACGCGGGGGTATGCGCTTTCCGGCGGCGAGCGGCGCCGGGTGGAGATTGCGCGGTGCCTTGTGCATTGAGCCGGCGTTCATTCTGCTGGACGAGCCGTTCTCGGGAATCGATCCGATCGCGGTGCTGGATCTGCAGGAGATCATCTTCGACCTGAAGGCGAGCGGCATTGGCGTGCTGATTACGGACCACAACGTGCGCGAGACGCTGTCGGTGACCGATCGCGCCTACATCATCAATGATGGGCGGATCTTCCGCGCACGGAACGCCGGAGCAGCTGGGGAACGATCCGGAGGTACGGCGCGTCTATCTGGGCGAGAGTTTTTCGCTGGGGTAGAAGCCGTAATGCACTGCAGGCCAGAGGGTTACTTTTGCGTAGCCGGAATGGGGACGCAGGGGCAGTTGTGCGGATGTAAACTTTGAGCTACTGCCCGTTGATCGGAGAATATGGTTCTTCTTCAGCCGAGACTCAGCCTTAAGGTCGCGCAGCGTCAGATTCTGACGCCGGGGCTGATGCAGATGGTCAGCGTGCTGGCGCTGAACAAGCTGGAGCTGAAGGAGATGATCCAGGCGGAGATCGCGGAAAATCCGGTTCTGGAGGAGCTGGAAGAGAGCGTTCCGCTGCTGGACGACGTAGCGCGCGCGGAAGCCGACCGCGAGCGGCCGGTGGAGACGCAGACGGTGACCACCGAGACCGAGGCGAAGGAGAAGGACCCCTTCGACGAGATCGACTTCGGCAGTTACTTCCAGGATTACCTGGATCCGGGTTTCCGGTCGCCGAACAACTACGAGGAGATCGAGAAACCGTCGATTGAGAACTTTCTCTCGTCGCCGGCCACACTGACCGACCACCTGTTCTGGCAGCTGGGCGCTTTGAATCTGACGCCTGCGGTGCGCGAGGCCGCCGAGTACATCATTGGCAATCTGAACGAAGACGGCTATCTGACGGCGACCGACGAGGAACTGCTTGGCGGCTATCTGCGCGAGCAGATGGAGCCGGAAGCCGCGGACAACGGCCAGCGGGCGAAGGAACTGGCAGCGCGGATGGCCGAGCTGCCGCCGGCGATGGTGGATCGGGCGCGCGGGCATCTGAACGCTGCGATGGATGTCGTGCGGCAACTGGACCCGCTCGGCGTAGGCACGCGCGATCTGCGGGAGTGCCTGCTGGTGCAAGTGGAGGCGCAGCGCAGGGAGTTTGAGCTGATCTTCCGGCGTTCGGTGCAGAGCGGAGCAGCGCGGGAAGTCCCGCACGCCAGCCACAACAGCACGAATGGAAGCGGATTCAACGGAACGCATGCGAGTGAGTCCGCAGCGCATCCTGTATCGGGCAGCAACGGTTCGAAACCGCACGCGGAACAGGCGCAGCGGATGGAGATCTTCGAGATCGCGACGAAGATCATCGACACGCATATGCTGCTGCTGCAGAAACGCGATCCGCGCGAGCTCTCAAAGGCGGTGAGCAAGGGCGTTGAGGAGACGCAGCGGGCCATCGACTTTATCCGGACACTCGATCCCAGGCCTGGCCAACGGTACAACCGGAGCGAAGCGCGGCTGATCGAGCCGGATGTGGCGTTTGTGAAGCGCGGTGACGAGTAGGTGGTCGTGATGAACGAAGAGGATCTGCCGTCACTGCGGCTGAATCAGGGTTATCGACGTATGCTGACCCAGGATGGCGCCGAGAAAGACGTCAAAGATTATGTGAAGGAACGGTATCGCTCCGCGATGCAGCTGATGAGGAACATTGAGCAGCGAAAGAACACGATCCTGAGGACGTGTGAGTCGATTGTGCGGCGGCAGACGGATTTCCTGGAAATGGGCGTGGACGCGCTGAAGCCGATGATGATCAAGGAGGTCGCCGAGGAGATCGGCGTGCATCCTTCGACGGTGAGCCGCGCGGTTGCGAACAAGTACGTGCACACGCCGCAGGGCGTGTACGAGCTGCGCTTCTTCTTCTCGGAGGGCGTGAACGGGCCGGAAGGCGCGGGGACGCCGCTGATGCTGCTGAAGCGCAAGGTGAAGAAGCTGATCGAAGAGGAGGACGCGCGCAAGCCGCTGACCGACGATCAGATCGCGCAGATGTTGCAGGGGCAGGGCATCGACGTGACGAGGCGGACAGTGGCAAAATACCGCGAAGACCTGCGGATTCCGAGTACGCACCAACGCCGCATCCGCGGCTGACGCAATTCCCGACTGACAACACGGCATTTCCCCTGGGAAAGGAGCTTTCCATGCAGGCTGAGTACACCGGAAGGCAGGTGAGCATTACCCCGGCGCTGCGCCGGATTGGGGATGAAGGCATTGAGAGGATCGCGAAACTGCTGCCGAAGGTAGTGGGTGCGCACATCGTTTTGACCTCAGAGAAGTACCGCAAGACCGCCGACGTGTCGGTGAAGATGCGAGCTGGGAAGATCGTTGGATTTGCCGAGTCCAACCAGATGGACCAGGCGCTGCGCGAGGCTCTGGAGCGGGCTGAAACCCAGGCGATCCGGCACCAGAAGCGGCAGCAGGCAATCAAGCGGCAGCCCAAGGAAGAGAAGCAGCAGAATGAGGCGCTTCCACCGCGATCGCGCAAGGCGAGCCGTTCGCAGGCGGAGCCGGAGCCGGACGCTGTGGCTGAGGCAATTGCGGCGGCAAAGGCTAACGGCAAACGAGCGGGTCGAACGATGGTTCCGGTGACGGTTCATACGTTTCCGGCGAGGCGGCCGATTCCGGAGCCGCATATTGTCCGCTCGTCGGATTCGGTGGCGCTTCGGCCGATGACGATCGAAGAGGCGGTGAAGGAAGCCGAGTTTCGTGACCGGGACGTTTTTGTCTTCCGGACCAACGAGGGAACGGTGTGCGTTCTGCACAGGAAGCGTGACGGGAAGATGGAGCTGATCGAAGCGCCCTAATAGGTTGCGGGTTACAGATACCCCCGTCCCCCCTCCCGGTTTGGGGCGGTGATTGATTTGGCACAAGTTACGAGGCGACGACCTTTCTGGTATGCGGCAACCTGGTGAACCTGAAGCAGATACTTTCAGGGCTCGAATGCTGCATTAGCGGCTGGAGTGCAGCACTCGCGGACGCGAAGGCCTCCGGTGCCTGATTCGAGAGCACTTTGCTCGATGCCGGGAATGCTGCATTCCAAGCCGGTAGCCTGTGGCCGGTAGCTGGTCGCATGGTCCATCTTCGGGCAGGAAAGGAAACGCCGCCTTTTGGGCGGCGTTTTCTGTATCTACCCCTCTATTATCAGAATACCAAGTTCAGGCGGGTTTACTGCCAAATTGGATGGCGTGGAAGTTGCATGGAATCAGTTGTTCAGCAGTCGTAACGTGACCTTTGGGACTTGACAGGTTTTCCACAAACCGCAGGGGATGTGGGTTGAGGTTTGTGAGTGTGTGCGGGCTACGGTTGCATGGAGCCGGACGAAGCGGGGGCGCCTGGGGCAGCGGGAGCCGGCGGCTGTATCTGTTTGTAGCCTGCCGGAATCTCGAAGTGCGACGGATCAACGGGCGCCGAGGAGAAGTTCGATGTGGTGATCTGGGTTTCCATCAGAATGGCGCTGGTAGGTTGGGGCTGGGCGGCGTTGCTGTTCTGATCGGCGGGCGGGTCAGGCGGATTGTTCTTCTTTTTTCCAAATCCGAATCCGCCGAGGCGACTGGAGATCGCGGAGGCCATGCCCGCTTTGGCGATATCCCCTGCGGTGGGATGGCGGGACTGGAGTCGGCGGGCAGCGGCGCTTCCGAGGCGGCCGGCAACGGCTGGCCGTCGATGGTCGTTCCCATGCGCATGACCTGCATGATGGGCACGCCGCTGATCTTTTGCATTTCCTTAGCCATGTCCGTGAGTGCCTGGCCGGCAGCAGGATCAGAGCGAGCATCCCGCCGATGTCCATGCCCAGCCCGCGGCTGGAGTCAGCCATCTTCTCGCCAGCGCGGTCAAAATCGCGGACCTGGTCGTAGCCGGGGATCGCGGGCACCAGCCACATGTCGTTGGTGATGGCCATACTGCCGGCTGCTGCGTCTGGGTGTCGGTAGCGTTCAGGTGATGGTCAGGATGGATTCGTTGCGACGGCAGGCCGCTGATCTGCTTTTTCGACGCCGGTGTTGCGGACTTTGACGTCGAAGCTCATTTTGACGTCGGCCTTCTGGCTGCGGCTGTCTGCTGTGCCGGCTGCTGGGCGGCCTGCTTCTGCATCTCCGCGCGGCCTTCTCCATTGCCCGCTTATCTGCTCGAACGTCATCACCGTATAGGTCTGCTTGAGGGTGTCGATCTTGGTGATGGTTTCCTTATCGAGATCGATGATCTCGATGGTGTCAGCGTAGACCTTGGCGATGCGGTTGCCCTTGATGTAGATGGTGGAGACGACGGGGTCACCGGCCTTGCGGGCCTGGGAACTGAACATGCCGACCGACTTGATCATGTGCAGCATGGAGCCGCCGGTGAGCTGGGTGGTTTCCTGGTAGGTGTAGTCGCCGGCGTAGAGGGAGGCGGGCAGAGCCAGGATAAGGGAGAGCAGAACGCGCTGCAGGCGGGAGGGCATGGGAGGGCCTCGGAAGGGAATTGGCTGCGGCAGGGAGGGACAACCAGAGGGGCCGCGAGGTTTCCGCAGTCTAATCAGCGGGGAGAGCGGTCGTCAATGCAGAGGCGTTTTTTGGCGACGGGAGAGCGAGAGAGAGCTGGTTTATCGTGCCGGCGGCGGGTTGGCGGGAGGCTGACCCTGGTTGGCGGGTGGGATGATTCCGTTCATGCGGAGATACTCGACCATTTGCCCGTAGTGATCGTTGGCATGGCCGAGAACGAAGGTCGCGAGGGCGAGGCGGGTGTTCATTGATGCCATGGGTGGATGGGGAATGGGGCTGAGAGCGTTCTCCGGGGTGAGCGTCGCCAGAGCGCGATGACCGAGGGCGAAGGAGTCCTTGAGATACTGGACGATTTCTGCTTTGGTCCGGAGGTTGTCGGGGCCGTTGCCGGCACCGGCGAGGGAGACGCCGGGGGGCGGGCTTGCCCGAGAATGATGCTGTAGAAGCCGAAGTTGGCAGTGGCGACGTGGCTGACTTCAAGGGCAAAGGTGCGGACGCCGGCGAAGTTGCTGCCGGAGGGCGCGAAGTCATATTTATCGGCAGGCATGGCCTCGGCGGCGGGGACAAACTGGTTTTCGACCGCGGTGAGCTGGGCGTCGAGGACTGCTGCGAGGGTGGGCGGCGGGGCGACGGCGGGGGTTTGATGCTG
>CAVPCE010000093.1:0-12985 GCA_963702295.1 uncultured Acidobacteriaceae bacterium | reverse complement strand
CCGCGTCGCTCATCTTCTGGGGCCTGACTGCGGTCATCATGGTCGCCGTATCGATCAGTTCCATCGTGGGCCCGGTCAGGCATCCCGGCCTGCTGCTGATGAGCTCGGTATTCGGCGCCGCTTTCCCAGTCGGATTCCTCCATGCCAACTCGGTCGGGCTGACGGGGCCGCCGTTCATCTTCGAGGCTCTGGCGCTGACCAGCCGCCCACGAGCTGCGTTCCTACTTCTCCGGCCAGAACATTGCGCTCGGCGTGATCGCGGTGCCGCTGCTCACCGCGATCTCCTGGCTCTGGACCGCGTGACGTATTTGCCGGTGGCGCTGCATGGGGAACTGACGGAAGCGCCTGCGCCATGGGTCGACAGCGGAGAGGTTTTCAGCTACGTCACCGACGACACGCAGTTCTCGTGGTCTCTGCTGTATCCAGGTTCAAAAGCACAGATTGACGCACCACCTGAATCGCACAGCCCTGAAGTGACGGCGCAGCATCCCGCGACGCTGGCACCGGGGCAAACGGTCGAGGCGGTGTTTCTGCTGGGCGCAGGGCCTGAGGAGTTCAGCGCGGGACACAACGCGCGTGCGCTCGAAGAAGAATCGATCGCGACGGGGCGGACGCCGTGATTGCCCGGGCCGTGGATTGTGCCGCGCTCATACGCGAACCGATGGGCCACGCGAGATCTGGACATCTGATGAATCGCGATTTTCTGTTCACCGCGATGTATGCGTGGGAAGGACCATCAGACCAACAGTTTGTGGGCGTGACGTCGCGGAGTCCGCGCTATTACGTATCCGCTGCGTACTGGGTACCGGGATGCGATGCTGTGGAGCTTTCCTGCGCTGCTGGATATCGATCGCGGGCTGGCGCGCAGGGCGCTGGAATATGCGCTGACGATGCAGCTTCGCAACACGGGCACCCGACAGCCATTTATCCGATGGCGTCGTTCTCCGGGAAGGATGGTGTTCGAACTGGATGAAGCGGCGGCTCCGCTGGTGGCACTGGCCGCTTATGTGGGCAAGACTGGAGACGATGGATTTCGCGACGCTTGACCGCGACGCAGTGGATTTTCTGCTCCAGCCGCATTGTGTCGCATCGGGACGTGGCGACCGTCTATATCCGACGCTGCAGGATGCGCAGGACGAATACGAGAAGCCGCCGTTCATCACCTATGCGACGTCCTGGTGTGGAAGACGCTTCTCGATGCCAAAGCTCTGCTGGATCGCCTGCAGGATACGGCGGACGCAGAAAAACTGGGGCAGCTTGCGGCCATCTGCACGAGGCAATCCTGAATATTGCGTTGCGGGAGCGGCGCTCCTGGGGCGAACAGGACTATCTTTGCCAGCGCGACGGACGGCACTCACCTTACGTTCGCTGACGTGCCTCCCGGTTCGCTGATGAAGCTGCCGATTCTTGGGTTTGTTCCGGAGAAGGATCCGGTTTTCGAGCGCACCTGGACTGCTGCATTCTCGGGATATCACTACTCGTATACGGATCGTCCGTTTGGAGTGCCGGGGAGTTACCGGCTGCCCCTTACTCCTTCGTGGAGCGTCGCAGATGAACTGCGGCTGAGCCGCGGGCGCGAGCAGGCGCTGAAGATCCTCCGCGGAAGTCACTGGGACAATGGGATTATACTAGGGCTAGTCCGATACTGCCGTGGTTGACATCGCCGGCCGAGCGTTCTGCCACCGCGGCGGGATATATTGCTGTATGAAGCGATTGGCGAAGGAGTTCTGCAAGGAACCGGCGAAGTAGAAGTCGCTCGAGGGGAGATCGGACACGCCTGCGGGGAGCGCGTATCAGGGCTGGTCGTTCTTCGCTGCGCGCTGAGACCGCGGTGATGCGGAGAGCGTTTTCAAGAATGATGCGTTCTGGACGAGGCCAGCGGGAAAGGATTTCTCCAGAGCCCGCAACTGGCGCTCATTGAGGGTGGGAACGATGACCTCGATTTGAAAATCTTTGAGCCGAAGGGGTCGCGAGGAGGGGCGGGCGTTCACGCGCACGAGCAGGCCGTCTGCCGAGAGACCGCGGAGCTGCAGGTACTGGGCGACGTGCTGGCCGATACAGCCGCCCAGCGAGATGAGGAGCAGCTCGGCGGGACTCATACCGTTGTCGGTGGCTCCGTCTTCCGCGGGTTGATCGAGCAGGACCTTGTGCTGGCGAGCTTCCGCGGCAAAGCGGGCACCGCCGGCGTGCTGCAAAGTGATTTCCAAAAGACGCTCCCTGGGGCGAACTAAGGAGGAAGAGCACGCAGAGCGCCATTCGCAATGCTCGCAAGAGCAGGCTTTGGGGTGCATTGCGAAGATCGGCTGCGTGACAGCGCGCCCTGACGGTCGGGTGTTGCGCCAAATGGCGCAATGGGGCCGGGGGTACACTATCAGCACATTCACGGCCCGTTCGATGATTCGCCGCCCGAGTTCCCCAAAGGTTCCAGCTGAATCCCAGTCCGCGCACAGCGGTTCGCCACCGTCCGCGGAGACGGTCGCCGAGCCTCGCGTGGAAACGCTGCAGGCTCTGGTTGACAACCTGGACGAAGCGCTGGTGGCGCTGGCACGCGATGGCGAGGTGCAGTTCGCCAACGCCGCGGCAGTACGGCTGTATGGAATCGTGGCACGGGGACCGGCGCTGGCGGAGTGGAGCCAGGCGTACGGGATCTATCTGCCGGACCGCCAGACGCTATGGCCAGCCGAGGAATTACCGGGAGCGCAAGCTCTCCGGGGGCAGAGCGTCGAGACGGAGCAGTACATTCTGCCGCCCGGGGCGACGGAAGGCTACTGGATAGCGATGCGCGCGCGCCCCGTGTTCGATGCTCATGGGAAGGTGCAGGGCGCTTTGCTGGCGTGGCGGGACATTTCTGACGAGCGGCAGACGGCAGAGAGCCGGCGCCGACTGCTGGCGATTGTGGAGAACACGCCGGACTTCGTGAGCCTGACCGACGCGACGCTGAAGACGATCTTCATCAACCGCGCTGGGCGCGAACTGCTGGGGGTCGGCGAGCGGGAGGATGTGAGCAACTACCCGATCTATGAAAGCGGTTTCGAAGGGCAGCAGGAGACCTTTGAAAGCGAGGTGTTGCCGGCACTGCTGAAGGGCGATCCCTGGATCGGCGAATTTCGTCTACGCCAGGGCGAGACGGGGCGGAAGATCACGGTCGATATGCGCGCCTTCGGAATCTTCGGCGCGTACGGGCAGCTGATTGGGATCGCCAACGTGAGCCGGGATATCACGGCGCGGCGCGAGGCGGAGGAGACGCGGCAGAGGCTGGCGTCGATTGTGGAGTACTCGCACGACGCCATCATCAGCGAGTCGCTGGATGGAGCGATCACGACGTGGAACCGGGGCGCCGAGCTGACCTTCGGATATACGGCGGAGGAGGCAGTGGGGCAGCCGATCACGTTGCTGGCGTGGCCTGGGTACGAAGACGACATGCGGGAGCTGCTTCGTCGAATTCGGACGGACGAAGTGGTGGAGCACTACGAGACGCTGCGGCGGCACAAGGATGGGCGTTGCCTGGCGGTGTCGCTGACGCTCTCGCCGGTGCGGGACGATGCGGGAACGCTGATCGGGATTTCGAAGATCGCGCGCGACATCACGCAGCAACGGGAGCGCGAGGAACTTTCGCGCCGCCAGGCGCAATTGCTGGACCAGGCGTACGAGCCAATCCTGGTGCGGGATCATCAGGACCGCATCGTGTACTGGAACAAAGGCGCTGAGCGGCTGTACGGATGGACGGCGGTCGAAGCTAAAGGGCGGGTAAGCCACGAATCTGCTGCAGACGACGTTTTCCGAGCCAGCTGAGGAAATCGGCAAAACCCTGGAGCGCGATGGGCACTGGGAGGGGGGAACTGATCCACCAGACGCGCAACGGCCATCGACTGATGGTGCTGAGCCGGTGGATTCGCGAGCTGGGCGTGGCCGAGTCACATGTTCTGGAGACGAACGTCGACATGTCGGAGCGGCAGCAGCGAATCGCGCTGGAAGAGCAAGCGCGGCTGGAGCGGCGATTCCGGCAATTGCTGGAGGCAGCACCGGACGCGATCGTGGAAGTATCGGCGGATGGCAACATCGTGCTGGTGAATCGTGTGGCGGAGGAGATGTTCGGCTATGTGAGGGAGGAGCTGGTTGGGAAATCCGTCGATCTGCTGGTTCCGGATGTAGTACGCCAGCATCATCGCGGATATCGGAACAGCTACCTGGAGCATCCCCGGACTCGGCCGATGGGCAGCGGCCTGGATCTTCACGGGCGGCGGCGCGACGGATCGCTGTTTCCGGTGGAGATCAGCCTGAGCCCGATCCAGACTGAGGGCGGTGTGCACGTGACGGCGGTGATCCGGGACGTGACGGAGCGTAAGCGGGCGGAGCAGGAAGTGCGGCGGCTGCAACTGCAGTACACCGGCGAACTGGAGGCCCGGAATCGGGAGATCGAGCGGGCGAACCGGCTCAAGAGCGAGTTTCTGGCCAGCATGAGCCACGAGTTGCGCACGCCGCTGCATACGATCATCGGCTTTTCGGAACTGCTGCAGGAAGGCGGCGAGGGCACGCTGAACGAGGCGCAACGCCGGTTTCTGGAGCACATTCGGCGAGATTCAGAGCATTTGCTGGAGCTGATCAACGATGTTCTGGACCTGAGCAAGATCGAAGCCGGGCAGCTGGTTCTGAAGCGGGAGACGTATCCGCTGGCGCGGAGCGTGGGCGAGGCGCTGGATGCAATTCGCCCGGGGGCGGCGGCCAAAGGCATCACGATTGACGAGCGCGGCGAGCGGGATTCGCTGGTGAATGCCGATCCGCTGCGGGTGAAGGAGATGCTGTATAACCTGTTGAGCAATGCGGTGAAATTTACGCCGGAGGGTGGCCGCGTATGGGTAGAGACGGTGGAGGATGGCGGTTTTGCGCGCATTACGGTCGCCGACACCGGTATCGGGATTCCTCTTGATGAGCAGGAGAACATCTTCGATAAGTTTTACCAGGTAGGAAACACGACACGCGGGGTGCGCGAGGGGACCGGACTGGGGCTTTCCATTACAAAGGAACTGGTGCAGATGCACGGCGGCTGGATGGAACTGGAGAGCGCGCCGGGAGAGGGGAGCCGGTTTATCTTTCGGCTTCCGTTAGCGGAGTCGGAACTGTAGAATTCTCTGTCTTCCCCGGAAACACCCTTCATTGTGAAGCTCACGGAGCAGAGCAGGAACTATGCCGATGCCTCCAGAGAAAGTCGTGGTTCTGATCGCCGACGATCGGGCGAGCAGCCGAGAGCTGCTGCGCACCGTTTTGGAGCGCGCGGGCTATGAGGTTCTGGAGGCAGAGGACGGCGAGCAGGCGCTGGCACGGGCGCGGAGCGGGCATCCGGACATCGTCCTGCTGGACCTGCAGATGCCGGGGCTGGATGGTTTTGGCGTGCTGGCGGAGCTGCGGGGCGATCCAAGGTTCAGGGATCTGCCGATTCTGGCGCTGACGGCCAGCGCCATGTGCGGAGACCGGGAGAAGATTCTGGAGGCGGGCTTCACGGATTACCTGGCGAAGCCGGCGGGGCCGGAGACGCTGCGGGAGACGGTGGCGCGCATGCTGCGACAACGGCGGCCGCAGGGATAGTCGGACCCCCCGGGGTTCACCAGACCGTGCGCGGGTAGTGACTCTGGATTTCGTCGTCCGCTGAAATGAGCGAGGCGAAGCCGTTCGCCTTAGCCTGGAGGAGATGACGCGGTCGAAGGGATCGCGCGTCCACTTTTCGTCAAGGGCCGCATCGACGATCGTTGGGAAATCGAGATCGCAGACGCATACGCCTTTGGCCGCGCGGTTCGCCTGTTCGAAGATTTCGCGCCGAAACTAAGAAATGGGGATGGCCACAGACCCCGTGATAGACAGCATGTACGTCTCGCTCAGTACCTGTTGTACATCCAGGGGTCGCGGTCTATAAGAGCCCGTATTTCTTCATCTTGTAGCGAAGGGCGTCGCGGCCGATGCCGAGGGTACGGGCGGCCTGGGACTGATTCCCCTGCGCCTTTTCAAGGGCGGCAACGACGAGCTGGCGTTCGTGCTCGGCGAGGGACGCGTCTTCCTGAGCGGTGGCGGCCGAGGTTTGGTTGCCGGGGTTCGAGGTGGGCGCGGAGGCGGGTCCGCCGGACGACGGCGCCGCCGTTGGTGAGTCGAGCAGGACAGAGGGCAGGTCGGCAGCGTCGATCTCGTCGGTTTCCGCCATCATGCAGGCGTGGCCCACAACATTTTCGAGTTCGCGGACATTGCCCGGCCAGGCGTGGCGCTCGACAAGGAGACGCGCTCGCGGAGAAAGGCCGCGGATGTTTTTTCCATATTGCTGGGCGAACTTGTCGACGAAATAACGGATGAGGAGCGGCAGGTCTTCCTTGTGCTCGGCGAGCGATGGCATGGGGATTTCGACCATGGCGAGGCGGTAGTAGAGGTCCTCGCGAAAGAGGCGATCGGCGACGGCCTGGCGCAGATTGCGATGGGTGGCGGCGATGACCTGAACATTGACCTTGCGGGTTTGCAGTGAACCGACGCGCTGGATTTCCTGGTTTTGGAGAGCGCGCAGGAGCTTGGCCTGCGTGGCGAGAGGCATGTCACCGATTTCGTCGAGGAAGAGGGTACCCTCGGTGGCAGCTTCAAAGAGACCAGGTTTATCGCGGTCGGCGCGGTAAAGGCGCCACGGACGTGGCCGAAGAGTTCGCTTTCGAACAGCGTTTCGACGACAGCGGAGCAGTTGAGGACGACATACTGGCCTTTGACGCCGCTGCGGGTGTGGAGCGCGCGGGCGACGAGATCCTTGCCGGTGCCGGTAGCCCCCTGAATGAGCGCGGAACGATAGTGAGGGGCGATGCGGCGGATACGGGCGAAGAGCTCGGCCATGCGCGGGCTGCTGCCGATGAGGCCTTCGAATTCGGGGTCGTCGCCGGCGGCCTGACGGCGTTCTGCTTCGGCAATGAGGCGGCCGACGCGCTCGCGAAGGACGGCCAGGCGGATGGGTTTTTCCAGATAGTCGGCGGCGCCGCTGCGGATGGCCTGGACTGCGGTCTCCGTTGTGTAGTGGGCGGTCATGAGGACGACGTCGGTGGCGGGCGCGACCGCCATGATGCGGTTGAGGACGTCGAGGCCGGTCATCTCGGGCATGACGAGGTCGGTAAGGACCAGCTGCGGGCGGAGCTGCTCGACGAGAGCCAGCGCTTGGCTGGGGCGGGAGGCGCTGTGGATGGTGACGCCGTCGCGAGCCAGGGCAGTGGAGAGCAGCTCCAAACTGCCGGGATTGTCGTCCAGGATGACGATGGAGATGGCCATAATCCAGCGCGGTCGATGGCTTTAGGGAGAAGCTCCTGCCATCGTAGCAGTTTGGTGAAGGGCAGCGCGGATGCGGGGTGAAGGGGGTCGGGCTAAACTGAAGCGTGGCCCGGAATCTCTACATCGTAGCGGGTGTGCTGCTGGGTTTCGCGGCAATCTCGTTCGTGATGGCGCTGACCTCCAGCCATTTTCAGCCGGCGCTGCCAGCGAACGGGACTCTATGGAAGACGACGGCGCTGTTCCTGACGCTGGGAGGGCTCCTCGCGGCGCTATTGGGCATGATGACCGCTATTTTCGAGCAGGTGGACCGCCGCAACGAGGAGCGAAAGCTGGCGCAGCGGCGCAAGCGCGGGGCTGGGCAGCACAACCGCTAAAATGAGAGCAGCCGGATCGCCGGCAAGGAAAGAATCAGCCGACCTATGTTCGAAGTGACTGTGGAGCGCGGATTTTCATCGGGGCACTATCTCCGGAATTACAAGGGGAAGTGCGAGAATCCGCATGGACATAACTACAAAGTCCGGATCACGCTGTCTGGCGAAGTGCTGGACGCGGCGGGCCTGTTGCTGGATTTTCGCGATCTGAAGCAGGTAATGCGGCCGGTGATCGACCGCATCGACCACCAGATGCTGAACGATCTGGAGCCGTTCACGGAGATTAATCCGTCGGCGGAGAACCTGGCGCAGTATTTCTATCAGCAAACGAACGAGCAGCTGCGCACGATGACCGGCGGACGGGTGCGGGTGAAGGACTGCACCATCTACGAGACGGACACTACGACTGCGACGTACTACGAGTAGCGACTCTTGTATCTCATTGAAATCTACAAATCTGTTCAGGGCGAGTCGAGCTTCGCCGGATTGCCGTGCATTTTTGTGCGGCTGGCGGGGTGCAATCTGCGCTGCGCCTGGTGCGACTCGGAATACACCTTTAGCGGCGGCACCAAGCTGACCGAAGACGAGGTGATCGCGGAGGTCGCGAAACTGGCACCGGTCAAGCTGGTGGAGTTTACCGGCGGAGAGCCACTGCTGCAGGAGCGCGAGGTGATTCCTCTGATGGAGCGGCTGCTGGGGTCCGGGTACGAGCTGATGATTGAAACCAGCGGCGAGCGTCCGCTGGAGCGGGTGCCGCGCGCGGTGCATAAGATAGTCGACGTAAAGTGCCCAGGGTCGGGCGAGGCGGGCAGGTTCCGGCTGAGCAATCTCGATTGCCTGACGGAGCGCGACGAAGTGAAGTTCGTGATCGCGAATCGGACGGATTACGAATTTGCGCGGGCGTTCATCCGCGAGCATCGGCTGGAAACGCGCGCCGGACAGGTGCTGCTTTCACCGGCCTTCACGAAGACGCCAAAGCCGGAACGCACGACGGAAAACTGCCTGCTGGATCCGCGGGAGCTGGTGGAGTGGATGCTGACGGATGGGCTGCCGGTCAGAATCAGCCTGCAGATTCACAAGTACGTCTGGGAGCCGCAGAAGAAGGGCGTGTAGGTCCGCCACAGAGGACACGGAGAGCACAGAGGACAGAATGCGGATGGATTCTGCCGTCGAAGTGTCCGTTGGCCGACTCAGCGTTGGGTTAGTGCTGCGCGTCGAGATACTTGTTGAAGGGAATCTCGAAAAAGAAAAGCTGCTGCCCATCGGCATTGCGCAATTCGCGCAGAACAAGCTTGGCATTGCGCAGCGGCGAGTCGCCCAGCCCATCCATGTCGTAGAAGAGGAAGCCATCGTGGGTGGTGTGGGGCTCGACGACCAGTGCGGAGTACTCCCAGCGGTCGAAGTCGGCTTCGATCTTGCTGTCGGAGGCTTTGGCTTTGGTGTGGACCTTGATGGGACCGAGAGGAATGTCGGTGCCGCGGCTGTCTTTGGAGCTTATGCGACGCTCCACGTCGATGGGCTCGGCGGCGGGGATGCGGTCGCCGTTGGCGCTGATGAAGAAGATACGCGCGTCACGCAGGGAGATGGGATGGTCGCCGTTGTTAGTGACAACGATGCGTATGGGCAGGAAGCGATACTTCAGGTAATCCACCTGAAAGATCTTGCAGTCTGGCGCCGAATTGAAGGGGACGGCGGCGATGGCAACTTGCTCCTGGGCATGATTGTCAACGGCGGCATAATCGGTGGCGGCCTTGGCCGGAGGCAGATCGGCGGCAGGCAGCGGAAGGGCCGAGGCAGCGAGGAAAGCGAAGAGAATGCAGCAGATGGCACGCGGGCAGGTGCAGAGCGAGCGTGAGCGCATGGACACCATTATCCTCTTGCCTTATGACATCCGGAAGGCGAGATTGGTAAGCGGATGCTGATCGTGTACAGCCTGGCGCTGCTGCTGGTTCTGGTGGTGAGCAGTCCCTGGTGGCTGCTGCGCATGGTGACGAGCGGCAAGTACCGGGAGGGCCTGGCGGAGCGGCTGGGACACGTGCCGGAGCGAATCCGGCGGTCGATGGGTGGGGAACAGCGGATCTGGATCCACGCCGTGTCAGTAGGCGAGGTGCTGGCGGCGAGTCGGCTCGTTGAAGAACTGGAGCGAAGGCTGGCAGAGATCGGATCGGGCAGCGGCACGTGGCGGGTGATGATTTCGACGACAACGCGGACCGGGCAGAAGCTGGCGCGGGAGCGGTTCGGGCCGGAACGGGTCTTCTACTTTCCCCTGGATTTTGGATTTGCGGTGCGGTCGTGGCTAGGGGCGGTGCGTCCGCGAATACTGCTTCTGGCGGAGACCGAGTTCTGGCCGCGCATGCTGGCGGAGTGCCGGAGGGCGGGAATTCCGGTAGTCGTGGTGAATGCGCGGATCTCAGACCGGTCGTGGCCGCGGTATTTGCGGCTGGCATGGCTGTGGCGGCGGATCCTGCGCGGGGTGGCGGGTGCGCTGGCACAAAGCGAGGTCGATGCCGAGCGGCTGCGAGCGCTGGGCGTGAAGAACGTGCAGGTGGGGGGGAATCTGAAGTTCGATGTTCGCGTGGCGCGACAGGCAGCGGTGACGAAGCTGCTCCGGGAGCATCTGACGCAGGGGACAGAGGTGCTGGTCTGCGGATCGACGTTGGCGGGCGAGGAAGAATTGCTGCTGGACGCGGTGCCTGCGGACGCCGTGATGATCCTTGCGCCACGGCGTCCGGAACGGTTTGGGGAAGTCGCGGCTTTGCTGGAACGGCGGGGCGTACGGTGGGTGCGACGGTCGGAGTGGGTTGCAGCGCCTGCGCGGATCGACGCGGGGACCGTCATTCTTCTCGATTCGATCGGGGAACTGGCGTCGGTCTATTCGTTGGCATCGGCGGCGTTCATCGGAGGGAGCCTGGTGCCAGCGGGTGGACATAATCCCCTGGAGGCCGCGCAGTTTGGCGTGCCGGTCGCGACAGGAACGAGCACCCAGAACTTTCGCGGGATCGTGGATACGCTGTGCTCGCGAAACGCGATTCAAGTGGTGGAGCGTGACGAACTGGGAATTGCGCTGGCGGCGTTGCTGAGGGGGCGCCGGAAGTGCGGGCGATGGATCGCGGGGGCGAGAAGTCTTTGAGAGCGAAGCTGGTGCGACGGAGCGCTTGGTGCAGGCGCGCTGGTAGGGTGCTGCGGCCGGTCCTGATCGATCCGGCGATGCGGAGGCGGCGCCCGTCGACAGGGCGCGCTCGGCAGGGCTGACGCCGCTGTATGCCGCGGCGGTGGCGGGGAAGAACCGAGCCTATGATATTGCGGCTGGATGTTGCCGAAGCGGCTGCGCTGGCCAGTGGTCAGCGATTGGGAATTGTTGGTCGGGGGATCGGGTGAGGCGCGCTCGACGATCGGCTGGCAAGAGCCGCTGCGGGACCGGGGCGTGGCGGTGGATGTTCTTTCGCGTGGCTACGGGCGGCAGTCGATGGGGTGGAGCGTCGATCCGAAGGGAACTGCGGAACATTTTGGAGATGAGCCACTCGAAATCGCGCGTGCGGCGGGCACCCTGGGTTCGTAGGTTCGAGTCGCTATGCGGCGGGGGCGTTGGCGGAAAATTCAGGAGTAGACCTGCTCATTTGCTCGATGACGGGTTTCAGCGTCGTCGGCTGGCGCGGGATGTGGACATTGTGGTGCTGCACCGCAGTGATTTTTCTGAGAGGCTGCTGCCGGCGGGACGTTTGCGTGAGGGATTTGCCTCGCTGCGACGGGGCAGATTCTGGTGCTGCGCGCTGAGGACGCGGATCTGGAAGGCGCATTGCGGCGGGAGAGCTTCCAGTAGCCAACTGGTGGATGGAGCGAAGACTGGAATTCCAGCGTACCGCGGTCGTCGCGTTCTGTGCGAGATCGCACAGCACGGAGGATTTTTCTCCGGGATACGGAGCGCCGGCGTGGAGGTCGCGGCGACGCAGCCCGCGCGATCACCTCTGTAGACGCGGCGCATTGGAGACCTGGTCGACGTAGGGCGGCGACATGGGCGGAGGGCTTCGTGACGACGAGAAGGACCGGATGCGGCTGGGTCCGGAGGTGGTTCGGATGCTGGGAGTGGAGCGCTGTGCATGTGGTGCGGCTCATGGTTCGGCTGCTGCCAGGAAGCCGCTGCGATCGAACAGCTCTTACGCGTCGACTTTGTCCGCTTGGTCGCGAGGCAAGGATCCTATAGGGCGCGAGAAATAAAAAATTGCCCGAAACACAGGAAATCACACCAGTGACCCGCCGAAGAAGCTGCGCCTGCTGATCGTGCGCCTGGGCGCGATGGGCGACATCTGCACTCGATGGCCGGCGGTCGGACGGCGCCTGCGCCAGCGCATCCGGAGTGGATGATCGGGCTGGTCCATTGAGCCGCAGTGGCGGGGATTTTTTTGCGGCAGTACGGGGGAGATGCCGCTGTGGATCAGGTCCACCTGGTACGGCCAAGCGATGGACCAGTGGCTAAAGCCGGCGACGCTCTGGCCGGATATCGAGCGGGGCGGCGGGACTGCGGCGTCAATACGACATTGCCGTGGATATGCAGGGCCATGTGGATCGGCGATGGTCGCGCGGTGGTCGAAGGCCAACAGGCGATCGGGGAAGCGGAGCCGCGGGAGTTCGCAGCGAAGTGGCTTTTTGACGAGCGGGTGGCGACTGACGGAGCGCATGTGATCAGCAGTCGTAGTGGCAACGCGATTCTGCGCGAGCGCTGCCGATGACCTTGCCGCCGCTGCCACACGATCCCGCGTCGAGGCCATTGGGTTGTCATCGGAGCCTGGTCTGCTGATCAGTCCCGGGGCCGGATGGGGCGCGAAGCGCTGGCCTGCGGATCGTTACGGCGCGGTGGCGCGGCGGCTGGCCCGAGGGTTATGGCGTCGTGATCAATGGAGCGCTCGTCGGGAGGACATCCCGGGGAGGATTGAGGTATGGGTGAGGGAGCGGCGCAGGCCATGACGCTGGACCTTGGCGGTCGATCGCTGTGACGCGGCGGGCGCGCTGGCGATTGCCGGTGACACCGGTCCGCTGCATCTGGCCTGCGCGCTGACACGCTGGTGGTGGGCATTTTCGGGCCGACGGGGACCTGTAGCGCGCAAATGCCCTATCATTGCCACAGCCGCGTGCACGCAATCCGCGCGAGCGTTCGGGTCATATCGCGCCGGAGCGAACCCGAGGCCGGCCTGCTGACGATCATGCTGGAGGCCGTGACGGATGCGGCGCTCGAGTCGTTATGGGGCGCGCTAGTGGCGAGGGCTGGAAGGAATCGCGCGCCGCATCGTGCCGCTGGGCTTTGCCTTTGCCGTCTCTTCTGGCTGGCGCAACCGACT
>CAVPCE010000092.1:0-18854 GCA_963702295.1 uncultured Acidobacteriaceae bacterium | reverse complement strand
AGGCTCAAAGCCACGCGGACCCATCAAGCGAAAACCTCAAATGGAAAAGGGGCAGTGAAGCCCCCCATCGCTGGCCAGGGCGGATCGTCGGCGACCTGGAAATGACGCGATGCGGCGGTCTTCCCGGCATCCCCTCCCGATGACCTTCGTACCGTCTACCGCTCTGATTTCTCTTGCCCGACGCTCCGATATCCCCCTATGCTGGAAACGATGGGGATTTTCTGCTCAGGCGGGAAATCCCCATCGGTGTCTTCGAGAACAACCGTCCCGCGAAGGCGTAGGCGAGCCTCCGGGGCGCCTCTGAATTTCGGCTCTTTGAGAATCTGGCTGGCTTTCATCCCGATCCACGGGGTCGCGAAAGTCAGGGTAATACCCAAAAGGTATTACCTTCCAGGTCTTCTGGAATCAACAGATCCGCAGATCGCGAACCCAGGGGGTACCCCCTTAACGGCGCGAGAGGCGAAATTTGATGGGTCTTTCGGTGCGGGCGGACAGTTCGGAAGTGAGCCAGGAATCGGCAGGGGATTGCCGAGAGAGCGCGCTGGGCGACCCTCCGAGAAGACGAGCGCCGCGGCTAATCGACGAAATAGCCGATGTCGGTAAGGACGCTGTCACTCAGGTCCACACCGATCAGTCGCGCGCCGAGCGCCAGGCGGAGCTTCGCCTCAAAACTCTCAAGAACGTAACCTGGCAGATCGGTCTGTTGCCGGAGCAGGCGCAGCAGCGCAGCGCTGTCCGTCGAGTATTCATAGTCGCCAGGAAGCCCGCAAGCCGGGCTGAGGGTCAAGGTCAGAGGCAGCGTCCCTCCTCTGGGAGCGGAGGGACTGTTCGGTCGGGTACTGAGGTTCATGCGCATGCGGGAATCCTGATACCTCTGAGAAAAACTCTCAATGGCACCGATGGGGAATGCGGCAGAACCAAATGGCAGGCGACGATTCAGATTGCCCCGAGGTCAGGCTGGTTGACGGACTTTATGAAATTGGCGCGTACCTAATGCGATCACGGGGTGACGGGCTTGAGTGAGATGGTTTTGCCGGTGCGAGCGGATTCACGGGCGGCGTCGAGAATTTGCATCACGACGATGTTGGTGTCGAGGGCAGTGAGATCGCCTTTCGGCACCAGCTGTCCGCGAATGACAGCGGCAAGGTAGTGCAGGGAACTGTCCTGTGGAGCAGAAAGTGGCGGCGCGGTCAGGGAATCTTCAGGAGCCCTCTCGCTGAAGCGCTCGCGGAGGCGGATTCCGTTGTCGGCGATGGCATAGGCCTTTGTGCCGTAGACCTGTGTGTCCTTGACGCTGAAGGTCCAGTTCCACGAAGGCAACAGGACAGCCTGCGCGTGCGGATAGCGGAGGACGATGGTGGCGTCGTCATCGACGTGGGGATAGATCTGTGGCTTGTCGGTCTGGGCGACGGCAGTGACGCTGATCGGAGCTTCGCCATGCATGAACCAGGTCATCAGGTCGGCGCCGTAGCAGCCGAAGTCGTAGAGCGCGCCGGCGCCGTTCAGCGCGGGATCAGTCAGCCACTGCAGGAATTCAGGCTGGACGCCAATTTCCTTTGGGCCCTCGTGGCCATCGTGGATGATGACTTTGCGGATGTCGCCGAGCCGGCCCTCCTGGAGCAGCTCGTGGATGGCGGTGTTGCTGGGGTACCAGGTGGTCTCGTAATTGACGAGGACCTGGATGTGGTGCTCGCGAGCGATGCGTCGGATGGCGAGGGCGTCGGCGAGGGAGAGGGTCAGCGGCTTCTCGACCATGGCATCGACGCCGTGCGCGGCGGCGGCTTCAATAACGCGGCGATGTTCGGCGATGTTGGTGTAGACGAGCAGAGCCCTGAGGATGCTGGTGCGCGAAGAGGTCGTCGAGGGTGTTGTAGAAGAGGCTGGGATCGAGATGGAATTCGCGCGTAACGGGCACAGAGCGCGCGGTCGGAATCGACGATGCCGACCAGCTGGGCATCCTGCTGGCGGGGAAACTCGTGGAGGAAGCCGACGACGTGGCCGTGCTCGAGCCCCACGATGGCGACGCGAACGGGCGAAACCGGCGGTGGTTCAACGTTGCCCTCTGCGAATAACGAAGCGGGCGAAGCGAAGATCAGCGAGGGAAGCGCGAACAGGAGGAGCATGCGAAGAGCGCGGAAGAACATGACCGTCATGTTACCGCGAGCGCGCAACTTCATGCGCTGGCGTTGCAACGCTTCCTGGCCGGATGGTAGGGTGAATCTTTGACTTATCCATCGAAGGAAAGATCACTCCATGCAGACAAGCTATAACGGAATCGCCTTGCCGAAGAACGGTAGGCGATTGAGTACGCCGACGGCAAGTACACGGTTCCGGATCATCCCATCATCCCTTTCATTGAAGGCGACGGCACGGGCCGCGATATCTGGAAGGCTTCGCAGCGGGTGTTCGATGCGGCGGTCGAGAAGGCTTACGGCGGCAAGCGCAAGGTCGCAGTGGTTCGAGGTTTTCGCGGGCGAGAAGGCATTTCGCGCAGATTCAAGAACTGGCTGCCCGATGATACGGTGAAGGCGACGGTGGACTTTCGCGTGTCGATTAAAGGACCGCTGACGACGCCGGTGGGCGGAGGTATTCGTTCGCTGAACGTGGCGCTGCGGCAGTTCATGGATCTGTATCAGTGCATGCGACCGGTGAAGTACTACGCCGGGTGTGCCCAGCCCGGTGAAGCATCCGGACTGGCTGGACATGGTGATCTTCCGCGAGAATACGGAAGACATCTACGCGGGCATCGAGTTCCGCGAGGGAACGCCCGAGGCGGAGAAGTTCATCTGCGTTTCTGAACGACGAGATGCTGAAGGGCGGCAAGAAGAAGATTCGCGCTGGATTCGGGTGTTGGCGTGAAGCCGATCTCGATTACGGGATCGAAGCGGCTGGTGCGGGCGGCGATCCGTATGCGCTGGAAACAAGCGCAAGACGGTAACGCTGGTACATAAGGGCAATATTCAGAAGTTCACCGAAGGCGCATTTCGCGAGTGGGGCTACGAGGTTGCGATCGAGGAGTTTCGCGACCAGACGGTGACCGAGCGCGAGAGCTGGATTCTGGGCAATCGTCGAGGCGAACCCGAAGTCTGACCGTCGGAGCAAATGCGGCGCTGATCGAGCCGGGATCGAGTTTGCCGCGAAGGAGTTCGGCGAAGGCGTGTGTGGCGGAAGTGAAGGCGGTGCTGGCCTCGATCGGCGAGTCGCATGGCAACGGGCAAGTGGAAGACGAAGTGCTGATCAACGACCGCATCGCCGATTCGATCTTCCAGCAGATCATTATCCGGCCGGAGGACTACAGCGTGCTGGCGACCACGAACCTGAACGGCGACTACATCTCCGACGCAGCGGCGGCGCAGGTGGGCGGACTTGGCATCGCGCCGGGCGCGAATGTCGGCGACGGATTTGCGGTCTTCGAGGCGACGCACGGCACGGCGCCGAAATATGCGGACAAGGATGTGATCAATCCCGGCTCGGTGATGCTGTCCGGCGTGATGCTGTTCGACTTCCTGGGCTGGAACGAGGCGGCACGGCTGATCGAGAAGCTCGTTGGAGAAGACGATCCAGCAGAAGTATGTGACCTACGACTTCGAGCGGCAGATGCAGGGCGCGACGAAGGTGAAGACGAGCGAGTTTGCGACGCGCATGATCGAGAACATGTGAATGCCATTCGGCAGAGCGTGCCTTCGGAGCGCATCGTAGCCTGATTGAGGCGGACTTCTATCGAACGATATGCTACCGAAGAGGAGAGACGATGCGGAAGAAGGTAACGATTGTTGGAGCGGGAAATGTGGGCGCGACGGCGGCGCATTGGATTGCGGCGAAGGAACTCGCCGATGTGGTGCTGATCGACGTGATCGAGGGCGTGCCGCAGGGCAAGGCGCTCGACCTGCTGGAGGCGATGCCGATTGAGAAGCGCGACTGTCACATCCTCGGCACGAACGACTATGCGGATACGGCGAACTCGGACATCGTGGTGATCACGGCCGGCATCCCGCGCAAGCCGGGCATGAGCCGCGACGACTTGCTGAACACGAACTTCAAGATCATGTCGGACGTGGTGGCGAAGGCGGTGGCGGCACTCGCCGAACTGCATCCTGATCATCGTTGCGAACCCGCTGGATGCGATGGCGCAGACTGCGTTCAAGAAGGCGAATTCCCGCGCGAGCGCGTGATCGGCATGGCCGGCGTGCTGGATTCGGCGCGCTTCCGGACGTTTATCGCGGAAGAACTGAATGTCTCGGTCGAGAATGTGACCGCTTTTGTTCTGGGCGGACACGGCGACACGATGGTGCCGCTTTCGCGCTACTCGACGGTTGCGGGAATTCCGATCACGGAGCTGATCTGCGACGGCGCGATCGAAGGAACTTGAGCACGCGGACGCGCGAACGGCGGCGCGGAGATCGTGAAGCATCTGAAGACGGGCTCGGCGTACTATGCGCCTTCGGCTGCGACGGTCGAGATGGTCGAAGCCATTCTGAAGGACAAGAAGAAGATCCTGCCTTGCGCGGCCTATCTCAGGGGAGTACGGGATCTCCGGGCTGTTCGTCGGCGTGCCGTGCAAGCTGGGCGCCGAAGGGCCTGGAGCAGATCATCGAGATCAAGCTGAGCGCCGGAGGAGCAGGCTGCGCTGAATAAGTCGCGGCGGCGGTGAAGGAGCTTTGCACGGTGATTGGGGTTTAGGGTTAGGTGACCGCTTTTTAGTTGACCGTTTCTTAGCTTTCCTAGGCTCTGGCGCGGAGAAACGCGATGACATGGTCAGCTTCGACGACGCCGACCAGCTTGCCTGATTTATCCACGACGGGTAGAGCGCGCAGGTTGTATTTGTCGAAGAGCTCGGCCACATCGTTCTCGTGTTGATCGCCGCGCACCGAGACGAAGCGCGGCTCTGAGAGGAATTCGAGGCGGGTTTCCGGGCGAGCCAGAACGAGGCGCGCGAGAGGGACTACACCCTGAAGGACCTCATGCTCGTCGATCAGATAGACCTCCGTGATCGTTTCGGGATCGCCTTCAAAGCCGCGCAGAGCACGGATGCCGTCGGCGACTGTAGCTGCTTTGGGAACCGCGACATACTCGGTGGTCATGCGGCCGGCGGCTGAGTCCTCGCGGAACTCGAGGAGCTCCTTCACTTCCTCGCGCTCCTCGGGATCCATCTCTTCGAGGATGGCTTCGGAGCGTTCTTCGGACAGCTCGGCCAGCAGGTCGGCGGCGGCTGAGGGGTCCATTTCTTCGACGATGCCGGCGGCGGTTTCCGAATCGAGGGCCTGAACGAGGGACTTCTGCAGGCGCGGCTCGACTTCCTCCAGCGCTTCCGCGGCGACCCCCTCGTCGAGGGTGCGGAGGACGGCTTCGCGTTCGGCGGGAGCGAGATCTTCGAGGATGTCAGCAATGTCGGAGGGGTGGAGCTGGGCGAGGCGCTCGTGCTCGATGTTGAGTTTGACGCGCCGCGCCGGATCGACCTCGATCATGTCGACGAAGTTCCACGGGATGATGCGGGTAGGCAGACGCGAGGCGAGCGATTCGATCGTGCGCCGGGGGAGCACGCCGCTGAGCAGGCGGCGGACCGCGCCCCGAAGACCCACCTCAACATCGGTGACGCCGAGGTGTTCGTCTGCGCCGCCGTTCGGATGCCAGCGCAGGTTTACGTCGTTGACGCGAACAACCTTGCGGCCATGGACGTCGATGATCTGGCGATCGAGGAGATCCTGGCGCAGGAGGATGAAGTTTTCATCGCCCTGCAACGGATTCAGGTTAGCGTCGGGACGCAGCTCAAGAGCGCCGCTGGGGGTCCAGTGGACTTCGCGCGACGAGACGATCTCGAGCCCTTTGCGGGTTTTCAGGACGAGACCGGCGACGCGACCAGCGTCAGCGCCGGTGCCTACGGCCACATCCCGGACACGGCCGCGCATGCGCCCCTTCGCGCTCGTCACGGGGGTGCCGAGGAGGGCGGTCAGCGTCCGCGGAGAAGTATCGTCCGACATGGTGCCGTTCCCGGCTTGAGTGTATCAGCCGGTTTCGCAGGCCTGGGCCGCAAAGCGAAGGAATTGGCCGAGTTGTCTCTAATGAGGACCGCCCTTCGGTGAGTTGTGCAGAGACGTTCGGCTGTGCCCGGTGCCTGCCTCGAGCGAGTCGGGGAACCACGTCCTGGTTTTGATTGACTGGCCGCAGGTATCGACATAAACTCAGCGCTGGGCGCGTCGGCGGGAGAGCAAACTGACACTGCGGCCGCCGATGAGTTCATTTCGCCTGTCATGTCCTCCGGACCCACCGCATACGCACCGCATTCCGATCGAGTGAAGCTGGTTGTTGCTTCCTCGGTAATGCTGACGTTCATTTCTTTCTGGCGTGCGGCCGCGGTCGTGCTCAACGATCTGGGATCGTCGGCTTTCTACGCAGGCGGCATTGCCGAACAAGCGGTGGGAAAGGCGGCGCCCTGGTTCATCCTCGGCGTGATGCTGTTCTCCTTCGCGGTACGGGCCGTATACGTGGAAAGCTGCTCCATGTTTACGCGGGGGGCGTCTATCGCGTAGTAAAGGAGGCTCTGGGCGGGAACTTCGCCAAACTCAGCGTCTCGGCGCTGATGTTTGACTACATCCTGACGGGGCCGATCTCAGGCGTATCGGCAGGACAGTACATTGTCGGGCTGCTGAACGAACTGCTGGGCGTGGGAGCGTTGCATGGCTGGCTGCCCGCGTGGATGCTGCTGGGCGCGCACAGGGCGCTCCTGCTCCCGATTAATGAGACGTCAGCCGTCTTCGCCGCTGCGGTCACGATCTACTACTGGTGGCAGAACACGAAGGGCATCGAGGAATCCACGGACAAGGCGCTGGCCGTGATGCAGGTGACTACCGTGATGGTGGTGCTGCTGCTGGGCTGGGGCTTTTTGACGGCTTTTCATCGGCATGCCCCGCTGCCGCCGCTGCCGGTTCCTTCGAATCTGCACTTTTCATCGGACGCGCTGGGCTTCCTGAGCGGCAGCAAGCTGGCGACGATGCTGGGAATGTTCGGCATTCTGATGGCGTTTGGCCACTCGGTGCTGGCGATGAGCGGCGAGGAAACGCTCGCCCAGGTGAATCGCGAGATCGAGCACCCGAAGCTGAAGAACCTGAAACGGGCGGCGATTGTTATCGCGATTTACAGTTTCATCTTCACCGGCGTGGGGACGCTGCTGGCGACGATGATTATTCCGGACGCGGTGCGCGTGCCGGTGTATCGCGACAACCTGATCGCCGGCATGGCGATGTATATGTGGGGTCCGCAGATGCTGCGGATCGTCTTCCGGGTCTTCGTGGTTATCGTGGGATTCCTGATCCTGTCCGGCGCGGTGAATACCTCGATCATCGGATCGACGGGCGTGATGATGCGGGTGGCCGAGGATGGGGTGCTCACGGACTGGTTCCGTAAGCCGCACCGTCGCTTTGGAACGAGTTTTCGCATTATCAACCTGGTCGCCGGGATGCAGTTGTTCACGATCATCGTGAGCCGCGGCAACGTGATCATGCTGGGCGAGGCATACGCCTTCGGCGTGATCTGGAGTTTCACCTTTAACTCGCTGGCCATGCTGGTGCTGCGCTGGAAGTACAAAGGCGAGCGGGGCTGGAAAGTGCCGGTTAACCTGCGCATTGGTAAGACCGAGATCCCCATCGGTCTGTTCTGCGTATTTCTGGTGCTGCTGATGACAGCGGTTGTGAATCTGGCGACGAAGAGCGTGGCCACTGAGAGCGGAGTGGTCTTCACGGCGACGTTTTTCACGATCTTTGCCATCTCGGAACGCAGAAATGCGAGCAAGCATCAGCTGACACAGCAGCAGATGAAGGAGCATTTCCAGCTCGAGCAGCAGGACACGATTGGGCGTGAGGCGCTGCAGGTGAGGCCCGGAGGCGTGCTGGTGACCATGCGCGATGCGGCCAATCCCTACGCACTGAAATGGGCACTGGCCCGAACGCGCACCGATCAGCAGGATATTGTCGTTTTGACCGCGCGGATGATGGGAGCCGGCGGCCCGGAGTACGTCGACAACCAGATATTCAGCGAACACGAGCAGATGTTGTTTACCAAAGCTGTTTCTGTAGCCGAGAGCTTTGGGAAGCATATCTCCCTTCTGGTCGTACCGGCCGGCGACGTCTTCGCGGCGCTGGTGCAGGCGGCAAACTCGCTGGAGGTGGCGGCGCTGATCTCCGGCTTGTCGACCAGAATGTCTGCACAAGAACAGGCATTTCACGTGGGACAGGCGTGGGAGAGCCTGCCGGAACCGAAACGGCAGTTCACCTTCTATGTGGTTTCACCGGATGGAGAGGCCGAAGCGTTCCACATTGGACCGCACGCGCCGGCGCTGCGAGCAGAGGACGTGCAGCTGGTGCACCGGCTATGGCTGAACTTCCGGCGCGATCCGGAGATGCAGGGGTTACACCACAGCGACATCGTCACCTACGCGCTGACCCGCCTGGCGATGGATTACGCGCGCGATAAGCAGGAGACGCTGCGCAGCCTGCGCCGCTACACCCAGGATGGCAATCGGGACACGCCGCTGGGTATCGCTTATCGGTCGCCGGGGCGTGACGATCCGGCAATGCCCGCGCCGCGACCTTCGCTGGATGATGACGATCACTAACCGCTGGAGCGGTCACTAACTACTGTCCCCCAGCGCACCTCTGATTTGTCAACACCTTCCATCCGAGTTAGGCTCGACTGTGGACGCCGGAAAGATTTTGTCCTGAAGACAGGCGGCTTCTTATTCCAGGTTTTTGGAGGGTATGTGGAAGTTAAGCAGATCGTTGTGGAACTGGAGAACGAGATTGCTCGGCTGAAAGAAGCGCGGGCGCTGCTGGCGGGTGAAGGATCAGGCTCAGGAAAACGCCGTGGTCGGCCGCCAGGGAAACCCCAAGGACGTAAGACGGGAAAGCGCCGGCTGACGCCGGAAGGAAGAAAGCGGATCTCCGATGCGCTCAAGCGCCGGTGGGCTGCGCGGCGCAGGTCTGCAGATAAGTCAGCCAAAGCGGCTTAATTGCGGCGCTGGTCTGGGACGCGGCTGGTTTAGGAGACGCGTTCCAGGGCTACCTGCCCTTCACAGCGTGCGCCGGAAGAGGCTGGTCGCGACGAGCAGACAGGCGATACCAAATCCAAAGAGAAAGAGTAAGTCGAACTGAATTGCTGCAAAGCCGCCGTCCTTGATCAGGATGGATTTGAGGCCGTGGACCGCATAAGTGAAGGGATCCACGATGGCGATAGCGCGCAGCCACGCGGGGAAAGCAGCAATCGGGTAGATGGCGCCGCTGGGAAAGAACAATAAGGTATTCAGGACGCCGAACATAGCACGCGGCACCAGCGGGTCATCCACGCGCACCATGAGCAGGAACATCATTCCGTTAAAAGCAATGGACGTGGCGACGATGAGTAACGCGAGCTGGACGACAGCGGCCGGGTGAAAGATCACACCGAGTCCCGCGAGCAGGGAGCCGATGACCGTGAGAGAAATGCCGGAAAGGACAGCCTTGATGGCGCCCGCGACATTCAGTCCCATGACCAGCTCCAGCTTGGTAATTGGGGTCACGAGATAGCCTTCGTGGACGCCGCGCGCTTTGTCGTCGATGTATAACATGCCGCCGCCGATCATGACGGAGACATACATGGCGAGCGCGATGGAACCGGCAAGAAGAAACTTCATGTACTCGACATAGGGATACAGTTCGACGATGTCGAGCGAGATGGACGAGACGACTTTCGCCTGAATCAGCGGGGCATTGAGGGAGTCCACTACGGACTGCAGCTCGCTCTCGAGGCTGCCACTGACAAATTGGTCGGAGTTATCGACGAGGAGGCCGATCTGTGGCGAATCGCCGGCCAGCACTCGGCGGGAATACTGCTTCGGGATGATGACGGCGGCATCGATCTTGCCGGTGCGGACGTCGGTTTTGGCGCTGTCTTCGTTGGTGTAAGGAATGGTGCTGAACGTTCGGATGTTGGCCGCGACCGCTACGAAGGCCTCGTGAACCTTCAGCGCTTCTTCGCCGTGGTCGAGGTCCACAACACCGACGCGGGCGCGGGTAACTTTGCCACCGAAGGCGTTTCCGAGGATCACCAGCTGCACGAGCGGCAGCGTCATGGACATGAGCATGAGCGCAGGGGAGCGAAAGAACTTACGCATCTCGCGTTCGACAATTGCCCACATGCGGTTCATGGCTGCATCCCTGGACGCGGAGGCATGATAAAGCTGACAGCTTTAACCTGCTCATCGCGCAGCTGGCGTCCCGTGTAGTAGACAAAGACATCGTCCAGGGTGGTGTTCTGAACGTTGAGAGATCGGATGGGGTTGGCGGCAGCCGTGGCCATCTGCACAAGTTGCGTGGTTGTGGCCGATCCGTCGGAAGTCATGATGCGATACTCGCCGGAACCGTGCGACTCCACATTGGTTACGTCGGCAAGCTGCTGCAACTGCGCCTTGCGATCCTCGGCATCGCGGGTGAACTTGACTTCGACGACGCTGGAGCCGGGGACACTGGACTTGAGGCCGAGGGGCGTGTCGAGGGCGACGAGCTTGCCATGGTCGATGATGGCGATGCGATCGCAGAGATTGTCGGCTTCGTCCATGTAATGGGTGGTAATCAGGATGGTCAGCTTCATCCTGGTGCGCAGGTGGTCGAGCATTTCCCAGACGGCAACGCGGGAGACGGGATCGAGTCCGGTGGTGGGTTCGTCAAGGAAGAAAATTCTCGGGTTATGGACCAGGCCGCGCGCGATCTCCAGCCGCCGGCGCATGCCGCCGGAGAGGGTCTTGGTTTGGGCCTCGCGCCATTTCGTGAGATCGACGGCCTCCAGCAGTTCTGCGATGTTGCGCTCGCGCTGTGCGCGGGGTACGCCGTAGAGTTTGGCGTAGATCGAGAGGTTTTCCTCGACGGTGAGGTCGATGTCGCTGGTGAGCGCCTGGGGAATGACGCCGATGAGATGACGGACGGTGTCTGCCTCGTGCATCACATCGTGTCCTGCGATTAGGGCGCGGCCCGCAGTGACCGGGATGAGGGTGGTCATCATGCGGATGAGGGTGGATTTGCCCGCGCCGTTGGGACCCAGCAGACCGAAGATTTCGCCGTCAGCCACATCGAAGGTGATGCCTTTGACCGCTTCAAAAGTCCCGTAGCGCTTGACGATGTTCTCCACCGCGATGGCAGGCGGCGGAGCGAGCAGCGGCTCCGGTTCTTTTGCAACCTTTTCGCGGGTCACGGATGCACCAGCTTGTCTTTGGGGACATAGACGTACGCGATCATGCCGGGAACGTAACGCATGCCGGGATTGTCGATGAGCAGCTTGAGCTGGACGGTCTCTATATCGCGCTTGCGGCGGCTGACGTCACGCTGCGTGGCAAAGCTGGCCAACGCAGCTTTAGCGATGACCGTACCCTGGACAGTCGCGCCGCTGGGCATCACCACGCGGAGCTTGTCACCGAGCTGCACTGAGTCAGCCTCGGTTTCCGGCAGGGGCGCGTAGACCCAGGTCTGTGAAAGGTCGACTACTGTCACGATCGGGGTGGCCGGGGAAACGACCTCGCCCTGTCTCGCGGCCCATACATTCACGATGCCGGTGACCGGGGAGACGACCTTCGCGTAGCCGAGCTGCACCTGCGCCTGGTCGAGCAGATCCTGAGCATTACGCAGGTCGGAGCGGGTGGAATCTACGGTTTGCGCCGCGACTTTAGCCTGATACAGATTGGCCTCGGCGCTTTTGAGCGCGGCGTCCTGAGCGGAAACGTTCTCACGGGCGGATTCGACTGCAGCCTTTGCAGCGTTCAGGCTGGTGACCATCTCATCGCGGGTCTGCTCGCTGGCTACGCCGGCCTTAGCCAGTGCGACAGCACGACTGGTATCGGCTTCCTGATGCTCGTATTGGGCCTGCGCCTGGGCGAGGGCAGCTTTCGCGACCCGCAACTGGGCTTCGGCGGCGGTGACCTGCGCAGCGGTCTCACCGACGGTTTGCCGTTCCGTGTCGCGCGAGCCAGCAACCTTATAACGGGCACCGGTCACGCTGGCCTGGGCGGCATTGCGCGCCGCGGCCAGATCCTCGGATTCGATCGTTGCCACGATCTGCCCCGCGGTGACGTGCTGTCCTTCAGTGACGTTCAGAGAGGTGATGCGTCCCTGGATGCGCGAGCTGACAACCACCTCGTTGGCGTCGACGGTGCCCACCAGCTGAAGATCACTGCTGCGATTGGTGGACAGGAAATACCAGACAAGCGCGACCACGGTGAGCACGCCCATGATGATGAAAATACGGTTGCGTGGTTTCATGCAGTCTTTTTCTCCTGGAACCCGTGTTCCGGAATGGGCATGGAGGCCAGCACCTGGCGGGCGAGCTGTGCCCCATGGCGGCGATCGGTGAAGATTGCGTGGCCCAGGAATTCAATGGCCAGTCGGCGCCTGTCCTCAATTGCGGAGGTCTGCAGGGGATCGAAGGTCATGACCAGACCCACCATCGGGGCGCTCAGAAAATAGAACACATTGGCGCCGAGGGCGGCATACATCATCTGCATGGGGTCCACGCGACAGAGTTCACCCGTGCGCATGCCCTCCTGCACGATTTGGTCGGCACGGCGGAAGATCGGCTCGAAGGCCTTCTTCGCCAGGATGTTCATAGCGCTGGACTGGCCGTCGCGGAAACGGACCATCTCCTGCTGCATGAGGGCTGAAAACCCCGCTGGCTAAGGATGCGATCGAAATGCTGGAGGACAAAGCGCAGGAAGCGCTCGCCGGCGCTGCATTTCATATCGAGAACGGCGAGAGCGCTCTCTGCCACCTGGATGGCGACAGCTTCCAGTGCGGCGCCGTACAGCGATTCCTTGTCGCGAAAGTAGTAGTAGAGGAGTGCCTTGTTCACCTGAGCGGCGGAGGCGATGGCGTTGGTCCGGGCGCCGGCAAGGCCATGCTCGCTGAATTCGCGAATGGCGGCGTGAAGGATGCGAGTGCGGGATTTGTCGGCGTCAGCCGAAGGTTGAGAAGAAGTCATGATTAACTGGCTAGTTAAACTAACCAGTTAGTCAAATCCTAAGACGAAAAGAATGTTTACGCAAGACCTCCGGAGCGTTAATTCACGAGAAATGTGTTGCTATGTACGATATAACTAGTACATTAATGATGAAAGAGACGCTGACGCAGGCTTCGGAGTTCGCTTTTCGCCTCAACGCTCATAGCGGAGTCCCGGTCTACCGGCAACTCATCGATCAGGTGCTGAGCGCGGTCGCCCCGGGCATCCTGCGCGCGGGCGATCAGCTTCCGACGGTGAGGCAGGTAGCCGTCGATCTGGCCATCAACCCCAACACGGTTATGCGCGCCTATCGCGAGATGGAGATCCGGCGAATCCTGGACACCCAACAGGGTGCGGGCACCTTCGTTGCCGAACCCGCGGCCGAGGCCCCCGACAGAGGAACGCGCGCGCCAGATGACACAACTAGTGAGCGAATTCGTAACCCGCGGAGGATCGCTTGGATTCACGCTTGAGGACCTGATGCGGGCGTTGCGGGATTTACAGCAGGGCGGAGAACCGAGGAGGAAATCATGAATTGGCAAAAGCAGTTCAGCGCGGTGGGCGTAGGCGTGATCCTGGTGTTGATGGCGGGTGGGCTGATTGCGGCGAAGGCTATGAATCAGCCACTGTACGCGCTGGCAGGGGCGCTGGCGGGCTTGTATTTCCTGTTCGCGATCAAGGTCGTGGACCAGTGGGAGAAGGTGGCGCTGCTGCGCTTCGGCCGATATCGCGGGTTGCGCGGCCCGGGAGTATTTCTGATCGTGCCGGTTGTGGATGTGCTGAGTCGCTATGTCGATCAGCGGGTGCGGGTGACGACGGTGAGTGCGGAGTCGGCGCTGACGCGTGACACGGTGCCCGTGAATGTGGATGCCATTATTTTCTGGCTGGTGTGGAACGCGGAGAAATCGATCCTGGAGGTCGAGGATTTCATGCAGGCGATCAGCCTGGGTTCGCAGACGGCGCTGCGGGAGTCGATTGGGCGGCACCATCTGGCGGAGATGATCACGGAGCGGGAGATGCTGGGGCACGAGTTGCAAAAGATTCTGGATGAGAAGACGACGCCGTGGGGGATCACGGTGCAGTCGGTGGAGATTCGGGATGTGCGGATTCCGCAGGCGCTGGAGAATGCGATGTCGCAGCAGGCGCAGGCGGAGCGGGAGCGGCAGGCGCGGGTGATTCTGGGCGACGCCGAGGTGCAGGTGTCAGAGAAGTTTGCGGAGGCGGCGAAGGTGTACGAGGAGAATCCGGTGGCGCTGCACCTGCGCGGTATGAACATGCTGTACGAGGCGATGCGCGACAAGGGATCGATGGTGATCGTGCCCTCCTCGGCTGTGGAAACGATGGGACTGGGCGGTACGCTGGCGGCGACGGCTGTGGCGAAGCAGCAATAACAAGGAGATGAAACCATGCGGCGGGGAATCATTCTGGTTGGCTGTCTGTCGATCACGTTGGCTGCGCTGACGGTCGCGAGACCGCAGGATAAAAATGTCTCCACACCTGTGGTTCAGCTGGTCACGGTCGAACCGGGGGTGAAGCTGGAGGTTCTGGACTGGGGCGGGACGGGTCGTCCGCTGGTCTTTCTCTCGGGGCTCGGCGACACGGCGCACGTTTACGACCATTTTGCGCCGCAGTTCACAGCGCATCATCACGTTTACGCGATCACGCGGCGGGGCTTTGGGGCTTCAGGCCAACCGGATGCGACAGATGCGAACTACTCGGCGGATCGGCTCGGCGAGGATGTGGTTGCGGTCATCGATGCGCTCAGGCTGGATCGGCCTGTGCTGGCCGGGCACTCGATTGCCGGCGAGGAATTGAGCTGGGTGGGCAGCCGATATCCGAAGAAAATCGCTGGCTTGATCTATCTGGATGCGGGCGATTATTACGGTTTCTACGATCAGGCGCGGGGCAACAGCTGGATTGACATGCTGGAGGTAAAGCGGCGGCTGGACGCGCTGCGTGGGGGCGCAGTGTACGACAGCGCATACAGGAAAGGCCTGGAGGAGAGCGTGGCGCTGCTGGACAAGGACCTGTTGCTGGAAGAGAAACGAATTGCAGCTCTGCCAGCGATGCCGGCTCCGCCCGCACCGCCGGCGATTCCGCTGGCGGTGCTGTTTGGGGAAGAGAAATTCATGAGAGTCGACACCCCGGCAATCGACATTGTGGCGTGTCCGCACGATATGACCTGGATGTTTAGTGGACCTCTGGAGCGTGACGCGGCCGGGCAGGCGGCGATCAAGGCGGACGATCTCGAACGGTGCATGGCACAGTCAACGGCGTTTGGAGCTGCGATGCCGTGGGTTCCGGTGGTGCGGATCGCGAATGCGAACCATCATGTGTTCGTATCGAACCCGGAGGTTGTGATGCGGGCGATGAACGATTTTATGGCGAAGCTACCCTGAGAGAAGAACTCAGTGGCTGAGGGGGCGCGATTTGCCTTCGGCAGGAGGTTGCGCTTTGTGGCGCTTGCCTGAGTAGCGGCCGAGCAGGAACATGCCCAGCCCGAAGACCAGCATCACCAGGCCCCAGATGAGGTTGATGTCCATGCCCGCGGAGCGGGCATAGATGGCGCTGCCTCGGGTGACCAGGCCGTAGACAGAGAGGATGGCGCCTACGATCAGGAACATCAGGCCCATGGGAACGCGGAGATCGAGACTCACGAATTTCCTCCTGTCTAGCGGAAGATCAGATTGAGGCCGATTCCCAGGAGAATCAGGGCTACGGCAATGACGCCCGGACGCGCGTACCAGGCCATGTGGTGTTCGACCGGCTTTGGCGTGAGCGAGTACACCAGGCCTACCAACTCCGGTTCAGGTCGCGGCTTGGTGACGAGGCTCAGGATGATAGTCAGCACGAAGTTGACAGTGAACGCAAGATCGCTTGCCAGTAATCCAGCGCCATCTCGCTGGGATAGGTGTGGACGACGTGGATCCAGCCGCCGTGCACGCCCGGATGGGCGCCGGCGGAGAGGGTGAGGCCATGATGCAGCAGGGCGGCGACGGTTCCGCTGGCGAGTCCAATGAAGGCTGCGTGGCCGGTGGTGCGCTTCCAGAACATCCCGAGCAGAAACGTCGCGAACAGGGGCGCGTTCACGATAGAGAAGACCAGCTGCAGCGTGTCCATGATGTTGTTGAAGCCCATCACGACATAGGCCGTCGCCATGGAGATGAGTATGCCGACGACCGTGGTCCATCGACCCATTTTTAGGTAATGCGCGTCGCTGCCGTTCTTATTGATGTAGGACTGGTAGATGTCGAAGGTCCAGACCGTATTGAAGGCGGTGACGTTCCCGGCCATGCCGGACATAAAGCTGGCCAGGAGAGCCGTCAGTCCCAGGCCAAGGATGCCGGTAGGGAAGTAATACAGCAGCATATTGGGAATGGCCAGGTCGTAATCGAGAACCGGCTGGCCGTGGGTATCGAGCATGACCTTGCCGGTGACGGGATCCACTTTGGCGGGAATGAGACCACGGCCTGCATTCAAATTGCCTTTGGCGGACGCGACAGCACCCACCGGTGTGGCATGGGTCAGCGTGTGCTCCATGACCGCCGGCGTGGCAATGGCGATCAGCCCGGGCAGGATCACCAGGAACGGGAAGAACATCTTCGGCACGGCAGCAATGAGCGGCACGCGGCGGGCAGACTCTTCGGAGTTGGCGGCCATGGCCGTCTGGATCACCAGGAAATCCGTGCACCAGTAGCCAAAGGAGAGCACGAAGCCCAGCCGGCAGACCAAGGCGAACCAACTCGACGCCCAGGGGGTTGGTGGTGGCGCTGCCCATGCCCTGCCAGGAATGCATGTAGGTCGCGGGCAAGGTGTGTTTCAGGCCTTGCCATCCGCCCACATTTTTCAGGCCGACCCAGACCAGCGGGAGCAAATCCAGCCACGATCAGGAAGAACTGCAGCACCTCGTTGTAAATGGCGCTTGTGAGGCCGCCGAGGAAGATGTAGCAGAGGACGATGACCGCGGACAGCAGGATGGAGAAGTGGAAGATCCAGTCCAGCGGCAAGCCGAGGTCGCTGAAGAGCCTGTCGAAGAATGCAGGGTCTGGATGAGCCGAGCCATGGCGTACATCGAGATGCCGGAAGAAAAGACCGTCATGAACGGCAAAGGAGCACGCGTTCAGGCGCGAGTCTTTTCGTCGAAGCGCAGACGCAGAAACTCCGGCACCGAGCGCGCCTTCGATCCGTAGTAGAAGGGCATCATGAAGACGCCGACGAAGACCATCGCGGGGATGGCGCCGATCCAGTAGAAGTGGCTGGTCACGATGCCATATTTGGCGCCCGAGGCGCCCATACCGATGACTTCCTGGGCTCCGAGGTTGGCGGAGATGAAAGCCAGGCCGCAGACCCAGGCCGGCAGCGAGCGGCCGGCCTGGAAGTAATCCTTGCTGGTCTTCATGTAGCGCTTGAGTGCGAAGCCAATGCCGAGCACAAAGGCGAAGTACAGCAGCATGATGAGCCAGTCGACGTAGGTGAGGTTCAAGCTTGGGAATTCCTTTCACCGAGGGCCGGGTGCGCTGTCGCAGGTGAATGTACACGGTTGCATCAGTCCAAGTCCAGGCGCGGGAAGCCGGCCGTTCCTGTATCGGATGCAGATGCTAAAAGAGTGTCAAAGGGACTGAACTGGAATTAGCGTCAGGTCGTCGATCAATCCGACTTCCTTCTGCACGAACGGCTCCGCGTAGCGGACACCGCCGAGCAGTCCATAATGGCGGGCTTCGGCAAAGGTGCGTTCCCGAATTTCTTCGTCGGGAACGAAGAGACCGCTGCCAGCCGATTGATTCGCGTATTGCGACTTGTAGGCCATCAGCGCGCGGTGACGGTCCTCGACGAAGGAGAGTAATGTCCACAACGAACGTGGGCCGGACGTCGGCGTAGAGGCTCGCATAGACGATCTTGAAAGGTCGATGCGGCGCGGCTCCGGTCTCGAATTCCGGCCAGGCCCGCGAGGAAGCACGCTTCGTAGCCAAGGGTGGCGGACGTGTAGTGATCGGGCGGCGCCCGGCCCAGAGGGAAGGATGACAACCCGGGTACGGACCCGACGCAGGACCTCAACGACTTTTAGGCGATTCTCCCAGGCGTTCTCCACGCGGCCGTCGGGGATATCGAGTGCCTCACGCCAGGCTGCGCCCAGAATGTGGGCGGCTGCAGAGGCCTCGGCAGCGCGCTCGTCTGCGGAGCCGCGGGTTCCCGCCTCTCCGCGGGTCAGGTCCAGAATGGCGGTGGAAACGCCCAGGGAGTGCAGGCGGCAGCAGGTACTCGCCGCAGGTTTGCTCCACATCGTCGCGATGTGCGGCGATGGCGAGTACCTCAGCGATCGATGCATCCGCCATGCGCGCTCGGCTGTCCGGTCACCGGTTAGTAGATGGTGTTGTCGGCATCGCTGCCGGCATCCATGTAAGCCGCGTCGATGGCGGTGCCCGCGACGGTTACGTTGGCATTATCCAGCGCGGACATGTTGGTCGTGTTGTAGATGTAAATCTGTCCGCCTTCGGCGGTGTAAACCTTGTGCAATCCAGTGACTGCAGCAATGCCGGTGCCATCGCCTTTATACGAACTGAGGGTGGCTGTGTTGGTAGCGGTATTGAACATCGTCACACAGCCGAAATCCTGGCTGCCGCCGGTCTGCGACTGCTGGTAGCGGGGACCCTGATTGCAGCGGGACGAGCCGATCCACAGCGTACTGTCGTCGGCAAAGACCATGCGAGTGTGCAGGCCGTCACTGATGGAATACGTGCCGGTGATGGTGTTGGCGGGCGTGTTCAGGATGGTGAGATACCCCGCAAAGAGGTCGCTGGACGGTTGTAACTGCTGCCCGCTCACATAAAGCTGGACCTGCCGCTGAA
>CAVPCE010000091.1:0-73210 GCA_963702295.1 uncultured Acidobacteriaceae bacterium | reverse complement strand
AGGTGAATCGGGACTTTGCCAGGAGAGGTAGGAACTGTAGGCCAGGGAAAAGTTCGACTCGTGAAACCGGTCAGGGCTGCTCGCAGGCGAGCACGATGCTGGACTGCGGAATTTCTTCGCCCACATGGTTGGCCATCATCTGGTCGATGCTGATGCGGAGTGGATGATGGCGCTTTCGAGATGTGCGCGCCGGATAGAGACTGCCCGTCTGGGCGGGATGAATGCCCTGGCCGGTAAAGCGCATGGACGTAGAGACCGTCAATCACGTTGATCTTCTGTTTGAGTGGTTCCAACGGGGAGAGGGTCTTACTCAATTTCATGTCGGCGCCCTGGCCCTCGGCGCTCCAGTGATCCTCGTTTATGCCACAACCCAGGAAGACGATGCCAAAACGCTTGGGGAAGGCGGAGGGCGGCGGCACATCCGCTAAGGCATGCAGCGACTCAAGCCAAGGCAAGGCCACGGTACAACCGGCTCCGCGAAGTACGGCGCGGCGGGAAATGGGAAATGCGAATTTTTTGGTTAATCGTGACAATGAAAGCTCCCTCAGCGGCTAAAGCCGGACCCATTTGCAATCTTTTATGTACGGCCTAAAGGCCGTACCCTTCAGATAGGCTTCAGCTCCGAGCTGGTACTAGCAGGGGCTAAAGCCCATCTCTTTTTAGGCCGTTACGGCACGACTAAAGTCGTGCCCTGATACAAAACATTTGTTCTTCCGCAGCCTGTATAGTCGCTTGCCCGATAAACGAGTATAGTCGTGCTATAAAGCATGAGTTGAGTGTCTGATAAAACATTTTATCCTTTTATAGTTTGACTTCCTCGATGCTATCTGGGTCTCAGGCTTCTGGGGCGCTGGCATTCGCTTGTTCCGGAACTGCGGGCTCAGGACGATGGTTTCTACCAGGGAATCAAAGCGATAGCCTTGCTTGGCCAGATTGGTCTGCATGGTATCGACCAGGGCTTCGTCGGAGAGTTGCAACGAGCGATCTAATGAGTAACTGAGCAGCTTGCGGCAAAGGTTGTTGATGAATTCGGGCTGGCGATGATCGCGGATAAAGTCGCGCAGGCCATCAAAGCCAACACCATTGATGCCGCCGGGATAGGTGACGGCGGTGTCGACGGGCCGGCCGGCCAGGTCTTTGGTGCGTACATCCCCGATGGGCCCGTAACCTTCATAGGCCAGGCCAAACGAATCAAAGCGTGCGTGGCAGGCGGCGCAGAAGGGAATCGCGCGATGTTTGGCCAGCATTTCGCGTATGGGAAGATCGGACTTGGACTCATCGGCCGGCAGCTCGGGAACCACGGGCGGTGGCGGAGGCACTCGGATGCCTAGTATCTTTTGCACAACCCAATTGCCACGCTTCACCGGGCTGGTGCGCAGTCCGGGTGAGTTCTGGGTCATAAATACCGACATGGGCAGCAAACCACCGCGTCCATATTGGCCGGCATTGTCCACGCGGACCCAGTGGTTCACGTCGCCCTGGACTCCTGGTATGCCGTAGTGCCTGGCCAGCACCGGGTTGACGAATGTGTAATTGCCATAGATAAGGTCGAGCACGGAACGATTGTTTTGAATGGTGTCTTCGACGTAGCGGATGGGTTCCTGAAACATGGCTTCCCGCAGATCGTTATTGAACTGGGGAAAACGAGCGCGATCGACGGTGTTGTTGGTTTCAAAGAGACGGAAGTTGAGCCAGTTGCCGGTGAATTCCGTAGCCAGGCCACGGACGCGGGAATCTTTCATCATGCGTCGCGCCTGGGCCAACAGGACTGACGGTTTTTGCAGGTCGTTCGCTGCCGCGTGGCGCAACAACTCTTCATCGGGCATGCTGGCCCACAGGAAGTAGCTTAAGCGGCTCGCCAGGGCGTAGCTGGATAAGGGCTCTGCGTCGACGGCGGTCGAGGTTTTCAGCACTACGGCATGCGACCCGATTTTTGCAACAGCCGCTGTTTGCGGGTCCGTCATGTCGAGACGGTAGAGGAAATCCGGCTCCATCAGCACGCCGGTGATGGCATTGCGGAGGGCCTCTTCGTGGGATGACTGATTTTGGGCTCGATCCTGGTGATAATAGGCGAGCAATTCCGCGCGTTCCGCATGGGTGAGGGGCCGCCGGTAGGCACGCGCGGCAAATTGGAGCAGAGCTTCCAATTGCGCCGGTTCCGCCGCTGCCCGCTCCTTTTCCAGGCTGCGGAGAGTGGCGTTCATCTGGTTGAAGTGGTCGCGAATGGCCTCAGCCGCTGCGGGATCATTGGTGGGATCCGCCGCAGCCTTGGCCAGGTAGACGTCTCGCATCTTGAAGATGACGGCGGTATCGGTCACGGCGTGATCGGCGGGGCGCTCTGAGCCAGATTCGTCGCCTTTGCCGAAAACTTCTCCGCTCTGGTTGAAGTAGTACTGGGTCCAGGTGCGCGCGGAAAAATCTGCAATGTAATCGAACTCGTTCCAAAGGCGATCCAGTTCCTTCGTTCCGTTGTCATCGAGGATGAGCTGGCGGAGAGGAAGATCGTCGCGGTAATAGCCCATGATGTTGTGATAGCCGGCGCTGAGCAGGCGGCCCTTATCCTCCGAGTCGTCGGGGAAATAACGGCCGCGTTCGCTGATGTAAAACGCGTCGGGAAAGACGGAAGCGAAGCGGGCAAATGCGGCCTCGTAGCGGGGGCGCTGGGCGGCGGGTACGATCAGGTCGGGATCGTTGGCGCGCGCCTTGGCGGAGAGAGCGGCCCAACGGGGCGCGGCTTCCTCGTGCAGTTCGGGATAGGGCGGGATCGCCGGGACGACGGGCGGTGGATCGGTGTCATTACGCAGATCTTTGGGATCGCTGTCACGCCGGTGCTCGGCAAACTGCTTCAGCTTCCAGTTCAGCAGAGGCTCGGATTGCGCGGGCAAACCCGCCACCACCGGCGCGGCAAACTGCATCGCGGTGTGGGCGCGAATTTTCACCACGAAATCGCGCATTGCTATGCATTTTGCCCGGAGAGCCCCGGTCTGAACCGCTGCGGGAGGGGGCAGGGCATGCCACATTTTCTGGAGCTTGAGAACAGGGCCCACCGCGTTTTGATCGTGCAGGATCTGCCAGACCATGGGAAGGTATTTGGGGCTCACCTTTGAATCCACCGCAGTGGTGGCCAGGGTGGCGTGCGGTTTCTTGAGGGCGATTCGATACTTATAGCGCCAGGCGGCCTGGAAGTAATCCGCATAGTCGGTGGGCTGCGCGGCGTAGAAGCTCACAATGCGCTGGATGGCGTACTTTTCGCGATCGGTCTCTACCAACATGGGATAGGGCGCGAAGTCGATTCCATCTGGTTTCAGAACCGCGTGGTCGGCCACTTCGCGCGCCGCCTTCAGGTACTTATTCAGCAGGGCGGGCGACATGGTTAACGATTCGCCGGAATTGTCGAAGCCCGCCTGGTTGGCGGGATCCACGGGAAACTGTTTGGCGACGTGCATGTCCTGGCCGGTGAGATCGCGGATGGTGTAGTCGTACTCGGCGTTGCTCAGGCGGCGGGCCAGGACTACGCCCGGGTCTCCAGCCGCCTTCTTGATTTCTTCCGCGCGCACGGCTGCAACCCAGTCGATGATTTGCTGCGCCTCAGAGGCGGGCGGGGACGGCATCGGCTTGGGGGGCATTTCGCGGTCTTTAGCCGCTCGGCCAGGAGGGCCCAACGGGCAAAGTCGTCGGTGACCATATCCATATTGGTATAGGACTTCAGGTCGAATTGCGCGGGGGCCATCTTGCCGCTATGGCAGGCGACGCAGTATTTGCCGACAAAGGGCCGTACCGTCTGTTCAAACTGCTGGTCTAAGACGGAGGTCGGGGCGGTTGGGGCGGGGGTGGCTGCCCCCGCCATGGAGGCTGCGGTGAGGGAGAGGGAGAGGAAAAGGGTCCGAAACTTCATGGCAAAGCGCCTCTGGCCTCAAAGTGGGGGGAGCGTCATGGGTCATTAATATGATACCGATTCGGCGTGAAAAGCGCTCATTGGGTGCCATCGTCACACCGGAGAGCCCGACAGACCGGAGTTTGAGGCCCAGTTTGGGGGTAGACCGGGGATGTATCTGCGGCGCACCCAGGGTTCTGCCGCGAGGCAGGAAATCTGGGTACGCTCGGTAGAAAAACATTTCCAGGAAATGTTTTCGACAGAGTGTCAATGGGTCTGTGGCCCACCTTATGGGATGAAAAAGCCGGCCGCAACAGCATTCTTGCGACAACCTGCGAAGAAGGTCATCATAGCCGCATGTCTCAACATTCCGGACTTGGCAAATACAACATCATCGGATTCGTTTCCATCGTCGACGTGCCCCGCGCGAAAGATTTCTATCAGAACACTCTTGGCCTTCGCCTGGTGATGGAAGAGCCGCCGTTTGCGCTGGTCTTTGAGGCGAATGGCATCATGCTCCGTCTCGGCATGGCTAAAAAACTTCCTCCGGCTCACGGCACCGTTCTGGGCTGGCAAGTCCCCGACGTCGCTGCCACCGTTGAGAGCCTGGGGCAAGCCGGAGTCCGCTTCGAACGCTATGAGGGTATGAACCAGGACGAACTGGGCATCTGGACTTCGCCTACCGGCGCGAAGGTCGCCTGGTTCAAGGACCCTGACGGCAATATCTTGAGTCTCTCGGAACATCCGGAATTGAAGAAATGATCCTCGCGAAGTAGATCACTGAGCCACGCTTCGCCTGAACTACCCTGAAGTCGCGGGGTTCCCCTGCCGATACAGATGTTGACCTAAATGGCAGGGGCTGCGTGATGAGAAATCAGTGGGAGCGTATCTGTCTTAGTTGCTTAATCGCCGGATCGATTTCTCTTCCCAGGGTAGCCTATGGCCAGGGTGACGCCATGCGGCGCGTACCCACTGCGATCGAGGAGTGCGAGAAGATTGGGCTCACCACAAACTGCGCCACCTGGCAGTTGAACGGAAAGGCCTTCGACGCGCGTTGGCGCGACGGAAGTATCGGGCGCATTACCATGCAACAAATTCCGGGCCATGTTGTGTTTGAAAGGGAAGACCATTCGGGGGCCTCGTCTGGCCTAACCGTTACCTACTACGGGGATTTGCTTTTCGATCAAATTACGCACGGCACGCTTGTGCAGTGGATGGCGGGCAAAGCTACATCGGGAACATGGACAGCTACATTTGTCTATCAGTCTAAACGCTGATCAAATTACGTAACAAAATTAGATACCTATTGCCGGTGTACAAAGCTGCCGGCGCGCACCGTCTCGGCTCTGCCCGGTTTGAAAAAGCGGCGCACGCAAACGAAGCATACAGTACCGCTTACTAATATGTTCCGTGCAGCAAATTTGTTACCTCGGCTGCCCCCGGCGTGCGGTGGGATCTGCGGTTTTTCCACACCCTCGTCTGGTCAGGTTGCGATCCGGCGATCTACCCGTTAAGATTAGATCCAGACTATGAAGCATTACGCCTTGCTGCCCCTCCCCGAAGAAGTACGTGATTGGTGCTCAACAATTGCTGCGCAAATGATGCACTGGCCCGGTGTCAAGATGAATCACGTATTTGGCACACGTGCTTTTTACCACCGCAAGGTCATGTTCGCCATGCTTCCCGACAAGCGGAGCCTGGAGAGCTCTACCGCGATCTCATTCATAACCTCTCCCAAAGACGAGGCAAACCGGGATGCAAATTGGCAGACATTCGAGCTGACTGACCGCAACCTCATCGATCCGGCTCTGGTGCTGCTGGAGAAGGCGTACAGGGACAGCATGCTCTACTCATCTGTGGATCGTCCAAGCCCGATAAAGCCAGGGCCCCAAAAGCGAGACGGGCAAGGGAGCATCACCCATTCGGTGATGTCGTTATAAGCCTTCTCAACCCCGGCGTGGTGATGGGCGCTCTTCACGGACGCTTCAACTTTGCGTATTGCTCAGGAGTCAACTTCAGATAGGCGCCGCCCTTGCCGGTCGCAATCGCGTGCTCCAACATCTGCCTTGCCTCTGATGTCCCCCAGGCTTCCCCGTGCCTTGCCAGTTCCCTGATCTTCTCTGGATCAGCGAAGGTCAGCTTCCTGGGCAGGGAAGTCTTCAGATCTGCTTCCAGGAACTGAACCTGCCAGCCCTGGTGAAACAAGAACGACATGTAGACGCGATGGCTGGGACGGTCGTATCGGCTCATGCCGCCAGTATAGGGGAATAAAAGGCGAAACTATCCACAGGGCTGGTGAAACCTTCGATATACGTTTTCTTTCCCTGGACTGTACGGCACTCCGACAAAGGGCAACGTTTCCAGCCGTACCACGGCTCGACGCAATTCCGTCTTCAGCCGTCCCTGCGGGACCCGCGCAGGCCGGCCAGGCTCAATCATATTTAATGACGCACCCAGGACTAGCGTCCTGGGCCTGGAGTTTCTACATTTTCGTAAGCCTTAGTATGATCGATCGAGCTTCGGTTTTGGGTTTTGCTTTGTATCAGGGCACGACTTCAGTCGTGCGCTATGAACTCGAAATGATCAGGGCTTTAGCCCCTGCCAGCTTTCTTTCGCGCCAGATACGTGTAACTGTAGGGATATAGTTCCGCAGACTCCGCCGACCCTGCCTCCACGGGATTCTGCTGGATATATTTACGAAAATTCAGAAAGCTCTCCTGATCGCTGACCCGCACTTCGGAAAATCCACGCTGCCAGACCTCTCCCCGGAAGCCGTATTCCTTTCTGACACGGAAAGAAAATCCGCCCTTCACCAATTGCATCGCTCTTTCAACCGTTGTATCTCTGGGAACTGTAATCAGCAGGTGAAGATGATCCGGCATGATTACGAAGTCCTCCAATTGAAATTTTCCTGCTGCTTCGTTCGAACGCAATACTTCAATCAAAAGCGTCGCATTCCGTTCAGATTGAAGGATGCGTCTCGTCATACTGGTCTTCGTGGTGGCAAAAAATACCCGTGCGCTACTAAGGATTACTTGGGTTGCCATTCCGCGCAGGTATTGCCATAACAGGGGCTAAAGCCCTGATCATTTTGGGTTCACAGCGGCACGACTGAAGTCGTGCCCTGATGCAGGCAAAACCCAAAACTGAAGCTCGATAAATCATACCCCGGGCTCGAGAAATGGTAGAAACTCCCGACCCAGGACTAGCATCCTGGACTAAGTCCAGCCGTCCCTTGGGGACTAAACCACGCGTTACCTTCGCGAGGCCCGGTCCTTAGTTCCGTCCATGGAATCGTTCGGCCATAATCGAAGCGTATGCACAACTCCATCCGCACCGGAACCCTTCCCTGCAGGCATTGGACTATGCGCACCACATCAGAGTGGTGTTCCCGAATGGGCATGAAGTCCGTCAGGAGGAGGATCCCCGATGCGGTTTCGAATGTTGTTTCGAGAATCAGCGTGTGCTCGCGATACCTGCGAGTTACTTTTCTTATCTGCGCCCTGGGCGCGATTGACCATCGTCCGTTCTCAGGCGTGCCGAGCAGCGCTGCAAAACATGCCGGGGAAGAGAAGTCGGGCCAGCACAGCCAGTCGATCGACCCGTCTTTGCCGACCAACGCTGCTGTTTCGCAGTCTCCAATCAGGGCATAATCCTCGATGTCAAGCGCCATCCACCTCTACCCTCGACTAATAAGGAGCACTTCACGAATTTAGATGCCGGCGACGGTCCGATCAGGCATCTCCAAGCCGTCGATTTGGGTCCCACCTACAGGAATGGAGAATCAGGAGATGACGCATCGATCGCAGACGGTAGTAGTTACCGGCGCTTCCGCCGGGCTGGGCGTGCCATTGCGCATGTGTTTGCCAGGACAGGCGCACGCGTAGGTTTAATCTCGCGGGATCAGGCTGCGCTTGACGACACAGCCGCGGAGGTACAAGATCTGGGCGGTACGGCGGCCGTGTACGCGGCGGACGTGAGCGATGAGCGCGGTGGAGGCGGCCGCAGTTCCATCGAGGAAAGACTTCGGCCCGATCGACGTATGGATCAACAACGCTATGGTTTCGGTTTTCTCTCCGGTCCGAGAGATGGAAGCGAAAGAGTTTCGCCGCGTCACCGAGGTCAACTATCTGGGCTATGTTCATGGGACCCTGGCTGCTTTGCGCCGCATGCTTCCGCGGGACCACGGACGGATCATTCAGGTCGGCTCGGCTCTGGCGGTTCGAAGCATTCCCTTGCAGGCCGCTTACTGCGCGACCAAACACGCCATTGTAGGGTTTACCGATTCTCTTCGCTGCGAGCTTTATCACGATAAGAGCAAGGTGAAGGTGACCGTCGTTCACATGCCGGCGATGAATACGCCGCAGTTCACATGGGTAAAAAGCCGTCTGCCCAGGATGCCACAGCCGGTGCCTCCTATTTACGATCCGGAAGTGGGCGCGGCTGTCGTCTTACATGCTGCGCAAACTTCCTATGTGCGGCGGGAGTACTGGGTGGGCGGCTCGACAGTGAAAGCCATCGTAGCGCAGAAATTCGTCCCCGGCCTGCTGGACCTATATCTTGGAAAGACCGGATACGGCTCGCAGCAACGCAAGATGGAGGATTCTCCGGACCGTCCGCATAATCTCTGGCAGCCTGTGTCTACCTCCTTCGGTGCGGATGGACCCTTCGAACAAAAGGCGCGGCCCTTCAGCCTGGAAGCAGACGTCAGCAAAAATCGTGGCTGGTTCTTATTTGGCTGCGGTCTTGTCGGGGCCGCGCTGGCAAGAAAGTGGCTGTCTACCTAAGCAATGCGCGGATTGCCCTTGAACCTGGTGTAAGGCGGACTGAGGTCGTAGCGGATACCTGGCTCGTTAGGTCACGATGATTGGAAAAGAAAATGGCGCTACCCTGCTTGATCAGATAGTCCGCTGTGCGCGCCGCCAGTGCTTGAATTGTCAATCCCGGGATTGGCCGAGCCTTGCGTTGGGAAAATACTTCCATCGCATATGACGAGGTTCGGAATGTCGTGCGTACGTCCGAACTTGTCGACGACTGAGGTCGAAGGGTCGCTTCCCATGCGCGCCGCCCCGACGAGATGCGCGAAGCGCGATTCTTGAACCACCTGCTTCGCCCCGGCTGCCCACATAACATCGATGACTTTGTTTTTTCCGAACTCGATCAGTTTCTTGTCGTTGTCGTGAAGATTGAAGGTTACCTTTGCCACGCGAAGCCCGTAGCTGCTCTTTCGCTTCAGCAAGCTCGACGCAATTGTCTTCCCACGGCAGAATCTCTCCCAGCAACTCCGAGGGTAGCCCAATGGTTGTAATCCATCATTACGCGCCGCATGCCCATCCCCAGGCACCCATCGCAGCGGTCATTTGCTTGGCAAATGCGATAGGGAGGGGACCGACGGTCTGGATTGCGAATCCGCGGGCAAAGTCATGCCGCTTGCCGTCGGTTTCGTAAAAGTCTTCTGAGAGGGCATGTGCCGGGGCGCCTTGTAGATGCCGGATCAGTTCGTCAAACCGTCCCAGCATGATGTTACCGGCCTGGGCCATGAGATATTTGCCGAGCGTCCCACTGGAGTTGGCGAGACCGTCCTCATGCCCCGGCAAGCTGATTTCAAGAGCAGACGCGGCGTTTCGATCGCATAGCCGGAAACGATGATGGCCCGGGCTGCTGGAAATGCTCTTTTCCCTTCGCGGTCGAAATAGACAACGCCGTCCGCGCCGCCATCGTCGCGCAGGCTGATGCGTGAAGCCATCGAGTCCGACGCGAATATCTGCTCCATGGGTGATGGCATCCGGGACATGAGTAATCAAGGTGCTCGCCTTTGCCCCCACCTTACAACCCTGCAGGCAGAACCCGCGATGAATGCAATGCGGCCGGTCTCCATGCGATGCAGACAGAATCGCGACCGGCCCTCCGGCCACGTCGTATGCCCGAGTTCCGTGCATCCGCGTACGAGCACATCGCCAACGCCACCCAAGGGGTGCGGCCCGTAGGGTATGCCGTGCGGATCGCCCCAGGGGTAACCAGGCCGGGCCTGCGACAGGAATCTCCCGCTCCAGCAGTTCGTAGTAGGGCTTCAGATCCCCATAGGATATTGGCCAGTCGACGCCGACGCCATCTTGCGAGTACCACGCGAAAGTCCGACGGATGAAATCGAGGCGCAAACGCGGCCCAGTGGACGGTGCCGCCGCCCACGCCTTTGCCGCTGTTGTTCGCACCGACGCGAGCGGATGCTTCCGCCGGTGATGCGCAGGTCGTTCCAGTAAAGCTCGTGCGAACCTTTTTCGTCGCTCACCCAGTCCTTTTCCGTATCCCAGAAAGGACCCGCCTCCAGGGCGACCACACGAAATCCTGCACGCGCGAGGCGCTGCACCAGCGCCCCGCCGGCTGAGCCCACGCCCACGATGCAGTAGTCAACGGTCTCGCTGTCGGCGAACTTCCTCTTCGAAGCCGGAAGCGTTTGCATGGGACCGAGACGGTGCGGCATCAGTGGCTGCCTCCATGGCCATGCAGTGACGAGTGTTCCGGAGGAGCACCCTCCGCCTCCAGCTCCGAAACAGAATCGACTGGCGCATTCCAGTCGTAGCGCTCTTCTTCAACTTCCCATGGCTCAGGCAGTCCGTTTTCGAGACGGATGTATCCGCGTGGATAAGCCGGACCACCGAAGCCGATCTCGTCCCAGGCCCAGGGATGAGAATAGTAAGCGGTGACACAGTCCTCCATGAGCAACGCCCAGAATCGATGAACAGGCATTTGCGTCCATGCCGGATGTTCAGGGTCGGGCTTGCCGTCATGCAGCGATTTCAGAATTAGCTCCTGTCGGTGAACGGTCAAAGTTACAAATGGCTCCTGAAAGCGGGTCTGCGCCATCTCGTCGATCGCTTTTATCCCGAGGCGGTAGGCGTCCTGGTCCGGTGGCATATCTTCGTAGCGAAATCCATTGAGCGAGTTCTTGAAAAGCCGTTCATCCATGACGGGAAGAATGGGAATGGTGCGTTCTGCCGCTCGATCATCCTGGGGCATCACACGATCGATAATGGCCGTCATCAACCCGGCTTCTTCAACAGAAAAGAAGCGAAGTGGCGGAACCTTTTCCACGCGCTCTGCGACAAGGTTGCGGGTGGTTTCATCCCAACTCTTCTTTTGTGTCAGGGTGACGAAACCGCTATAAGTAGCCGGGCTGAAGCAGATTCCGAATCTCGCCACCTGTGGCTCGAAATGGATACGATTTCTGTTTCATGGCTTGCGCTCCCGCCGGAGTAGGCTGCATCAGACCAAGAAAGCCACAGGCGGCGAAGATAACGGCGCGAAAATGGGGGGCCGTAGAGGATGTTATAGAGCGGTTTCTTCATGCCTCCCCGCCTCCGCGCTATACCGCGCGCATGATAGTAGAAACCCGTCGCGCCATCGGCAAGCGCGAGTGCGGAAACAACGGGCAGAACAGTGTTGGCAATCCGGCGGCTATTGATCCCGCAGGCGGCCGCTCCCATTAACAGAGGCGTGAGCGATACCGGAGTCCACTGCGCCTTGTAGCGGAAGTTCGTCTTGTAGTGCGAGTAGAGAGCCTCAAAGCCGCTGAAGAAGGCCCAGAGAAGCGTGATCCCCGAGGAATGTTTCTGGAACCTTCCATAGCGCAGGTTCGTGCGCCAATCGGGCCTCCCCAGGGCTGGCGGCTCCGGCTTGCTGCAACCGCCCGCTCAGTGTTTGAAGTTCGCCCCCCCGCCGCAGGTTGGAGCCATCGACCCGAGATATCCTGAGCTACGAAGAGCAACGGTGCGAAGATCGGCGGCCCCATGACGATGTTCGTCACCGGAAGGCTCCCGCCGCCTGGCTTACGCGCCACGCCACGTACATGAAAAAAGAATCCGATGATCCCGTCCGCCAGCGTCACCCTGCTTACCCATCGAAGAATGAAGCGTGCGCCCCACCGGTTAAAGACGCCAAGCAACCCCGAACCGGCCAGTGCTCCGCTCAAAATGACGGGAGTGTACATGACGGGATTGCTGTAGCTTTCCCTTATAGTGCTCGTAACCAACTTCAAGGCCACTGGCTACACTGGTCATAGAGACAACGAAACATAGCGTGCGTTGAAAGCACCCTTCGCGGAGATGCTCCAGGACGCTCGCCGCCCGGCACCAATCGGTTCCGGCAAAGCGCGCTTCGCTGTGCTCTCCAATGCAGTTGTCAGGACGAACTTCATTCCATTTCTCCTTCGTCCCACGCGGGGCCGTAGATCATTTGTTTTCCCAGACGCGGTAACGTTCCGCATCCTTTCTTTTGAAGGTCAGGCCAAGGCCCGGTCTCGAACGGTCTGGCCGCAACATGCCATCGTTCGCTGCAATGAATCCGTCAAAGAGCATTTCCTCGATGCGAACGTGATCGTGAAAATATTCCACATGCCGAAAATTCGGAACGGCGCAGCCGGCATGCATATGAAGGGATGGTGCACAGTGAGCTGAAAGTGGACACCCAAAACTCGCCGCAACGGCTGCGCCCTGTAAGAATCCAGTGAAGCCTTTGCATCGAGTCGCATCAAGCTGCAGGACATCAACAGCTTGCGCTTCGAGCATATGCTGGAAATAAAAGGGATCGTAGCCATACTCACCTGCAGCAATATCCATGCCTGCAGGCACGCGAGCTCGTATGAGACGCAATTAAGGCAAAAATCGGAACTGACCAATTTTTCAAACCATGTCACACATATCCGGCGAAGCCCTGCAGCAAACGAAAGAGCCTGTTTTTGTGCTGTAGGCTCCATTGGCATCGACGAAGAGCGCCACGTCTGGTCCGATAGCATCGCGTGCTACGCCGGAGCTTCTTTCCATATCCGCCGGCAGGCTCCGAGCCGATTTTCATTTTGACCGCTTTAATGCCATCTCTCGCCCATCCGGAAAGCTGTTGGGCGAGTTTGGCGTTGGTGTACCAGGTGGTGAAGCCACCGCTTCCATACGCTGATACACCTGGGGTGACCACACCCAGCAGATCGACCACGGAGCACGGCAGCACTCTTTACCTTTAGAAATATCCCATAAGGCAACATCGAGCGCCGAGATAGCCATGGAACCTATGCCGCGGCTTCCATCGTTGCGTACCTGCCTGAGCATGGCTGCGTGCAGTCCAGAGACATCGAGAGCCGATTGCCGCAGGAGGCACTTCTCAGCGAGATGATCGGCAACTGCGGCAGTTGCTTGGTTGCCATAGGTATATCCCAGCCCGATGGTCTCGCCCGCATGGGTCTACTCTCAGGCCCTTCTTGTCAGAAGTCGCATCGAGGGGTACCGCTCACGCACTGCGGAACGAGGCCTACTGCAGCTGCAGGCACTTGTTGATCAGGTAATTGCGGAAACTACGTCCTTAAGTCCTCCACCAGTGCAAGAAAGCCCTGGCAATGACTCAAGCACGACTACCACCACCAGTCAGTCGAGCAGTTTCCTGCCAAGACCAAAATCTGCAGAGTCAGCAACGCCGGCCGACAGACTCATGTACATCTACCAGCTCTCTCCGCCGCTACGGTGGGAGTTGGAATCCGAGCTAGCGGCTCGATGGGTCAGTCTTGGTGGGCTGAAGACGGCGCTGGAGATTTATGAAAGGCTTGAAATGTTTGCCGAGGTTGCGTTGTGCTTGGCTGGGACAGAGCGCGAGGCAGAGGCGATCAAAGTCACAAGGAAGCTGCTTTTTGAGCCTTCTGAACAAAGGACGAATGCAAAGGCGGAGGCCGATGGCGGACGTGGTGTTTCATACACCGGTCCCGAACGAATGGTGCTTCCAGCTGATGCACCACGCCTGTTGTGCATTCTTGGTGATCTTGAGGATGAACCAGGGCATTATGAGCGGGCGTGGACGGTGTCGAAAGGGCGGTATGCAAGGGCTCAGCGATCTGCCGGGCACCGGGATGCCCCACGAGAAGCTGGTGCGGCTGACGGAGAGGTCCTTCAGTCCGGCTTTGGACAAACGAGATGACCTCGTTGCGCCGACGTCTCCGGGCGGGATGAACTCCGGATAGCGCCTCGTAATACTCCAGTAGAGGACGCTCGAACGCCGAGAGCTTGAAGAAGTAGTTCTCCTCGTTCACCGTCTCCGTGATGCGTCCGCAATCGGGACAGGGAGCGCCCGGAGGCACATCCACGTAAGCCTCATCGGAAACGCAGTATTGCCCCGTGTACGACCCCTTGTAGATGAATCCCTTATCGCGCAGCAGCGCAAAGAGCTTCTGCACGGCCTGCTTGTGGCGCGGCTACGGTGGTCCGGATGAAGTCGTCGTATGTGAGGCCCATGCGGTCCCACAGGGCCGCGAACTGTGCCGAGAGCGCGATCGGTAAACTCCTGCGGGCCTGCAGCCGGCTTGTTTTGCCGATCGCTCGATCTTCTGGCCGTGCTCGTCGGTGCCGGTGAGGAAAAACGTGTCGATCCCGAGCGCCCGCTTGCGCCGCGCGATGGCGTCGGCGACCACCGTGGTCCAGTAGGTGGTGCCGATGTGCGGACGCGCGTTGACGTAGTAGATCGGCGTCGTGAGATAGAACGTATTTGGCTCAGCCATGGATGATGAAGCAGTCGTGCGGGCAGTGCTCATCTCATCTTAGATGCAAGGGCGATCCATAGGCGAAGCGGCGTCGGCGATTGCGGGTTCCGCGCGCCCCATGCCTGTTAAAATCACAACGAAAACTGCGGCCTTCCTTACCTCGATTGGTGGTTCTCGCGTGTATTTCGAACAACAGAAGCAGCTTGCAGCAGCGCCTCCGCGCCACGCTGCGCCAGCCTTTATCAGATTGAAGTCGAGACCATCGTGCTTGAGCAGCCGCCGGAGCTGGCCTTCGGCGAATACGCCACGCCTCTCGCCTTCGAGCTGGCCCGCAAGCTCCGTAAGGCGCCGCGAAGATCATAGCCGCAGGAAATCGTTGCCGCGCTCGGGCCAGTTCCAGGGTTCGCCTCCTTCGAGGTTGCGGGCGCGGGATACATCAACGCCCGGCTGGATCGCGCCGCCGCTGCGCTCAGGCCTCTGCGGTAGCGTTCGAAGTCGCGGCGCCCGGAGCAGGCCTCGGATGCCCTGGTCGAGCACACCAGCATCAATCCCAACAAAGCCGCGCACGTCGGGCATCTGAGGAATGCGATTCTCGGCGACACCTTTGTGAGCCTGCTGCGCGCCGCCGGGAACCAGGTCGACGTGCAGAACTACATCGACAATACCGGTGTTCAGGTGGCCGATTTGTGGTTGGGCTGGTGCATCTGGAAGGCTTTTCGCTCGGCGGCGTCCGGAACTGATGACGACTTTGCGGACTGCGGGAGCGCATCGACTTCTACTGCTGGGACCTGTATGCGCGCGTCTCGCTGTGGTACGAGGCAGGGACCGGACGAGGAGCAAGCCGCGCGGAAGCAGATTCGGCTCGACACGCTGCATGCAATTGAGCAGGCGGCAACGAAACGGCGGAGATTGCCGAGCTGATTTCCACCGCGATGCTGCGGCGGCATCTGGAAACCATGTTGCGGCTCGGCATCGAGTACGATTTTCTGCCGCGCGAGAGCGAGATTCTGCACCTGCACTTCTGGGACGCGGCCTTCGAGCAGCTGAAGGCAGAACGGCGTCCTCTACTTCGAAACCGAGGGCAAGAACAAGGGCTGCTGGGTGATGACGCCGTGCCGGCGACGTGGAGCCGCGAACGAGCGGCAGAGCCGGCAGGCCCGATGAGGACGCTAAGGTCATTGTGCGCTCCAATGGCACGGTGACCTATGTCGGCAAGGACATTGCCTATCACCTGTGGAAGTTCGGCCTGCTCGGGCGCGACTTCGGATACCGCCTTTCTTCGACTATCGCGATCGCGAGTGCTGGATCTCTGCCGAGACAGGCGAGGCGAGCGCATCCGCACTTTGGCGGCGCGCAGGCGATCTACAACGTTATCGACTCGCGGCAGTCCGATCCGCAGGCCAACGTGATCGAGGCGCTGCGCGGGCTGGGCTACACCGAGCCGGCCGCGCACTACACCACTTCTCCTACGAGATGGTCGCGCTGACGCCGCGCTGCGCGCTCGACCTGGGCTACGCGGTTTCCGAAGAGGACCGGCTGCGCCCTTACATCGAGGTCTGCGGGCGCAAGGGTTTCGGCGTGAAGGCCGACGATCTGATCGACAAGCTGATCGCCGCCACGCGCGCCGAGGTCGACGCCGCCATCCGGAGCTGCGCGAGGCGGAGCGCCGCAGATCGCCACGCAATCGCTGTGGCGCGCTGCGCTACTTCATGCTGCGCTACACGCGCAATTCGGTGATCGCGTTCGACTTCAAAGACGCGCTGAGTTTCGAAGGCGAGACCGGCCCGTATTGCAATATGCGGTGGTGCGGGCCCGCAACATCTTCCGCAAAGCGGGAAGCACCGCCGAGGACGCGCTGGCTCGTTAGCCGGTCTGGACCTCGCGCCGTATCTCAGCGGCGAAGAAAGCGAAGGCATCTGGGAAGTGTGGCTGCGCGCGGCGAAGACCACGCTGCTGCTGGACCAGTGCATCCAGACGGCGGAGCCGGCGTATCTCGCAAAGCATGCTTTCCAGCTCGCGCAGGACTTCAGCAATTTCTATCGGCTCCATCACATCCTCAGCGAGGAAGACCCGGCGCGGAAAAAGCTGCTGCTGGCGACCGCTGCCGTCGCCCAGCGGGAGCTGGTCCGGTCGCTGGCGTGGCTGGGCATCAGCGCGCCTGACGTGATGTGAGAAGGGGCAGCGGTCAGGGTTTACCGGTATAGGGTTGAGCGATGCGGATGCAGATTGCAGAAAACTGGCGCTCCGATCGATGACGCGATTGCTGATCCGCTTCGCTGCTCTCTTTTCGTACCTCGGCTACTTCCTCACCGCGTCAGCCCTGGCTGCTGTTTCCATCGCTCCGATCCCGGCTGAAGTCCGCAGCGACTATTTCACCGTCACCATCAACGGCCATTCGAGCCCGGTCGTCGATGCTGTCTCCAGCTACTATCTGCTGAACTTCGACCTCGACAGTCCCGCGACAATCTCTGTCCGTGCGGCCGATCCTCACTTCTGGGATCGCGGCGTCGAGATTCAGCCCATGCGCTACGGAATCCGGCCGCAGCGTCACGGCGATGTCATCACCTTCCGCATTCCCGGGCCGGTGAAGCTCTCCATTACGCGGCCTGGCGACCATTTTGCCGACGCCACCATGCTCTTCCTGCTTGGCAGTCCGCCGGATCATTCCGGCATTACGGCGAGTACTCCAAACATCCGCTATTACGGTCCCGGCATTCATCGCGAGGAGATCGATGCGCAGTCCGGCGACCGGATTTACCTTGCTCCCGGCGCAGTCGTCTTTGGCTCACTCAACTTCTGGCAGGTGCATGACGTGCGCGTTCTGGGGCGCGGCATGATCGTCTACAACGGTCCCCAGTCGCCTGCCGGCGATGAGGGCTGGATGCAGAAGCGCGCGTGGCACTGCATCGTGATGAACGAGGCAGAGAACGTGGAGATCGACGGCATCACCTGCATCGTGCGCAGCCGCACCTGGCAGGTGCAGATGCGCGACTCGCGCCACATTGGTTTCTACAACGTGGACATCATCGGCGGTCATCCGCGCGACGCCAACCAGGACGGAATGGACTGGCTCGGCGGCGGCGACACGACCGTCCGCAACGCCTTCATCCGCGCCTCCGACGACGACTTTGCCCTGCAGGGAAACTGGAACGGCTACTCCGAAGAGGAGATGCGCGTTCCGGGGCACGACGTCACCAACATCACCATTGAAGACAGCGTTGTCTCCACGAGCATCTCGAACACGATGCGGGTTGCGTGGCCGCAGAAGACCTTTCGCAGCGCGCACGTGGCGATGCGCAATCTGGACGTTCTGCACACGGGTTACGGCAGCTGCGTTGCGCCGTTCGCCTTCCTCGAATTGTGGGCCGATCCAGGAGGACAGGGAACTCATTCTGATTTCCGGTTCAGCGATATTCGGCTTGAGGACTACTACTCGCTGATGCAGGTGCATTATCCGAATCGCGGCGTAAATGGCGTGGTCTTCTCGAACGTCTCGGCGCTGGATGGGCCGACGATGGTGCCTTCCGTGCTTGCGGGCGACGTTCGCGGCGTGATGCTGGATGGCGTGCGAACGAATGGCCGACTGGCGAAGCGGGACGCCGATCTTCCGCTCGACGTTCGAGGCGGCGCGACTGAGCCGGTTTACAGCGCGGGTTTGACCGATGCTTCCTTTTCAATGAGCAGCGGACTGATTCGGCCGGATCAGGCCGTGATGTTCCGCGTGCTCGCTCCAGCGACTGGCTGGCATTACCACTGGCTGTTCGGCGATGGGACGAGCGGCGAAGGCGCTGTTGTCCGCCATGCTTTTCCGGATTCCGATGGGACGTTGCTCGACGGATCTGGACAGTTCCGAGTGCTGCTGCATGCGACGCGAACGCCGCATGACGAAGTTTGGGCGAGCCGCTCGCTGGTGGTGACTCGCGAGCCGATTCCCGCGCTCGCGATGGCGATGCCAACGCAACCTGGTTTGACTGTCGTCGAGAATCCTGACGGGTCAACCGACGAGGAAGGCTGGCTTCGCATTCCGGCTGATGGCGGCTATTCTCTGACGCTGCTGACCAGTCGTCGCGCGACGCTCATCTTTGAAGATTTGCGTCCGGCGCTGAGTCCCGAGCTGCGGATGCAGGTTTGCGGATCGCTGGGCGATGCTGTGCAGCCAGTCGGGTTGAGTGCTGGACTGCGCGCTGGATTGCATCGGATTCGCATTCATCTCGATGCTGGCATCGAGAACGAGCCGCAGCAAGCTGACGGCTCGCCGATGCTGCTGTGGCAGAGCGCGGCGCAGCTGGCTGAGCCGGTTCCGGCAGCGATGTTCGTGCACTCGGCGTGGTGAGTTTATTGGCGGATGAAGCGGTCGCGAGGCTGCTCGCGCGGCCACATCGGAATGCCTTTTTCGGAGCCGGGACCGCTGCGCGCCTGATTGTCGTTGAAGGGCTGGCGACCATCGGAACCGCCTGCGGTCGGCGAGCCAGGCACGGGTGGAATGCGGGTCACGACAGAGGCGTATTCGGTATGCGGATGGGGAATCGTAGTGACGTCAGAGATGGATTCAAACTGCGCGTGGAGCTTGTTCGCGCGGCCGGTTTCACATCCGTTGAGCGCGCAGGCCGCCACACAAAAGAGGCCCGCCGAAACAACCGCCACCACTGATCGCATATTCCTCCGAAAAGACCGTTCTGTTCGGTTTAGATGCCGGCGTTTTGGGAAGCCGACGTCCGCGAAATGGATTGTATCGTTCCTTAGCCGTTCGTTTCCATGGTGGAGCGGATGGCGGAAAAATATGGTTCGGGCAACGGACACTTCTTCATGTCCTGATCGACGACGACGTGGACAGTTTCGGCATCGGCGAGCAGAACGGGTTCGGGTTCGCCGGATCGGCGGCAGAGAAGCCGGTAAGCGAACTTGATGACCGATGCGCGCAAGCCGGAGACACGGGTCTCGACGAGGATCTCCTCATCGTAGCGAGCGGGCGAACGGTAGCGACAGGAGGCTTCGACGACCGGGAGAAAGAGCCGGTGATCGATCTCCATTTGGCGATACTCGAAGCCGAGCTGGCGGAGAAGCTCGACGCGGCCGACTTCGCACCAGATGAAGTAGTTGGCGTAGTAGGCGACGCCCATCTGGTCGGTTTCGGCGTAGCGAACGCGGATGGTGGCTGTCATACAGGGTTCAGGGTACAGGGTGCAGGGTCCGGAACTGCGATCCAGCGGGCTGCGTGGGGTACCCCCCTGCGTTGGGATGGGTTGTTTTGTTCATGGTAAAGGGGTTGGAGGGTAATAGGTTTTGGGTATTACCTCGAAGGGCAGGCCACAGGGCACAGGGCACAGCGTTTGGGCCACAGGCCACAGGCCACAGAAAAGCCGGGTCGGCAGCGGCGTTTAGGTCGAGGGTTGCTTCCTTTGGGTCGGGTTCGGGGTCGTCGATTCGGTAGCCCCTGAGCATGGGGTCGTCGTCAGGGAACTGGTCGGGGAGGGGGTTGGGGAGGGGCTGGGGTTCGGGTTCGTCGCTACCGTCAGAAGGACGGGATCCGGTTCGCTGGTTGGGGTTCTCGGCCTCCCACCCTCTCGCCAAAGGAGGGCGAGAAGGATGGGGCACCCGGGTTTCTCGCTCAGGTTCGGGATGGGGCAGGCGGGATTCTTCGGTTTGGTCGGAGAGACGGGCGCGGTTGCGGCGACGGAGGCGGTCGTACTTATTGGGGTCGTATCGGTAGACGCCGTCGCAGGCGCGGCAGCGGGAGTCGGAGCCGGGTCCCTGGCAGCCGGGCTGGTTCCATTTGCAATACGGATTGACGGTGGGCTGGAGGTGCGGATGGAGGTAGGGCATTCCTTTTTGCCGGCGGATCTCATCGCAGATGGCGCAGTTTTCGTGGGTATCGGGGTCGGCGGGTGAGCGAGGCGTGGGTTTGGACTGGTTGGGGGCGGCGTGGATCAGGTCAAAGGGCGTGGCTTCAGGAGAGGCGGGCCGCCAGAACGCGCTGGGTGCGGGAAGGTCGCCGTCGCCGGAGATGAGTCCTTCGTAGTCGAGGGCGAGGTGGTAGACGGTGTCTTCGTCATCGTCGTCATCGTCAGTGTCAGGCCACGGGCCACCGGGCTCAGGCCGCAGTGGGTCGGTGCCGGGAAGCGGCTGAGTTTCGGATTCTCGGCCTCCCACCCTCTCGCCCTGAAAAGCCGGGCGAGAAGGATGGGGCACCCGAGGGTCTTCTCCGGGACTGGGGTTTTCGGCCTCCCATGTCCCAACACCAGGGAGATGGGGCACCCGCGGTTGGGGGCTGGGCATGCGCGGGGGGCGGGGCATGGTGGTGGCGGCGACCTGGCAGGCGTAGATGAGGGCGCGGGCGCGCTCGGGGTCGAGCTTGTTGGATAGCAGGCCATGGGCGGTCTGGGAGAGGACAAGCTGGATGGAGGCGTGGTCCTCAAGGAGGGGGATGGCGACGTGAGACGGGTGGGGGAGGACGGGATGGCGGTGGTGAGCATGCGGGAAGCAGAGGTGGCCGTTGTAGGTGGCTCCTTTTTTGCAGCGGTGGCCGTCGGTGGTGAGGGCGCGGCAGCGGTCTCGTTTTTTGGTTTCGTTGGGAAGGGTTTCGGCGGGTTCGGTGGGTTCGGGCATCGGTGTCTCCTGTGAAGCGAGCGGACTAAAGCGAGCGGACAGCGGATAGCGGACAGCGTCCGGGGCGGTGTCGCCGGGGTTGGGGTGTGGGTTTCCCACCCTGTCGCAAAAGCGCGACAAGGATGGGGCACCCGGGGGTCTCGGCTGGGTGTTGGGAGCAATGGAAAAAGGCCGCTTTGGGCGGCCTTTTTTCTTTTTTGACTCTATAAGTTCAGAATACCAAATTCAGACGGGTTTACTGCCAATTTTGGCTGCGTGGAAGTCGTTTGGAATGAGGGGAACGCGGTACGTAATGGTACCGAAGGGACTTGACGAGATTTCCACAGATGGGCACGGATTTTTGCGTTACGGGGTACCGGGGCCGTTTTGGAGTTAGCGAAAGCGGAGTCGATGGGCGGCAAGTCTGGGATTCCGGTTCCGTCGGGGCCGCAAAAGAAAAGGACGTGGTAGTCGGCTGATTTATGCAGCGCTGGCTGGTCAACGCGGTTCTTCCACGCGAGGATGTAAATGCCGGAACGCTGGCAAACTACTTGAAATGAAAACGTGAGCGAGGATGCGGACGTCATCATGACCGGTGAATCTTCCGCCTTATCACCACGCTTCCAACCGTTCGGTCTCGCCTTGCGGAAAAGGAATCAAGCCGATCACGACAACATTTAAGTTGGCTCTCGACTTATACGACTCATAATGTACCGTGGATCTCGCGACACGTTCTCAATCTGCCTTCTTCGTCTCCGGATCTCACCGGTAAAAGATCACGAAGCTAGGAATTGGCGGAACGCTCGGGTAATGACGTACTTCCCTCAATTTGTTTAAAATCCCGATCCGCCCTTCTAGATATCCCTCAAGCGGCACGAATCTGTTTTTCAACTCTATTTATTTGGTCCTGCGTGATAATCACGGTGCCATAGGTGTCTACCGTGACAAGTTTAGGGAAATCCCGGTGCCAGCAGACGCCATTGCAGCCCGAACGCATCATCGTCCTTACGCGCCTGATTTATCGTAGAAGGCGGAATTGCTGCATGGCATCTTCGCGCGTTTTCATCCTGCGGTTCAATATCGTTTCTCCACTGTAGCGTGACGCTGTCATCAGACCGCGTGGTGCGGTCTACGATTATAGGGAGAGAGGGGAAAACATGTCCCCCTCCAGAATCGCGTTGCCTTGTGGCCTCAATGAATCCGCTTTGCCGAGTAGCTTCATTAAAGGTTTTACGGCTAGAATCGCGGCTCGCACCTCTTGATAAGCGCTAGGATACTGGGGTGTCTGTTGATGGGTTGTAGCTGAAATTGGCTGTGCTGAAACCATTGGAGCTGGTTCCGGCCGCGTCTCAACCGTAGGAGGTCGTACGAGGGCTCGAGGTGAATTAGGATTTAGTGGGGACGCGAGAGCCAAACGGTGGGTTTCGGAATGATACCGCGGGTTGGCAACTGACGGTGGCGTGATTTGAACGGTCAGTTTCCTCAAAAACAGCAAGTCTCTAACTGGAGTTTCCAAAGCCGTCCAGATGACAGCAGCCAACGCAACAGCGAACATTGAGGTCCAAAGTGCGCGTTTAAGTGCTGGCGTCGTACGCGGGCCAGACACCGGCCTATGGTGGGGGTCAAACAGCACCACTGCAGAGCGACTATTAACCCCGAGAGTTCTCCCCTGATGCCACAATGCACCGAATCCGAAGATGATCGCCGCAGCTCCAACGATTGGGTTCTCAAGTATTTTAAGGACTTCGGGAAGAGTTCTATAGAGGTCTATAAGAGACTCTCCCTTCCCAAATAGATCTAAAACCCTGTTTACGAGTTTGAGAACGAAGTCGAATACGCCCCAGAAAACCAGCACCTGTCCCGAACGAAGAAGAATCGGACGTCCCGTTCGAACACGATCGGAAAACGATGGTATGTGATCTTTCGAAGGGATGAAGTTCATACAGTACCGGCGTCCCCCGTTTCGACGCACCTGAATAGCGTCTCTGAAGGGCAGCCATTCGCTGATACAGATTTCGTTGCTGGGTATGCTCTCGCTTCTCCTACCTTGTGTCAAGGCGATAATCATGCGGGGAGATACCAAGCTAAGAGGGATTTACTGCTAATTTTCGTAGACTGTACCTTTTATTGAATGAAGGTGATAAGTCGAGTTAAGGTGTGGAACGTACGTACAGGATTTCCGCAACGGGCACGGCTTATCCGTTACGTGGCAGGGTGCAGCGGGTCTTCAGTTCTCGGCGAGCGGGGGTGCTTCCGGTTCGGGGCCTTCTTCGGCGATGAAATCTTCCCACGGCAATTCGCCTTGCAGGACGGGGGTGAAGGTCCTGCGATGCAGCGCCGATGGGCCCAGCGTTTGCAGGGCCTCGCGATGTTCCGGGGTTGCGTAGCCTTTGTGTGAGGCGAGGCCGTATCCGGGATACTCCGCGTCGAGCTCGCACATGCGGCGGTCGCGATAGACCTTGGCCACTACGGACGCAGCGGCAATGGAGATGCTGAGCGAGTCGCCGTAGATGATCTTGGTTTGCGCGTGGGGCAGGTCGAGGAGCAGGGCGTCAATGAGCAGGTGATGGGGCTGCGGCACGAGCTGCATGACCGCTGCGGCCATCGCCATACGGCTGGCCTGATAAATATTGACGCGGTCGATGGTCTCGGCGTCGACTTCCTCGACGGCAACGGCGATGGCGCGCTCGCGGACGACTGCGGCGAGGCGTTCACGATCTTCCTGGAGGAGCTGTTTTGAATCGCGGAGGCCGCGAATGCGGGTGTCGATGGGAAGGATGACGGCGGCGGCGACGACGGGACCGAAGAGGGCTCCGCGGCCTACCTCATCGACGCCGGCGATCAGAGTGGCTCCTGTGGCGCGCGCGAGCTTTTCGAATTTGTTGCCGCAGGCGAGGGAGCGCAGCATGCGCATTTTGCGGGTGGCGGCTGTGACTTCGTCATCGGGGAGGAGGCGGCGGCCGCCCTTGCCGAGGCGCTCGGCTTTGCGTTCGCGTTTCGGAGACGGGCCGGTGTCTGTGGTGGTCGCGCGGGTTTCGAATTCCGGCCCCAACATCTGCCCCATAACGGGAGTCTAACGCCGGATTTGGTGGGGAAGGGCGTGGAAAACCCGGCGCTCGTTGCCCGGTGGGAGCCGGGCCGTTCAATTCCGTAACTTTACTACTGAGTCAACTTCGGGGAGCGTTCGATCTCGTATGCTCCACAATCAGTGCACTCGCTGTTACTTTCCATCGCATCCGCACGCGCGTCTGCCCTGATCCGGGGTTACACTGGCAGGCGAAGATCGCTCGACTCCTGCCGTTTGTGCCTGCTCGTTCTGTGCTGGCGTTCCGTTCGCCAATTCGATGATCCGGCTCAGCGGTACCTCTGTTCCCGTGAACGTTTTGGTCTGGAGAACGAAAAGATGAATCCACGAATTTTGAGATCTGCCTCCCTCATCCTCCCGCTCACCTGTCTGGCCTTTTTGCCCATGGGCTGCAAGAAGGTCCCGCCGGTGAAGCTGGCGTGCAACGCAAGCGCCCCGTCCATTTACCCAGGCGATCCGGAGTCGGTGACCGCGACGCCTACCGATGTGACCACGAAAAAGAAGTGGGATACCGTCTACACCTGGAGCGGCACCGGGGTTACCGGCAACGGGGACAGCGCGACGGTGGCCACCGGGTCGCTCGATCCGGGCAACTACACGGTGAAGGGCAATATCAAGGAAGGCAAGAAGGGCAAGGAAGGCCTGAAGCCGAACGAGACGGCGGACTGCTCGACCGACTTCACGGTGAAGCCGTTTGAGCCGCCGACGATCAGCTGCTCGGCGAGTCCGACGACGGTGAAGCCGGGGGACAGCGCCACGGTCACGGCTACGGCGTCGAGCCCGCAGAACCGTCCGCTGACCTACAGCTACTCCGCGTCGGCGGGATCGATCAACGGCAGCGGGACCAGCGCGACTCTGGCGACGACGGGCGCGCCTTCGGGATCGGTGACCGTGACCTGCAATGTGCAGGACGACAAGGGGCACAACGCTTCGGCCACGACTTCAGTGGATGTGCAGGCGCCGCCGCCTCCGCCGCCTCCAAAGACGCAGACGCTCTGCTCCATCCAGTTCGACCGGGATACGCATCGGCCGACGCGCGTGGATAACGAAGCCAAGGGCTGCCTCGACGACGTCGCGCTGAATGCGCAGCAGAAAGCGGATGCGACGCTGGTTCTGGTGGGGAACTCGGCTCCTTTGCCGGAGAAGCACGGCCGCCATCATCGCAGGCATGAGATGACCGCGGACGAGCTTGCGGCGCAGCGCGCGGTGAACACCAAGGACTACCTGGTGACGGATAAGGGAATCGACGCCAGCCGCATTCAGGTTCGCACGGGCACCAGCGGCCAGAATGAAGTGGGCGATTACCTGGTTCCGGCGGGCGCCACGTTCGACAACGATGTTCCGGGGACTTCGCAGGTGAGCGGCGATATTCAGCCGCAGCCGCGGAATCCGGTAGCCCACCACCATCACCACAAGGCTGCTCCGGCCTCGAAGTAGACTGCTGGTCGCAGGGCGGGTTCTTCACGGACTCGCCCTGTGCTGTTCCCACCCTGTCGCAAAAGGCGCGACGAGGATGGGGCACCTGCGGGTCCGGGCGCATCCATTCTGCAGTACCACAGGATTCACGCCATGCCAGTCATTCGCGCCTGTCCCGCCTGCGGGAAATCGAATCGGATTCCGGGCCGCCATTTGTCGGACACGGGGCGCTGCGGCGCCTGCAAGAATCCGCTGCCGCCGATGGCCGAACCGCTTGCGGTGGGGCCGGCGGAATTCGACGAGATCGTGCGCGATGCCAAAGTGCCGGTGCTGGTTGATTTCTGGGCTGCCTGGTGCGGACCGTGCCGGATGGCCGCGCCGCACGTGGCGCAGACGGCTCGCGACCTTGCCGGCAGAGCTGTGGTGCTGAAGGTGGATACCGAGAAGCATCCCGAGCTGGCGGCGCGCTATAACGTGCAGGGCATCCCGAACTTCGCGGTTTTCAGCCGGGGAACCCTGCAGTTCCAGCAGGCAGGCCTTGTGGACGCGAGCACGATGCAATCGTGGCTGACGCGCGCGGCGTAGTCGCGCTTTCCTACTCCCAGCCTCGCGGCAAGTGGATGACGTAGTGGTGCTCGTAATCGTAGAAGGCAAGATCTTCGATGGAGCGCAGCCGCGCCATTCCTGCTGCGGCCAGATCTTTCTGCTCCTTTAACTCTTCAGGAGCGCCGGGATCGGTGGAGGGGATGGCCATGTCGAACTCCACGTCGGCGGTTTTGCGCGCCGGGACGGAGAGGTGATTGTCCCACAGCACCGAATCCACCTCCTGCCATTTGCCTCCGGCCTCGCTCTTCATGAGCACGCCATGTTTCGGCTCGGGCACGCGATATTCGTGAGCGGTGGAATTCCGCAGGCGGTAGCGGATGAGAACGTGGACGTCGCCCGGCGTCTGGCCTGCTTCCACCGGGCCTTCGGGCTTCTGAATGGTGAGGGTCTGGAAGTCGGCCGCAATGGCCTTGTCGTCCCAGGGGGCCTCGCCCGAAGGCCGGAGCGCCAGCCACGCCAGGAGCCCCAGCAGGACGACGCCGGCGGCGAGCGCCCAGTCCAGCTTGGTCGGCCGCCATGCTCTGTCCGGGTTCGTCCGCCTGCGGGTTTTCCGTTCAGCGCCATGATTCCGCTCCAGGGTGCGGTGATTCATTGGACGTTCACAACGTTGAGATGCCGCAGGGCTCCAAGCGCGAAGGCCGGTTCAGGTGCAAAAACACGAACGCCCCGGTTCTCACCGGGGCGCCTGATGCTGAAGGCTGGGGGCTAGCTTCTTTCGACTTCTTTGAGGCGAGCCGCTTTACCGCGCAGGCCGCGCAGGTAGAAGAGGCGGGCGCGCCGCACTTTGGACGAACGGACTTTCTTGATCTTGTCGATGACTTTGCTGTTGAAGGGGAAGATGCGCTCGACGCCCTGGCCGAAGCTCATTTTGCGGACGGTGAAGCTGCCCTGCGGCCCGTTCTTCTTTGCGATCACGACGCCTTCGAAGGCCTGTAGCCGCTCTTTATCGCCTTCTTTAATTCGCACCGCACGCGCACCGTGTCGCCCGGCGGCAAAGGGGGGCAAATCGGTACGGTTCAGCTTTTCGGCAAGGCGCTGCATGACTGGATGAATGGACATAACAAGTATACTTTCCTGGGAAAAATTTCCGAATTCTCAGTTTACAGGAAAAAGGGGGATTTGGCTGGTGGCGACTGTCAGGCGGGGCATCGCGACCCGATGTAGTAACATATCTACATTGGAGCAGCGGGGCAGTGCCCATGTCGATTACCACCTTTACCAGCCGCGAATTCAACCAGGATGTTGGGCGGGCCAAGAAGGCGGCGGCCAAAGGGCCGGTTGTGATCACCGACCGGGGTCGTCCCGCTCATGTGCTGCTGACGATCGACGATTACCGTCGCATCACCGGACGTTCGGAGAGCATCGCCGATCTGCTGGGCGACCCAGGGCCGCCTCAGTCCCGTCGATCCTCCGCGTCTTGATCGCCTGCATCGCACTCCCGACTTTTCGTGATGTTTCTGGTCGATACCAACGTGATCTCAGAGCTGCGCAAAGCCGGCAAAGCCGATGCGCAGGTGCACAAATGGGCGGCCGGGGTGGCGCCGTCGGCGCTTTTCGTTTCGGCCATCTCCATTCTCGAACTGGAAATGGGAGTCCTGCTTGCCGAACGCCGCGACCCCCGGCAGGGAGCGGTGCTGCGCAGCTGGCTCGAAAGCCGGGTACTGCCCGCGTTTGACGAGCGCGTGCTGCCCATCGATACGCCGGTGGCTCGGCGGTGTGCGGCGCTCCACGTTGCCGACCCGCGCTCGGACCGCGATGCTCTGATCGCGGCTACGGCTTTGGTGAATGGCCTCACGGTAGTTACCCGGAATACCGCGGATTTCCGGCTTCGGTTCGGGTTCTGAACCCCTGGCGGGCCTGAGACGCCGCCCCACGTTGTCGTCGCCAGGGAAGCCGCGCTGCATGGAGCGCGTGCCACGGTCACGGGTCACATGGGGTGCGATTCGGGTAGGCTCAGAGTGAGATGGCGCAACGACTTCTTGTGGTGACGGCGCATCCGGATGACGAGAGCGGCGGCTTTGGCGGAGCGCTGCTGCTGGCGCATCGGGCGGGTGCGGAGACGAATTTGCTGTGCTTTACGGATGGGCAGGCGGCGCATTTTCGCGGGACGGCGGGCGACGATGCGGAGCTGGCGCGGATGCGCCGGGCGGAGCTGGAGGCTGCGTGCGATGTGCTGGGCGCGACGCGGTGCGAGGTGCTGCATTATCCCGACGGAGCACTGGCGGAACAGAATTTCCTGGAACTGGTGGGCGTGGTGGTGGAGCGGATCCGGCGGTGGAAGCCGCAGGTGGTGCTGACGTTTGGCGCGGATGGGGCGGTGAATCTGCATCGGGACCACACGGTGGTGTCGCTGGTGACGACGGCGGCGTTCCATTGGGCGGCGCGGGGGGAGATGTTTGCGGAGACGGGCTCGGCATGGGCGGCACAGAAGCTGTATTACTCCAGCACACCGTTTGTGAGCGTGCGGGAACGTCCGGAGCTGACGGCGGTGGCGGCGACGGTGCCATGGTCGCTGGAACTGCGGCTGGGGTCGCTGGCGGACGAAAAGATGGCGGCATTTGGAAAGCACAAGTCGCAGCAGGCGGTTCTGGAGCGCGTGGGGCGGGAGAATGTGCGGAAGGGGATGGAGGCGGAGCGGTATCTGCTGGCGGCGCGGCGGGGGATGGGTCCGGCGGCGGAGGATGCGGGGATGTGGGCGGGAGTGGTGGAGGCGGAATAAGGAAAGCGTTTGCTTGCGCAAACGCCGGCGATGGTAATTGCCGGCTGCGCTCCGTGAGCTGCGCCGACCGCCTGCGGCAGCAAGGAGGCGCTGACGCGCCACACTTTTTCCCACGGGCTGAAGCCCGTGGCTTTCTCCGCCGCGCCGCTTCGCAGCCCGTGGATATTTTGCCGTTTTTCGGTTGCAGGGCCAGCTAGTGGTGAGACTCGACGGGGTGCGGAGGTGAGCGACGACTCAATGGGGCGTGCGGTTTTCAGAGAGAACGGCGTGGGATGTGGCGGAGACGCGGCTGGCGCGGGCGCTGCGGGAACGGCGCGGGGCTGGGCTTGAGGTCCTGGATCTGACGGCGTCGAATCCTACGCGGTGCGGATTTCGGTACGACGAGGCGGGGATTCTGGCGGCGCTGGGGGATCGCGAGGCGCTGGAGTACGATCCTGAGCCGCGGGGGATGCTGCGGGCGCGGGAGGCGGTGTGCCGGTACTACTCCGAACGCGGGGCACGGGTCGAGCCAGAGCGGATTTTTCTGACGACCAGCACCAGCGAGGCGTACGGGTGGGTCTTCCGGCTGCTTTGCGATGCGGGCGATGAAGTCCTGATTGCGCAGCCGAGCTATCCACTGTTTGATTTTCTGGCGCAGATTGAGGATGTGCGGCTGGCGCCGTATCCGCTGGTGTACGACCACGGGTGGCAGATCGATCTGGCGGGGCTGCGGGCGCGGGTGACGGAGAGGACGCGGGCGATTGCGCTGGTGCACCCGAATAATCCCACAGGACACTGGACGCGGGAGCGGAGGGAACTGGAGGCGCTGTGCGCGGAGCGGGGTTTGGCGCTGATCGTGGACGAGGTGTTTCTGGACTATGGAACCCACCCTGTCCACGATGAAGCCGTGGACAAGGATGGGGCACCCGGGTCGTTCGCTGAGGGGGAGCATCCTTGTCTGACGTTTGTGCTGAGCGGGATCAGCAAGATTGCGGCTTTGCCGCAGATGAAGGCGGCGTGGATTGCTGCATTCGGGCCGGAGGCGGAGTTGGGGGAAGCGCTGGAGCGGCTGGAGGTGGTGGCGGATACGTTTCTCTCGATGAATGCCCCGGTGCAGTGCGCGCTGCCGTCATGGCTGGCGGGCGCGAGCGGGATGCAGGAACAGATTCGGGAGAGGACAGCGGCGAATTTGCGGGCGCTGGATGCGGTGCTGGCGGGCGTGCCGGCGGTGACGCGTCTGGAGGTGGAGGCGGGGTGGTATGCGGTGCTGCGGGTTCCGGCGCTGGGCAGCGATGAGGAGCTGGCGGTGCGGCTGGTGGAGGAGCGCGGGGTGAGCGTGCATCCCGGATACTTCTTTGGCTTTCCGCGAGCGGGATGGCTGGTGGTGAGTTTGCTGCCGCGGGAAGAGGAATTTCGACGGGGCGTGGAAGCGGTGTGCGCGGAGTTTGGTTGAACGACAGGGACTGGAGTTTAGGGATTAGGGATTAACCAACCCGGTTTCACCACAGAGGACACGGAGAGCCCAAAGAGGGGGTCGGCTGGGGGATCAGTACGCGATCCTCATGAATACCGGTGACCCCGCGCCGGGTACGCGCGCTAACGGATGGGGTGGAAGGTGCGGGACCAGCGGGTACGGGTAAAGAAGTGGAGGAGCTCGTCGACGGTGACGGCGGCTCGCTGGGAGGCGGGCGCGTTATCGGGGAGTTCCGGGATCTGGATCGACCAGTAGACGAAGAGCGGGCGGCCGAGGATGTTCTGGCGGGGAACGAATCCCCAGTAGCGGCTGTCGAAGCTGTTCTGCCGGTTATCGCCCATGACGAAGTAGCTGTCGGGCGGAACGCAGACGTCGCCATGATGGAGATATGAAGGGAAACCAGCCGCCCATTGGGCGTGGCGCCCGCGTCGATCGAGGGGGCCACGGCCGGGAAGTCGTCCACGTTGGCGTTGTAGTCGGCGGCGGTAGGGCGGCCGGCGAAGGGCTCATTCAGCGCGACGCCGTTACGGTAGACGATCCATTCTGCAGATGCAGGCAGTCGCCGGGAATACCGATGACGCGCTTGACCAGGGTCCAGTGGTCGCCGTCGGCTTCGAGGAAGGGCGTCCTGAAGACGATGATGTCGTCGCGATGGACTTCGCGGTAGTGGACAAAGGGCGCCCAGGAGGTACGGGGGCCGAGGTTGGCGCGCTCGACGATGACGTGATCGCCGACCAGAATGGTGCTGGCCATGAAGGACGAGGGGATGGCGAAGTTCTCAAAGATGAAGGCAAAGACGAAGAGCGCGATGGCGATGGTGCCGCAGGTGGAGGAGAAGCTGACGAGCGGCGATTCTTTCGCAGGCGGGGGAGATGAGGCGGGGCGGCGCAGGAGGGGAGAATCGTTCCGCATTCGAGGTCCAGTGTAGCAGTGCGGTTCGGAGACCCGAAGGATTCACCACAGAGAGCACGGAGAGCACAGAGAACTCAACGAACCAGAGAACCAAAGAACGCAAAAAGCCAAAGAACCGAGGAACCAAGGAACCGAAGAACGCAAGAAGCCAAAGAACCGAGGAATGCTGAGGACCAGGGAACCGAAGAACCAGCGAACGCTTCGCGTTTTACAGGATGTTGACGGCGCGCGCTGCGAGGAGAGCGACGGTGGCGAGGGAGATGAGGGACTGGATCATCATGAGGACTTTGGCCCAGCGGGAGAGGACGGGGACGTCGGTGGGGGAGAAAGCCGTCGAGGTATTGAAGGCGAGGAAGAGGTAATCGACGAAGCCGGGGTACCAGTTCTCTTCGCCCATGGCGCGGCGGGCAGCGGCATTGAGGGTCATTTGCGGGAAGAGGAAGTCGCCGTCGCTGTGGGCGCCGCGCAGTTCGCGCGCGTGAGGACCGCCGGCGTCGAGTCGCCAGTACCAGGAGGCAAAGACGAGGATGTTGGCGATCCAGAGAGCGGCGGCGGACTGGAGGAGAACGCGGGGCTGCAGCCGGTGGGAGGGAAGCGAGGCGATGAGGAGAGCGAGAGACCAGACCATGTCGGCGGTGACGATGGCGGTGATGGTGTGGCCGAGGATGCGATTGAGGGTGGCACGGCCGCTGCGGCGCGCGAGGGTGACGGGAATGAGGAGGACTGCGACGATGGCCAGGAGGGACCACGCGGGCCCCAGGGAAAGCGCTTCGGGCAGCGCGAGGCGGAGACCGCCGACAGCGAGAAGCGCGAGCATGGGCGGCCAGCGGGGCTCGTGGTATTTAGGCGCGGGAGGCGCGGAGGTTGTGGGAGCGCTCAAAGGTTTTTCAGGTAGTTGAGGATTTCGGGGTTGGTCCAGTCCTGGGGACCGATGAACTTGCGGCGGATGATGCCGTGGGTATCGATGACGTAGGTCTCGGGCGGGCGCGTGGTGTCAAAGGCGTTGCTGGACTGGTTGGCGAGATCGACGATGGTGGTGATGCCGGCGATGTGGTTATCGGCGAGGTATTGGCGGTAGGCGGACTCGTCGGTATCGAAAGCGACGGCGACGACGTCGATGTTGGGCATGTCCTTCTGGAGCTGCATGAGGGAGGGGAACTCCTCAAGGCAGGGCGCGCACCAGCTGGCCCAGAAATTGAGGACGACGACTTTGCCCTGCTTTTCGTATTGGCGGAGGGCGACGGTCTGATCGCCTTCGCGGATGACGATTTTGGGTGCGCGTTCGCCGACCTGGGCGGGGCGCGCGGTGTGATTGCAGGAGATCAGGCCACAGGCCACAGGCCCCAGGGCGCAGAGGAGCAGCCAGCGGACAGCGGACAGCTTATAGCGGGTGGGGCGGGCAGGTGCGGACGGGATCGACGCTGACCGGTCGCGAGGCTGGATGAAGCGGCAGATCACATTCCTATAATAGGACGGTGGAAGACACGCCGCCGCTGATTCTCTCCGTCATCATCCCTGCGCGCAATGAGGAAGATTGTTTGGTGACGTGTCTCGCTTCGCTGGTGGAGCAGCAGGAAGAGCAGTGGGTGCTGGGGCGGGACTGGGAAATTATCGTCGTCGATGACGGGTCGACAGACGGGACGCGGGCGATTGCGGCCGGAGTCACCGGAGTGACGGTGATGGAGGCGCCGAAGCTCGAGAAGGGCTGGACGGGGAAGAACAACGCGTGCTGGGCGGGATCTGAAAGAGCGCGCGGGCAGTGGCTGCTGTTTACCGACGCCGATACGCGGCATGAGCCAGGGCATTTGCGGCTGGCGATGGTGGAGGCGGAGCGGCATGGAGCGGGGATGCTGTCGTATTCGCCGCGGCAGGTGGTGCGGGGGCTGGCGCAGCGGGCGCTGATGCCGCTGGTCTTCAGCGATCTTGCGGTGACGTATACGCCGGCCAGGGTGAATGATCCAGCGCGGCAGGTGGCGGCGGCGAACGGGCAGTTTCTGCTGGTGCGGCGCGATGTGTACGACAAGATTGGCGGCCATGCGATCGTGCGGGGCGCGATTCTGGAAGATGTGGAGCTGGCGAGCCTGGTGAAGCGGCGGAAGCTGGGATTGCGGTTTCGGTATGCGCCGGAAGCGGTGTCGGCGCGGATGTATCGCAGCTTTGGGGCGCTGGTGGAGGGGTGGACGAAGAATCTGGCGCTGCTGTTCGGGAATGCTCCCGCACTGGCGGCGATGCGGCTGCTGCAGCTGGGCGTGATGGTGGGCGTGCCGCTGCTGATCGGATACTTCGCGTGGGAGATGGAGAGGCCGGGAGCGCGGAGCGGGGTGCTGGGTCCGCCGATGGCGATTGCGGCGCTGACTTTAGTGTGGCTGCGGGCGCTGTGGGGTTTCTACCGCCGGGTGGCGAAGTCAAATTTCCCGTTCAAGGACTATGTGTGGGCGCCGCTGGGAGTGCCGCTCTATGCGTGGCTGCTGTGGCGGAGCTGGTTTCGCGTTCGGGTGCTGAGGCAGGTAGTCTGGAAGGGGAGGGGGAACCAGAGTTTAGGGATTAGAGTTTGGAGTTTAAAGGCAGCGTATAGCTAATAGCGTTTAGCGTGCTCGCACGACCGGACAAAGACCATGATTTTGCTGACGAGGAAGGCTGAGTTTTCGGCTTCGCATTACTACTGGGTTGATTCATGGAGCCCGGAGGAGAACGCGCGCGCGTTTGGGAAGTGCGCCAATCGTAACGGGCATGGGCAAATTACACGTTGGAAGTGACGGTGGCGGGCGAAGTCGATCCCGAGACGGGCTTCGTGGTCGATCTGAAGGAACTGAAGGACGTGATGGAGCGCGAGGTGGTGTCGGCGTACGACCATCGGCATCTGAATTTGGAGGTTCCGGAGTTCAAAAAGGCGCTGCCGACGACGGAGAACATTGCGGTGGCGGTATGGCGGCGGCTGGAGGGAAAGGTTGGGGGGCAAAGCTGCATCGGGTACGGGTGTATGAGATGCCGGATCTCTTTGCGGATTTTCTTGGAGAGGACTAGCCGTTCAGGCGAGCGCGGGACTGGCCGTCCAGGCAGACGCGGCACTTGGCGCGTCAGGCGGACGCGGGACTAGCCGTCCAGGCGGACGCGCCTTCGGCGCAGAAAGCGGGCAGAGATCATGGGAGTTGCATGGTGAAGGCGTATTTGGGGCGGAGGTATCGGCTGAGCGCGTCGCATCGGCTATTTCGCGAGTCGATGAGCGACGTGGAGAATCGAAGGGTATATGGGAAATGCGCCAATCCGCATGGGCACGGGCATAACTACACGGTGGAAGTGATGGTGGGCGGCGAGATGGATCCGTTGACCGGGATGGTGACGGATCTGGTGGAGCTGGACGCGTGCGTGGGCCGCGAGGTGCTGGAGCCGTTCGATGTGCAGAATCTGAACGCGCTGGAGTGTTTTCGCGGGGCGGTGCCAACGACGGAGAATTTCTGTCTGGAGATTGAGCGGCGGCTGCGAAGGGCGCTGCCGGAGAAGCTGTCGCTGGCGGTGCGGGTGGAGGAGACGTCGAATAATTCCGTTCGAGCACGTGCGGATTGCCAGACCACCCCAGAGGGTTCAGAGGCGCAGGAGTCAGTTGTGCAGGCATTGGAATTCAGAGTTGGAGTTCAGGAAAGAGTCGGGGCTATGGCGAAAGCGGCGGACCATGCGGGGAATTCGGCGAAACGGGAAGTGATCGGCAAGACGGGGCTGGAAGCGGTGTCGACGCAGGACATCTATCGCGAGATTATCCGGCGGCTACGACGCCGATCCGACGCGGGATGGGCTGGAGCGGACGCCGGAGCGGATCGAGAAGTCGATGGAGTTTCTGACCCAGGGGTATCGGCAGGATCCGAACGAGATCCTGCGCGGGGCGCTGTTCGAAGTAGCGTATGACGAGATGGTGATCGTGAAGGACATCGAGATGTACTCGCTGTGCGAGCACCACATGCTTCCGTTTTTTGGAAAGGTGCACATCGCCTATATCCCGGACGGGAAGGTGATCGGGCTGAGCAAGGCTCCGCGGCTGGTGGACGTGTTTGCGCGGCGGCTGCAGGTGCAGGAGCGCATGACGCGGCAGATTGCCGATGCCATTCAGGAAGCGATCCATCCGCAGGGTGTGGGGGTGGTGATTGAGGCGCGGCACCTGTGCATGATGATGCGCGGGGTGGAGAAGCAGAATTCGTCGACGGTGACGTCGGCGATGCTGGGCGTGTTCCAGAAGCAGAACACGCGGAATGAGTTCCTGTCGCTGATCCGGGATGGAGCGGGGATCAGAGTTTAGGGATTAGGGATTAGGGATTGACGGGCCCGCAGGGGGGAACAGCAGGTTCCTCGGCTTTGCTCGGAATGACAAGTTGGCGGTTTATCCTAGTGAAGTGAATGGGCTGCTGATTCTGGACAAGCCAGGCGGGATGACCTCGCATGACGTGGTGGCGCGGGTGCGGCGGGCGACCGGCGAACAATCCATCGGACATTTGGGAACGCTGGATCCGATGGCGACGGGGGTGTTGCCGCTGCTGCTGGGGAAATACACGCGGCTGGCGCAGTTCTACGGATCGAGCGAGAAGGCGTACACGGGGACGATCCGTTTCGGGTTCGCGACGGACACCTACGATGCTGAGGGGCAGCGGGTCGGGAGATGCAGCAGGCGGTGGACTCTGGATCTCGAAGTGGTGCGGGGGATCGCGGCGCGATTTCTGGGCGAGACGGAGCAGATGCCTCCGCCGTATTCAGCGAAAAAAGTGGATGGCAAGCCGGCGTACAAGCTGGCTCGGGAAGGGAAGACTCCAGAGCTGAAGCCGGTGCGGGTGACGGTTGACGGGTTCGCGATTGAAGGCGTGGGCGGCGACGAGGCGGCATTCACGATGCGGATTTCCGCGGGTGGATACGTGCGGGCTATTGCGCATGCGATGGGACAGGCGCAGGGGTGCGGCGCCCACCTGTCGGAGTTTGCGGCGGACGGAGGCGGGACCGTTCCGGCTGGAGCAGGCGTTGCCGCTGAGCGAAGTAGAAGCGCTGGGCGCGGCGGGGCGGCTGGAGGAGCGGATGCCGCATCCGCGGACGCTGCTGCCGGAGATGCCGGCGGTGACGGCGGACGAGGCGACGGTGGGACGGATTCGCAATGGTATGCAGGTGAATCTGCCGGAGTACTCGCAGGCGCCGCTGGTGAAGGTTTTTGAGGGACAACGGGAGCTGGTCGCAGTGGGAAGGCGTGTGGCGGGAACGCTGTTTCAGCCGTTTGTGGTGCTGGTTGGCAGCTAAAAAGCTGTCAGCTGAGGAGCGGTCAGCTAAAGAGCGGTCAGCTGAGAAGCGGTCAGCTGAGAAGCGGTCAGCTAAAAAACGGTCAGCTAAGAGGCGGTGTGAACCGTCAGCGGGGCTTTGCGGACTGTTCGATTCCGAACAGAGCAGGTTGATAGCGGACAAGGGCCGCGCGCCGGCAAAAGCATAAATCGCACATTTTGAGAGGTTTCTGCGCTCGCGGGACTGGCGGGCGGCATGCACCGTATCAGTATCCCCTGGAGCGGGTCCGCGCCGGGGAACGGTCGCACCAATCCACACGCGAGGGAATGCATGCTGGGAGATATCAGGCAATCACTGCGGCAACTACGGAAGTCGCCGGGGTTCACAATCACGGCGGTGGTGACGCTGGCGCTGGGGATTGGGGCGACGACGGCGATCTTCACGCTGATCCAGCAGGTGATGCTGCGGCAGCTGCCGGTGGTGAAGCCGGGCGAGCTTTGGAAGATCGGCGACAAGGTGCGCTGCTGCAACTGGGGCGGGTACACGCAGGGGGGGAACGACGAACCCAACGACTGGAGCCTCTTCTCCTGGGAGGCGTACAAGCAATTTCGCGACAACACGCCGGCGTTTTCGGATCTGGCGGCATTCCAGGCGGGGAACACGCAGCTGGGCGTGCGCGCGGCGGGGAGCGCGGAGCAGGCGGAGACGCGGAACGGGGATTTTGTCTCGGGGAATTTCTTTCAAACCTTCGGTGTCGGGGCGTGGATGGGTCGTTTACTGACGCCGGCCGATGATCACGAGGGCGCGCCGCCGGTAGCGGTGATGAGCTATCGGACGTGGCTGCAGCACTACGGCGCGGATCGCGGAGTGCTGGGTCGGAGCTACCTGATCGACGGGCATCCGTTCACAGTAGTGGGGGTGGCGGCGCCATCGTTTTTTGGGGCGATTCTCGAAGGCTGGGGAATGCCGGACTTCTGGATGCCGCTGACGACCGAGCCGCTGGTGGATGGGGCGACGTCGCGGTTGAAGAGTCCCGACACAAAATTTCTGGATCTGATCGGGCGGGTGAAGGGGGGGCGCATCCCCGGACGCTGGAGGCGCAGCTGCGCGGGGAGCAGCACGCGTGGCTGGCGAGCCATGTGGCGGATATGAGTCCGCAGGAGAAGCAGATCTGGCAGAAGCAGACGCTGCATCTTGTGCCGGGCGGCGCGGGCGTGGACTCGATGGCCGCAAACTATGGCGATGGGCTGAAGCTGCTGCTGGCGGCGGCGGGTTGCGTGCTGCTGGTGGCGTGCGCGAACCTTGCGAATCTGCTGCTGGCGCGTGGGCTGAAGGATCGGCAACAGACATCGATCCGGGTGGCGCTGGGGGCGAGCCGTCGGCGGCTGGTGCGCAAAGCGCTTGCCGAGAGTGTGACGCTGGGCGTTCTGGGCGGTCTGGCGGCGATTGGGGTGGCGTATGGGGGAGCGCGGCTGATCATCCACCTGGCATTCCAGATCGGGGGACCTCAGAACTGGGTTCCGATCGATGTAACGCCCTCGTGGGCGGTGATGGGATTTGCGCTGGCGGTAGCGGTGGTGACGGGGATTCTGTTCGGAATTGCGCCGGCCTGGATCACATCGCATGCGGAACCGATCAGGCGCTGCGCGGTTCGCGGGGCTCGACGGGGACGAAGGCAAAGTGGCCGCAGAAGGCGCTGGTGGTGGCGCAGGCGGCGATGTCGCTGGTACTGCTGAGCGCGGCGGCGCTGCTGGGGCAGAGCCTGCGCAATCTGCAGGATCAGAATTTCGGCTTTACGCGCAGGATCGTTATCTGGTATGGACGAACACGCAGCTCACCGGATATCCGGCGAGCCAGATGCCGCTGCTGTTCCGGCGTATCGATGAGCGGCTGGCGGCGATTCCCGGGGTACGCAGCGCGGCGGCAGCGACCTACGCGCCGATGAGCGGGGACAGCTGGAACACGGGCATCCGCCTGGAGGGAAAACCGGAGCCTGGAGCGCGAAGGAAGATATGAGCGCCGGGTACACGCGGGTGACGGCGGGATTCTTCGACACGCTGGGAAACCGGATCGTGACGGGACGGCCGATTACGGAAGACGACGCGCCGACGACCCAGAACGTGGGTGATCAACGAGGCGTTCGCGAAGAAGTTTTTCAAGGGGGAAGAACCCGATCGGACGGCATTTTAAGACCGAACAAGATGAAGTACGCGGGCATGTTCACCGTTGTAGGAGTGGCGGCGGATATGCGGTACATGGCCGAAGACTTCGGCAAGCCCGGTGGGGCCGATGTTCTATCTGCCGGAGCCGCAGACGGCGCACTTCGACGAGGCGCCGTTGAACAGCGGCGACGCGTCGTCGCACTTCCTGTACAACATCGTGCTGTGGGCGCCTGGGCATCCGGCGGAATTTGCAGGCGCAGGTGAAAAGGGCGCTGGACGGACATCGATCCCAACCTGGTGGTGCAGGGGGTGGATAAGGAATCAGGAAGTGCTGGCGGGAGTTTCCAGCAGCAGAGCATGATCGCAACGCTGACGCTGCTGTTGGGAGGGCTGGGCTGGTGCTGGCAGCGGTCGGGCTGTACGGCGTGACGGCTTATACGGTGGAGCAGCGGACTAGCGAGATCGGCGTGCGCATGGCGTTGGGGGCGGATCGCGGCAGCGTGGTGCGGATGGTGCTGGTGGGGCCTTCCTGCAGGTAGGCGATCGGGCTGGCGCTGGGGATTCCGGCAGCGATTCTGGCGGGGCGGGCGATGGCCGGCCAGCTGTACGGAGTCCGGCCGTGGGGTCCGACGATGCTGACCGCAGCGACCGTGCTGTTGGGACTGGCGGCATTTCTGGCGGCGGTGATTCCGGCACGGCGGGCAGCGGGGCTGGATCCGGTGGAGGCGCTGCGGAACGAGTAGGACAGGCCGCAGGCCACGGCCCAGGAACGAGGGACCGATGATGAGTGATCTTCGATACGCGTGGCGGCAGTTGAGGAAGGCACCGGGGTTTATGGTGACGGCGGTGTTGACGCTGGCGCTGGGGATTGGGGGCGTGACAGCCGTGTTCAGCGTGGTGGATGCGGTGCTGCTGCGGCCGCTGCCCTATGCCGATCCGGGAACGCTGGTGCGGCTGCACGAAGGAGTGGAGCATCAGTTTGCGCCGTCGGATTTGCCGGCGCCGGATGTGATTCGCTTCACGCGCGAGAATCGGACGTTTGCGGCGGTGGGCGGTTTCACGGCCGATCAGTATGAGATGACCGGTGCGGGACAGCCGCTGATGGCGCGGGCGGAGCGGGTAACGGCTTCGCTGTTTCCGCTGCTGGGAGCGCGGCCCATGTTGGGGCGGACGTTCACCAAGGCGGAAGACGAGCAAAGCGCCGCCGTCGTGCTGATCAGCTACGCGCTGTGGAACGAGCGGTTCGGAGGGAACCGCGATGCGATCGGGAAGACGGTGGATCTGGACCGGCATCCCTACACGATTGTGGGTGTGATGCCGGAGGGATTTGAGTTTCCGCTGGAATCGGGACTGTTGCGGCAGCGCGACGTGTGGGTGCCGATGAGTTTTACTCCCGCGGAGAGGCAGGACGAGACGGACAACTTTCAATACGGGGCCCTTGCGCGGCTGAAGTCTGGGGCCACGCTGGAGCAGGCGCAGGCGGATCTGGCGCGGATGGTGAAGGGTATCGAGGACCAGATCCCGGCGCATTACGGAATCCACCTGACGAGCGCGGTGGGGTTGCTGCAGGAAGAGACGGTGGCGGGGGCGCGTCCTCTGCTGCGGACGCTGCTGGCAGCCGTCTGCCTGATTCTGCTGATTGCATGCGCGAACCTGGCGAATCTGCTGCTGGTACGAGCTGCGGGGCGGCGGCGGGAGTTTGGCGTGCGCATGGCGCTGGGCGCAGCGCGGAAGACGATGCTGCGGCAACTGTTGGTGGAGTCCGTGCTGCTGAGCTCGATGGGCGGAGCCCTCGGGCTGACGGTAGCGGCATTGCTGGTGGATGTGGCCCAGGCGGTGGTGCCGGCCGCGGCCGGCCTGCCGCGGCTGAACGAGATTGCGATGCGGTGGCCCGTGGCGCTGCTGGCGGTGGCGCTGACAGGGGCGACAGGCGTGCTGTGCGGGCTGGCTCCGGCGCTGGCGGGGATGAAGGCAGAGGTGCTGGATGCGTTCGCGAGGGCAGTCATGGGTCGGGCGGGGACGTTCGCAGCATCGGTTGCGCAACGGGCTGGTGATGGTGGAAGTGGCGCTGGCGACGGTGTCGCTGGTGGGTTCGGGTCTGCTGCTGCGGAGCTTCGCAAAGATGCTGGAGACGAATCCTGGCTTTGAGGCGGAGCACGTACTGACGGCGGCGCTGGCGCTGCCGCACGAAGATTATCCGACGCAGCAAAAGCAAATGCTTTTTATGAGGAACTGCTGGCGCGGCTGAAGACGATGCCGGGGGTGCGGTCGGCCGCGCTGTCGACGGAGATTCCGCTGAGCGGGGTGCATTCAAACCGCAGCTTTATACCGGAAGGATTCGTGCCGAATGGCGGGCGACGGTGGATTCAGCGGCGAACGAGTTTGTGATGGGAATTATTTTTCGGCGATGCGCATTCCACTGGTGGCCGGCAGGCTGCTGAATGCCGAGGACGAGCAGCCGGGCTCTCCGATGGTGGCGGTCGTGAGCCAGAAGGCGGCGCAGATGTACTGGCCGGGAAGAAATCCGGTGGGGTTGCGGCTGCGGATGGGTGGAAGCCCGCAGAGCACGCGGCCCCTGATCACCGTGGTTGGGATTGTCGGAGATGTGCATCAGAGGCGGCTGGATCAGGAGATAATGCCGGCGATGTACGAGCCGTATCCGCAGTTCGATCGGCAGTTTGAGCCTGCGGTCATCGAACAAATCGGTGTCCTCAGCAGCCTCGAGGCGGTGGTACGGACGGTGGGAGATCCTGGAGCCGTAGCGCCGGATCTGGAACGGACGGTGCACGGGCTTGATCCATTGTTGCCGGTGACCGATGTGCAGACGATGGATGAAGTGAAGGGCGCGACCGAAGCGCCGCGTCGTTTCAACACGATGGTGTTGAGCGCCTTTGCAGCGATCGCTCTGGGTTTGGCGCTGCTTGGGATCTACGGGGTACTGGCATATGCGGTGACGGAGAGAACGCGAGAGATTGCGATTCGCATGGCGCTGGGGGCGACTCGGGAAGATGTGGAGCGGCGGACGGTGCGACAGGCCGTGGCGCTGGCCGTGGCCGGAGTGGCCGTGGGGTTGGCGGCAGCAAGCGGGGTGACGCGCTACCTGGCCAGTTTGCTGTATGACGTGAAGCCGCTGGATGCGGTGACGCTGAGTGGCGCTGTTGTGATGCTGTTAGTGTGCGCAGCGCTGGCGGGATGGATTCCGGCGCGCAGGGCGGCACGCGTGGAGCCGATGGAAGCGCTCAGAAGCGAGTAATCAGGTTACAGGTCACAGATTGCAGGCTACGGGTTACAGGAGTGAATGATGCTGGGTGATTTCAGATATGCGATGCGGCAGCTGCGGAAGTCTCCGGGATTTACGCTGACGGCGGTGTTGACGCTGGCGCTGGGGATTGGGGCGAACACGGCCATCTTCACGCTGGTGGACTCGATCATGCTGCGGCCCCTGCCGTTTCCGCAGCAGAGCCAGCTGATGCGCATCGGTTACGCGAGCGGCGTTGGGAGCAATTCGTTGTTCTCTCCGTTTCCCAAGGGATGGATTCGCGCGCTGGGGGAGCACTCCGAGTCGTTTGCGTCGGTGAGTGCGTTTGGTCCAAACGCGGAGTCAAACGTGGGCGACGCGATGTCGGCGGATCGTGTGTTTGGCGCCGAGGTGATGGCGAATGCACTGGAGACGCTGGGACTGCATCCGCAGGCAGGGCGATTTTTCACCGCGGACGATGCGCTCTCGAGCCACGACCTGGTCGTGGTGCTGAGCTACGGTTACTGGCAACAGCATTTCGGCGCGAATCCTGAAGTCGTTGGGCAGACGCTTCGCATCGACGGGATTTCAAGGCGCGTGATCGGCGTGATGCCGGCAGGCGTGCGCTTCCCTTATGCGGACACGCAGTTTGTGACGCCGGTGACCTTCAAAGGCGGCGATTCGGTGGATCCCTGGCAGAATTTCGATCTGCTCGCTTTCGGACGGCTGAAGGCGGGCGTGACCTCGCTGCAGGCACAGAGCGAACTGCGCCGGCTGTATCCACTGATGCTGCCGCTGTTTCCCTGGCGGATGCCGGACAACTGGGCTCCGAACACGACGGTAGTGCCGCTGCTGGATGCGGAAGTGGGCGACATGCGGCCGCGGCTGATGCTGCTGTTCGCGGCGGTGGGACTGATTCTGCTGATTGCCTGCGCGAATGTGGCGAATCTGATGCTGGCGCGCGCGGCGGGACGGGAGCGGGAGATCGCGGTGCGCAGCGCGCTGGGGCGACCGGAGGACGGCTGGTGCGGCAGCTGCTTGCGGAGAGCGTGGTGCTGGGAGCGACGGCCGGTTTGGTGGGCCTTGTTGCCGCGGCGGCCAGCCTGCAGGCGCTGGTGACGCTGCTGCCCGCGGATACGCCTCGCATCAGCGACGTGTCGCTGCACTGGCCGGTGTTTCTGTTCGCAGCCGGCGCATCAGTGGTGACGGGTGTTTTGTTCGGGCTGATTCCCGCGCTGCGCATGGCGTCGCCGAATCTGCTTGAATCGCTGCACGCGGGCAGTCGGAGCGTGGCGGGGAAGGCGGGGCAGTTCCGCGTATCGATGATGCTGGTGATGGGTCAGATTGCGCTGTCGGTGGTGGTGATTACGGCGGCGGGCCTGTTGCTGCACAGCCTGTGGAGCCTGGCGCAGGTGAATCCGGGCTTTACCTCGGATCGCATTGTGACCGCGGAGGTATCGATGGATGCGACGGCCTGCCAGACATGGCCTGGTGCGCCGACCGGCCCTGAGACGGCCAGGGGCCGCTGCCAGCAATTCTTTTCGACGCTGCAGAATCGGCTCCGCGGCATGGCCGGGACCGAAGAGTGTGGCCTTGACGGACTCGCTGCCGCTGAGCGAGCCGCTGGCCAACTATCCCTACGACGCGGATGAACACCCGAGAGACGCCCGGCAGGGAGCGCGGATGGCGACGGCACGAACGGTGACGCCAGGATACTTTGCGACGCTGGGGATGAGCCTGGAGCGGGGGCGTCTGCTGACGGATCAGGACGCATCGGGAGCCAGCCGGGCGGCGGTGATCAGCCAGCATATGGCGGAAGCGTTGTGGCCGAATCAGAATCCGCTGGGGCGACATATTCTCAACGTGAGCGACGAACCGACTCCGGCAGTGTGGGTGCCGAATGCGGCGGTGACGGTGGTGGGCGTGGTGAACAACACGCATGAGGGCAGCCTGGCGAGCGGCTTCGGCGACGAAGTCTATCTGCCCATGACGCCGAATCACGAGCTTCCGACCATGTACGTATTACTGCGGACCCGGACGAGCGCGCGGGAGGCGGCGGCGGAGCTGCGGCGGACGGTGGCCGAAGTCGATCCGCAGGTGCCGGTGACGCAGAGTGCGGTCGCTGAATGAGGTGATCGCTGCGTCAGAGTCGGCTGCCGCGATCGCTGACGCTTTTGCTGCTGACGTTTGGCGGGCTGGCGGTGGTGATTGGCGGCGTCGGCGTCTACAGCCTGATCGCGTACATCGTGAGCTGGCGGACGCGGGAGATCGGCATCCGGCTGGCGCTGGGCGCGCAGCGGTGGCAGATCATCAGTGGGGTGGTGAAGCAGAGTCTGATGCTGGCGCTGGGTGGATCGGTGGCGGGGCTGTGCGGCAGCGGCGCTGGTGGCGCAGTTGCTGCGGAGCTTCCTGTTCGGGGTAAGCGCGGTGGATCCGGTGACCTTCAGCGCGGTGGCGGCGCTGATGACGTTGCTGGCGCTGGTGGCGGCGTGGGTGCCGGCGCGGCGGGCAGCGAGCGTTGATCCCATGAAGACGCTGAGGATGGAGTGAGGCAACTGGTTGCCGGTAGCTGGTAGCCGGTGGCTGGTAGCTGGTAGCCCGTAGCCGGTAGCTGGTAGCTAAGCGGCTGTCAGCGGGCAGACATTGCAGCCGTTGATGGAACCCGGGGGGCGGCTGGCTCGTATTGTTTCGCAAGGCGGAAACCATGACGAGCGATCTGAAAGTCGCAGTGCGACAGCTGCGGAAGACTCCGGGGTTCACGGTGACGGCGATCCTGACCCTGGCACTGGGGATTGGCGCGAACGCGATTGTGTTCAGCGTGCTGAACGCGATTGTGCTGAAGCCGGTGAAGGTACCGCATCCGGAAAACCTGTACATGGTGCAGCGGGACAAGTATCCGTCGCAGTCCGTGCCGGACTATGAGGATCTGCGCGACAAGAATCGCACCTTTCAGAGCCTGACGATGTACAACATCATCGGCCCGGTGGGATTCGATACCGGGAATAATCCAATAACGGCGTGGCCGTATGAGGCAAGCGGGAACTACTTCGACGCTCTGGGGATTCAGCCGTACGTGGGGCGGTTCTTCCACAAAGAAGATGAGAAGGGTGTCAACAGCGCTCCTTATGTAGTGCTGAGCTATGACTTCTGGCACACCCAGTTCCACGACGATCGCAGCGCTGTGGGGCGGGTGGTGCAGGTGAACAAGCATCCCATGACGATCATCGGCGTGGCGCCGCCGGATTTTCGCGGGACGGAGATGTTCTTCGCTCCGGCCTTTTGGTTTCCGCTGATGGACGCGAATGGGGTGGAGGGCTGGGACAAGGTTAACGAACGCGGGTCGCACTCAGGGTTTGTCGTGGGGCGGCTGAAGCCGGGGGTGACGACGGCGGAAGCGATGGCGGATCTGCAATCGCTGGCATCGTGGCTGGCGAAGACGTACCCGAAGTCGGATGACGGGACCACATTCAGCCTGGCGCGGCCAGGTCTTGTGGGCGACATGCTGGGCAAGCCGGCACGTGCGTTTGTGGCGGGGCTGATGCTGCTGGCGGGGTTGATTCTGCTGGCGGCGTGCGCGAATCTGGGCAGTCTGTTTGCAGCGCGGGCGGCAGATCGCGCGAAGGAAGTGGCGCTGCGGGTGGCGCTGGGGTCGCGGCGGGGACGTATTGTTCGGCAGCTTCTCACGGAGGCGATAGCGGTCTCGCTGGCGGGCGGAGCGATTGGGCTGGCCGGCGGCGTGGTGATTCTGCGCTGGCTGACGGCATGGCAGCCGATTCCCAGTGTGCCGATCAACGTGCCGGTGAATCCGGATCTGGGAACCTACGGCGTGGCGCTGGGGTTGGCGCTGGTGAGCGGACTGTTGTTCGGGATGGTGCCGGTGCGGCAGGTGCTGCGGACCGATCCGTGGCAGGTGATTCGCACGGGAGGCGCGAGTCTGGGCGGGATGCGGAAGGTCACGCTGCGGGATCTGTTGCTGGTGGGGCAGATCGCGATCTGCGCGGTGCTGGTGACGTCGTCGCTGGTGGCGGTAAGGGGCCTGATGCGGTCGCTGCACAGCGATTTCGGATTCAATCCCAACCGCGTACTGGTGGCGTCGACCGATCTGCAGATGGCCGGCTACGCGGCGGCCCAGCAGCCTCTGATGCAGCGGCGCATGCTGGACGCAGTGGCGGCGATTCCAGGAGTTACCGCGGTCGGGTACTCGAATCAGTTGCCGCTGAGCCTGGGGGGAAGCGACTCGGACGTATATAAGGACACGACAATCGACTTTCGTCCGACGAACGCGGCGGCGGATGCGATGAACTACAGCATCTCGCCGGGCTATCTGCCGGCGGCGGGAACGACGCTGCTGGCGGGCAGAAATCTGACGCTGCACGACGACGACAAAGCACCCAACGTGGTGCTGGTGAATCGCACGTTTGCGGTGAAGTTGTTTGGGTCGGTGAGTCAGGCGCTGGGCGGCCACTTTAAATACTGGGGCGGGAAGCGGGCGGAGGTGGTGGGAGTCGTCGAAGACGGGAAATATCGGACGCTGACGGAAGATCAGCAGCCGGCGATGTTCTTCTCGTTCCTGCAGCAGCCGAACAGCGGCGCGTGGCTGGAGATCCGTTCGATGCGCGATGCAGGGTCGCTGGCACAGGCGGTGGAGCAGACGCTGCACCGGCTGGATCCGGGGCTGCCTCTGGAGATGAGTACGTGGGACCAGGAGATGGACTCGGCGTTGTTTGCCGCGCGGGTGGCGACGGTGGCGCTGGGCGTGCTCGGACTTCTGGGCGCGATGCTGGCGGTCACGGGGATCTTCGGCATGGCATCGTACGTGGTGACGAAGCGCATGCGGGAACTGGGGATTCGCGTGGCTTTGGGCGCCGGGCAGAAGCATGTGCTGGGGACGGCGCTGGGGCGCGCGTTCCTGTTGTTGGGCGGAGGATCGATCGCGGGGATTGCGCTTGGGTTGCTGGCGACGAAGGTGCTGTCGGCGATCGTGTATCAGGCGACTCCGAAGGATCCGGTGGTGCTGGGCGGAGTCGTGGTGACGATGCTGGTTCTGGGGCTGCTGGCGGCGTGGATGCCGGCGCAGAAGGCGCTGGCGGTGGATCCGATGATTCTGCTGCGGGACGAATAGGACAGCGGATAGCGGATAGCGGATAGCGGACAGAAATACGAAGGGCAGACCGGGTTGGGGTCTGCCCTTTGTTGTTGGGTGAAGTTTGGATTAGTGACGGTCGTGGTTGTTGCCGAAGTTGAAGGCGCTCATCAGGTCGTCGATGGCGGGGCCGTTGGTTGGGACGTAAGGATTCCAGCGAGCGGCCTGGGGGTTGGGAAGGTTGTCGCGGCTGCGGCCGGTGACGGGCGGCAGGCCCCAGTTCTTCTCGATGAATTTGAGGGTGGAGACGTGGTCGCTGTATTCATGGACGACGCGGCCGCCGGTTGAGTAGGACTGACGACGATGAGAGGGATGCGGGTGCCGTCGCCGAAGAAGTCGAGCGGCTGGATGTAACCCGAGTCATAGTAGCCGCCGCCTTCATCGACGGTGATGAAGACCGCGGTGGATGCCCAGAGCTTCGGATTGGCCTGGAGAGCATCGAGGATCTTCTTCGTGAAGCCTTCGAAGAGATCGAGTTTGGACGAAGCGGGGTGGCCATCGTTGAAGCCGCTTGGCTTGACCCAGGAGACGGCGGGGAGAGTGCCGTTTTTCAGATCCGTGAAGAGCTGCGACTCGTCACCGATGTGTTGGGAGCGCAGAGTGGGGTTGGTCATGATGCGAGTGGAGTACTGGAGGAAGTTGCAGATGTTGCAGTAGGCGTCGGCAGGATTGCTCTCAGTGGGATCGTTGACGTAGAGGTTCCAGTCTTCGCCATACCAGCGGAAGGAGACGTGGTGATCGAGAAGATCGTCGGCGATGCCACGGAGCTTGCTGGGCGGGACGGTGAAAGCCGACGTCGTGGAGCCGAGGTTGCCGTTGCCCAGGTAGCCGGGGTTGTAGTTGTTCACGATGTAGTAGTGGCCCGGCTGGCAGTTGGGATCGACGGGATGGTCGAGGGACTGGAGGTAGTCCGTGATGGGAGCAACGCCGGGCTGGCTGGTGCTGGCGCACTCGACGTAGCTGCCGCCGGAGTAGCCATCCTGGGTGTAGTAGTTGTTGGTGTTCGGCTGGGGATTGGGATTCTCAATCTGGTTGGACGGCGGCGCGGTGGGGTTGCCCTTGCCGTCGCTGTAGAAGATGTCGTCGCCGTAGCCGAGGAAGATGTGGTTGGCGCCGGTTCCACCCATCACCGCCTGGTGGTAGTTGTCGCTGATGGTGTACTCATCCGCGAGCTGTTTCAGGTAGGGCGCATCGCCGTGGGCCATGTTGTAGAAACCCATGGAAGCGGAGCCTTCTCCCGTGGAGAGGTTATTGAAGCCGGCAGGCTGGGCGGCACCGTTGCTGCCGGCGCCTTCTGAGACTTCAACCCAGGGAAAGAGATCGCTGCGGCAACCCGCGGGGTTGAGCCCTGTGGAATACGAGGTGCTGCAATCGACCTGCTGCCACATCTGGAAGAAGCGGTGGACCGGGCTGGCCGCATACGCGTCGTAGGGGATCGAGGGGGTGATGGGGTAGACGCCCTCATTCAGGTTGTTGACGTTGGCGAGACGCGTGTCAATGGAGCCGGCTGTGAGGCCGGTACCGCCGGTGGTGAGGAACTTCTCATAACCCGGAGCCAGGCCCTGGTCAACCTGCGCTGCGGCGGCCACGCTGGAGAAGGGGGCGTTGGTGGGACCGCCGACGAGAAGCGGAGGGATGTGGGTGTAGAGAGACTTATCCTGGGGGGCGTTGGAATACTGATCCGTGTCCATGGCTTCGTACTGGCCGGAGAGGGAATAATTCGGGCCGGGAGTGCCGTCGGCGTTGATGATGCGTTCGGAGAGCAGGTTCCAGACGAATTGACCGCGGCGGGGGCGGTAGGTGGCGAATACGTGATCGAAGGTACGGTTTTCGCCGAGGATGACGATCACGTGCTTGATGGGGGTAGCGGTGTGGGAGTCGGCGCTGGATTGGGCGGTGGTTTGGGCGAGGACAGACGTCGGCCCAAGCGCGAAGAACTGGAGCGCGGCGAGTGCGGCCGCTCCGCAGCGAGCGATGAGGCCGGTACGAGCATGCGTCATGGAGGATTCCTCCTGGGTGGAGTTGGAAGGAGCCGCAGGGAGAACGACTACGCGGCGGAACCCATATTGACGTGTGGGTTATTGTGCGGTGGTTAACCGGAGGAGAATTGTCGGTTGCAGGAAGATGACCGCAGTCAGGTTGCCCGCCGGTTTGTTTAAATTCCGGTTGCCGCGACTTTTGGGGGGTTGTGCGGTTTAGGGGGACAAGGACAGACTGTCCCAGAGGACGCCCCATGCCCACGACTTCCCGCTGTCTGGCGGCGCTGTTGAGCGCGCTGCTGCTTCTCCCGCCAGGCGACGCGCTGGCCTTTGGACACAAGAAGAAGAAGCCGGCCGAGAGTGCGGCGAGCGAATCGCCGCTGACCCAGGACCAGCGTGTGCTGCAGGCGCTGAACCGGCTGACGTTTGGGCCGCGTCCGGGCGACGTGGCGGCGGTAGAGGCGATGGGGCTGGGCAAGTGGATCGATGAGCAGCTCAATCCGCAGGCGACCGATGATTCGGCATTGGAGCAGCGGCTGGAGGCATATCCGGCGATGCGGCTGAGCCTGCACGCGCGGGTGCAGATGTTTCCTTCGCCGCAAATGATCCGGCAGGCGGAGCAGGGAAGGCTGGCCATCCCGCGTGATCCGGTGGAGCGAGCGATTTACGAGGATCAGATCGCGCAGCTGCGGGAGCGGCAGCAGAACAGGGTACAGGGTGCAGGGGGCGGCGGACAGGGGGCGGGAACTGCGCCTGCGATGGCGGAAGCGGGGAATGATATGGCTCCGCCGCCACCTCCGGACATGGAGACGGGGAAGGCTGAGCAGGCCGCTGCTTCCGAGACGAGCGAGGATCAGGCGGCTGAGGTGAAGGCGGCGGAAGACAAGCTGTACGCGGATTTGGGGGCGACAAGCGTGGTGAATCTGCCGCCGGCTGAGCGTATGCAGAAGCTGGTGGCGATGCAGCCCGACGCATTTCGCGAATTTTTCCGGCGACTGAACCGTCCGGATCGCGTGGCGTTGTTCGCAGGACTGACGCCGGAGCAGCGGGAGACGGTGTTCGCGCTGATCAATCCGCAGCTGGTGGTGGGCGGCGAGGTGCTGGTGACTCGGGTGCTGCGCGATGTGTACAGCGAGCGGCAGCTCCAGGAGGTGATGGCCGATTTCTGGCTGAATCACTTCAACGTGTATCTGCGGAAGGGGCCGTTTGCGCCGTGGTATCTGGCGGACTATCAGGACAAGGTGATCCGGCCGCGAGCGCTGGGGAAATTCGAGGATCTGCTGGTGGCGACGGCGCAGAGTCCGGCGATGCTGTTCTATCTGGATCAGACGGAGAGCGTTGGGCCGGATTCGATGGCGGCGGCGCGGGCGGAGTGGTTCCAGCGGGGCAACGGCAAGGGACGGACGCCGGGCATCAACGAGAATTACGCGCGCGAGCTGATGGAGCTGCACACGCTGGGCGTGGAAGGCGGATACACGCAGAAGGACGTGATCGAGGTAGCGAAGGCATTCACGGGTTGGGGCATCGAGCGGCCGGATCAGGGCGGGGAGTTTGTGTTCAATCCGCGACGGCATGAGCCGGGGCCAAAGTTCGTGCTGGGAAAGAAAATTTCCGATCGCGGGGAGGGTGAGGGTCTGGAGATTCTGCACATGCTGGCGATGAGTCCGGCGACCGCGCATCACGTGTCGTATCAGATTGCGCAGCGGTTCGTGAGCGACACGCCGCCGCCGGCTCTGGTGGACGCGATGGCCGCGACCTGGATGAAGACGGGCGGAGATATTCGCGAGGTGCTGCGGACGATGCTGGAGCGGCCGGAGTTCTGGTCGAAGGAGGCGTATCGGGCCAAGGTGAAGACGCCGGAAGAGTATGTGATCTCAGCGGTGCGGGCGACGGGCGGCGAGGTGGTACATCCGGCGGCGCTGGTGGAGGCGATTGGACAGCTGGGGATGCCGCTCTACGGCTGCCAGACGCCGAATGGCTACGCGTGGACCGCGGAGGCGTGGCTGAACAGCGGAGGACTGCTGGACCGGATGAACTTCAGCATGGCGCTGGCCGATAACAGCGCGGGCACGGCAATGGAATGGGACAAGCTGCTGGGGATTGCGGGCCCGCAGGAGGAGAACGCCGCCACAAAGGAAAGCCGGCTCGAGACAGCGCTGCTGGGGGAGGCGGTTTCAGAACACACACGCAGCGCGGCGCTGGGACAACTGGCGCAGGAGCAGAATGTGCCGGAAACCGGCGGCATGCCGATAGCTCCGCGACGGGTGAATTTTGTGCGGCCGCGGGAGTTTGGGCAGCTGCTGCAGGCAGCGGCGCCTTTGCCGGCTCCAGGAGACGCAGACGCGGCGCTGCTGGGCGGACTGCTGCTGGGGTCGCCGGAGTTTCAGCGGCGATAGGGCGGCCGAGTCAAACTCCTTTCACGCGGCTTTGACTCAGTATTCATCCTGGATTGCGAGGATGGTCGGCGGCATGCGATTCACGCATGGATCGCAGCGAACTCGACCTGCATTCCAGGAGACTCCGCTCATGACAATCTCAACCTGGGGCCGCGCCGATCGGCGTTGCGTCCTCGGAGCCGTTGCAGCTTTCGCGCTGGCAGCCCTTGTTTTTCCCACCAGCCTCTCCGCGCAGGAACCGTTTGGGTTTCTGCCGAGGGCGCCTTTCTATTCCGGCAATCTGGTGGTAAGCCGCAGCGTGTACGACAATCGCGCCAGCAATCTAACGGTGGGGCAGGCGCTGCCGCCGGATTGTCCGCAGGCCAGCGGGGGATGCGTGACGGCGACCAGCAACGGATTTTATCCGTACGTTTTCAATAACGACGTGACGGATGCCAGCTTCGGGATCACGTCGCGGATTTACCTCGATGAGATGACGCCGCGGGGATGGCCGGTGAGCACGCTGGAGGTGCCGAACAGCCTGGAATGGGGCGTGAGGCCGAACAACAATCAGCTGGTGACGAGCTTCAGCTCCAAGTCGGAGCTGGCACTCAACCTGTCCACGGATCACCGGTATCTGACGTTCATGGGTTATGTAGCGCCGGTGAACGCGGTGGACGCGTCGAACTCGAACACTCCGGGGATTGTGGATCCGACGAATCCCGCGGGGGGCAGCTACTATCGCGCGGTGGCGCGAGTGGATCAGCGGGGAAACTTCACCTTCACCGAGACCCGCTCCTACAGTGGCAATAACGGACGCGCGGCGATTCTGAACAACTCGAATGGAAACGAGTTTTACTACGCCGCGGGCAATGCAGGAAACGGGGCAGACCCGGAGCCGGTGAATGTGATTCTGGGCGCGGGCGCGCAGCTGATGCAGCCGACGGACGCGGCGGAGTCAGTCCAGAATCCTCCGTTGCCGCCGCTGCCGCTGGGCGGCTTTTCGGTATCGGAACTGGGCGACAAGCCGGACAAGAAAGTTGGCAAGGATACGAACTTCCGGGGCATCGCGATCTTCAACAACGTGCTGTATTACACCAAAGGCAGCGGCGGCAACGGCGTGAACACTGTGTATTTCGTTGATACAACCGGCACCGCCTGCCCGAAGGGAACGGGACTGCCGGTGCCCGGCGCGGCGCTGCCGAATCAGCCGCTGAGCTATGCCCCGTCGACCCTCCAGACCAACGGGCTGCCGAACAATATGTGCGTGCTGAACGGCTTTCCTACGCTGTCGAACAAGGCGGGCAATCCGGTGAACTTCCCGTTCGGGATCTGGTTTGCGGATGCGAACACGCTGTATGTTGCCGATGAGGGCGACGGCTACACGGGCGGAACGGACTTGTATACGCACGCGGCGGCGCAGACCCTGGCCGGGCTGGAGAAGTGGGTGTTCGACGCCTCGACTGGCTCGTGGACGCTGGCTTACACGCTGACCAATGGACTGAACCTGGGAGCGCCGTACACGGTGCGGGGTTATCCGACAGGCAATAACCTGGGAACGGCGACGACGACAATTCCGACGGGACTGCCTTGGAGTCCGGCGACCGATGGTCTGCGGAACCTGACGGGTAAGGTGAATCGCGACGGAACGGTAACGATCTGGGCGATCACTTCGACGGTGAGCGGGAGTGGCGATCCGGGGGCGGATCCGAACCGGCTGGTGGTCATCACCGACAAGCTGAACAACACGACTGCGGCGGGGGCGGTCAGCGAGAAGTTCGATACGCTGCGGACGGCGCAGTTTGCCGAGGTGCTGCGCGGCGTCTCCTTCACACCGGGTACCGGCGTGGCGGACAACGATCACGACAGCGGAAAATGACCCTGAACGAATAACCCTAGCTACAGACGTGGCGCGGGTGTTGACCGGCCTGCATGTGCATATGCGTGCAGGCCGTCGTCTTTTGGGGCGGGGTGGCGGGGGCAGCCGGCGCGCGGATCACGGCGCGGACCATGACCGGGGCCACGGTATTCAGGATGGCGGGAGCCAGCGCCCGCACGACGGGGATTGCGATGAGGGCGCCCAGAACGGCCAGGCACGAGACGGCAATCGCAAGAGCGCGTGACAGGTGATGCGCTCTCTTCGATCCGAGAGGCGAAAAGGGATCGTCAGAGGCCTGGCGGCGCGGGCGTCGAGATGTAGGATCAGTCGGCTGAGACGGCATGGGGCACCGGACGTTTTCGGCTGAAGGCGCCGAGAAGCGTTTGCAGGATCACGTAAAGCACCGGGATAAAGAACAGATTGAGCAGGGTGGAGACGAGCATGCCTCCGATGATGGTCGTGCCGACGGAGCGGCGTCCTGCGGAGCCGGCGCCGGAGGCGATGGCGAGAGGAATGACGCCGAGGATGAAGGCGAAGGAGGTCATCAGAATCGGGCGCAGGCGGAGTTCGGCGGCTTCGATAGCGGCATCGACGATGGAGCGGCCTTTGCGGCGCAGCTGCTCGGCGAACTCGACGATCAGGATGGAGTTCTTGGCGGCGAGGCCGATGAGCATGACGAGACCGATCTGGCAGTAGATATCGTCCGCATAGCCGCGCAGCGACTGGGCCAGCAGGGCGCCGAGGACGGCCATGGGCACAGCGAGGAGGATGATAAACGGGAGCGCGAAGCTCTCATAGAGCGCAGCGAGGGTGAGATAGACGACCAGGATACCGAGTCCGAAGATGATGAAGACTTTGCCGGCGGACTCGATTTCCTCCAGCGCGAGTCCGGTCCATTCATAAGCCATGCCGCGCATCATGTTGTGATCGGCAATCTTCGCCATGGATTGCAGGGCCACGCTGGTGCTGACGCCGGGCGCCGGGGAGCCATCGATTTCCGCGGAGCGGAAGAGATTGTAATGGCTGATGACCTGCGGTCCTGAGGTGTTCTCGATGGTGACGAGGTTGTCGAGCGGGATCATCTGGCCGGTGGCGGAGCGCACGTAGTACTGGCGATAGCCGGAGGCGTTCTCGCGGAACTGCTGCTCGGCCTGCAGATAGACGCGGTAGCTGCGATTGTTGAAGTCGAAGTTGTTGACGTACTCCGAGCCCATGTAGACCTGCAGGGCGTCGGAGATCTGGCTGAATGGAACGCCGAGGGCCTTGGCTTTCTCGCGGTCGATACGCACCAGCACCTGGGGATCGTTCGAAGTAAAGCTGGTGTACATGCCGGTGAGTTCTTTGGACTGGGTGGCGCGTGCGGCGATGAGGTGAGCGGTGCGATCGAGATCGCCGAGCGTATTACTGCCGCGTTCCTCCAGCTCGAACTGGAAGCCGCCGAACGAGCCCACGCCCTGGATGGCGGGAGGAACCATGGGAATGATGAGCGCGCCGGGAATCATGAAGAACTTTGGGCGCAGGCGACCGACGATGGCTTCTGCCGAATGCTCCGGACCTTTGCGGCTTCTCATAGGGCGCGAGCGAGCAGAACATCATGCCGTAGTTGGCGGCGTTGCCGCTGAAGCTGAATCCACCGACGGCGAAGGAGCCGGCGACGTCCTTATCCTGGTTGAGCAGGGCGCTGACTTCGGCTTCAATGTGCGTCGTGTAGGCGAGAGAAGCTCCCTGGGGCGCCTGGATGAGAATCATCATGAAGCCCTGGTCTTCCTCGGGGACGAAGGCCGTGGGCACGTGGGTGTATTCCCAGTACGGCGCCGAAGAGGCCGACGAAGAAGAGCATCACATGAGCCAGCGCAGGCGCAGGACTCCGTGGATAGCGCGGGCGTAACCGCGCCCGAGGCCTTTGATGGCGCGCTCGGCGAAGTGGAGCACCGTGTGCTTCTCTTCGTCACGGCGCAGAATGAGCGCCGCGAGCGCAGGAGAGAGCGTGAGGGCGTTAAACGCCGAAATAGCAATGGAAAAAGCGATGGTGAGCGAAAACTGCCGGTAGAGAATGCCGGTGGTTCCGGGGAAGAACGAAACCGGCACGAAGACCGCGATGAGACTAGAGAGGTGGCGATGACGGCGCCGGTGACCTCGACCATGGCGGCGGAGGTGGCGTGGTGCGACTCGCGATCGCCTTCGGCAATATGGCGCTGGACGTTTTCGATGACGACGATGGCATCATCGACGACCAGACCGGTGGCGAGGGTAATACCGAAGAGGGTGAGCGAGTTGATGGAGAAGCCGAAGATCCGGATGAAGGCGAAGGTGCCGACCAGTGAGACCGGGATGGTGACGGCGGGGATGAGGGTGGCGCGCCAGTCCTGAAGGAAGAAGAAGATGACGGCGATGACGATGAGGATGGCTTCGATGAGGGTCTTGATGACTTCGTGGATGGAGGCGCCGACGATGGTGGTGGTGTCGAAGGCGACGGCATATTTCATGCCTGGCGGGAAGGATTGGGAAAGATCGCTCGAGTTCGGCTTTGGCGTCCCGGTCCACCTGCAGAGCGTTGGCGTCACTCAGCTGCATCACGCCAAAACCGACGGCGGGAATGCCGTCGAAGGTCAGGGTGCTGGCATAGCTCGGCGACCGAGTTCGGCGCGGCCGACGTCTTTGATCTGGACGATGCCATTGGGCGTGTTCTTGACGACGATGTTGTCAAACTGCTCAGGCGTGGTGAGGCGGCCGACGACGTTGACGGAAATCTGAAACGACTGCTGATTGTTGGAGGGAGGCGCGCCGAGCTGGCCGGAAGGCACTTCGACGTTCTGCTCCTGGAGGGCCGCAACCACGTCGGAGGCGGTGAGATCGCGGGCCGCGAGCTTGACCGGATCGAGCCAGATGCGCATGGCATACTGGCCGACGCCGAAGATCTGGACGTCGCCAACGCCCTTCACGCGCTTGATGGCATCCTTGATGTAGACATCAAGGTAGTTGCTCATGAAGAGGTTGCTGTACTGGCCGCGGTCGGCGTAAATGCCGGCGCCGAAGACGAAATTGCTGTTGGCTTTGCTGACGGTGATGCCGGTCTGATTCACCTCGGCCGGCAGCAGGCCGGAGGCGGAGGAAACGCGGTTCTGCACGTCCACGGCCGCGATGTCGAGGTGGATATCCGGTCTGGAAGGTGGTGGTGATGGCGCTGGTCCCGTCATTCGCGCTGGTGGACTGGATGTAGCGCATGCCGGGGACGCCGTTGATGGCCTCTTCCAGAGGGATGGTGACGGCGGACTCTACCTGACTGGCATTGGCGCCGATGTAGGCGCTGGTGACGGTGACCTGGGGCGGCGCCAGCTGCGGATACAAAGAGATGGGCAGCGAGGGAATGACCACGGCGCCGGCCAGGATGATGAGCAGCGCGCAAACCGTGGCAAAGACCGGGCGATGAATAAAGAAGTCAACCAAGCTGAGCCTCGCAGTTCATCCGTGAGAGTCGAAGCGCCTCAGAGTCCGTGGGCAGGCGCGTTGGGCGGCGGACCGGAAGGCATGGGAATTATCGGCATGCCGTCCATCAGCATCTGGGTACCGGAGACGATGACTTTGTCTCCGTTGTCGAGTCCGCTGAGCACGGCGTAGTCGTTCCCGACGGTTTCGCCGAGGTCGATCGCCTGCTGGTGGGCGACGAACTTGCCACTGCCGGCGCTCTTTGCGACATAGACAAACGCCTGTCCTCCGATGCGGCTGACGGCCAGCACCGGCACCACCGGTTTGGGAGAGAAGCTCCAGATCACCTGCGCCTTCACCAGTTGCTCATTACGCAGCAACGGGGACCGGATGGGCGCTTTGACGAGGATGCCCTGCAGCGCGTCGTCCACCTGCGGCGAAATGAAGTCGATGGAGGTTTTCTCGATGGGCTTGCCGTTGTTGTCGAGGATCTGGACGCCAAGACCTTTGTGCAGCTGCGACGCGCGGTCGGTTGGGACATAGATATAAGCTTCCAGATCTTTGTTCTCGTCGACCGTGGTGAGCATTGTCGAGGGGCGAAACGTAGTCGCCGACGTGGACCGGGATATCGCCTACCACGCCATCGAATGGAGCGGTGATGCGGTAGTAGCCGAGCTCCTGCTCCTGGGTTTTGCTGGAGGCGGCCGCGGATTCGTAATCGGCCTTGGAATTGGCGTAGGCCTGCTCTTCCTGGTCGAGTGCATCCTTGCTGATGATGCCGTCGGCAAACAGCTTCCGCTGCCGCTCTACCTGGAGCTGGTTGTACTTATAGAGGGCGAGCTTCTGCTGTTCGGTGGCTGCCTGGGAGGCGACTGTGGCCTCCTGCTTCACCGGGTCGATCTGCATCAGCGTCTGGCCTGGCTTAACGTGATCGCCGGAATGAACCAGAATGCGGACGAGCTCGCCGCTGACCTGGGGGTTGAGGGTGGCCGAACGCCGCGATTTAATCGTGGTTACGTACTCGTCTGACTGCGGAACCGGCGTTTCGGCAACGGTCATGGTCTGCACCGGCAGGGCCTGCATGCCGGCACCTGCCTGCTGCTGCAGCTGGGCCTGATTGCACCCCGCGGCTCCGCCTGCCAGCAGGATTGAGGCAACGATGGCGACGAATGGATTTGTTTTCACAGCTGCGTCCTCGAGCCAGGGTCGAACGTGACCCAAATAAAGAAAAGAGCCAGTAGATAAACGTCTCAGAGTACACACCCAAATGCCGGGTATTGCAGATATCCGATGGATCGTTTCCCCGGGGGTTGCAACCTTGGATGTGCGAGCCCTGTCGATGGCTCCAGAATATCTGGATTTCAGGAAGAGGATACGCAGGAAAGGAAGGATGAGTTCTGGGAATGCAAAACGGGCTGTCCGTTTCCGAACAGCCCGTCCCGATTTTCGCGTCCCGGAAGGTACCGGGAGTGGAGTCTGCTGCTTCCACAGAAGCGTTCTGTGAAAGCTTAGTCGCCCGCCCTGGTCTCGCCTCCATAAAAGAGGCCAGGAAGTTTCAGGGGCCCTCCGGAGGAAAGGTGAAATTCGAGCAGAGGCCTCGAGGGCATCATCTCGGCTCGAGTGCTTCTCCCTCCGCGAGCCTGCGGATCAGTATAGAGAGCTCGCTTTCGTGCCGATTCAGTTGGGTTCGTCCGATTTCTGGACATCCATCCTCCTTGGTCGGATTCAGAAGCGTTTACCGCATCTACTACGTTCGATACCAGCCACCGTCGAGATGTTGCCAAAAATGCACGGGGCAGGGCGGCGGAATCTAATTTTTTGCCGGAGCCTCGTTGCGCGCACGCACGCGGAACCAAATTGGCGAACCCTCAAAGCCAAAGGCTGCACGGATTTGGTTTTCGAGGAAGCGCTCGAAGGAGAAGTGCAGCTTCACGTCGCGATCGGTGAACAGGACAAAAGTGGGCGGAGCGACGGCGGCCTGGGTCATGTAGTAGATGCGCACTCGTTTCGACATGGGGACGCTGGCCCGCTGAAAGTCGATCTTCTGCATGAAGCGGTTCATGGGACCGGTGCCGACGCGTTTGCGGCGTTCGGCCGCGACGCGGAGCACGGTATCTAGAACGTGCGAGACGCCGCGGCCTTCAGAGGCGGAGATGAAAAGGACCGGCGCGTAGCTCAAATACTTGAGGACCGAGCGAAGCTGGCGTTCGAAGATGGCTTTATCGGCGGGCGGCTTGCCATCGGTGCGACCGGTGGTGACGAGATCCCACTTGTTCACGACGATAACGACGGAGCGGCCGCTTTCGTGCGCGTAGCCGCCGATGGTGGCGTCGGAGGCGCTGACGCCCTCGGTGGCGTCGATGACCAGGAGGGCGACGTCGGCCGCTTCGAGGTGGCGGCGCGCCATCACCACAGAGAGCTTCTCGGCCATCAGCTTCGTTTTGCCTTTGCGGCGAATACCGGCGGTGTCGATGAGGCGGAGATCGTGGTCCTTATAGCGGATGACCTCGTCAACGGCATCGCGGGTGGTTCCGGCGACGGGCGAGACGATGGCCCGTGCGCTGCCGGTGAGGGCGTTCAGGAGGGTGGATTTGCCGACGTTGGGACGGCCGATGATGGCAACGCGGGTTTCATGCTGCTGGAACTCGCCATGAGAGCGTTGGCTGGCTTCGTCGGGACTGGCCGTCTCGTCAGCTTCGGCTTCGGCGACCTCGGGAACGGGTTCGGGCTCTGCGAGCGGCTCGGTCTGGGGCAGCACGGCGAAGACATCGTCGAGAAGGTCGCCGATGTTGTGGCCGTGCTCGGCGGAGATGGGGAAGACGTTGCGGATGCCGAGCCTGCGGAAATTCTCAGCTGCGGCGCCCATCTGCTCGGTATCGATCTTGTTGACGGCGAGGAAGAGGGGCTTGCCAGTGCGGAGAAGCAGGCGGGCGAGATCCATATCGGGGGAGGCAAGCTCGGTGCGGCCGTCGACGACCATGATGATGGCGCTGGCTTCGTCGAGCGCATGGCGTGCCTGGCGGAAGATCTCAGAGGGGATGAGGGCATCGTCGTCGGGAACGATGCCGCCGGTATCGACCAGGCGGGCGATGCGGCCATTCCAGCTGACTTCGCCGTAGATGCGGTCGCGGGTGATGCCCGGTTCGTTGCCGACGATGGAGCGGCGGCTAGCTGGTGAGGCGGTTGAACAGGGTGGACTTGCCGACATTGGGGCGGCCGACGATGGCAATGACGGGCTGTTCCGACGAGTGAGCCTTCAGCGCGGCATCCGAGCCACGGCGGCGAGACTGGCGCTTTGAACGCACGGTCGATTGAGAGGGGTCGGGAACAGAACGAGGCATGTTCCTCGATTATCAGGCTTGCTCGGAGCGACACCAAATTCAGGGCCGATCGACGGTCCCGCTCAGTTCACGGTTTCGGCTGAATACCGCGCGATTAGTCCGGTGCGAACGGCGTGGCGGTAAACGCCGGTAAACAGCCGGGCCATGAGCAGCAGGTACAGGACCGCGAGGGCGCTGCCGATCGCCAGCGGCGTGGCGGCAACCTGGTGGCCGAGCAGCACCCGCCGCATTCCTTCGAAGACATAGCTGGGTGGGATGAGCCGAGCGAGAACCTGCATCCAGTGCGGCAGCACGGAGAGCGGGTAAAGACGCAGGCCAGAGGCGAGATGAAGGCCGGGATGGGCCAGATAAACCACTCGGCGGCGGGTCCGAAGCGCAGGACCAGCGCGCAGCCGAAGATGCCCAGCGAGATTCCGAACAGGAAGAGGACGAGCAGGAACGCAGCCAGCATCGATCCGTAGACAAAGAACGACAGGCCGAAGGCGAGGGTAGCGAGGCCGATCATGACCGCCAGGCCGATGATGCTGGTGGCGATGCTGGAGAGAACGAGGCCGGTCAGGTATTCCGACACGCTGAGGGGGGAGGCGAAGAGGTTGAGGAAATTCCGCGACCAGACGTCCTCAAGAAATGCGGTGGTGATGCCCTGCATGACGCGCGCCATGAAATCCCAGAGCAACACCGCACCCAGCATCGCGGGCACGAAGTTAAGGCGGGCTGGGACACGGAGTTGAGGTAGCGGGTGATGAATCCCCAGAGAACGATGTCGATGGCGACCCAGGCAAAGAGGGGCACGATGCGCGTGGGGCTGCTGCGCAGCAGATAGTACTGGCGGAGAAGCAGGCCGGCGGGGCGGCGCGGGAAGAGAGCCATCAGCTCTGCTCCTGGGGAATGCGCAGGGTGAGCGGTTCGCGCGCGACGGCGACGAAGAGGTCTTCGAGCGTGCCGTGGCCGTGCTGACCGGGCAGGGAGCGAGGATCGCCCTCGAGCAGGATTTTGCCGTGGGAAAGAAACAGCACGCGGTGGCAGACCTCGGAGACCTCCACCATGTTGTGCGAGGTCCACAGGACGCCGACGCCGGTGCGCGCCGCCAGGTCGCGGATGGTGGCGCGGATTTCGCGAGCGATGGAGGGATCCAGGGACGCCGTCGGCTCATCGAGCAGCAACAGACGCGGGCGGTTGAGCATGGCTTTGGCGAGGGCTACGCGGGTCTGCTCGCCCGACGAGAGCACGCCGCATTTCGTATTGCGAAAGCGGATCAGGTCGAAGTCGTGGAGGCTTTCCTCAATGCGCGCGCGCAAGCCGGGCACGGCATAGAGCAGGCCAAAGACGCGGAGATTCTGCGCGACGGTGAGGTTGCCGGGCAGGGGAGCGTAAACGGCGGCGAAATTGGTGCGGCTGAGCGCCTGCCGCCGGCGGCGCGCCAGGTCGCAGCCATCGATCGCGATGGCGCCTGAGGTGGGCGCCAGCACGCCGAGGATCATGTTGATGGTGGTCGTTTTACCTGCGCCGTTGGGGCCGAGGAGGCCGAGGATCTCATGCGAGCCGACGGCGAAGGAGACGTTATCGACGGCCAGAACCGTGCCGTACTCCTTGCGCAGATGTTCGACGGAGAGAATGGGAACCGTGGTGAGGCCGGGAGGAGCAGTGCGGGGCATCGGAAGTTCAGTTTGGCATTGCAGCGGAACGCGGGGCAACGCGGAGTTCCGCGGTTGCCCCACTGCCGAACCCGCCTGGTTGCGGAGGCTAACTGCCCAGGTACATCACATGGACATAGACGCCGAGGCGGACGTTGTAGGCGAGGTACCAGCCGGGATCGTCCGGATCGGGATAGAGCACGATGTCGTCGGAATCCCAGTTCCATCCATCGCAATAGCCCATGTCAGCCGGGGCGACGCTGAAGAAGAAGCCGCCGAATCCGAAGCGATCGGGACCGCCGCCACCCAGGCGCCACACTTGCCGGGCTCCGGTGGGGCCGGGGAAGCGGCCGTGCTCCCAGGGGTGGTCGAGGTGGTAATTGCGCGACGGAGAAGGCGCGTGGCCGACCCAGCGGTCATTGTTCGCGTCGACGTGCGGGGCGACAGGATGGCCGGTCGCGTCGGGCCTGCCCTGCTGCAGAGGGACATGGGTCTGCGGACCGTGGTTGGGGATGTGCCCCCCGCCAACCGGCGGACGTGCGGGCCCGACCGGCGTCGGATGCATGTTGCGGGCTCCCTGCTGGGGCGCCGCATGCGGGCTGGGAGAAGCGTGGCTGGCGGGTCGTTGTTGCGCGATGCCAGCAACGGCAAACAAGAGCAGGACTGCGAGTGGACCGAGGATGCGTTTCATGGTTCCTCCAGGGCACTGCATGGGGCCGGTCCCTGACACAATCGACAGCGGAGATGGCGAGCAGGGCCGGCGGCACGCCCATCATACATGCGCGTCCGCGTTGCCAACCGGGGGTCCGTTATTCAGTCGGGCCGGTTTCCGGACCGGTCTCGAGGAAATCCCAGGAGGCAGAGACCTCGGCGCCCAGACCCTCAGCGATGCGAACGGCGGCGCTCTCGACCTGCGCCATCAGGCCGGAGAGATAGTCGCGCGAGCCGGAGATGGCAGCGATGCCGATTGTGGCAGACTGCCAGGTGGGGGCTTCGTCCATTTCCGCGACAGAGATGTTGAAGCCGTGGGCGAGCTTCTCCTTCAGGCTGCGGACGACCTGGCGGCGATCCTTGAGCGAGTGGGCGTGCTCGATGCGAAGGTCGAGAACCATGGCGGCGACGGGCATTGGGAGCATAGTAAACCGCGCTCAGGACAGGGGCTGCCGACCGGGCAGGGACGGGTCCGGGGGTGGCGATTCGGCTTCGCCAGGGAGAGATTCCGCGCATTCCGAGTGACCGAACGGTACGATAGCGCATCTCTTTGATCTGGGACGAGAAACAGGGGGATTCAGGGACATGAAAAAGGTTTGGATAGTGGCGTTGGCACTGGCCGGATGCGGGACACTGCTCGCGCAGGAGTCGAATCCCACAACAACCGACCGCTGGACGCAGCAGGGCCAGCAGCCGCAGGGTACGGAGAACGGCGTCCCGATCTACAAGATCACGGTGGTGGGACGCGATATCCCGGCCGTCAACTACTTTCATCGCAGCGGATCCACGCAGGTAGGGCTCCGGGGAACTGAGCTGTTGCCGGACGCCAAAGGGCGCGCCGAAGTGAACAGCCTGAATGGGCGCACCCAGATCAAGGTCCACATTGAAGGCCTGACGCCGGCCAATGGCTTCGGAGTCGAGTACCTTACGTACGTGCTGTGGGCGGTTACGCCCGAGGGGCGCCCGGTGAACCTGGGGGAAGTGCTCTGGAGCAAGAACGGCAAGGCCGATACCACAGTGACCGCGAACCTGCAGTCCTTTGGCCTGATTTTGACCGCTGAGCCGTATTTTGCAGTGACCATGCCGAGCGACGTGGTGGTGATGCAGAACTTTGTCCTGAACGACAAGACCACAGGCGTGCTGGAAACCGTGAACGCGCATTACAATTTGCTGCCGCGGGGCGCTTACGCGCAGACCGAGGGGCGGCATTCCGTACTCCATCCCATTACGCGCAACGACCGCTCGCCTCTGGAGCTGTATGAGGCGGTGAATGCGGTGCAGATTGCCGATGCCGAGGGCGCCGAGCAGTATGCGGCCGACAGCATGGCTTCGGCGAAACAGGATCTTTACAACGCGCAGCAGATGGATATCCACCAGAAGGAGATGAAGCAGGAGATCACCTACGCGCGCGAGGCGGTGCAGACCGCTGAGGATGCTCGCATCCTGACGGTTCGTAAGAAGAAGGCTGAGGACGATGCGGCCCGGCAGGCTGCGGAAGAAGCCGCAAAGCGGCAGGCGCTGGCTTCCGATGAGGCGGCGCGGGAAGCGAAACAACGCCAGGAGGAAGCTCAGGAGCAGGCTCAGGCAGCGCAGGCGCAGCAACAGCAGGCCGAAGCGGCAGCCGAGACTGCGCGCAATGAACAGGCGAAGGCCCGGGCAGCGCAGCAGGCCGCCGAGCAGGCCATGGCGCAGGCGCGGCAGCAGGCAGAGCAGATGCGCGAGAAGCTGCGCGATCAGCTGAACCAGGTCCTCAACACCCAGGAGACAGCGCGCGGATTGATCGTGAATATGTCCGACGTGCTGTTCGGCTTCAACAAATACGACCTGAAGACGGATGCGCAGATCAAGCTGGCCAAGGTATCCGGCATTCTGCTCACCTACCCCAACCTGAAGGTGCAGGTGGAAGGCTACACGGACAATGTGGGTACGCCGGAGTACAACCAGCAGCTCTCAGAAAAACGGGCCATGGCGGTGCAGACGTTCCTGGTTTCCCAGGGCGTGTCACCGGAGAGCGTGACAGCACAGGGATTCGGGCCGGCTGATCCGGTGGCGGACAATTCCAGCGCGGCGGGACGGGCGCAGAACCGGCGCGTGGAGATGGTCGTCTCCGGTCAGTCGATTGGCGTGCAGGAGCAGGCGCCGACTCCGGCGAATTCGCAGCCTGTGCCTCCGGGGACAGCGCCGATCACGGCTACGCCTCCGGTGAATCCGCAACCGCAGCCGCAGCCTCAACCGCAGCCGCAAAACCCCTCCGGGGTATCGCAGGGGCCGCCGCAATAAGAGTGCTTTCAGCGGTGAATCAGTGTGAAAAGGCCACCCCGGGCGGGTGGCCTTTTTGCTGCTTCATTGGATTGCAAATTTTTCTTTCAAACATACTTGCAATTCACAAGTAATCGTTGGTAGATTGGCGGACGTGCCTCGGAAGGCCGTTCCCCAGCACCGGTCCGGATGTCCAGTCAGCATCTCGCTCGATGTCTTCGGCGACCGATGGTCGTTGCTGATCGTGCGCGATCTGATGGTGCGCGGCTTTCAGAGATTTCAGGATTTTGTGGAGTCGGGCGAAGGGATCGCCACGAATATTCTTGCGGACCGGCTGCGCCGCCTGCAGCGGTCGGGGGTGGTTGAAGCGGAGGCGGACCCGGAGGATGGGCGGCGGGTGAATTATCGGCTGACGCAGAAGGGGATCGATCTGGCGCCGGTGATGCTGGAGTTGCTGATCTGGGGCGCGCAGCACGAGAACACCGGGGCGCCGGCGCAGCTGGTCGCGCATATGGCGGGAAATCGAGAAGCGATTCTGGCCGAGACGCGGCGGCGCTGGAAAGATCGGGATCCTACGCCGATTCTGCCCTGGCTGGGGGGACCGCGGCGTTCGGAGCCAAAGAACGGGAAAAAGTGAAAAGGGGAACCGTACGAGTTCCGGGGCCACAGCGGTGCAACATTTCACAAAGTGGATATGGAGGAGCGGCTATGGCCGAAGCAACGATGGGAGCGCGGTGGACGGGAGACGACATGACCGAGGTTTCAAAGGGAAGCTGTGGACGGGCAGGGTGATTGCCGGACTGGTGGCGCTGTTTCTTCTGTTCGACGCGGCCATGAAGTTCGTCCAGCCGAAGGCGGTCGTCGATGCCTTTGTGCAGACCGGATGGCCGATAGCAGTCTCGTCCACGCTGGGCGCACTGCTGCTCATCAGCACCATTCTCTACCTTATCCCGCGCACCGCGATTCTGGGGGCGATTTTGCTTACGGGCTACCTGGGCGGAGCCGTCGCTGCCAATGTTCGGCTGCAGGAGCCGCTGTTGAGCCACACGCTGTTCCCTGTGTATTTCGGCGTGCTGGTGTGGGGCAGCTTATGGCTTCGCGACGTCAGGCTGCAGGAACTGGTGCCACTGCGGCAAAACCGATAAGCTTTCAACCTCTCTGGATCTGAAGGAGCACATCATGTCGATCGCACAGGATTTTCTTGACGAATTTGAGCAGCAGGCGCCGGTTACGCGGAATTTCTGGAGCGCCTGCCCGAGGACAAGCTGACCTGGAAGCCGCATCGGAAATCCAGGTCTGCCGGACAACTGGCGCTGCATCTGGCTGAGGTGCCGGGGGACGTGGTGCGCTTCGTTCAGGACAAGACGGGGCAGGCCCCGGATTTCTCGAACATGCCCGAGCCGGCGAGCCGGGAACAAGTCCTGCAAGCTTTCGACGAGAGTGTGGCGACCGTCCGAACCCTGCTGCCGAAGTTCGACGCCGCCGCCATGAACGAAACTTTTCGCATTCTTGCCGGGGAACAGCAGGTGATGGCACTGCCTCGGCAGGCCTTCCTCCGCAATATCATGCTCAACCACTGGTACCAGCATCGAGGACAGTTCGGCGTTTATCTTCGGCTGCTCGACATTCCGGTTCCGGCGAGCTGGGGACCGAGCGCTGACGAAGCGCCGGTCTTCGCGCGGCAGTGAGGATCGCCGTCCCGATGGTGTGGACGAAGGAAGAAACGAAGAGCGAACAAAAATCATTCCTGAGGAGAGAGAGATGCGAGTCCAACCTTATTTAAATTTCGACGGACAGTGCGAAGAGGCGTTCCACACCTACGAGCGGGTGCTGGGCGGAAAGATCGTCGCCATATTCACCTTTGGCGACAGTCCCATGGCTGCGAAGTATCCGGAATGGGCGAAGAAGGTGATGCACGTGGCCCTGGCGGTTGGGGATCAGATGATTCTGGGCTCCGATGCACCGCCAGACTATTTCGAGAAAGCGCAGGGGATGTCGGTTTGCCTGGATTTGCCGGATGTGGAGACGGCCGAGCGAATTTACGGGGAGCTCTCCCAGGGCGGACAGGTGAGGATGCCGCTGCAGGAGACGTTCTGGGCGAAACGCTACGCGATGTTCCACGATCGTTTCGGCACGCCGTGGATGATTAACGTCTCGAAACCGATGTAAGCTTGCGGGCACAATTCCAGAAAGGATTTCAAAGGAGAGAGCATGAGCAAAGTACGCGTGCTGGTGGGGACCCGAAAGGCGCCTTTATTCTTACGTCGGACGGCAAGCGTGACAAGTGGGAGGTCAGCGGACCGTTCTTCGCCGGCTGGGAGATCTATCACATGAAGGGATCGCCGGTGGATCCGGATCGGATTTATGTCTCGCAGACCAGCGGCTGGTTTGGCCAGCTTATTCAGCGCTCCGACGACGGCGGAAAGACCTGGCATCGCCGGGCGGCGTGAGAAGTCGCCGCAGGGCCGCCGTGGAGAGCAACGATTCGTCTATGACACATCCGACGACCGGCAAGCCGCTGACCACGCACCAGTGGTATGACGGCACGCAGCACCCGTGGGAGTTCAAGCGGGTGTGGCATCTGGAGCCGTCGCTGACCGACGCGGATACGGTGTACGCCGGGATCGAAGATGCGGCGATGTTTCGCTCGACCGATGGCGGGGAGTGCTGGAAGGAGCTGTCGGGGTTGCGCGGTCACGGCACCGGTCCCGAATGGCAGCCGGGCGCGGGCGGCATGTGCCTGCACACCATCATGCTCGATCCGAGGGATCCGGAGCGCATCTACATCGCGATTTCGGCGGCGGGCGCGTTTCGCACCGACGATGGCGGCAAGAGCTGGAAGCCGATCAACAAAGGTCTGCGCTCGCAGTTCATCCCCGATCCCAACGCGGAGGTCGGCCATTGCGTGCACCACATCGCGATGAATCCGAAGCGGCCGGGCGTGCTCTTTATGCAGAAACACTGGGACGTGATGCGCAGCGACGATGCAGGCGATACCTGGCGCGAGGTGAGCGGAAATCTGCCAACAGATTTCGGGTTCGTCATCGACGTGCACTCGCATGAGCCGGAGACTATTTATGTAGTGCCGATCAAGAGCGACTCCGAGCATTTTCCGCTGGACGGCAAGCTGCACGTGTAGCGCAGCAAGAGCGGCGGCAACGAGTGGGAGGCGCTCACGAAGGGGCTTCCCGCAGAAGGACTGCTATGTGAACGTGCTGCGCGATGCCATGGCTGTGGACACGCTGGACGAGTGCGGCATTTATTTCGGCACGACCGGCGGACAGGTTACGTCCGCCGGATGCGGGCGATTACTGGAAGCCGATCGTGCGGGATCTGCCGGCGGTGCTTCGGTTGAGGTGCAGACGCTGTCATGATCCGGGTGGAATTGCCGCATCATCTGCGGATGCTGGCCATGTGAATGCGGAGGTCAAGCTGGAGGTCGCTGAGCCGGTGACGCTGCGGCGCGTGCTCGATGCGCTGGAGGAACGATATCCGGTGCTGCGAGGCACGATTCGGGACCACGACACAAAGAAGCGCAGGCCCTTCCTGCGCTTCTTTGCCTGCCAGGAGGATCTTTCGCACGACTCGCCGGATAATCCGCTGCCTGCTGAGGTGGCGTCCGGGAAAGAACCGTTGCTGGTCATCGGAGCCATTGCCGGCGGAAGCCGCTGAACAACCCACTCGCAAAGGAGAGCCGTTATGCAGAGGATCCAGCCGTTCCTGTGGTTCAACGACAACGCTGAAGAGGCGGTCGAATATTATCTGTCGGTGTTTCCCAATGCGAAACGCGGACCGGTGCTGCGCGCGCCAGAGGGAGCGCCGAATCCGCCGGGGTCCGTGATGACGGCAAAATTCACCATCGGCGACATCGAGTTCGTGGCTCTCAATGGCGGACCCCATTACCAGTTCACCCACGCGATTTCATTCGTGGTTCCCTGTGAGACACAGGCGGAGATCGACGCGATGTGGGCGAAGCTTTCGGCCGGCGGTAAGGAAGTACAGTGCGGCTGGTTGACGGACAAGTTCGGTGTTTCGTGGCAGGTGGTCCCGGTCAATATCGAGAAACTACTGCAGGGTAAGGACGCGGAAGGCGGCGAGCGCGCCATGGCCGCCATGATGCAGATGATAAAACTGGACATCGAGACGCTGAAGCGGGCCGGCGGCCTGGCGTGATTCCCTTCAACCGTCGATCCTGAACCCAATCCACGGAACAAATTGCCGTTTGAGGACACCCGTCAGTAGAAGGTGGGCGGCGCGCGGAAAAGTGTGTCCGCAGCGCGGGGGACTTGCTATTATGATGTCCCCTCCCCGACGAGCACGAACAGCGGTGGCCGAGGTAAGGCGTGCGGCCGTCAGTTTTCGGATCGAAGAAGATCGGGCTCCCCAGAAGCCCGAGGAGCCGGCGATGAATTTGCAAGGATGTGGGGTGGCGGCGGGGCTGGCCATCGGCCTGGTGGCCGTGCCTCTGCAGAGCCAGAACTTCGGGATGGCGAAGACGAAGGTCACACTGCAGCGCAAGATGCCGGCGCTGATGCGTCTGCCCGGCGACACCATTCGGGTGCGAGTGATTGCGCGCGACGATCAGGTCGACCTGGCGCGCGATCTGCAGGCGCTGATGGAAACCGAACTGCTGCAGGACGATCCGAAGCTGCGCGAGGAGGAACACGATCCCGCAGTGACGGTGAGCTGCCAGATCACGAACTACGCTCACCCGCAGCCGACGGTGACGCAGCGGCCGAATATGCTGGCGGGCAAAGGGCAGCCGAAGAACCAGACGTTCACGCGGGTGACGGGAGCGCTGAGCGTCTCGTTCCAGGCCAGGACGCGATCCGGGGCAACGATCGGCTCGGACAACGTGACGGTTAATTACGACCAGGAATTCGACAGCAACGGCAACAACGCTTCCCACGGGGTGATGGGCGGGCTCAGCAGCTCGTGGCACAAGATCAAAGGCAGCTCCGGCAGTTCCAGTACCGACGAGGATGACCAGCCGCCGACGGACGCGGAGCTGCGGTCGCGGCTGCTGACGATGGCGGTGCATCGGATGGCGGAACAGATCGTCAACACCAACGAGACGATCGACGTTTACCTGGCGAAGAACAAGGGCGCCCTGGACGACGGCGACAAGCAGGCCGAGGCTGGTTTATGGGAGCGGGCGCTGGAGACCTTCGAGACGGCGCCGCCTCTGGCGAAGAATGACGAGGATGCTTACCGGCTGTACGACATCGGGGTGGCCGATGAGGCGCTGGGATATCAGGCGCAGGATGAAAAGGCCGCAATGAAGTTTCTGGATCAGGCGGCCATTGAGTACGGCAAGGCGATCGACGCGAAGCCGGGCGAGAAGTACTTCCTGATCCCGCAGAAACGGATCGAGACCGCCATCACGCACTACCACAAGCTGGACGAGATGCGGAATACGCCGCCGACGGTGGCGGATAACGAGCCGCCTCCAGCACCGAAGCCAGCTCCGGCGCCGGAGAAGACAGCGACCCCGGCACCGGCGCGATCCACGCATCGGGCGACTGACGCGTCCGTGCGGAGCGGCGGCAGCCATATGGGCGGGACGACCGGAAGCTCGGCGGCCGGCGCGGGGCGGCCGCTGACGAATCCCAGATCGTCGCCATGGTGAAGGCGGGGGTGGCCGACGACACCGTGACCGCGTCGGTGCGCAACGCGAAGGTGGTGGACTTCGACCTGAGCCTGGCGGCGCGGCGGCGGCTGATGGACAGCGGCGTGAGTCCTGCGGTGCTGCAGGCGATGAAAGTGCGATGGGCACAGGAGCTGACGAGCGGCAAATGACAGCGCGTCGCATGGCATCTGCGGCCGGCTTGGCGTTGCTGATCCTCGCAAGCAGCGCGGTTGCGCGGGCCGACGACGACCGCTGCGGCGCGGGCAAGGATCTGGTGGTGCAGGCACTGGAGCGAGTGCGTCCGACGAGCAGCGACGATGCCTTCGAAGACGCTCTACAGCTGCTGAAGCATGCTGTTTCCACCTGTGCCGAGCTGGGCGATGCGTGGTACTACCGCAGCCTTGTGGAGCAGCGGCTGGGCAACGCGCGGCTGGCGCAGTACTCGCTGCAGAAGGCGCAGACGTTCGGCTCGGAGGCAATGCAGGAAGGGCTCAATCCCTTCGTGCTGGCGACGCCGATCCAGAGCCGCGCGCTGCATGAGAGCGCTCCCGAGAAGGGCGAGCCGCCGGCGAATACGCCCGCGGTGGCCGGGCCGGTGCAGCAGAAGTGGGCGCTGGTGATCGGGGTTGGACAGTTCCAGGATCCTGCGATTCCAACGCTGCACTACACGACCGCCGATGCGAAGGCGTTTGCGCTGCAGCTGGCCGATCCCGCGATTGGGCGCTTTCCACCGGATCACGTGGGTGTTCTGCTGGACGATCAGGCGACCACGAAAAACATCAAGGAAAAGCTGAACTGGATCGCGCGGAACGCGAAGCCGAACGACCTGGTGGTGATCTACGTGGCTACACATGGATCGCCGCGCAGCGACGATTCGGCAGGCGGGGCGAACTACATCGTCACCTACGACACCGACATCGGGCAGGCGAAAGAGATCGACCAGGATGCGCTGTACGCGACGGCTCTGCCGATGGTGGAGCTGGCCAACGCAGTGGCCACGCGGATGAAGGCGCTGCGCACCGCGGTGATTCTGGACACCTGCTTCAGCGGCGGCGCGGTGACGAATGCGGCAAAGATGATGGCTCCGGGGCTGGCGAACTCCGCTCCATCGCCGGCGATGCTGGAGCGGATGGCCGACGGGACAGGGCGGATCGTGGTGGCGGCGGCGCGGTCGGACGAGGAGTCGCTGGAGAGCGACTCACTGCAGCATGGGTACTTCACGTACTACCTCCTTGAGGCGATGAAAGCCAACAAAGGGATGGACCCGATGAGCCAGGTCTACAACTCGGTGGCGCAGGCGGTGGAGCAGCAGGTGGATGCGCTGGCGAAGAAGCAGGGCAAGGCATTCGGGCAGCATCCGGTGATGAGCCGCAGCTCGAACAGCGCGGACTTTGCGCTGGGGGTGGCTGGCGGGAGCTGATCGTCAGGCCGCAGGCTACAGGCCACCGGCCACGGGCCGCGGGGCACATCGTCTGTTAGTTCGCCTTCCTCTAAAAAAATTTTGTTCGCTGATCTTGTTATGTGTGGCAAACAGGGAACTTCGCGGGGGCCTCTGTGCACATGTGTGGCAGGGACTCGGGTTGCAGGTACTTAATACATGGGATACGGGTTACGGGATCGCTCGATGGTTGCGGCTCGGCGCACGCGGTGAGAGCGGGGAGAAGAATGGGCTCGGACTCGGGTTCATATTTCGGTTTAGGGGCGTAGCGGGCGGTGGGATAGGTTTCAATTTCGGCGAGCATGGCGGGATCGTTCTTGTAGTACTCGCGAAGGTAGAGGATGGCGTCGCGCTTCCGGGCGACCCAGACGGGGTCGAGTTCTTTTTCGTTTTTCTGGTGATCGGGGAGGGCGTCTGCAGATCCCACCCTGTCTTCCTGAACGGCGCAGGAAGACAAGGATGGGGCACCCGGGGTGTCTGCCGATGCCGGGGCGTCTGCAGATCCCACCCTGTCTTCCTGAACAGCGCAGGAAGACAAGGATGGGGCACCCGGGGTGTCTACCGATGCCGGGGTATCGGCCGATGCCGGGGTGTCGGGCTGGTCGGGGAGGGCGAGGGGCATGCCGTCGGTATCGAGGACGTAGTCGGTAACGAAGTCGGCACGCGGATCTTCCGGAGCGGAAGCAGGGACGGCGTTTCCGCTGGAGGCAACTGAGGATCTGGCGGCGGCGGCAGCGCGCTCGCGTTCCTGGGCCTCGAAGCGCTCATGGAGAAACTTCTGGCGGAGGGAGCGCTGGGCGGTGTGCATGACGGCGTTGAGGGCTCCGGCCTGGCGAGCATTGATGGTGTCGTGACCAGGGCCAGAGCGATCTGATTGCAGTTGAAGAGGATGGAATCGTGGTCGTCGGCCCAGGCGAAACGGACGAGGGGGACGGTGTTGAAGGTGGAGGGCGGGCTGGGCCGGAGGCGTCCCCGGGTGTAGGTCTTTTTGAAATGGTGGTCGGAGCAGAGGTCACTGCCGGGTTTGGAGGGAAAGCGGCAGCGAGCGCCGTTGACGCGGACGTAGCGGCAGCGGCGGTCGGGGCCGGGGGTGGGGGAGAGGTCGGCGATGGTGGTGGACATGGGAAGCTCCTGGTCTTTAGCGGATAGCGGACAGCGCCACAGGCCACAGGCCACAGGCCGCGGGGCATCCGAGAAATGAAAAAGCCGCCGGAGATCGGCGGCTTTCTTCTTTTTTCACTCTATAAGTTCAGAATACCAAGTTTGAACCGGTTTACTGCCAGGTTTTGGGACTGTGACGGTTACGAATGATTATCTGAGGGGAAAGGGATTATCGGGGAAACGGTACTTTGGTCAGGGCGAGAGGGGCTTGACAGGATTTCCACAAATGGGGCGGAAATGCCATGTTCAGCTAAGAGGCGGGCAGCTATGGACCGGTCAGCTGGTGATGCGGCCAGCGGCTGAATGGAAAAGTAACCAGACGGGCCGGAGCGCGTTTCATCGAAGGTTCCGGATTGCCGGTTATTCGGTAGTCGGGGTATTCGCTTCGGTCTCGCACCGCTCCCACCATGAATTCATTATCCGCA
>CAVPCE010000090.1:0-7948 GCA_963702295.1 uncultured Acidobacteriaceae bacterium | reverse complement strand
GAACAAATGGAAGCTCGGCATCCATGAAAACCACCGGGCGCACATGAATGGAGTGGTCCACGGACCCAAGGACCTCCCGCAGCACCTCCATCTCAGACGCCCCCGTCTCAATCGTCTCGATGCCCGGCGAATCCTGCAGAGGATAGGCAGAATCCACAATCAGGATCCAGTTGCGATGTCCCAAAAGCGGCACCATCTCGCTGAGCTTTGCCTGCCAGCCTGCCGATCGACCGCCCGGATTCTGGGCGTGTGCAACCCACACGCAGCTCGCGGCCACAGCAATTCCGAGAGCCGCCACAAGGCATACACGGTTCTTCTTCATATCCATCTCCCGCACGTTCGTGGCTCCATCGTAGTCGACAGAATCCCCGCCGCGAGCAGCGGAACGTAATCTGCGGAAAGAACGATGGGGGTGGAGAGGAGAACGGCGCCGAACGAACTCCTCGGACTGCTCGCCGGCCATTCGTACCGAAAGCCGGGAACTCACCTCCTCCCCATCTTGTATCAGTGTCCGTTCGCTTGCCAGTTCAGAATCAGGTTGACTGACGAGGTGCCGCTGGAGTTGGGGCTAATGATCAGAAATCTCTTGCCGTCGGGCGCAATATCCCAGCTGAAAGGCCCGGTGCGAATGCCGGTGTCCACCATCTCAGTATCGAACAGAGCACGCGGCGTGCCGGCCTGGAAGGTGGGACGGGTCGTCACATCCACCGCCATCATCTTCCAGTCGGGCGAGACGTAGAAGAGCTCTCTTCCGTCGCGCCGTCAGCGCGGCTGGCATCCGAACCGGAGCGTTTCCTGCAACGACAGCTTGCCGCGCTTCAACCGCGCGGCCAGCGTCTCTCCCTCCACCAGCTCCATCACCAGATAGTTCGAGCCTGCGTCATGCAGGGTGCAAACGCGCGGATGATTGATCGCCGCAATCGAGCGCCGCTCCTGTTCAAAGCGGCCCATGAACTCCTGATTGCAGATCTTGATCGCCACCGAGCGTCCCAGACGCGTGTCCGTCGCCCGAAACACCTGACCCATGCCGCCTTCCCCAAGAGGCGCCTCAATAAGGTAAGGTCCCAGGCGTGATCCGGGTGCGATGGGCGGTTCTGCGGAACCCGTCCCTATCTCCTCGGGATGCTGCACCGAACTATTTGATCCGGTGGGAGCCCTGAATGGCGATTCGCCCAGAAATCCTTCCAGGCGATCATGGTCCCTGAGCAGCGTCTCCACTCTGCTCCGTAGCGCGGGCTGGTCCTGGCAGGCCCGGTCCAGAAACGCCCGCCGCTCCTCGCCTTCCAGTTCGAGAGCTTCTCCGAACAGCTGCTCCGCGGCTTGGTCAGGCTTCTGCATCTCCCGTTTCCCGAGAAGGGATTCGTCGCTCTCTTCGATGGTTACGTGGCACCACACTACCACTGCGTCCCCTCGGCAGAGAATCCATCCCGGAAAGAACAGGAGTCCCCCGGGAGGTGTGGGGAACTCCTGATCGGCCCAGTCCGAACCGAATTCTTACTTGCCGAAGGCATGCTCGGGAAGGACTGCCAGCGCCACCTGCGTCGCGTCTCCGCCGCGCGAGGCCAGTTCGCGGGCCGCCTGGCGTTCCGCCTTCGATTCGTACACGGAAGCGCTGCCGACGTTGGCGATCGACACTGCCTGCAGGAACCAGCGGTCTCCGTATTTCCTGAATGTCACCACGCTGGTTTTCGGCGCGATGGGGCTGCGATCCAGCTGGGCCATCACCATCGCCGTCTGGCTGGTCATGTGGTTGCGAACCACGAGGATGTTCTCGCCGTCCATGGCGATCGCGTAAGTTCCGCGGCCGAAGTGGGTGGTTCCGTAGTCGAACGCGAAGGGCACGTTCACCTGGGCGCGGATGGCGCTCTGGGCATGCAGTGCCGGCGCGAGAGAGGCGATTGCGACGAGAGCGGCAAGAGCGAAGGTGCGAAGGTTGGATGTCATGGGGGTTCTCCTGGGGAAGGCGCTTAACAACCGCCTTCACTGGAGAACGCGCAGCGGGCCGGCAAAAGGGGCAACAAAATAGAAATTATTTTTTGCCGTCGCTTTTTTCCGACTCCTCCTTCCCCAGGCCGTCCTCGTTCGGAACGGCCTCGCCGGGACGCAGGCAGCGGAACAGCCATATCCGGGCCAGGGACCAGTCGCGCTTCACCGACCGCGGTGAAACCTCGAGGATCCCGGCAATCTCCTCCACTGACAAGCCTCCGAAGTAGCGCAGTTCGACCACCTGCGCCTGCCGGGCATTTTCGGCCGCCAGCCGGTGGAGCGCATCATCCAGCCAGACCACCTCGTCCAGGCGCTCGGGAGCAATGGCGAGGCCGTCCTCCATCTCCACCCGCTGCAGGCCGCCAGCGCGGCGTTGCGCGGAGTGCGCCCGCGCGTAATCGACCAGAACCTGGCGCATCACGTGCGCGGCCAGCCCGATAAAGTGCGCGCGGCTGTTCCAGTCAATGTCCTCCCCAATCAGCCGCAGGTACGCCTCGTTGATGAGCGCGGTAGCCTGCAGAGTATGGTCGGGGCGCTCGCGCCGCATGTAGGCCTGGGCCAGCCGGTGCAGCTCGTTGTAGACCAGCGGCAGCAGATGCTCGGCAGCCCTGGAATCGCCGCCGTGCATGGCTTTCAGCAGTTGGGTCACTTCTCCGGAGTGTGGTTCCATCCGTCCTTCTCAAAGACCGGGTGCGGTGCCAGCAAGGATAACTCGGTGAAGGCAGCCTGTAACCGGTAGCCCGTTGCTGGTGACCGATCATCTGAAAAAAGTGCATTTTCTATCTCGTAAGTCGTTTCATTGCCGCAAGATGGATCATTGCCGAGAAGCCCCATCGCGCTAAGTAATAGAAAAAAGAGCCCCTGGGAAGGGGGATCGATGGTCGGCGATGGGTCGTTGATGCCGAGCACCCAGATCCAAAGAAAAAGCCCGCACGTGGCGGGCTTTTTCTCTTTTCACTCTATAAGTCCAGTATGGCAGGTTCGAGTGGATTTCCTGCCAGATTTTGGCAGGAATTTTGGCGTGGAATTGGTTTTGTATCAGCGGTTGTTACTTTCGTCAGGATTCGCGGGGGCTTGACAGCATTTCCACAAAGCGGGGAAGAAACGCATAATCGAGCGGGGAAACGTAACCTCCGGCTGCGCGCAAGCGCTGGGCCGACGGCCTGCGGCAGCAAGGAAGGCGCTTCGCTCGTTTCTTGCGGCATGACTGAAGTCATGCCCTGTTACAAAGCCCCGCTGTCGAGACATGGGTCGGCATGATCGCGCTGTTGTCGAGTTATGAGTCGGCATGTTCCGGGAATTGCCGGATACACAGGATCCTGCAGGCGAGGGCCGCCCATGATGAACATCCATCTGAGCGCCCTCAGAAACAGAAGCCCGGGAACGCAGGGAGGGATGCCCGCGTCTAGACTGACGGTATGGGCGATCTGGGGCGGGTCCTGATTGGCGTCGGGCTGCTGATTGCCGCGGTCGGCGTGGCGGTGCTGCTGCTGGGAAAGACCGGTCTGCCGCTGGGCCGTTTGCCGGGCGACTTTGCCTGGCGAGGCCGGCACACTACGGTCTACTTTCCGCTGGCGACCTGCATTGTCATCAGCTTAGTCCTGAGCTTCGTGGTGTGGCTCATGCGAAGATAGCCTGAACCGGACAGGATGAGCAGCACGAGATGAGCAACCCAGTGCGGCCTTCACTTTCGCCGGCCGAATGAAAAAAATCTCTTTTGGGAGGCCGAGTGAAGTCGATCGTCAAGAATCTGTCGTCACGGGCAAGCGTGAAGTTCTATGAGCGCGCGATGACCTATGCGCTGCTGCGGAATGAGTTCCCCGAGATCGGGTCGCTGCGCGAGTACAAGGACAAGCCGGCGATCTGGTCGGCCGCGATCGAAGCCGCGGGAGGACGAGAGGCGCCGATCACCTATGTGGAGTTTGGCGTCTACGAGGGCGAGTCGCTGCGCTGGTTTCTGGCCAACAATACCAACCCGTCTTCTCTGTTCGTCGGACTGGACAGCTTCCACGGGCTTCCTGAGGCATTTGGCATTCTGCCCGCCGGCACCTTTGATCTGGGCGGCAAGGTCCCGACGATCGACGACCCGCGGGTGGTCCTGATCAAAGGCTGGTTCAAGGACACCTGGGAAGAGCTCCACGGCCACATCGCGGGCCGCGGAGGTCTGCTGGTGAATCACGATGCCGACCTTTACACCTCGACGCTGTTTGGGCTCTCGCGGATCGACCTGCTGCGCCAGCCGTACATTTGCCTGTTCGACGAGTTCACCGGACCGGAGACGCGCGCGGTTTACGACTACCGGCTGGCGTTCGGGGCGAAGGTGGAGCTGATGGGGAAGATCACGGTGAACGGGTATGCCGAGCAGGTGCTGTCGCGGATTGTGCCGACCGGGAGGTAGAAGGATGCGGACAGCGTTTAGAGTTTGCCGTGTAAGGACGAGTCGCCCGAGACCGGAGTAACCGTGAATCAGTTGTAGCGGGCAAAAAAAGGGCCCCTCGGGGTGAGGGGCCAATCTGCCTTGGTTCTCTCGTTGTGTGAGAGCTTTGTTGCGACCTGCCTTCCATTGAGGCCGATCCGGTTGGCTGCGACGCAGCACCCTTGAGGGGAGGGCTGCGCGGAGTTACTGCTGCGTCGCACCAGTCGGTGAGCCGCCATTCGGCGCGCTCAAGGACGCTAAACTGTTGGCCATCAGGCTGACACGAACCACACTGCCGGGCTTGGCTTCTCCGCCGTTGTCCGAGCTGAGGGGCGTGTTGCCCATGGCGATTTCGTGGATCCGCCAAACCGGAATCTGGTGTTCAGCCAGGTACCGGACGACGGCTTCCGCCATATGCTGCGATTGCTGCATGCCGACTGCGCCACGGCTGCGCGAGTAGCCGGCGACTTCAACCACATAGCCTTTCTGGCCCTGCATCTGGCTGACGACCTGGTCCAGAGCATCTTTTGCTTTCTGGTTCAGCACGCTCTGACCGGGACGGAAGTTGATGTCGGTGTTGGTGATCGGGTGATACTGATCGATGCCGGCAACCGTCTGGCCGAGCTGTTCGGTCTTCTGGCTGGCGGTCTGGGCGACCTGAGTGGCCTGAGTCGCGGTCTGGTTGGCCTGGCCAGCCGTCTGGTTGGCCTGGTCAGCCGTGGACTGCGCGGCATGAATACCGTTCTGGGCGCGCTGGTCGACGTCCTTAATATCGTTGGCGTTCTTTGCCTGGAGCTGGTCGAGTTCGTTGAGCCGATCCTTGACTGGATCGATCTGCCGGGCGACCCACTTCTTACGGGCAAAGGGGTTCATATGACCCCAGAAGCCCTCATTGGACTTAGTCGGCAGCGGAGCTTTGCCGGTGCCGGTTTCGGGGGTTCCGTTCTGTCCTTCTGGCGCGTTGGCGTTGGTGGAAGCCCCGGTTTGGACTTGAGGGGACTGCTGAGGGGGAGTATTGGACTGCGCAACCGCTGGCAAACCCAGACTCGCCGCCACCAGCATTACGGTGATCGATCCGGGATTCAATTTGGTTTTCATAAGTTTGAGTCTTCCTGTCCTTATTTCAACGAATCCGGAACGCTGCGCAGCACCCCGTGGTACGCGGGAGAAAGAGCACATGCTTTGCCAAACCCGGCCAGGTTTAACAAAGACAATAAGTCTTTTTGAATCAGCGTCTATTAATGCGGGAGGAAGAGCCGAAAGGGCGGCTCCGGGAACGGTCGTGCAGCACTTGCAGGGGGGAAGGAAGAATTTACCGGGTTGGCATTATTTACCGGTGACGGCGATGACCCGGATTTCGGGATAATTCTGGTTCCAGTTCTGGGAGATGTGGTCGAAGATAAGGCGGAATTCACGAGTTTGGTTGGGGAGGATGGGGTCGGCGCGGACGGGCTCGGTGTCAACGTAGGGCACACGTGTGCGAATGAGGTTGAGGGGCAGCGTGTCCTTTTGGACGAGCTGGTTGGCGACATCGCGGAAGGCGATCTGGACGGTAATGGCGGTGAGGGTTTCCGAACCGTGGTTGGTGATCTGGCCATCGAGGTAGGTGCTTTCGCCGCCGATGGCGCTGTTGGCCTGGCTCATCTGGATGTTACTGAGGTTCAGGTTGGCGGCGTAAGGGTCCGGAGGCGCGAGGCCGGCGCCACCAGGATTGGATGGAGCGGTACGGTGGCTGAGAAAAACGATGGCCGCAAGGATGAGGATGACCACGCCGCCGGCGATGATCCATGGCAGCGGGGATCGGGGCTCACGAGTCTCAGGGCGATCGGGTGGAAAGAGTCCGGTACCAGATCCGGGTGCGCTCATCGAGGCGATTGTACATCCGGGAAGCAAGAATGACGGGGCAGAGAGGGTGGAAACGCGGGTGTGAGGAGCTGGCTGCTGACGAAGAAGTGACGTGCTGAAAATTTTTGAAAAATGTCCTCGTTTTTCGAATCAGATTTGCCGAAGAATGTGTCTAAGCAGGCAGCACAGCAGCAGCACTTCGCGAGGCCGGGTATGATGACTCCCCTGAATGGACCCCAGAGCTCCAGCCGACGGCAGGAAACCGCGTATCGGATTGGGGCGATCGCAGCGGCGCTGGTTCTGATTCTGACCTGGCTGACCGCGTAAGCGCAGCTGGACGCTGCTCTGCGGCTCTTTGCCTGATTCCCTGCCCCGATCTGATCCCCTATCCTGAATTTTGTTGCAGCTTCGCGAGCGAGGGCTCGTTTGAGGAGCACCTCAAGCGCAGCCTTGTGCTCGGCGTATTCAGCGTCAGTGATTTTGCCTTCGAGGCGCTCGGTTTCGAGGGCGAAGAGTTCTTCCTTAAGGGCAGCGAGTGTCCCGGAACCGGTCACCGGCTTCTGGTGCGCGCCGTTGGGCGCTGGAGCGGATACGAGACCGGCGCGAACGGCGGTTGCCTTCACGCCTGGCGGCAGAGTGGGCGTGAGCGGATTGGGGGCTGGTGCGGCGCCGGCGATGGCGGCCTGCTGACCGGGCTTGGCGCGGAGCATAAATCCAGCGGCGATGACGAGCGCGAGACCTACGCCACTGAGAATCCACCACTTATATTTCTGGAGCGGATCAGGTGTGTCGATCGGGTTGCCGAGTCCGCCGCCGGGTGTGTTGGGCATGGCGGATTGACTGGATGGGGCAGATTGGTCCGGAGCCGCGCCGGACTGGTCACCCATGCCTTGTGCTCCGGGACCGCCCTGGGGCTGCTGCTGCTCGCGAGGCATGGAGCCCGTGCCAGAGACAGTGAAGGCGACCGGAGTACCGGGTTTCACATTGGCGGCGAGCCAGGTCTGGGTGCCCGGGCCGCTGGCATCACCCTGGAGCGGCTGAAATCCCTGACCGGAAAAGGTCATGGCCTTGGGCAGCATGACGGCGACGTTGTCGGCGGCCATGGAAACCTGGGCATGGAGGGTGGCGCTGCCGCTGTAGGGCAGGTGGTAGCCAATCTGGAAGCGCGTTTCTCCGGGACGCAGGGGAAAGATGAAGGCGTAGTGGCCTTTTTCTCCGGTGGGTACGGGGGAACTGGCGACGGCCATGCCGCCGGGACCGGCCGCGGTGGCGCCTTCGAGGACGGCATCGGGCGGCAGATAGACCTCAAAACTTTTCGCGCTTAGCTGAGTCTTCGGGGGCTTCGATTCGTTGCGGACGAAGTAGCTTTCGGGGAACGCTGAGGCCCTGCTGATCGGTTTCCATGCGGGCGACGTCGGCGTAGAGGTGGAGGCCATCAACTTTGGGGGCGACGTCATAGACATCGATGTTGACGCTGGTCGTGTTGGGTGGAACCGGACCGTAGTAGGAGGCCTTCTGGTGATCGACGCGGACCAGGTGCATGCCCTGAGTGTCGGGCACGCTGAAAGAGTAGTGACCCTTCGCATCGATGGTGGTCTGAGCGGATTCCGTCATGCCCTGCTGGAGGTCGAGGAGAACGGCGGATCGCCGGAAGCGGGCTTGCCGGTTGTCTTGTCGATGACGGTTCCGGAGATGGTGGCG
>CAVPCE010000089.1:0-23712 GCA_963702295.1 uncultured Acidobacteriaceae bacterium | reverse complement strand
GGCGGCGGCGCGACGCCCGGTACGGAGGCGATTGAGCGCAGTGTCACCCGCGTCCTGTCCCTGGTGAAGGCGCTGGCTGAGTCCCAGCGCAATGATCCGATCGCGTTTACGGTTGTGCTGGATCGCGCCTGGAGCGTAACAGGCGAGAACACGACTTCTCCGGACGGAGCCGCCTTGGCGGCGTTCTGGCGAGTCGTTCCGCTGGAGTGCCCCAACTTCACGGTCCGCGTGGTGGATGCGGAGGTCGATCATCCGGACGCGGCGGCAAAAATCGTCGGCGAAGTGCGGCGCGGCGGAGCTAACGAAACGGTGGCCTGCCGCAGCACGACGCGGTGGCAGCCGATCTACGAGCCGATTCACCTGGCGTCGAGTGACGAGAAATGGCCTGGTGGGATATCCCTGCGCCAAAACGGGACCTATCTGATCACCGGGGGCACCGGCGGCGTGGGACTCGTGCTGGCCCGGCACATCGCTGAGAAGACCAGGGGTCTGCTGGTGCTGACGGCCCGAACACCCGTGCCTCCTCCCGAGGAGTGGGACGCGCTGCTTTCGTCTCGCGATACCGCGCCGGAGCTGAGAGCGAAAATCGAGGCGCTGCAGTCCATCCACGTTGCCGGCGGCCGTGTCCGACCTTACAGGCTGATGCAGCCGATGATGCGGCCATGTTGCGGATCATGGGGGATCTAGCAGCAGGAGCGTTGCATGGTGTCGTTCACGCCGCGGGCATTGCCGTCGGGCATATCATCGAGGCCAATACTCCGGAAGATGCGCGAGCGGTGCTTGCACCCAAGGTCGGAGCAGCTGCCTGGATTATCGAATGTCTGGGCCGGCCACAGCTCGATTTTGTTTTGCTCTGCTCATCCATCAGTGGCGTCATTCCGTTTGTTGCCCAATCGGATTACGGTGCGGCCAACGCATGGATGGATGGATTTGCGGCCATCCACGACAATCCCGCCGGGACCCGCGTAATCTCCGTCAACTGGGATACCTGGCGAGATGTGGGGATGGCGGCAAACCTGAAGTTGCCGGCGGGAATGGAGGACTTCAGGAAGAAGATCCTGCAGCACGCGATCCGGCCGCAGGAAGCCACCGTTGTCTTTGATCGGGTGCTCGCCGCGCCGATGCCGCAGATCGTCGTTTCGACGCGAGATTTGGAACGACGGCTGCGGGAAGCTGTACATCCGGCTCCAGTATCAATGTTGGAGGTGCGGCCAGAGGGGTCGCTTCCACCATCAGTTCGACGGCACGCTCCGGAAAGCGCGCAGGACGAAGTGGAAGCCGCTGTGATGGAGGTTTGGGAGGAGTTGCTCGGCGTGCCCGTGGGTCCGCAGGACAATTTCTTCGAATTGGGAGGCCACTCGCTGGTCGGCACTCAAGTCCTGTCTCGCATTCGAGAGCGGTTTGGCGTGAGCCTCGACGTGCGAACCGTTTTCGAAGCTGTGACGCCCGCAGAACTGGCCGAGCGCATTCGTCTGATGCGTTGGGCTCTGAATCCGGCGCAGGAGGCGGTTACCGCCGGCAAACGCGAAGAGGTGGAGTTTTAGCAATCGTGCACACTAGTGTGCGATGCGTTCACAGGATGATGGACTGGAGCTCATATTCCCGCTCGGTGGTGGCGATCGCTGCCAGATGTCCGGGCTCTGTTTCGAGGTCGCGGCCCAACAGGACAGCATTGGCCATTGGATTCGAGCAGCGCATCTTGGAGCGGCCGTTGTCTCCAAACAAAACGTGCACTTCTTTCGGCGACACCGAAAAGCCAGTTCCAGCGCACTTCAGGAAAGCTTCCTTGTGGACCCAGTAACGGAGGAAGGCGGTTCGTCTCTGTTCGGCACCGAGGTTGCTCAGCGGCCGCGCTTCCTCCTGGGTCAGGCATTCCGCCATCAGGCCGTCGACGTCGAAGTCCCGACTACAGTCCCCTATATCGATCCCGACGGCTCCCTCCGCTGCGACAGCAATCTGCAGAGCCCTGGTTGAATGACACAGATTGAACGAAACCGCGTTCGAGACGTGACTCTCTTCTCTATCGATCTCGGGCTTGCCCTTGTCGCCGTAAGTGAAGCGCAGGTCTGCCGGCGCGCGGTGGCAATAGCTCCCCAGGATCATACGCAACAGTGCACGCCCCGCGATAAACGCCTCCCGATGCTCCGCAAAGCGGAATCTCTCGGACCGTGCTTGTTCATCGACAGACAACAACGGGCTCATCTCGTTCGCCACGCAGGTGATTGCGGACAGCGTGGTTCGCCGACGTGAATCGTATGGGTGGAAGAGGCCGTTGCTCGCTGAGAACTCTCGCTCGTAATTCCGCCATTGTCATGAAGAGTCCTGGCTCGACATGCCTCGGTCAGATAAGTCACGCCCGGAGATGAATACCCTCAATGCTGGGTTCTGTGCGAACCCGTTTTGACTGTGGTGCGCACGGCAGAGGGTTTTCCGAAGGACAATTGTACGTTGAACCCATTGTGCGTCGACTCGCAGCTATTGCAATCCCTCGACGGAAGTGTCAGCGGAAACGTTGACGGAGACCTGCTTGGCCACGCGGAGGACGAATGTGCTGGGGTCCTTCATACCCCATTGCGCGTATGGCACGATAAAGTGCGTGGTCAGGTGGACGTTCGTTGAACCGTTTGTCCGTGCAGAGACGACCAGACTCAACGGGTGGTCCTGACCGTGAATTGTAAATGTGCCGTCGACGGTAACCTGTTGTGTGGATCCCGATCGCAGGGCACCGGAAACCTTTTCCGGGTGAAAGATGGCCTCGGGATAGGTCTGCGTTTCGAGGACATCCCTCTTCATCCGTTTGTCGCGAGCGGCGCTGCCGCTGTTACCGCTGTCGAGATCCACAAGCAGTTCGCCTTCGGCAGCGCCGGTGGCGGGATTGAAAGTAATGAGGCCCCCCTTGAGCTGGAACGTCCCGTGGACGGTATGCAGAACGTCGTCAAGAGTCCAGTGAATCTGCGTATGAGAGGGATCGAAGTGCAGAGTCACCTGCTGCGGCTGGCTCTGGGCGATGAGGGGCGGCAAGGCGCCCAGAAGCAGGGCACAGGCGATGGCTGTTTGGCGAAGGTGGAGTCGTTTCATTCCGGGGATCAGGCAAAGCGTGGGGCCAGCAGGAGTGCGCCCAGTTCCATGCCGTGGTGTACGGCGAAGCGAGGCAGAGATCGTTCACCGACGTGGACGGCGAGCAATTCTCTGAAAAGTTGTGGGCGACGTGAGAAGGCCTGCACGGTGCGTTCGCGCAGGACGGGCACGCGATCCATCAGCAGCATTAGAACGGCCATGCGCTGCGGAAGCGCGAGGATGCCGGCGTGACGGGCTTCATACAGATCGAGGCGACCGCCCGCCAGCGAATCCGCGAGCAGGAGCGCCTGCCGGAAACCCATGGCGAGGCCTTCGCCGGTGATGGCGTCGGCGGAGCCAGAGGCATCGCCGATGAGCGCGACGTTGGCGCGGGTGACCCGGCGCAGACGGCGGGTGAGCGTCAGGGCGCCGCGCTCAGCTGTGGTGGTCGCGGCGCCGGCAAGTCTCTCCTGAAGGAAGGGGAGACTGGCGAGGATCTGTGCCAGACGCACGCCCGGGTGACGGGTGATGGCGGCGACGCAGACCTCCTCGGGACCGACCGGCGTGATATACGCCTGACCTAGCGGACCCCAGTGGATCTCGACCCAGGGGCTCCAGGGAGCGACGCGGTAATGAGCGCGGAAGCCGAATCGGCGGCTGCGCAGCAAGCCGGTCTCGAGGCCGGCCCAGGAGCGCACCCGGGAGGCGTGGCCATCGGCCCCCAGGAGCCAGCGGTACGCGCACGGTTGACCCGCAATGTGTGCCGGACGCTGTGGCTTCAGGATCACGGGAGTCTTCCAGGCGAAGCGGACGCCGAGTTCGGTGGCCCGGTCGAGCAGCAGGCGGTGCAGGACGGGGCGCCTCACGCCAATGCCCACCCCACGCGGGAATTCCGCGGCGGCGCTGTCGTACTCTCCGGCGAAGAAGATGCCCCGAAACTCAGCGCCATGACCCGCGGCCAGGTCCACGCCGAGACAAGCCAGATCGCGGCGCGAATCGGGCATGAGGCCTTCGCCGCAGGCTTTGTCGATTGGCGGTTCGAGAGCATCGGCCACCAGAACATCCGCGCCGCGCTGGCGTAACGCGATTGCGGCCGAGAGACCTGCGGGGCCGCCGCCAGCGATCAGAACATCACAACTACTGGGTCCCACAACCAAACTCCTTACCACTCCAGAAGCAGCATCTCCGCGCAAAAGCCGGGACCCATGGCAGCAAGAACACTGCGGGTGCCGGGCGCAGGACGCCGGTGTTTCATAATTTCGTCAAGCACGACCAAAACGGACGCCGACGACAAATTGCCGACGCGGCGCAGCGCTTCCCAGGAGACATCGAGCGCCTCGCGGGGCAGGTCGAGCGCTTCGGCGGTCGCCTCGAGCACCTTCGGGCCGCCGGTGTGCATGATCCAGGAGCCGATGTCCTTACGGGTGAGTCCGTGTGCGGCGAGGAATGTATCGACGTCGCGGCCGAGGTTTTCACGTACGACCTTCGGGACGTCGGGCGAGAGCACAATGCGAAAGCCTTTTTCCGAGATGTTCCACCCCATCACGTCTTCGGTGTCCGGATAGAAGACGTTGTGGCTGGCGAGAATGCGCGGGCCCCGGCGGGGAACGTTGGCACCGGCGACCAGCACGGCGGCGGCTCCATCGCCAAACAGGCCCGAGGAGATGAGGTTCGCGACGGAGACGTCTTCGCGCTGCCAGGTGAGCGAACAGAGTTCGACCGAGAGCAGCACGGCGACCTGGTCGGGATAGGCACGGACATAGTCGGCGGCACGGGTAAGGCCGGCGGCGCCGGCGACGCAGCCCAGTCCGAATATCGGATTGCGGCGGATTTGCGGCGAAAGACCCATACGGTTGACCAGCCGCGCGTCAATCGAAGGGCTGGCGACGCCGGTGACCGTAACGAAGAAGATGGCGCCAATGTGTTCACGGCGGAGCCCCGCCATCTTCAGGGCGCAATCGATCACGCGTTCACCGAGTTGCTGAGCGACCTCGATGAAGACGTCGTTGGCTTTGCCCCAGGTGTTCAACTCGACATACTGATCGAGAGGCCGCGAAAAATAGCGGCCGTCGACGCCGGTGCGCATGTGGAGCCGTTCAAGGACGGCGCCGAGTTTCTCGTTGTTGCCCCAATAAGCGAGCAGGGCATCGACGACTTCGCGCTGGCTGTAATAGTGCGGCGGATACGCCGTGGAAGTAGCAAGTATGTGCATGCAGCTCACTTGTTCTGAATGTATTTGATGCGCCTGACGGGCTATACCCAGGGCTGTGAAGATTCGTTCATCGAGCCTATCCAGTGAACCAATGATGCGCAGGAAGCTCGCAATGAATTGTTACCGGGATGTAAGCCGATTGTCGGAAGATAGCAGCGGCGGTTCGCTTGCAGCGGCCAGCGGGATCTCCACAACGATCTGAGCTCCTCCCTGGCTGCGATTGCGCGCTATGGCTCGCCCCCCGTGTACGACGGCGACGGCGCTGATGAATGCAAGCCCCAAACCATGTCCCTCCGAATCGCGACCTTTGACGAAGCGCTGAAAAACGCGGGGGAGCAGGTCGGGCGCGAATCCCGGGCCGTCGTCCTCCAGTGTGATGCAGGCGCAACCGTTTTCGGCGGACAGCACGAGGGAAACGTGGGCGCCCGAACCGGCGTAGCGCAACTCGTTCTCCATAAGGTTGGAAAGCATGCGATTGCAGAGGGCCACATCGACCTGAACCTGCGCAGGCTCCGCGGCAGAGACGGACAGGCGCTGCTGGTGATCAACAAAGGCGGGAGCGTAAAGTTCCGCCACGCGATTGACCAGGTCGCTGAGATTGGCGCGCTCGCGATGCAGGCGCAGGGCGCCGCCGTCGGCTTCAGCGACATCGAGCGAGGTGGTAATGACTGCGGAGAGGCGATCGAGATGTTCGATGGCGCTGGCCACCAGCTCGGCACCCTGCTCGCGATCGTCGAGAGAGAGAGCAATTTCGAGACTGCCGCGGACTGAGGTGATAGGACTCTTGAGGTCGTGGGCCACGGAGTCCGTGAGCGTGCGCAGCTGGTTCACCGAGGCAGAGATGCGGTCCAGCATGTTATTGAAAGTGCTTGCCAGGCGAGCTACTTCGTCCTGTTGGGTGCCGGTGGGGACGCGGGTGCTCAGGTCGCCGGTGCGGATGCTGGCCGCGGCGCCGGTGATGGCATCAACCCGCTTGAGCATGCGGCGCAGGCCGTAAAGGGTGATGAGAAAGCCGAAAGCGACCATGAACACCCAGCCCAAAAAAAAGCGTGCCAGGAGCTGGCGTAGCAGATGGATCGCGCTGGAATCGAGCAGCCCCAGGTAAAGGCGGCCCGCGCCGGGCTGCATTTCCACGGAGACGACCCGGAAGGGAGCACTCCAGCCGGTCACGCGGAGCGAGACGGAGGTGCGCGGAGGGATGCGAGCGGCTTCCAGTGCGGTAATGAACTTCTGGCTGTCGCGGGGACCGACCCAAACGGGCGGATGGGAAGAGTCGCCGGTGAGGGCGAAGAATACGGTGTTGCCGCCGACGTGCTCCCCGTTGCTGCCCCAGGAAACTTCCTGACTGGCGAGCTCAGCCACCTCTTCAACGATCCGGTCGTAGAGTGCGTCCCGAGGTGTGTTGAGGGCAACCTGGCGAAGGGTTTCGCTTTCGCCCATCAGCCAGGAATCTCCCCGCTCGCGTACTGTGCGCGCGACCATAACGTACATGATCCAGAAGACGGCGGCGCTGCCCGCTGCAAAAACGAGGGTGCTGCGCAGCGCGAGGCGCCAGGCGGCGGTGCGATAAAACGAGGTGCTGACGCGACGTAGCATGCGTTGTGTCTAATCCCTCAGGAGATACCCAACGCCGCGGATCGTGCGGATGAGGGGCCGGTCCGATTCCCGATCCACTTTATTGCGCAGCCGGTGGATATGTACATCCACGATATTCGTGGAGGTGTCGATGCGCATCTTCCAGACGTGATCCAGAACCATAGCGCGGGTGACCACGCGGCCGGCATTGCGGCACAGGTACTCGAGCAGTGCAAACTCCTGCGGAGTGAGCTGCAGCTCGACACCGGCGCGGTGGGCTTCGCGGCGAATAAGGTCAATTTCTAGATCGGCGACGCGGAGACGGGTGGTTTCTGCCTGGCCGGGTGTGCTGCGGCGCAAAAGAGCGCGCAGACGAGCCTGCAGCTCGGCGACCGCGAAGGGTTTGGTCATGTAATCGTCCCCGCCCTTTTCCAGGCCGAGAACGCGTTCGTCCACCGAGCGCCGCGCGGAAAGGATCAGGACGGGCGAGGTGACGCCCTGGGAGCGGAGGCGCTGAATGAGCTCGAGGCCATCGATGTCAGGCAGTGTGAGGTCCACAACAAGAGCATCGTGGACGCCCTCCAAAGCCAGTTTCTCCGCCTGGTTGCCCTGCGCGCAGGCGTCGACGCGGAAGCCCGATTCGGATAAGGCTCGGGTGAGGAAATCCCGAATGGTGGTGTCATCCTCAACGACGAGTAGTCGCATGCTTGCTCCTCAGATGTGCGCCGCTCTTGCTGCCAGCGCCAGCGCATCCTGCCAGAAGCGAGTCGACGAGTGAACCAGTGCAACGACCTGGTCGATGGCGGAGATGAACCGGTCGAGGCTCTCCGTCGAGGCATTGAGGGGAGGAGCGGCCTTCAGAACGAAGAAGTGGTTGCCGCAGATCTGGGTGAGGATGCCGTGATCGCGGAAGAGGCGCATCACGAGCATCTGGCCGAAGAGGGCAGGGTGCACCTTCTGAAAGGCCTGAAAGGAAAGACGAAGAGCAAAGGAACGAGGCGCGTGGAACTCGATGCCCGTGAAAAAACCCATGCCGCGAATCTCGGAAACCATTTCATAACGGCTGAGAACAGAACGCAGACGTTCGCGAAAGGCTTCGCCCGCGGCCCGAGCGCGCTCGGGGAGCTTCTCCTCATCGAGCACGTCGAGCATGGCAAGACCGGCACGCATGGCGAGACTGTTCTCACTGTACGTGGAAGTGTGGACGATGGCACGACGCAGAGAGCTGTAGACGTTGTCATAGATGGCGTCGGACATCAGGACCGCGCCACTGGGAATGAGCCCGCCGCTGAGCGCCTTGGCCAGAATGACGATGTCAGGATCGAGTCCGTAGTGGTGGCTGGCGAGAAAGGCTCCGGTGCGGCCAAGGCCGGTCTGGACCTCGTCGAGAACGAAAAGGGTGCCGTACCTGCGGCAGAGCGCCTGGGCGCCGGCAAGGTAGCCAGGGGCCGGGACGAGAATGCCGCCTTCGCCCTGGATCGGCTCGAGGATAAGGGCGGCGTACTTCCCGGCGGCGAGCTGCAATTCGAGCGCGGCGAGGTCGCCGAAGGGGACGAAGTCGACGTCGGGAATGAGCGGGCCAAAGCCTTCCGACCAAAAGCCATGGTCCATGAGGGCCATGGCGCCGCAGGTGAGACCATGGAAGGCGCCGCGGGCGGCAAGCATGCGGCTGCGGCCGGTATGGGCGCGGGAGAACTTGATGGCGGTCTCCACGCCTTCGCTGCCCGAACTGCAGAAATAGACCTTGCGCAGGCGGCCGCCGGCACGGCGGCACAGCTGTTCCGCGAGATCGCCGGCGATGGACGCGACGTGGCTTTGCAGCATCGAGGGGCCGCGACGGTCCAGTTCGCGGTGCAGCGCATCGACGATGGCGGGGTGATTATGTCCGGCGTTGTAGACGCAGTAGCCGGAAAGAAAATCGAGGATGAGGCGCCCGTCGGAAGTGCGGAGCGTTTCCCCGCTGCACTCCACGTAATCTGCATCCATCTCCAGCAATCGCAGCAGCCTGGCCCATTGCGGGTTCACGTGCTCGGTGTAGGCGCGACGACCCGCGGCGGTCTCCTGGACCGCGACATCCATAACACTCATGCAGGGTTCTCTCTTCTAAGATTACTCGCGCGTCCCGGCCAGGAGCTTGCTTGCGGATTACAAAGTGGTCATGCTCTATCGTGTTTCTGATTCCGTGATTGGACTGTCGCTGGCAGCAGGCGTGAGCAGGTTCGATGGAGGAGGTCGGGTTTGCCTAGTTTGAGCGATTCGAGGTGCCGCAATGGACAGCTGCGCAAGGTGCCAGCTGGCCCTTCATCCTAGATAAATGAGTAATTTGCCATTAGAGGCGCTGATCGTCGTATATTGAATGTCGTGTTGCGATGGATCCCGGGCCCGGTTTGTCCGGGCACGCACCCGGGAACCCCATGGGATCGTACGCGTCGCAGCGGAAGTCGGCTTTCCCCAGTTTCTTCACCCACGGAGCGCGCGTTGGAATCCCGAGGTTCTGGCCGCCTGCTTGCGGTCTTTCTGTTGCTGTTCGGTGTCTCGGTAGCAAACGAGGCATACGGCCTGTCGTCCCTCAACCCGCCCCGCTCGGTCGACGGCCAAAATCAACTCAAAACCCTCTCCCTGGAGCAGCTGGGGAATGTCGAAGTCACCTCCGTCAATAAGTGGCCGACCGAGCTGTGGAACACGCCGTCGGCCGTTTATGTGATTACAGCGGACGACATCCGGCGCTCGGGGGCGACTTCGATTGCCGATGCATTGCGCCTGGCCCCGGGTGTAGAGGTGGGGCGGTTGAGCTCGACCACCTGGGCGGTGGGAATCCGTGGCCTCCAGAACAACTTTTCCAAATCCGTGCTGGTCCTCATCGACGGCAGGAATGTCTATACGCCGTTCTTCGCCGGTGTGTACTGGGACGTGCAGGATCTACCTCTGGAGAATATCGACCGGATCGAGGTGATTCGGGGGCCGGGCGGCACCATCTGGGGCCCAAACGCGGCGAACGGCGTCATCAATATCATCACCAAAAAAGCTTCCCAAACGCGCGGAGTGATGGCGACCGGACTGGCGGGAACGCTGGATCACACCATCGACACGCTGCAGTTCGGATTCATGCACGGAAGCCTGAGCTACCGTTTCTATGGACACGGGTTTCAGCGCGCGCATGAATATCACTCCGACGGTATCAACGAGGACACCTGGCACCAGGAACGATTCGGCTTCAGGGCGGATTTGGAAGAGGGAAGGGATAGTTACTTTTTGGAAGGGATGATCTACGGAGGTGATTCTCCGCATATCGTGGGCACCTCGCCCGTAGAGGATCAAACCTCCGGCGGAGACGTAAATTTTCGCTGGGAGCGGGCCAACGCCAACGGCACCGGCTTCACGCTGCAGAGCTATTTCGATCGAACAATCCGCACCGGCATCCTGCTCGGTGAGACTCGCAACACAATCGACATCGATTTCGTGCAGCACCTGCACCTTCCGGCAGGCCAGAAGTTCGCCTGGGGAGGTGGTCTGCACTGGAGTCCGTATCAGGTAGTCGGTGTGACCTCCATTGAGACCCTGATTCCTGCATCGGCCACGGATCAGAACCACACCGGGTTCCTGCAGGACGAAGTTCCGCTCGGGTCGCGGCTCTTCCTGACCGCCGGCGCCAAGCTGCAGCACAACAATTACAGCGGCTTCGACGTCCAGCCTTCCGGCCGTCTGTTGTGGACGCCGACCGAGCACCAGTCGGCGTGGCTGGGTGTGACCCGAGCCGTGACCACGCCGTCGGATATCGAAGAAGATTTTCAGCTGACGGGACCGGTCGGGCCGGCGACGTTCATTCGCGTTGCCGGCAACCATCGCTTTCATTCGGAAGACGTGATCGGCTACGAGGCGGGGTACCGCATGCTGGTTCGCAATCGAGTTTTTCTGGATCTGGCGGCGTTTCGGAATCAGTATTCCCGGCTGCAGAGCTTCAGTGCTCCCATGCTCTCGACCACGGCGGGCGACACCTACATCACGATTGAATATCAGAATGAGATCGGTGGCACGACCTCAGGCTTCGAAATCGCGCCGCAGGCGGCTCTAACTTCGTGGTGGCGCCTTAACACCAGCTATTCCTATCTCGACTCGGATTTCCATGCCAACGGGCCAACATCCGACATCAGCGGTACCGGTTCTGTCTCCACATACGAGAAGTCCAGCCCGAAACACACGGTCGTCGCACAGTCGATCATCAACCTTCCGGGCAAGTTTGAATTCGACCCGCTGTACCGCTTTGTGAGCGGGCTGGCAGCGCAGAAGGTTCCTGCCTATCAGACGATGGATCTTCGCGCCGGCCGCGTGCTTGGGAAGAACCTCCGGTTGGAAGTGGTCGGGCAGAATCTCTTCCAGCCTCACCACTACGAGTGGGGCACCGGCGATCCAACTCAGCCGCCTGTCGGCATTAACCGTGCAGCGTACGTTCAGCTGTCGTTCTTCAGCCATCCTTCGTGGTAGAGACGACCGCTCACAGTACAGGTTGATCAGCGGGACGCAACCGTGGCCGGCGCGGTCTTTTCCTTGTCTGCGGCCTTCTCCGCCGCCTCGACGGTGTGCGCGATCAGCGTAGCGATAGTCATGGGACCGACACCGCCCGGCACCGGCGTATAGGCGGAGCACCGCTCGATCGCTGCAGACAGTTCGATATCGCCGACACCGCCAGGATGGTAGCCGGCATCGACGACGACGGCCCCGTCGCGAATCCAGGAGCCGCGAATGAATTCTGGCTTGCCGACCGCGCCGACAACAATCTCCGCGCGTCCGACAACGTCGGACAGGTTCTTCGTGCGGGAATGACAGATCGTCACCGTCGCATTGGCGGCGAGCAGCATCATCGCCATAGGGCGGCCGAGGATGGGGCTGCGTCCGACAACGACGGCCTCGCGTCCGACAAGGGGAATCTCGTAACGGCGCAGCAGGCGCATGATGCCCGCTGGGGTGGCGGAGCCGTAAGCGGGCTCGTCCATGGCCATGCGGCCGAAGCCCTTGGCGGTCACGCCGTCCACGTCCTTGTCGAGGGCGATGCGGTCGAAGCAGGCGCGCTCGTCGATCTGCTTGGGGACCGGGTGCTGCAGGAGAATGCCGCGGACCCGCGGATTGGCGTTCAACTCATCGATGGCGGCGAGGAGTTCTTCGGTGGTCGTAGTGCCGGGAAGGGTGACGCTGACGGACTCCATGCCGACGCGGCGGCAGGCATTGCCTTTCATGTGGACGTAGGTGGCCGATGCGGGGTCGTCGCCGACCAGAATGGTCGCCAGGATGGGCGGTTCGCCGCCGGTTACAGCCAGGAGCCGGTGCACGCGCACCGAGAGCTCCGCTTCCATTTCTTTTGCGTAAGCCTTGCCGTCGAGAATGATGCCAGCCATGCACTCAGTGTACGAGGTGCATGGCTGGCGCGTTGAGGATCTCAGACCGCGCGAAGGACGCGGGCGGGCAGGAAAATAATGGCGTGGACCAGCTCGAGCACGCCGCTAACGGCGATACCGAGGAGTCGCAACGGGAGTAAAAGCAGCCAGACGATGGGATACGCAATCACCGCGAGCAAAGCCAGCGGCCAGCAGAGAACAAGAAGAATGCAAAACAGCAGAAATTTCGCCATGGCGGGCGCCTCCAGGTCCGAGCGCCGCCGCTGGTTGACGACGGACGGCTGAACCCTCTGATTATTACGCAGTCACGCGCTGCGGAGTTCCCGGTCAGGATCGCGGTACGTGCAGCCCGAGGGCCGCGACGATGGCGGGATCGGGCGTCGTGATGCCGTTGGCTTTGGTGACGATGCTGAATCCGCCCTGATAATCCCACATGGCCCAGCCGATGTGATTTGTGTCGAACGCAACGCGCATATCGTGCAGCCATCGTGCGCGGGCCACTGCGGGTGCATAGTTGCGGTAAACGCCGAACTCGCCGCAGTATACGGGTGCCTGGTGGAGCTGGGACCACTTCGCCGCGAAGGCGATGGAATTCTCGATCCGGGCGGCATCCCACCGGTCTTCTCCATACTGATCGAGGAAAAACTGGCCGGCGAGGGTCGGCTCTTCACCCAGCTTCGGCGCAATGTTCTGCGGCGTGGAGGGGTAGGGAACGGCGTGCTCGGGTCGGACGCGGGGATCGCTCCAGGTGGCGCCCTGATGCGTGAAGGGAAATGGCTCGTAATCGTGGAAGGTATAGATGACATTCTTGTCGGACAACGGCTCCATCGCGAGCAGATCCGGGAGACCCGACCAGTGCGCGCCGGACGCGATGATGGTGTTCCCGGGAGCAACTTCGCGGATAGCCTTCGCCACCGTGGCCTCGACACCTTGCCAGCGGTTCGGATCGCTCTGTTCGGGCTCGTTCAGGATTTCAAAGAAGACGTGCTCGGGATCGACGGGCGCGAAGTGAGCGGCCAGTTTCCGCCACATTGAGGCGAAGCTGTTGACGCTGTCGGTTCCCTGGAAGAGGGTGGCTTTGAAGTCGCTGGAGGGATGGATGTCAATGACAACCGAGAGGTGGTGGTCGAGCATGTCCTTGACGACACGATCCAGCTGCTTCATGAACGGGGTTTCGCCGTTGGTACTCTGCCACGCCATCAGCGGTCCGGCATCGATGCTGAGGCGGCAGTGGTCAAAGCCCATCTTCTCGATGAGCGCAATGTCGGCCGGGGTGGTGAAGGTCTCGAGGCGCTGGACGGAGTAGTCGTTGCCAGGCGCCTGGGCGAACCACATACTGGTGTTGATGCCATGCCGCAAATGCTGCGCGCGCTCGAAGGCGAGAGACCTGGGCTGCTGAGCGGCGGCCAGGGGCAGCAGGGAAGCAACCAGGAGAACGGCCGGCCAGAAAGACGCGTGTCGCATAGGCGAAGTGTAATTGGAGGGAGAGTAGGGCAGGTCGTAGGGACGCTGCGATATGCTGGCGTTTGCGTTCCTCAGGTCCCATTGTCGGGTCGCGGCCCGCAGGCGCGCGCGACGAGACCACCTCCGCGGCGGCCGTGCGGGCCATGTTCGACAGTATTGCCCCGCGTTACGACCTGCTGAACCACGTGCTCTCCTGCAATGTGGACCGGCTGTGGTGGCGGCGAACAGCGCGGCGGTTCCGAGCCACCCTGGCCCGACCCGAGGCACGGGTGCTGGACATCTGCTGTGGTACCGGCGATATGACGCTGGCCCTGCTGCGACGGCGTCCGACAGGCGGAATACCGGTATTGGCGGGGGACTTTTCTCCGGCGATGCTGGCGCGGGCGCGGACGAAGCTGGCCGGAAAATCCGCAACGGTACTGGAGGCGGACGCGCTGCATTTGCCTGTCGGCGACCAGTCGCTGAACCTGATCACGACGGCGTTCGGCTTTCGCAACCTGGCAAACTATCAGGCGGGCCTGGAGGAGTTTTTTCGTGTCCTGGCGCCAGGCGGAGAGGTCGGAATCCTCGACTTCAGCGAGCCGGGCGGCTGGATTGGCAGGCTGTATGCGTTCTATTTCCGCCGCATTTTGCCGGCGATTGGCAAACGGGTATCGGGCGTAGGCGCTGCGTATGCCTACCTTCCGGAGTCGGTGGAGCGGTTTCCTTCGCCCGAAGCAATGTCGGCAATGATGCGGTCCGCGGGGTTCGTCGATGTATCCTGGACGCCCTACAGCTTCGGTATTGCCGGGTTGTGGCGCGGGGTTCGGCCGGAGTGAGAATTTCGGATGCGCCGACCTGGGCAGCGGTAGGCTGAAGGGAACGCATGTCGACGACGACCATTTCGGGCTCAGCCAGAGCCAGCGCGGAGAAGCGCTGGGCGGCGCTGGTGTCGGTGCTGGCGGCCTGCATGATGACGGCGCTCAAACTGCTCGTCGGACTGCTGACGGGCAGCCTGGGTGTGTTGTCGGACGCGGTCCATTCGGGTCTGGACCTGGCGGGCTCGGCCCTGACGTTTATCTCCGTCCGCGTCTCCGATCGGCCAGCCGACTGGAATCATCCCTATGGTCACGCGAAGGTTGAAAATATCTCGGCCTTCGTGGAAACCGGACTGATGGCGGCCTCAGCGCTGGGCATCACGGCGGAGGCCATCTCGCGGATCTTCTTCCATCCTGTGGCGCTGCGATTTTCGAAATGGCCATTCGTAGTGATGAGCGCGTCGATCATCGTGGACCTTTGGCGTTCGAGGCGTCTGCGTAACGTGGCTCGCCGCTATGGCAGCGAGGCGCTGGAGGCGGATGCGCTGCATTTTGCGTCGGATATCTGGGCGAGCGCCGCAGTGATTGTCGGGCTCGCCGCGTCGTGGCTGGGTTCGGTGGAGCATATTTTCTGGCTCCGCTACGCCGACCCTGCGGCGGCCATCGCGGTCTCGGCGATGATCGTGACGTTCGGCTGGCGTCTGGCCTGGCGAGCGGTGGGAGCCCTTACGGATGCGGTGTCGCCCGAGATCCACACACGCATGATCGAAGAGGTGCGGCGGACGCGTGGGGTCCTGGGCATCGACCAGGCCCGTGTGCGACGGTCAGGAAGCGCCTATTTTGCAGACCTGACGCTGTCGTTGCCGCGCCAACTCACCTTCCAGCGTACGGAGGATCTAGTGGGCGAGGCGACAGCAGCCGTGCAGCGGGTATTGCCCGGAGCCGATGTGGTGATTCACACCGTGCCGCGCTCCACGGGCGCCGAAAGCGTCTTTGATCAGGTACGGGCAGTCGGAGCGCGCAACAATGTGCTGCTGCACGACGTCAGCATTGAGTCGTTTCCCGATGGCCTGCACGTAGAGCAGCACATCGAGGTGCGGGAAACGATGCCGCTGCTGGAAGCACATCGTTTTGTCTACAGTCTCGAACAGCAGATTCGCAACGATGTGCCACAGGTGGGCTCCGTTCTCACGCACATAGAAAGTGAGATGGCCACCATTGAAGCGCCGGTGCGGGTGGCACAGGATCGCCGAATCGAGCAGTACCTGCGCGATGCCGCCGCCAACCTGCCGGAGGTCGTGGATATCCATGAGGTAAACGTGGATCGCGTGGGAGAACGGCTCCATGTGACCTGCCACTGCACACTGCCGGACACCATGGAGATGCGCCGCGTGCATGAATCGATTACAGAGCTGGAGCATCGTCTAAAGCTGGGATGTCCGGAGGTGGATCGAGTGCTGATTCACCCCGAGCCCGCGTCGGACAATCAGCATCGGCAATAGGGGGGAGATGTGAACGCGAGTGCGGTATGGCGCGGAGATGAGCGCTTCGAATTACAGTCGGACAGCGGAAAGACCGTGACGCTGGACGGATCGTCGGAGCACACGGCGGGTCCCAGTCCAATGGAGATGGTGCTTGGCGCCCTCTGTGCGTGCACCTCCGTTGACGTGGTCAGTATTCTGAAGAAAAAGCGCGAGCCGCTGGAGGGTCTGACCGTGACAGCCCGAGCCGAGCGGCCTGAGGCGCCCCCACGGGTGTTTACCAAGATCCATCTCACCTACAGGATTCGCGGAGCTGTTGCCACCAAGGCTGCGGAAGATGCGGTTTCGCTCTCGAAGAATAAATATTGTTCCGTGTCGAAGATGCTGGAGAAGGCGGCGACGATCGACTACTCCATCGAATACGAATCATGATCGGGTTCTTTCGATTCATTCTCGTGCTGCTGTTGCTGGTGGTGGTGGCGATGACGTCGGCCATCGTGACCATGCACTTCGCGATTCACGGCGCGGAGGTGGCGATCCCTGATTTCCGAGGGATGACGTCTGCTGAAGCGGGTCAGCGAGCTGCGTCCCTGGGGCTGACGCTGCATGTGGAGAACCGCCTCTATTCGGCGGAAGTGCCGGCGGGACGGGTGGCGAACCAGTCTCCGGCGGCAGGGGCAATCGTGCGGCGGGGCTGGCGGGTGTGGCTGACGGAGAGCCTGGGACCGCAAAAGATCGCGATTCCAAATTTGCAGGGCAAGGATCAGCGGCTCGCCGCAATCGAGATTCGCCGCGCCGGACTGACCACGGGAATCGTGGCCGCGATGCCATGGCCGGACGCGCCCCCCGGCACGGTGTTCGCGCAAAGTCCGGAGCCCAACGCATCCGGCGTCGATGGTCCACTCATGAATCTGCTGGTAGGGGCATCGCCATCGGAGAGCCAGCCGCCCTACAGCCTGGTGATGCCGCAGCTGGTGGGGCAGGGCTTTACCGCCGCAGCATGGTCCGTCGCTCATGCCGGACTGCATCTGGCTCCTGTGAAGGATGAGGACACACATCCGGCGCCGGTGGGCGCTGCCGGCCCGCCCCAGCCAATGGTGGCCCCGGGGACAGTTACCGCGCAGAGTCCCGCGGCCGGGGACCGACTGGACGCCAGTATGCCGATCCAGCTGACGGTAGCGAGGTAGCTTCAGACCCGGGGACGGCGGGAGGCAAGCAAGGCGGCTGTCCCGGCTTCAGTGCGAGCAGAATTCCGCGGGGCGTAGCCGGTCGACTGACGCACGATGAGACTGGTGGGAACTTTGAGCAGAATGCCGGGAACAAGCTGCCCAGGTAATTCGACCAGGCTGCGCAGCGCTTCTACCGCTGCCCGAGCCAGAGCCTTCCGCGACAGGCGGATGGTAGTGAGCGCCGGGGTGGCATATTCTGCGAACGCGATATCGTCGAAGCCCACAACCGAAAGGCATCCCGGCAGCTCAATACCGCGGCGATTCATCTCCCGTTTTGCGCCCAGGGCCGTCATGTCGTTCGAGCACATCACCGCAGTGGGCAGAGCCTTCCGGCTCAGGATGCGCTCCATCGCGTGCATGCCACTCTCCATGGTGTGATTGCCCTCCATGAGCCATCCGTCCCGGCATAGGCAGTCGGCCTCCTCAATGGCAGTGAGAAAGGCTTCGCGGCGGAGCTGGGCAGAACGTTCCCCCAGAGGGCCGCTGATGAAACCAATCTTCCGGTGGCCGAGGTTGGAGAGGTGCTGTACGGCTTCGCGCATGCCAACGTCGTAGTCGATGCTAAGGGCGCAGGTCAGAGGAACCCGTGGTGCCTGATCAATGAAGACGAGGGGAACGGCGCCGAGTTGCCGGACGATTTCGTCGCGGAGGGGACCCTCGCTGCCGAAGGTCAGAATCGCGGCTCCCTCCACCCGCAGCTCAACCATGCGGCGGATACTGCGGCGAGTGCGCTCGGTGTCATATCCGGTGGAACCGAGCAGGATTTCGTAGCCGTGCCGGGTGGCCAAATCCTCAAAGGCGTGGACCAGCTCCGGGAAGAATGGATTGGTCAGATCCCCGATGAGAAGGCCGAGAAGGCGGCTGCGGCTGCATTCCGGCGGAGAGCCCGGGGCAGCGGCATCCTTGACGTCGGAATTCGTGGGTCCGGGCGCGGAATGAGTGGGCCGGCGGCTCATGGCGAAGAAACCGGGAGATAACTGACCGTGCAGTTTACCGGGGTATATTGGAAAATTGCTATGAAATACAGACAGCGCTAATTCGATTTAGTAAAATGGCCGCGATTCCCACGGTTCCCACTTCAGGGGAGCTTCGATGTAGGCTGACTCTTCATGCTGGAAACTCTGAAAGCGCAGGTTCTCGAAGCCAACCTTGAACTGGTGCGGCGCGGTCTGGTGCTGTACACCTTCGGCAACGCCAGCGGCATCGACCGGGAGCAGGGCCTGGTTGCGATCAAACCGAGCGGCGTTCCTTACGAAAAGCTGACCCCCGGCGACATGGTCGTGAGCGATCTGACCGGGAAGATCATCGACAGCGCGTACAAGCCGTCGTCGGATCTCGACACCCACCTTGAGCTGTACCGGGAGTTTCCGTCCATTGGCGGCGTGGTGCACACGCATTCCGAATTTGCTACCGCATGGGCCCAGGCAGGGATGGAGATCCCCGCTTATGGCACCACCCACGCCGACTACTTCTACGGGCCCGTCCCCGTCACCGAGGCAGTTGACCGACGAAGAAATCGGCGGCAACTACGTTCTCAATACGGGCCGCGATTGTGCGCCGCTTTAGCACCCTGGATCCCGCCGGAGTCCCGGCGTCCTGGTCGTGGCCATGCGCCCTTTACCTGGGGCAAAACGCGATGGACGCCGCGTACATGCAGTCATTCTGGAATCCATCGCGCGGATGGCGTTACTTCACAACACTTTGAATGCCGGCTGTGATGGCGTATCGCAGGCCCTGTTCGACCGGCACTATTTCCGTAAGCATGGCGCGAAAGCCACTTACGGGCAACATTTCCGGAACCCGAATCTCCTCGCTCCCGTTCCCGTTCCGTCTGGCACCTCGAGGCTCCTGAACGCATGTCATCCATCCGCACCTGTCGCCACTCTCGCCGCAGCTCCCAGACGCAAATCATTCATCGCTGGTTCACCGCCGGTGTCGATATCGCGATCATCGCGATCTACTTCGGGATCGTCATCTACATCGGCTTCTATCTGAAGGGTTCCTCCAACACCGAGCGAAGAATTCTTTATGGCGGGCCGCGAAATGACGGCCTGGATCGCCGGTCTGAGTTTTGTCTCCGCCAATCTCGGATCGCTGGAGCTGATGGGCTGGGCAGGCTCCGCGTATCAATACGGCATCCTCGCCGCCCACTGGTACTGGATCGGCGCCATCCCCGCGATGCTCTTTCTCGGCATCATCATGATGCCCTTCTATTACATCTCGAAAGGAATTCGGTGCCCGGCTATCTGAATCTGCGATATGGGAAAGGCACGCGGGCGCTGTCGGCATCAGCTTCGCCTTCATGACGGTGCTGATGAGCGGCATCAACATGTACGCCATGGCCGTGTGATGAAGGTCGTGCTGGGATGGGACCTGAACTTCTGCATCTGGGTTTCCTCGGTCACGGTCGCTCTCTATGTCACCTTGGAGGCCTGCGCTCCGCCATCTTCAATGAGGTCCTGCAATTCCTGCTGATCTGGATCGGTGCGCTCCTGTGCCGATCCTCGGTCTCGTGGAGGTTGGGGGTTGGACTAATCTGAAGCATCAGATCGCGGCACAATCTCGGCACCACCCAGTACGTCCATCTCTGGACGACACGGCCACTTCAGCGACAACCCCATGGGTGTCAACTGGGTTGGTATCGTTTTTGGTCTCGGCATGGTCATCAGCTTCGGCTACTGGACCACGGACTTTCTCGTAGTCCAGCGCGTCCTCTCCGCGCACAATCTGCGCGCCGCCGCATGGCCCCGATTATCGGAGCGGGTTTCAAAATGCTGGTTCCCTTCATCGTGATTTTGCCCGGACTACTGGCGTTTCCGTGCTCCATTTCATCTGGTAGGCGAAGCCGTCGCAGTCTTGACCGGCCAGCACAGCTTTAACGAGGTCTTTCCCCTGATGCTCGTCCGCTACTGCGGGCCCGGGCTGCTGGGGCTTGGCGTCACCGCGCTCATCGCGGGCTTCATGTCGGGCATGGCTGGGAACGTAAGCGCGTTTCCACCGTTTGGACCTATGACATCTACGGCGCGTTCATGAATAAGAAAGCCAGCGACAGCCATTACGTGGCCATGGGACGCTGGTGCACGTTTGTCGGCGTGCTCATCTCTGTGGGCACGGCCTACCTCGTGCAGCATGCAGCCAGCATTATGGATTATGTGCAGGCCTTTTCAGCTTCTTCATCGCGCCGCTATTCGGGACTGTGATTCTGGGCATGCTGTGGAAGCGGGCGACGAAGGCAGGCGGCTTCTGGGGCCTGCTGGCGGGAACCTGCACCGCGATCGGGCTGTGGGCCTGGGTGGAGAAGGATCCTTCGGCTCTGCGCTATGTGGCACTCTCGCCGGATGCGAAGGCAATGGCGGCGGATATGTATCGCGCGCTTTGGTCGTGGCTGGTCTGCCTATTGTCACCGTTTTGGTCAGCCTGATGACGAAGCCGAGGCCGGTGGAGGAACTCGACGGGCTCGGTCTACGGCGCGACCAAGTTGCCCGAAGAACACGACGACCACTGGTACCAAAAGCCAATCCTATGGGCCGGCGCCATCGCCGTAGTCTTCGTCAGGCTGAACATCATTTTCTGGTAGAGGAGCAGACACAGATGCGCGGACCCATCTCCATCTGGCTTTTCTAGGGCATGCTGCTCTTGCCTATGGCGTGATCATTACCGGACAGGACTGTGGGAGCTGAGCCATCCGCTGGCCCACCCGCCGGTTCTTTTCTGGCTCCATGCGCCCATCTGGTGGGGTGCTCTGCATGCTGTGCGCCGGCCTCTTTTACACCATCCGCTTCCGTCATCATCACTAACGATCTGCCACACAAAAGAAGGAATTCAACATGAAGAAGCCATTGACGTTTGGAGTAATTGTAGGGAACCGGGGATTTTTCCCGGATCATCTGGCCAAAGAAGGTCGTGAAGAAATTCTGGCCGTGCTGGAGAAGGCCGGCGTACAGGGCCATTACGCTGACACCCGAGCAGTCAAAATTCGGCTCCGTGGAGACCCACGATGATGCCATCCGCTGCGGGGATCTGTTTCGCACGCATCGCGACGAAATTGATGGCATCATCGTCACGCTGCCCAATTTCGGCGACGAGCGCGGCATCGCTGACTCAATCCGCTACTCAAAGCTGGATGTGCCGGTGCTGGTACAGGCCACGCCCGACCGCCGCAACGATATGAAGATCTCCGATCGCCGCGACAGCTTCTGCGGCAAGATGTCGGCCTGCAACAATCTGATGCAGTATGGGATTCCATATTCGATTACGGCCAAGCACACAGTGCAGCCCAGCTCCGGCGAGTTCACTAAAGATCTGGACTGGTTCACAAAGTCTGCCGCGTTTCGATCGGCCTGAAAAAACTGCGCATCGGCGCCATCGGCGCAAGGCCACAGGCGTTCAACACCGTGCGCTACAGCGAGAAGCTTCTGGAGCGTTACGGGATTTCAGTCGTCACCCTGGACCTGTCGGACATCTTCGGCCTCATCGACCGTATGAAGGACGACGACGGCGACGTGCAGGCGAAGCTCAAAGCAATTCGGGCATACGTCTCCACCGCCAGCATCCCGCGCCGCAGCGCTGCTGAAGATGAGCAAGCTGGGCGTCGCCATCGAGCGCTTTATGCAGGAGACGCACTGCACCGTATCAGCCGTTCAATGCTGGACCTCACTCGAAGAAAACTTCGGCGTGGTTCCGTGCACCATCATGAGCATGATGAGCGAAAGCCTGCTCCCGGCCGCCTGCGAGACCGACGTGATGGGCACCGTCTCCATGCATGCCCTGGCGCTCGCCAGCCAGACGCCCAGCGCGCTGCTGGACTGGAACAACAACTATGGCGACGATGCGGACAAGGCAGTCTGCTTCCACTGTTCCAATTTGCCGAAGCACTTCTTCGCCGACGTCATCATGGACTTCCAGGCGATCATCGCCGGCACGGTAGGTAAGGAGAACACCTACGGCACCTGCGTAGGCCGCGTGAAGCCGGGCGCGATGTGCTACGCTCGCTTCTCCACCGACGATTACAGGCAAAATTCGCGGCTATGTGGGAGAAGGCGAATTCACCAACGATCCTCTGGAGACCTTTGGCGGAGCCGGCGTGGCGAAGATTCCACACTTGCAGAAATTGCTGCGTAGATCTGCGCCAAGGTTTCGAGCATCACGTCGCCGCCAACTTCTCCAGTACGCCAGCCCCGTCTTCGAGGCAGCCACTCGTTACCTCGGCTGGGAGATGTACTGGCACGGCAAGGACTAGAGTTTAGGGATCAGAGTTTAGAAATTAGGCAGAGCGGCCCGAATGGGCCGCTTCCCTCTTGCCTGTCTTTTCTTTTTAAACTCTAAACTCCAAACTCTAAACGTTGTCCTTCAGCGCCAGTTGGATCAGCGTCTTTTGCTCCATCTCATGCGCCTTGGCCGAGCCCGTTGCCGGGCTGGCCGCCGCAGAGCGCTTCACGCTCAGGACCTGCAAATCTCCGGCTATGCGTCGCAGGCGAGGCATGACGAAACCGAACCCGCCCATATTGGCTGGCTCTTCCTGCACCCACACCAGTTCTCGTGCGCTCGGGTGCGCGGCAATGGCAGCCTTCAGTTCAGTCTTCGGGCCAGGGATAGAACTGGTCCAGGAAAAGATCCCGGTCCTGGAATCCTTGCGCTTCGCCGCTCCATCCGCAGCTCGTGGCCGATCTTGCCGCTGGCAATCAGCAGCCGCTGCGCGTCCTGAACCTCCGTCTCCGGGACGACTGGCAGGAACCGCGCCCGCGTCAGGTCGTCGATGGCCGAGACGGCATCAGGATGCCGCAGCATACTTTTCGGCGTGAAGACAACCAGCGGTTTCCGCCACCCGCGCATCGCCTGCCGCCGTAGCAGGTGGAAGTACTGGGCCGCATTCGATGGCTGAGCGATCTGGATGTTGTCGCGCGCAGCCAGTTGCAGGTATCGCTCCACGCGCGCACTGGAATGCTCCGGCCCCTGGCCTTCATAGCCGTGCGGCAACAGCAGCACCAGGCCGCTCAGCAGGCCCCATTTGTCTTCGGCCGCGGCGATGAATTGGTCGATGACGACCTGTGCGCCATTGGCGAAGTCGCCGAACTGCGCCTCCCACAGGATGAGCCCCTCGGGACAGTCGCGGCTGTATCCGTACTCGAAGCCCATACACCCCGGCTTCCGATAACAGCGAGTTGTAGACGCTGAACGGCGCCTGCCCGGGGGCGAGATGGTTCAGGGGCATCCAGCGCTGCTCGTTTTCAATGTCGATCAAAACGCTGTGGCGCTGGTTGAAGGTGCCGCGCTGGCTATCCTGTCCGCTCAGGCGAACCGGCGTGCCCTGCAGCAGCAGCGATCCAAAAGCGACCGCCTCAGCCATGCCGTAGTCGAATGGGTGCTCGCCGCGGCCCATCGAAGCGCGCTGTTCCAGCAGCTTCTTGATCTTGGGGTGAATATGAAATCCGTCCGGATAACTTGTCAGCCCAGCGCTGATTTCCTGGATGCGTTCGCGCGATAGCCCGGTGTCGACTTCCAGCTCTG
>CAVPCE010000088.1:0-23877 GCA_963702295.1 uncultured Acidobacteriaceae bacterium | reverse complement strand
TCTTTATGCTGCCGGCCTTCCCACCACGGATGAACTGTTCTCACAAACGGAGTTCTACGACGCCTCCGGCAAACCGCCCGCAGATCCATGGACGGGAAAGCAGGTGAAGGTCGAAACCTTCGACAATCCCAACTTCTCCGGCACGCCTGCCGTCAGCGAGATGCCGCGCATCGATCTCTTTCACGCCGGAGACTGGACCCCTGCGCGTCAGCACCCCGGCATCCGCTATACGGCGCAGTTCATGCCGACAAAAACTGAAAATTACCTCTTCCTCGCCGCCGCCGAAGGATCCGACGCATACAAGCTGATCATCGATGGCAAAACCGCCATCGACCAGACCTCGCACGAAGGCCAGGCGCCACGGTACGTTGAAATTCCTCTTACTGCCGGCAAATCGGCTTCCATCGAGCTCGATTACTGGCCCGCCTACGGATCGCCTCACATTGGTCTCGGCATCCGAGGCGTTGACGAACTCGTATCGCCTGAAGCAAAGAAGATTGCCTCGATCGCCGATGCTGCGGTCGTCGCCGTCGGCTTTGATCCCTCCACCGAGAGCGAAGGCATGGATCGCACATTCGCACTCCCCTTCGGCCAGGATCAGCTTATTCAGGCCGTAGCCCAGGCCAATCCGCACACCATCGTCGACATCACTGCGGGCGGCAACGTCGACATGAATCGCTGGCTCGATAGCGTCCCTGCCCTTATTCACAACTGGTATCCCGGCCAGGAAGGCGGCCGCGCTCTGGCCGAGGTTCTCCTTGGCGAGCACGATCCCGAAGGACACCTGCCTGTCAGCTTTGAACGCTCCTGGGACGAGAACCCTGTCCACGACAACTACTACCCGGCCCCAGTCGCTAAAGGCCAAACACCCCATGTCGCTTACAAGGAAGGTGTCTTTGTCGGCTACCGCTACTACACCACCTACGATAAGAAGCCGCTCTTTCCCTTTGGCTTCGGCCTCTCTTACACAACGTTTTCCTTCTCACACCTGACGGTTTCGCCGGAACAGGCAGGCCCTGACGGTCCCATCACCGTGTCATTCGACGTGACGAATACCGGCCAGCGCGAGGGCGCTACTGTGGCTCAGGTTTACGTTGGAGATCCTTCCGCCAAAGTGAAGCGGCCGGTCAAAGAACTCAAGGGATTTGAGAAGGTTCGTCTCAATCCAGGCGACAGCCGCCATGTCAGCATCACTCTGGATCGCCGTTCGCTGGCATGGTGGAGCGACGAGAAGAAGCACTGGGAAATCGATCCAGGCAAATTCGTCGTCTCCGTCGGCGATTCGTCGGAGAATACCCCTCTCACCCAGGATTTCCAGATCCAGTAGCGCGCAATCCGCGGTGCGGTCGACTGCAGGAGTCAGACCGCATCGTCGCCGTCAGCCGAGATCTCAGAGATCGTTGAACAGACTCTGCTTTCCCAGCGTCGCAATTACCTGGCTCAGCGCGGCCTGCTGAGTTTCAGCCGTGCTCAGTTGGGTCGCGATCTGGCCAACATCCGCCTGCAGCAGGGTTGTCTGGTTCGCAGTCAGCTGCGTCGACTCGCTCTGCGTGTAATTCTGGGCCGCCGAGAGGCGTGTCAGCGAGTTGTCAATCAGCACTCGCTGCTGACTCACGTGCGACAGCGCTGTACTCAATGCCTGCGTGTCGGCCAGTGCCGAAGAAGATGCCGATCCGGAAGAGAAATCGGACACCAGCTGGTTCAGCGTGCCCAGCACATCGGCTCCACTCGCCGTGAAAACCTGGTCCCCGGGAAGATTCAACTGGATCTTCTGCCCGTTTGGGGTCATCAGATAGCTCGTGCTGTTCGCTGTGTCGTCGCCCTGGTACTGCACCCCCGACGGTACGGATGCGTCCAGTACAAACGGCGTCGTATTTCCCTGGCTTCCGGCAAAAATGTACTGGCCCATGTAGGTCGTATTGGCCAGCGAAAGCACCTCGTCCCGGATTCCCGCCAGCTGATTGCCAATCGCAGCAAGATCGGTTGCATTCAGTGTTCCGTTGTTGGCCTCCGTGGCCAGCGAAGTCGCCGTCGTCAGCTGGCTCACAACGGTGCCTAACACCGTATCGCTGACCTGCAGCCGACTCTGCGTCGAAGCAGCCGTCTGCGAGAAGGTTACGTCTCCGGCGATCTGGGCGCTCAGCAGAACATTCTCCCCCACCGCCACCGGGTCGTCGCTCAGCGCGTTGCCCCGCGAGCCGCTGGCGAGTTCTTCGGTCAACTGTTGCTCCGTGCCAGAAGTCGCGTCGAGTGATCCCACCAGGGTGGTGATATACAGCGGATTGACCCTCATCCTTCCGCTCCTGTTCCTATGTGTAGCTGGTTTGCACACCCAGATTCAGAGCTGACGTCATCACCTGCGCCAGCACCGTGAACAGCTTCGACGCCGCCTGATAGGACTGCTCCAGCGTCTCCAGCGACGCTGCCTCGTCGTTCAGGTTCACTCCGGAGAGCGCGCCAATCTGGTTCTGCAGCTGTGTGAGCCCAGCCTGCTGCGCCGTGTTCTCGCTCGACACCTCCGAGGTCAGGCTTCCCAGGCTCGTCACCATATCGGAGAATGCGGCTGTCGGAGAAATCCCCTGTACGATGCCGGCATTCTGCAGCGCTGCCATCGCGACGGCATTGACGTCATTCGCTGACCCCGCGCTGCTGGCCGCCGCAGCGATTCCCGCCGGATCCGTCATCCCCAGGGCCAGTTGCGATGCCAGGTCGGTTGCACTTGTAATTGCGGACCCGTCGGCCCGCTCGAAGATCGCTCCACCGGCATTCCCATTCAGGTCGGAGCCCGCGGCGTTCTGCGTATTCACGGCTGTGGCCACCCCGTACGCCAGCTGATCGAGCGCTGTTTCCACCTGCGGAATATCCTGGTCCCGCGCCGTCAGAATTCCTCCCAGCTGTCCACCTCCCGATGTCAGATCACCGGTAATGTCGTTTCCCTGCGAGTCAAAATAGTGGGCCACTCCGCCACTCATTCCGCTCGTTAGCTGAAACGCCTGTCCCTGGGAGACCAGCAACGCTCCGTTCATGGTGGTCACGGTCAGCCCGTCGCTCTCCGTGTTCACCGTACGAATGCCTATCAGCTGTGAGAGGCTCGTCAAATCCTGCTGCCGCTGATCCTCCAGCGATCCGGCATCCGCATTTGGACTCTGCGATTCAATCTGCAGATTCAGCTGCGCAACGTTTTGCAGCAGAGCGTTGGCCTGCTGGACCACACTGCCGCTCTCCTCGTCCAGAGACTGCTTCTGGCTGGCCAGCTGAGCCGCCGCGCCGTTGAAATCCGACGCCAGAGTTCCGGCCGCGCTCAGCACGCTCTGCCGCACCGCATCATCCGCGGGGCTCGCCTCCAGAGACGCGAAAGTCTGAAAGAAATTCGAAAGGTCCGTGCCGATTCCGCTGGCCGCGCTGCCGCCCGTTCCCGTCGCCCCGCTGAACAGTGCCTGAATCTGGTCGAGCGCATCCAGGCGCGCCGATGACGCGCTCTGCGTCTGTGTCTGCTGCTGCAGCGACTGCTCCAGCACCCGGCTCCGCTGCGATTGTGGCCCCGTCATGGAGACGCCCGCACCAAAGCTGGCGCCGCCGAAGGAGACCGCGTCGTTTTGCTCCCAAACCGGGACCTCCCGCGTATATCCGGGCGTATTCACGTTCGCGGTGTTATTGGCCACAATGTCCAGTGCCGCCTGGTCCGCATCCAGAGCTCCCTGGGCAATGTTGAACGCCGTCCCAACCGTGGCCATAATTCCCCGTTCCTCGTTTAGCGCCCGTCGTACATCCCGCCACGCTCTCCTCGCAGCAGGCGCAGATTCCGCCGCGTCAGCCCCAGCAACAGAGCCAGCGACGCATACTGCTCCTTCGCCGCCTTTCGCTCTTCTGCCGTTACCACCGCTTCACTCGCGTCCGTCGCCAGCCGCTCCAGCCGTGGTGCATCCGCTCGTGCCAGCGCGACGATGGCTTCCCTCAGGACGGCAAGCGCCGACATCAATTCCGTGTCGCTCATTTGCCCAGCATCGCGTCCATCATTTTGTTAGCCACCTCGGAAGAAGGAACGCTGTAAGTTCCATCGGCGAGCGCCTTCTGCACCTGCGCCACTTTTTCCATCCGCACATCGGAATCCGGCGCCGCCTGTGCCGCGGCGCTGGCTGCCGAACTCAGCGTCGCCTCATCTGCGATGTTTCCGCTGGCCGGCCCACCCGTCTTCCCGGACGAGGCCCGGGCTACTTCCTGGCTCGCGAACAGCTGCTGCAATCCCTGGAGATTGTTATGAACATTCATCCCTTTTCTCCTTCTCTTCCGTCATCGGCACAATCCGAACACACTTGAGTCACTTTCTTCGCCCCAGTTTAAGAAAATTCTCATCCGCTGTGCTCACGCTGCCGTTACTCGACTTCCCCTCCAGATGCCCGATGATCTTTGTGGCGATTCCAAACCCTCCGCGATCGGAGATGGCCCGTGCCAGCGCCTCTGACCCAAAGCTCATCAGAGCATTGCCGCTGCCGTCGCTGCCCGCGGCCCCGTTCTCTCCATCCTCGAACAGCGCATCCTTCTGCAGCGGTTCGAGAAACTCCTTCATCAGGCACGCCTCGAATTCATGGGCAGCCGGCTTAAGACGAGGGTCGATTCCTGTGCCCGCGCCTGCCCCGGGATTTCCGATCGCTCCAACACCCGCCAGCGGCGCCATCACAGCACCTCCAGCTCGGCTTCCAGAGCGCCGGCTTCTTTCATCGCCTGCAAAATCGAGACAATGTCGCGCGCCGTGGCTCCAATCTGCTGGAGATTCTCCACCAGATCGTCGACCGTCGCTCCCTCCCGCAGTTCAATGCGGCTGGCCGCCTTGTCCTGCGCCTGCACCGTCGTCTGCTGGACCACCTGCGTTGTCCCCAGCCCCAGAGCGTTTGGCTGCGATACTTCGAATCGGCTGACCACATTCACCACAAGACCGCCATGGAGGATGGTTACCGGCTGCAGCGTGACATTGCCTCCGATCACCACCGTGCCCGTCCGCTCATTTACCACGACACGGGCCCGCGGAAAGACGTCCACCTCGACTTCCTCCACACGCGCCAGCAGGGCGGGAATATCTTCTTTTTCCGCCGGCAGGAGATCGATCCTCCGGCTGTCAACGGCATGCGCCAGTTTGCGCCCAACTCCCTGGTTGATGGCCTCTGCTACCATCTCCGCCGTATGAAAATCGGCGTCGTCCAGCAGCAACGAGAGTGTGTGCATTCGCGCCAGATCCAGTGGCACGCCCCGCTCCACAATGGCGCCCGAGGGAATCCGTGCTGTCGTTGGATAATTGACCGATTTGCTGCTCCCGTTCGCCGTCACCGCGTAACCCCCCAGCACCATCGGCCCCTGTGCCTCGGCATAGATCTGCCCGTCGGGCCCGTAGAGCGGCGCCAGCAGCAGCACCCCTCCCTCGAGGCTCCGCGCATCGCCCGCCGAGGAGACCGTCACATCAACCTTGTTCCCCGGTTCCGCGAAAGGCGGCAGCGTGCCCGACAGAAAGACCGCCGCCATGTTGCGCGTCTGCATCATCGACGCCATCGCGTTGCCCTGCAGATTCACGCCCATTCGCTCCAGCGCCGACTCCAGCGTCTGCAGCGGAAAGACCGTCTGCGAACTGTCCCCGGTTCCGTGCAGACCCACCACGATCCCATACCCCACCAGCTGGTTGTCCCGTACGCCCTCCACCGAGGCGATATCCTTCACCCGAGCTCGCCGGATCTTCGCCGTCTGCGCTTCCTGGGCTCCGGCTCCCAGGGCCATGGCCAACAGAAGGCCTGCCGCCGCTATGCTCCGAACTCTCCAGCCTCGCTCCATGTTCCACCCGTCCCCGGCTCAGAAAACCAGTATCCGTTCCAGAAAACGCACCACCGGATTCTGCCGGTAGGTCGCGTCGCTTACGATCCCTTTGCCTACCACTTCCAGCTCCATGTCGGTAATTGCCGTCGACATCACCTGGTTCTGCGCGTTGACATCCTCCGGCCGTACCAGCCCGCGCAGCCGAATCAGCTGCGTCTGCTGGTTGAATGTCAGTTGCCGCACCACCTGGATCACCAGCATCCCGTTTGGCAACACGTCTGCCACCTCGCCGCCCAGGGTCGTCGCGATGCTCGAGTTGGTCACACTCTGTCCCTGCGCGTTCAGTGACGAAGAGGAGCTTTGACTGAGGAGATTGTTCAGCGCATTCCCGGCCTTTAGTTTTCCCAGCAGCGCCGATACCTGGGAATTCGCCGTTGACGCACGTTGATTCTTGACCGTGCCGTCCGTCGAGGCGGCCAGGCTTTCGGACACCACGACCGCAATCGGATCATGCGCCCGGATTGCCTTCACGTCGCTCACCAGGTTTGTCAGGCGCCCGGTGGGTGTCCAGATCGAGCCGGCCGTCAGCACCTCTGCCGCCTTCTCCGCCCGCACCCGGTCGATGTACTGATGCAGCGCCACATCGGGAGGCGTCTGTGCATCCCCGGCATGCTTCGGCTTTGCTGCTGCGGGGCAGCCCGGCAACAGCCCGCCGACCAGCGCCCCGATCACCAGCCACTTCGGGGTCCGGGTCATTTCCTCTTCTCCGGAGTCAGTTCCACCACGCCGGGACCTATCACTATGCCCTGCACAATGGAGTTGCCCAGGCCCGCACGCACCGCAACGGGTTCGCCGGTGCGCGCCGAGCCCAACGCCGTCCCGCGCAGACGGATATCGACCATCGTTCCCCGCCGGATCACCGTCACCCGCGTTCCGGCGCGAACTGCGGGAGGCTGCGGAAGAGCTCGCCGTGGTGTCGATTCCTGCTGTGAATACTGCGATGCCACTCCCGAGGTGCTCCACGGAATCTCCACCAGCCGCGCCGGCCGTTCCGGGTGGGCCTGATCCTGTTCTATCCGCCACTCCCGGTGCAGACCCCAGTCCCGAATGAGTGTCGGGGCAGCACCCGCTCCCAGGCAACCGGCCAGCATTATCCCCGGCACTGCACTCAGCAATCGCATCGCTCACCGCGCCATGTTGTTGACCTGGCTGTACATGTCGTCGGCAGCCCGGATGACTTTGGAGTTGCTTTCATAGGCGCGCTGTGCCAGGACCATCTGCACAAACGCCCCCACCACATCGACATTGGAATTTTCCAGATAGCCCTGCTGCAGCGTGCCCAGCCCTTCGGTTCCCCCGGGGTTGCCCAGCACCGGGTCGCCGGACGAAAGAGTCGCGGTGAACAGATTCGAGCCCACGCTCTCAAGGCCGCCCGGATTCACAAACGTTGCCAGCTGAATCTGTCCCAGCTGTGCCGGATTCTGCTGCCCCGGAAGCGTCGCGTTGACCACCCCGTATTGCGTGATGGTCACCGCCGTCGCGTTTGCGGGAACCGTGATGTTCGGGACCACAGGGTCTCCCTGCGCATCGACGAGAGTTCCCTGATTGTTCAGGTAGAAGTTTCCGGCCCGCGTGTAAGCCATCGTTCCGTCCGGTTTTGTGACCTGGAAGAATCCCGTGCCCTGGATCGCCAGATCCAGCGGATTCCCGGTCTGATTCATATCGCCCTGGGTCATGATGATCTCGCTGGCCGCTGACTTCGTCCCCAGCCCGATCTGCAGTCCGGCCGAGACTGTTTCCTGGCTTTGCGCCGCTCCGGGCGTCACCAGATTCTGGTAGATCATGTCCTGGAACTGCAGCTGACGCTGGCGAAAGCCTACCGTCGAAGCATTGGCCAGGTTATTGGCAATCGTGTCCAGATTGAGCTGCTGTGCGCTCATACCGCTGGCGGCTGTGTACAAAGCTCGAATCATCTGTGCCTCCCTCCGCAGCCCGCGTCACTGTACCCGCGGCAGGTCTTCGCTTGCGCTTTTGTCCAAATCGTTGCTGAACATGGATACGGCCTTCTGCATCATCTCCGCCTGACGCTGCATCAGGACCAGCTGGAGACTTCCCTCAATCACATCCTGGTTCGACGACTCCAGCGCACCCTGTCGGACACTGCCTGCCGCCGGAGAGGGCTGCGCGCCCTCCACTGCCGCATAGCGGTTCTCCCCTTCCGCGGCCAGAGAGCCGGGCGAAGCAAAACCCACCATGGCGATTTTGCCGGCCAGCGCTCCGTTGACCGATACCGCTCCGTCTTGTCCAACAGCGATGGCTCCCGCAGGGACGCGGATTGCCTGTCCGTGCGCGTCGAGCACTGCGTTCCCCTCCCGAGTGGTCAGAGTTCCGTCCTGCGCACGCTGGAACTGGCCGTCCCGGGTATAGCGGACGCCCTGTTGCGTCCTGATGGCAAAGAATCCCGCTCCTTCGATGGCCAGATCGAGAGGGTTGCCGGTCGGGGACAAAGCGCCCTGTCCCATGTCCAGAGCGGTCCCGCCGAGGACCCCAAAGGCGTTTACCGTTGTGTTGAGTTGCGACTGGAGCGCGTCGGGCCCCAGAATCGTCGAGCGGAAATAGTTCCGCTCGGCGCGATAACCAGCGGTGCCGGCGTTCGCCAGGTTGCCGGCGGCCACATCCAGCGCCTGACTGCGCGCCAGCCATCCCGAGAACGCCGCGTAATATCCGCTGTCCATCGGTCTCCCCTCGCCCACAATCCTGTGCACGAGAGGGTCCCGATCGAACTCAAGACGATTAGAAAAATCTCATCCCGGCCAGTCGCAGAACAGCGACACGGTGAACTGCTTCTCTTCGAAACCATAGCTCCGTTCGAGCCGCATCGGCGCGCGCTGGCTGAAAAGCTGGTAGCTGCTCCCGGCCACCACCGTCGGCGTCGAAAGTAGACAACCGCAGGAGAGCTTTGGATCAAACCCCTTCCAGGCGCCGGCCAGCATATTGGCGATCTCCCCAATCGCGTCCCGTACCATGGCATCCACTTGGTCCGGTTCGGCGCCCGTCATCCGGCCGGCCATCCGTCGCGCCACCGCTTCTCCACCTTGCAGGACCAGAGACCCGGTGACCGCGCCCGCCAGGCCGATCACTGCCGAAATCGTGCCCTTCTCGGTCTCCTGGGCCTCACGTACCGGTTCGCAGGCCACGCCCAGCATGGTGCCGAAGACTTCTTCTACCGCCCGGTCCAGATTGGCGGACAGTTCGCTGAACTTCTTCTCGGTTTCGGTCACCGTGACCATCGGCCCCTCTCTTCGCCCGCATTCATGATTGGCTCCCGGCGCCGCTCCAGACCAGGATTTTGCGCTCTCCGAGAAACCCCTCTCTCATCCGCCGGCTCTAGGCTGGAACCAGCAGCGGCAGAACCCGGTCCCGTACCTGATCGGGCGTGAACGGTTTGCGGATGTATCCCTGCGCACCCGCGGCCAGCGCCTCGCGCACATGTTCCTCCCCGCTCTCCGTGGTGATCATGACCACGGGCGTCCCCACGGCCAGCCCCTCGCCCCGAATCTGCCGCAGGAACTCCAGGCCGTCCATATTGGGCATGTTGATATCGGAGACGATCAGATCCGCCTTCTCCCGGCGGAGCGCCTCCAGTCCTTCGCGCCCACTGCCTGCCTCCAGCACGCGCGTCAGATTCAACCCCGCCTGCCTCAGGGCTCGTTCCACAATCTTCCGCATCACCGACGAATCATCGACGATCAGCACGGTTATTCCCAACATGACGCGCCGCTGCCCTCCGCCTTCCTTATCGGCGGAACCGCATTTTTCTCTAATTTTCCTGCATCTGCCTGCCGCGCCCGACCGTCGCCAGCAGATCCTTCACCCCATCGAAGGGGGGCAAGGTTGCGCCTGTTGCCTCTCCTGGCCAGATCCGCAGCCACCACATCTCGTGAACCCGCGCCAGCCGCGCATCCGCGGGCTGCTCGGCCTCGATCCAGGCAACCATCTCCCGTGTCAGGACCCGGCGGTCTGCGGCCTCGAGGAGCCGCGTCCGGGGTGACGGCCCGGAGAGAAATCGTACCTGTTCCCGGCGAAATTCCGATTCCCGGGCTATCCCGGCCGCAACCTGGAGACCCGTCATGTGCTCCACCGCGTAGCTCAGGCTGCGGTCGATGCGTTCGGAAAACGCGACGAACAACAGCCTTCCTCCGGAGACCCGAACCGGCAATGCCCCCAGCGCTTCGGCGAGGAATGGAGGGATCGTTGCGCCCATCCCTTCGTGTCGAGCTGCGGTGAGAGAAAACACGGGACAATTCCACTGCGCGCTGATCGCCCGCGTCAGAGCCGCTTCGTTCAAAATGCCGCTGTTCAGGAGCCAGTCCTCCAGCCGCACCGCTTCGCCGGTGGATTCGGCGGTGCGCTTCCGGCTCTCGAGCGCCTCTCTCAGCTGCTGTTCGCTGAGGCGACCCTGTTCCAGCAGCATCAGGCCAAGAGGAATTCGAGGCCTCCACGCGCTGCTTCCCTGGCCGTCATCCTGCCCCTCCCGACCGATGGCTGCTTCCACCATGGCCTGGAGGCACTCCCTAGAGCAGGCCCATCGCCCTTCAAAAGCCGGGACGCGGGGACTCCGCCACAAACGGATCCGCCCGCTGCTGCAACCAGGATGACCGCAGCGGGGAAACATCCGAGCCAGCCGGGCGGCCCCGGAAGTACGGCGCCCGTCCCGCGATATTCCGCTTCGTGCAGCCCGGTTCGATGAAAGTTGTTCGGGGACCTCATGCTCTCCCCCTCTCCCGGCTTCGCGCTTCTCTAACCCGTACATCGAATGCTCTCCAGCCGGCGCACCGGTTCCGCTACCTCGGTGACTCGCAGGCCGAAGTTGCCGTCGACCAGGACAACCTCGCCTCGGGCCACGAGTTTCTCCCCGACGATCAAATCCACCGGATCGGTCACCTGGCGATCCAGTTCCACCACATCGCCGGGCCCCAGTTCCAGCAGCTCCCGCAGTTCGAGAGATCGCGAGCCAAAACGCACCACAGCCTCGAGCTCGACTTCCAGCAACAGGTCGTAGCGGCCGCCGGAGACATTCCTCTTCTCTGCTGCTCCTGCCACGGGAACCCGCCCGGTTTCTTCTCGACTCCGCTCAGTCTCCACGGGCCGCCCGTTGCTTTCCCTGTCCTCCACATCGAGAGCCATCCGTACCGTGGCTTCGCCCAGCCGAATCCGGCAGGGATGCGCTGGGAACGGCGTCCCGGCCCCCGCTTCGGGTCCCGGACCCGTCGTGCCGCCCATCCGCGCGGCGACGCTTCCGAGAATGCCGGTCCACAGCTCGCCGACCATCCCCTCGCTCGCAGAGTCAGGCTCAATCACCCGCCCCTCGACCAGCAGCCTGGCAACTTCTTTTCGGTCGGCCGCCAGCACGATCCGCGCGCCAGCCACCTCCAGCAGGTCCACGTAGCTACCGGCCGCCTCCGGAGCCTCGCCGCCAGGCGAGGCTCTCACCGGCTGACCCAGCTCGCGGGCCAGTTCCGTCTCAAATTGAGCGATCCAGGAGCCGATCTCGATCACTGCTTCTCTCCCCGAGCCGGCATCAATTGCGCGGCGCGCGCATTTGCCTGGTTCACCGCCACCGCCGGGAACAGGACCACTCCGTCAGCCAGGAAGCCGGGCCGGCGTGCGCGCCGGGAGGCTCAGGCGGAGAACCCTGCCAGGCTCGAGGTCGCCGCATTGGGCGGAACCCACTCGAACCGGCGGCAACTCGAGGGATACGTCCTTCCGGCAGGCCCCGGCCAGTTCGCGCATCCGTTGCCGAACCTCCGGGCCATGTCCCCTGCGTCGAGCTTTTTCCCCGGCCAGCTGCCGCAGAATGGCATTTGAAACCACGGCGGGAAAGGCCAGATTCAGCAGCCCGCTCACCTCGGCCAGCCGCATCTCAAAGCTCAGACAGAGAGTCTTTTCCGAGACCGGAATCAGGCGGGGCGTCTGCGTCTGCATCTGTCGTTTCTCAAATCGGAACGTCAGCCCCACCGGCTGCCAGGCGGTGGTCAGTTCCCGACACACCGCCTCCACCACCCCAGCCAGAATGGCCTCTTCGATGTCGGTCAGCTCCCGCGGCTCCGCCGCCCGGCCGTCTCCGCCCAGCAGCAGATCGATCATGGGCGGCGCCGTCGTCAGATCCATCTGCAGCACGCAAACCGTATGCAGCGGCTCGAGGCGTACCGAGCAGACATAGGCCAGCTCGGGAATCCGCCCCAGAAACTCGCTGAACAGAATCTGCTCGGCCGAGACCAGGCTCACCTGCACCCGGCTGCGAAACCACGCGCCCAGATGGTGGGTCAGGTTGCGCGCGAAGATGTCGTTCAGCATGCTGATCGCCCGCAGCTGTTCGTTGCTGATCTGGCCACTGCGCATGAAACTCCACGGCAGCACCCGGCTGCGCGGGGTCTCCGGCGCCGCCTGGGTTCGGGCCCGTGCCGCCTGGAACAGCGCGTCGATCTCCTCCTGCCCCAGCTCTTTCTCGATGGTCATCGCCTATCTCCGCTTCCCGAATTCCGCCAGACGCGCGCGCATGTGGAGGACCGCCGAGGAATGAATCTGCGATACCCGCGACTCAACCACACCCAAAGCGAGGCCGATCTCCTTCATCGTCATCTCTTCGTAGTAGTAGAGGGTCACCACCAGACGCTCCCGCTCCGGCAGCTGATCGATGGCCGCCGCCAGCCGCTCGCGCATCTCGCCCCGCAGACAGTGAAACAGAGGGTCGTCTTCCGGACGGTTCGGGATGTAGGCCAGCTCTTCTTCGCCGGAGTCTTCCGAGCGCTCCAGATGCAAGGTCCCGATCTCCAGTCCCTTCAGTTCGCCGAGCAGTTGCTGATACTCCTCGAGATCCAGATGCATCTCCCGGGCACTTCCGGCTCCGTGGCGCCCGTCCATACTGTGCGGTCAACCGCTGGATGGCGTCCTCGACCGCGCGCCCTTTGCGCCGCAGATCGCGCGGACTCCAGTCCAGCGTCCGCAGGCTGTCCAGAATCGCCCCCCGAATCCGGAACTGCGCGTAGCTGCGGAACTGCACTTTCTTCGCCGGGATCGAATTTGCGGAAGGCGTCCAGCAGTCCCAGCAGTCCCGGCGCTCACCAGATCTTCCATGTCCACATGCTTCGGCAGCCGTTCATGAATGCGCCGCGCCATCCAGCGAACTGCCTTCATGTGTTCGAGCATCATCGTCTCGCGCTCGGCTTCGTCCTCAGGGATCGGGTCTTCCGGAGTTAACGCCAATCGGCTGTCCGGCTTCACCGCGCGGTCCTGCATTCCAGAAGCTGCGCCCTCGCGTCCTCACGAACTCCGTCCGTTCTGCCCCATCGCTTTCCAGGCGCTCCCTCTGCCTGACCTGCGTATTCCATGGCGTCCCCTCCGCGCTGCCCGTCGTTACCGCTGCCGGACTATGCCCATGGCTCGTACCGGCACTTCCGGTGGAATCTCTGCCGGAGCAATCACCGTCAACCGCGGCAGCGCCGGCTCCAGCCAGCGCCGCAGGTGATACCGCGCCGGACTCGCACAGAGCAGCACGGGCAAGGCCGATTCCGAGCCCGCGCCGATTAGAGATTTCAAAGAGTCGACGATCCGGCGCAGAACAGGCGTGCTTGCCTCCGCCGCGCCAGCAGCCGCGCCGATTCCGGCGGCGATCCAGGGCCATCAGCTCTTCCTCCAGGGCAGGCTCCAGAGCGATCACGCGCAGCGTCCCGTCTGTTTCCAGCAGTGGCTGGGTCAGCCTCCGGCCCAGCGCCTGGCGCGCTGCCTCGACCAGCTGTGGCAAAGCCCGGTTCTGCGCCGGCTTCGACCAGCGCCTCGAGAATCGTCCCCAGATCCCGAATCGAAACCCTTTCCCGCAGCAACTGCTGCAGAACCCTCTGCACCTCGCCCAGAGACAGAAGCTTCGGCACCAGTTCCTCCACCAGCTTGGGATGGCTCTCCGCCAGCGAATCGAGCAATCGCTTGGTCTCGGCGCGGCCCAGCAGCTCCTGGCATGCCGGCGGATCAGCTCCGCCAGATGGGTTCCGATCACCGTTCCCTGATCGACGACCGAGTAGCCGGCCGCCAGCGCCTCTTCCTCGAGCGAGGGCTGGATCCAGCGCGCCGGCGCTCCGTAGGCCGGCTCCCGGGTCTCCCGCCCGGCAGCGGACGCGGCTCGGTCCCGTCGATACCGCCAGCAGACAGTTGCCCTCCGTCTGCCAGCGCCCGATCTCCATTCCCCGCAGCGAAACCACGTATTCGCGCGCCTTCAGCCGCAGATTGTCCGAGATGTGCACCGGCGGGATCAGGAAGCCCAGTTCCTGCGCCAGATGCCGCCGCAGCGTCTTCACCCGCCCCAGCATCTGGCCGCCCTGCTTTTCATCGACCAGCGGAATCAGCTGGAATCCGATCTCAAGGCTCAGTTCGTCCAGACGCAGCGACGGCGCCAGCGTTTTCCGCCTTCTCGACCGTCTTCTTCCCCGCCTCGGCCTCCGCCGCCGGCGTTTCCCGCTTCGCAGCCCGGGTCCCCACGATACCCCAGCACGGCCGCTGGCAGCAGAAATGCGAGCTTGGGCAGCCCGGGAATCAGGCACAGCGCACCGAGCACCCCGCTGGCGACGTACAGCGTCGTCCCGCTGCCCAGCAGCTGCGCCCCCAGCTCGGTCGTCAGCTGTCCGGACGAGGAGGCCCGCGTCAGCACCATGCCGCCGGCCACCGACACCAGCAGCGACGGAATCATCGTCACCAGACCATCGCCGACCGTCAGAATCGTGTAGGTCCGCACCGCCTCGCTCAGGTCAATCCCCTGCTGCAGGGTTCCGATCAGCAGGCCGGCGACGATGTTGATGGCCGTGATCAGAATGGTCGCCAGCGAATCCCGCTGATTGAATCGCGCCGCCCCATCCATCGCCCCATAAAACTCCGCCTCCTGCGCGATCGCCTGGCGCCGTTTGTCGGGCCGTTGCCTCGTCGATCAGGCCGGCATTCATGTCGGCGTCGATCGCCATCTGCTTCCCGGGCAGCGCATCGAGGGTAAAGCGCGCCGTCACCTCGGCCGTGCGCACCGCGCCGTGGCTGACCACCAGAAACTGAATCGCGATCAGGGCCAGAAACAGCACAAAGCCCACGACGTAGTTGCCGCCCACCACGAACTGCCCGAAGGCCTCGATCACCTGCCCGGCGGCGGTGTTCCCTCGTTGCCGTGCAGCAGAATGCGCCGGCTCGAGGCGATGTTCAGAGACAAACGGAAGAGCGTCAGCAGCAACAGCAGTGTGGGAAAGACAGAGAAATCCACCGCCCTCCGCAACTGCACCGCCGACAGGAACACCAGGATCGAAGCCGCCATCGAACAGGCCAGCAGCAGTCCATTACCAAGGCCGGCACCGGCACGATCATGACGAACAGCACGCTGATCGCTGCTATCGGCAGAGCCATCGTTCGCAGCATCCTGGTCCGGCCTCCTGGGCCTGCCATGCCTGCGGGAATCGACTCCTGCACTCATCGCTTTGTCCCTCCTGCAGTTCCCTGCGTTCTTCCGCGCGCGTGCCGCGGCCTCGGCCCGCTCGCGCCGCACCCGCTCCTCCACCTCACGCCGGTAGAGCCACGCCAGAATCGCCGCCACCGCCGCATACAACTCAAAGGGAATCGCCTGCCCCGGCTCCACCTGGCGGTAGAGCGAGCGCGCCAGCGGCGGATTCTCGACAATGGGCACGCCCGCCCACTGCGCCTCCTCGCGGATCTGCGCCGCCAGCAGATCGCGCCCCTTCGCCAGCACGCGCGGCGGATCCATGGTTTCGAAGTCGAAGCTCAGCGCCACCGCATAATGCGTCGGATTCGTCACCACCACCGAAGCCCGCGAGATGTCCGCCTTCATCTGCCGCCGCCGCATCTGCCGGCGCAGACCGCGAATGCGCGCCTTCACCTGCGGACTGCCTTCCATCTCCCGATATTCGTCGCGCAGCTCCTGCTTCGACATGCGCAGCCGGCCCTCCCGGGTGCGCCACTCCATCAGGTAATCCATCCCGGCCCAGCCCAGAAAGATCCACGCCCCGTCCAGCAGCAGGTTGTACAGCCGGCAAAAGTGTCGGGATACCGCTCGACGCTCAGCGGAGGCAGAGCGCGGTCTGAGCCTCGATCGCATGGCCGGCAAAAACCCAAAGCCACGACCGGCACCAGCGACTTGCCCAGGCGCACGGCGCCGCGCAGGGAAAAGATGTTCTTCGCGTTCTCGACCGGGTTCAGCCGCTCCGGCTTGGGCGACAGCGCCTCGGCCTTCAGCGTCCATCCCCCACCCTGGACCAGTCCGCGCCAGCAACGCTGCCGCCCATCGATGCCAGCAAACACGATTCCCAGTGGGCTCAGCCCATTGAGAACCACTCGCCCGCATAGCCACAGCCGTCTCGGCCGTCGTGGATCGCTCCCAGAAGCCGGGCTCCCCCAGCGCCAGCAGCACCGATAGGCCGCAGCCCACGTGCCCATCCATTTCGGCCGCCGCGCTTCCCAGGTGCAAAGACGCCGCCCAGCATCGCCGCCGCCGCCATCAGATCGCGGCTGCGCGCGCGATCTCCCTTCTCCGCCGCCTGCTGGCGATGATGCGCAGTCGCCTGTTCGGTGCGATCTCCGGGCATCTCTCAGGCTCCCCGCGCCGCGCCGGCCAGCAGCCGCCCGGCCTCGTCCAGCAACAGCGCGAAGCGCGCCTCGATCCAGTGCGGCCACAGCGCCAGCGATCCGATCAACACTCCATAACCCAGCAGCGTCTTGAGCTGGAACATCGATGGCCATCACCGGCAGTTGAGGCGCCAGTTTTCCCGCCAGCGCCACCGCCGTCTCGGCCACCAGCGTCGCCGCCAGCACCGGCGCCGCCAGCTGCAGAGCCGCCGCAAAGATTCCCCCGCCATCGGCAGCAGCGCCAGCCCCACCCGGGGATCGAGCGGACTGTGCCCACCGGAGCCGTAGCAAAGGTCCGCATCAGGGCGGCCAGCAGTGTGCGATGCAGTCCCGCACCCAGTACCACCAGCGTTCCCAGCCATCCGAACATCTGTCCCATCAGCGGCGTCTCCACCGTCGAATTGGGATCCAGCAGATTCACCAGCGAGAAGCTGAACTGGAACCCCATCACTTGTCCGGCAAAGCCCAGCGCCTCGAACGAGCAGCGACAGCGTCAGCCCGAGCACCAGACCCACGCTGAGCTCGCCGAGAATCGGCACGACTCCCAGCTCCACATGCGCCCTGGGAAAAGCGCCGACCACCGGCGCCAGCAGAAACGAGACGGCCAGCACGAAAACCGTCTTCACCCTTACTGGAATCGCCGCCGAGGAAAATACCGGGGCGAAGACCATCAGTCCGCTGACCCGTACCAGCACCAGCGTCATCGCGCTCAACACGCTTTCCCACTCCCCGTGGTCCACGCCATGCTCATCCCAGCCCCAGAAAACGATGGAAGTCAGAGAACAGACCGATGGTGTAGCGCATCAGCCGCTCCAGAAACCAGGGCAGCCCCGCCATCAACAGCCCCGCCACCACCAGCAGCCGCGGCACGGTCGCAATCGTCTGGTCCTGCAAAGACGTCAGCGTCTGCACCAGGCTGATGACAAAGCTGGTCACACAGGCGGCAATCAGCACCGGCGCCCCCAGGATCAGTGCCTGCCGCAGAAGATCTCGCATCAGCTCCGCCGCCTCATCCGGTCCCATTCGTCCCTCCTGTTCTTCGCCGCCGACTTCGTCCCGTCGCCCAACCCCGCCCGCTGCTCAATCCGTTGCCCCGCGGCCTTCGAAGAAAAATCCGTTCGTACCCGCCGCCCTCGTCTCAAGCCCCGGTCCGCGGCCTCCGCCCGCCCAGGTCAGAAGCTCTTCAGCAGCGAGCCGGCCAGCAGATTCCATCCGTCCACCATGACGAAAAGCAGAATCTTCAAAGGCGTCGATATCACCACAGGCGGAAGCTGATACATGCCGATCGAGGTCGTAATCGAAGCCACCACCATGTCCACCAGAAGAAAGGGCAGAAACAGGACCGCCCCAATCTCAAACCCCGCCTTCAGCTCACTCAGCATGTAGGCCGGGATTACCACCCGCAGCGGCAGGTCGTCGGCTTTCGCCGGTCGCGCGGTCATCGACGCCGAGACAAAAAGAGCCAGGTCTTTCTCGCGCGCGTACCTCAGCATGTACGTCTTCAGCGGTCCCGATCCGCGCTCGATCGCCTCCCATCCGGAGATCGTTCCCGCGCGGAAGGGCTCCACCGCCCGTTGATCCACCTGCACCAGAACTGGCTGCATCAGAAACCAGGTCATCATCAACGCCAGCCCCATGAGCACCTGGTTCGAGGGCGCGGTCTGTGTTCCCAGCGCCTGGCGCAGAAAGTGAAATACGATCAGCAGACGAACCATCGGCGTCATCGCCAGCAGAATTGCGGGCAACAGCGTCATCAGGGTCAGGGAGAAAACAATCGTCCAGGGAATGGTGTTGTTATTCCCAAGCCCCGCCGGCAAGGGCAGGCCTGCCGGCGCCCTGGACACCAGCAGCAGCGCACTGTTCACGACTTCGCCTTCCGTGCCCGCCGCGGCAATTCCATCAACGGCGTCACCGCATCCCCGCTCACTGCCAGCAGCACCTGCCGACCCCTGCAATCCACCAGCACCAGGGACTTCTTCGGGCCCAGGCTGATCCGCCCCTCCACGCGCAGCGGAGCGTCCTCTCCTGCCCTCGCTTTCGCCATTCCGCGTATCCAGCGCAGCAGAGCTCCCGCCCAGCCCTCCTGCCGCATCAACGTCCATTGCGCCGCCGTCGCCATATCCTTATCCCAGCCTCGTGAGCCGCACGGCCAGACCTTCGTTCACCACCTCGAACTCCGCCCACGCCAGCAGCGCGCCGCCGCTCTGTATCGAGATGTCCTGGGTGTGATCGTGCTCGGTCTCCACCACCGTCCCTCTTTCCAGAGCCAGCAGATCCCGGACGCAGAACGAAGGCACCTTCACCATCACGTCCAGGCGCATGCTCATCCCGCCCAAACGTTCCTCGTGTGCCGACACAGGTTGCGTCGAGCTGGCTAAAACGCTCGCGCCTTCCGGCGCCGCCGAAGTCACCAGCGCCGTCTCCGGCGCCGCTTGCCCTCCGGCCGATACCGTCAGTCTGTTCTCAGGATTGGGTCCCATCGCTCGCAGTTCCTGCGAACCAATGACCCAAAAGAAAACACTCAGATTAGAAACGTCTCAGAAACCCGCCCCGCCTCGCACCGGACCCCCGGTCCGGATCCAGCCGCCGCGCCTCACGCCACCGCCGCCGCTCCGCTCCTCACCGTGAACCAGAAGGTCGCCCCCCTCTCCACCGACCCTTCTGCCCAGATGCGTCCCCCGTGCCGCTCCAGGATCCGCTGCACCGTCGCCAGCCCAATCCCCGTTCCCGGAAACTCGCTCCGGCTGTGCAAACGGTGGAAGGGCTGAAAGAGCTGATCGTTCAGCTTTGGATCGAACCCCGCCCCGTCGTCGCGTACGTAGAAGATCGTCTCCCCTCGCTGCCGAATCGCACCGAACTCGATGCAGGCATGCTCGTGCCTCGAGGTGTACTTCCACGCATTGCGGATCAGATTGTCCAGCACCACCCGCATCAAACCGCCGTCCGCTTCGATCTCCGGCACCTTCTCGATTCGAAACTCCACCGCGCGCCCCGCATCGCTCCGCTTCAGATCGCCGGCAATCTGCCATGCCAGCTCCGTCAGACGCACCGGCTCGCGCTTCACCGTCGTCGTGCTCGCGCGCGAAAGGTTCAGCAGATCGTCGATCAGCAGCGCCATATTCCGTGTCGCCTGCTGCAGCTGCTCCAGAATCTCGCCACGATCGCCGTCGCGGTTCTCCCGATCCAGAGTCTCGAGGATGTACACCATCCCCTGCACCGCATCCAGCGGTCCGCGCAGGTCGTGCGCCACCGTATATGAAAAGGCCTCCAGCTCGCGATTCGCCGCTCGCAGAGCCGCGGTGCGTTCCTGAACACGCGTCTCCAGCTGGTCGCGTACACCGCGCAGCGCCGTGTCCCGTTCCTGAATCTGCACCAGCATCTCGTTGAACGACTCAATCAGCACAGCAATCTCGCCATTATCCGTATGGGGCTCCGCGCGCACCGAGTAATCTCGCTCCCGCGAGACCTGTCGAGCCGTCTCCGCCAGCGCCCCAATCGGTCGCGCCACCATCTTCCGTACCCTCGATCCGATCAGAATGCCCGCCACCATGCAGATCAGCAGCACCACCAGCGCGATGATCAAATACTGCCGGGCGCGTCTCCCGGTCTCCGTCAGTTCGGCGGCAATAAAGACGATTCCTTCGGTCTTTCCCTGAAATACAATCCGGTGCGCCAGCAGCACATGTCTGCCCTGTACCCACTCCTCGTCCACCCGCCCCGGCGTCATCGCCGGAAGCGACGGAGCGGCCGCGCCCGGCTTCCCGTTCCGCTGGTATTCGGCAAACACCTGTCCGTCGCTGCCCAGCAGTGTCGCATTCACCACATCCGGGGAATTGCGCAGCGCCTCCAGCGTCGTCGCCGCGCTCTGTGGATCGTCAAACAGCAGCGCCGACACACTGTTCGCCCCCACGATTTGTGCCGATGTCCCCAGATTCCGGATCAGATTCTGCCGGAATGAGATCAGGTCGTAGCTGAAGAACGCGATCACGGCCAGCACCAGAACTGTGCCGCTCACCAATACGTTCATCCACATCAGGCGGGCCGAAACCGACCGCGATCCCGGCTTCATCAGCTTGTCTGAGAGAGAGGTGCCGGGCATCATCGCGCCCCTCCCGTCCCTGGCTTGCCGGTTACGCTCACCGCCACCTTCAGCAGCTCCGAGCTCAGGCCCAGACCGCCGCGGTTCGCCGCATCCAGGTTCACGGAAAAGCGAACGTGATCCTCCATCTCAACGAACTGGATGGTTCCACCCCGCACCAGGAAATCCGGTGCGTCCCCCACCGTCAGAATCGGCTTCCCCGCTGCCTCCTTGAGAAGCTCCTCCACTCGCCTCGGCTCGATCAAACCAATGAACAGGATTGAACATCCCGCCACTCCCGCCGGTCCCCCCACAGATCTCACCTGCAGCGGTCGCTGGTCGATCTGCTCTCCTGCCGCCAAACCGCTGATCGCGCGTCCAAAGGAATCCGATGCCGCCACGCAGATCGTCAAAGGACCCCGTGCAGCCCCTGTCGGCCAACGCACAAACTTTCCAAAGTTGTAGAGATAGGCGGCTTCGACTTCGTCTCGCGAAGGTCGCTGCGCGTGCGCGTTTGCCAGGAAAGATCCGCCGATGCCAGTCCGGCGACTGCCAGCAGCAGGCCGCCCAGACGCCAGCGATGGCTCCGCGCCCCGGCCTTCCCTTTCTTCTGTCCGGCCCTCAGGTCCATGGTGCTCGTGCCCGGATTCCTCCGCCTCGTCTCACTCACCACTGCAGCCCAGCATAGACGCTGCGCCGGATTCCCGCCCGATTCCGGCGGTCTCCTGCAAGTTCCCCGCGTCTGGCGTGGACGATCCCTGTTCGCCCCCGGCTCAAACGCCGGCTCGGCTGCCGTCCCCAGCAGGCCACTCACCTGAATAGGCAGCGCCGTGCCTGCGCTGAGATGCTGACCCACGCAGAGGAAGTTTTCCGGACGAAGGATAGCGCTCAGAATTATGCGGCGCTGTTGGGCAGTGCCGACCCCGCAGCCCCCGTCAGCGCTGCCAGCGTCTCTACCAGCTTCGCGGGCTCGCCCTTGCGCACGAACGCCCGCGCATAGGGAGCAATGTCCGCCGGCAAATCGTACATGTTCCGAAAGCACAATGATCGGCGCCTGCGGATAACGCCGCTGCGTTTCCTGGGCAGCCTGCACCGCCGTCATCCGGCCTGAAAGCCGGTAGTCCATCACCACCAGATTGGCTTCGCCCTCGGGATAACTCATCCGGTCACCCGTCACCAGCGCCGGCATCACTTCATAGCCCGCACTCCAATGATCCATCCATAGATCCGCAGATGGGTTGGATCATCGTCAATGATCAGTACGGAAGTTCTGCCGTCCACATGATCTCCACTGCTGGCCGGAACTTTGGATCTGTTCCATCGATAGCGTCACAGCGCGCCAATCCCGTGCTCGGCCATGCCGCCGCCACCGGCCAAAAAAAAAAAAAAAAAAAAAAAAAAAAAAAAAAAAAAAAAAAAAAAAAAAAAAGAAAAAAGGAAAAAAAAAAAAAAAAAAAAAAAAAAAAAAAAAAAAAAAAAATGACAATAATGCAACCATCTAGGATCTTATCAATAGATCATTGGAGCTGCGGGCTATGAAGTGATGCCGGCGCTGGTAACGGATGACCGGATCAGTTATCCCGAGGGCGAAGCCAATCTGGTGGTGATGGACTACCCGGCTTTCAGGCCGGATGACGGCGGTAAGGAATAAACGCAGCGGCGTTATCCGCAGGCACCGATGATTGTGCTTTCGGACATGTACGATTTGCCGGCGGACATTGCTCCCTATGCGCGGGCGTTCAGTACGCAAGGCGAGCCCGCGAAGCTGGTAGAGACGCTGGCCCTTTGGGTATATGGACGGCGCTGCCCAACAGCGCCGCATAATTCTGAGCGCTATCCTTCGTCCGGAAAACTTCCTCTGCGTGGGTCAGCATCTCAGCGCAGCAGCAAGGCGCTGCCTATTCAGGTGAGTGGCCTGCTGGGTACAGGCAGCCGAGCCGGCGTTTTGAGCCGAGGAGGTAACAGGGATGGTCCACGCCAGACGCGGGGGACCTGCAGGGGACCCGCGGAATCGGGCGGGAATCCGGCGCAGCGTCTATGCTGGGCTACCCGGGTGAGTGAGACGAGAGGCGGAGGAATCCGGGCACAAGCGCCATGGACCTGCAACCACAGACAGAAGAAAGGGAAGGCCGGGGCGCGGAGCCATGGCTATCGCACTGATTTGGCTGCTGCTGGCCGTCGCCGGACTGGCATCGGCGGGAATTCTTTCCCTGGCAGAACGCGCACGCGCAGCGCCCTTCGCGAGACGAAGTCGAACCGCCTTCTCTACAACTTTGGAAAGTTTGTGCGCTGGCCTACAGGGGCTGCACGGTGCTTTTGACGATCTGCGTGGCGGCCGTCGGATTCCTTTGGACGCGCGATTTGGGTTTGGCAGCAGGGGCAGATCGATCAGCGACCGCTGCAGGTGAGGATCTCCTGGGGGGACCGGCGGAGGTGGCGGGGATCCTCCCACCTGTTTATCGGTTTTTTCGAGCCGAGGCGAGTGGACGCTGGCGTCAAGGAGGCAGCGGGGAAGCCGATTCTGACGGTGGGGGACGCGCCGGATACTCAGGCGCCGGGTGGAACCGTCCGGTTTGTTGAGATGGAGGATCACGTTCGGCTTTTTCTGTGAATCTGGAGGCGGTTAACCGGCCGGCGGTCTGGGCCTGAGCTCGGAGCTGCTGAAGGTGGCGGTGAGACGTGACCGGCAAACCGAGGATTGGAGGGGCGCGATCAGGATGCCCCGCACCTCTCTCTCGGACAAGCTGATAAAGCCAGGATCAGCGGTCGGTTTCGGCCCGCCTGATGTGGATGAACGTATTGGTGAGCGGCACAGTTCTGGTGCTGGCCGTGATCGCGTTCTTCAGCTACGACCTGATCTCATTCCGGCAGAATCTGATCCGGAATCTGGGGACATCGGCACAAATCGTGAGTTCAGTGTATTTTTTTTTTTTTGTGACGATCCGCAGAGCGCGGCGACGACGCTGGAGGCGTTGCGTAATTCTCCGGATGTGGTGGAATGCGACACTGCTGGGCGGCGACAAAGCGACACATGTTTGCGGAATACCAGCGGAACGGGAACCAGGGCGCGGCCGCTCCATCGCTTCCGGCGATGATTAGCCGGGGCCGAGTGGACGAGGAGTGGGTAGGAGGGCGGAGCGTGTGCTGCTGGCGCACCGGATTGTATTTCAGGGGAAGACTGAAGGAATCGTCTTTATTGCTGCCAAACTGACGGAGACCGGGAGAACAGGCCCGGCAGTATTTGATCGTCGCGTCGTAGTGGTTCTCATCTACATGGTTTCGGGCATTTTAGTCGGGTCGAGGGTACGGAAGTGGTCGCGCGACCCGATTGA
>CAVPCE010000087.1:0-71275 GCA_963702295.1 uncultured Acidobacteriaceae bacterium | reverse complement strand
GGCTCCGGCGAGCGAAACAGCCAGCACCAAACAGGAAATCGGAGCGGCGAAACGTGCGAATCGAGCGAACAGGGTCTTCATGGGTTTCCAGTCTTGCTCAGCCGTGCTGCGGGGCCTGGTATGGGGCGAGGGCATCGGATTCGAGCAGATCGATTTCGGCCACGGTTTCGGCGGCCTCGTTTTCCAGCTGGGCGCGCTGCGCGGCATAGTCTTCATCGGGATATTTGCCGGCGCGAAATTCGAAATTGAGATCGCGAAGATTCTCGTAGAGGACCTCGCGGCGCTCACGCAGATATTCGAGGCGGGTCTTGGCGTGCTGGGCTTGAACATTGCGCTCCGGCCAGAAGACGAAGAGGAAGGAGCCGATGAGGAGAACGGCGCAGGCGATGGTGGTCATACTTCGGTTTCCCTTCGGATGCGGTCGCGGAGATCGCGGGAGGCGGAATCGTCGGCGATTTCGGGCATGGTGGCGACGCGGAGACGCCACTTCTTCACGAGCAAAAACGTGCCGGCAAGGCCGAGGAGCAGGAGCAGCGGAGGCACGACCCAGGCGACGATGTTGAACTTTGTAAGCCAGGGTGCGGCGAGGGCAGTGGGACCGTATTCATCCTGAAAAGCGGTGAGAATAGCGTTGTCGCTGTCGCCGCGATCGACGGCAGCGCGAAGCTCCACGGTCATTTTGGCGGACGCCTGGCAGCCCATGTGGTTGCATTCGAGGAGAATCTCGTTGCAGCCGCAGGTGCACATGATCTTGTGTCCGAGGTCGCTGTAACGGCCCGCGGTGTCAGCGGCGCCCATGGTGAAGACGCCGAGGACCATGAGCAGCGGAAGAAGGGTCAATCGAGTGATTCGGCGCATCAGACGCCTGCCCTTCCGCCGGGACCGCTTCCGCTTCAGCCTCAGCGGGCACGCGATGGCGCTGGGCGGCGATGGCGGCGCTGAGATTCGGCAGCAGCGCGATCAAGGTGCCGAAGACGGTGACGAGCACGCCAATCCAGATCCAGGAGACCAGCGGGTTGAGGAAGGCCTTGATCACGGGCTGGCCCGTGGAGGGATCCTTGCCGGCGTAGATCACATAGAGATCCCAGGCCAGCGTGGAGTGATTGGCCACGATCGTGGAGGGCTGCTGGCTGCGGCGTAAAAGCGAAGTTCGGGCGCGAGCTTCGTGACAAGGTGGCCGCCACGATAGACGTTGAGCATCGCGAATTCGGTGTCGTAGTTGGGATTCGAATCCTGGGAGTAATCGAGGCATTCGACCCGGTAAGGGCCGAGGTTGAAGCTCTGCTTGTAGTTCATGGTGCGCTCGATGCTCTGATTGAACGCCTGGCCGCTGATCCCGATGAAGATGAGGACGACGCCGAAGTGGACGATGTAGCCGCCGTAGCGCCGGGTGTTGCGGCGGGTGAGCTGCACCATCGAAGCAAAAAGGTTTTGATGGGATTTCTGCTGGATGACGCTGGCCGCCGCGGTAGAACTCGGCAAAGATGGCGGTGATGACGAAGCCGGCGAGCGAGAACGTCATCCAGGCGTAGAACGCGCCCTCGTGATCGGTGGTGAAGATCGTCCAGGGATGAACGCCGAGGGGGATGAGCCCGACGGCGACGATGAGGGCCACGATGCCGGGCAGAACGAAATTCCTGCGGATGCTGCGCATGGAAGTGCTGCGCCAGGCGAGCAGCGGACCCATTCCGGTGAGCAGGAGCAGAAAGACGCCGATGGGGACAGCGACGCGGTTATAAAACGGCGCGCTGACGGTGACGCGATTGCCCTGGACGTATTCGGAGAGAACCGGGAAGAGCGTACCCCACAGGACGGTGAAGCACGCCGCGAGCAGGACCAGATTATTGAAGGCGAAGCTGGACTCTCGCGAGACGAGGGACTCGAGCTTATGTTCGGTGCGCAGGTGATCGCGATTGAGGATGTAGACGAAGGTGCAGACCGCGAGAACGATGACCAGGAAGACCCAGAACCAGGTACCGATGGAAGATTGGGCGAAGGCATGAACGGAGCTAACCAGTCCGGAGCGAGTGAGAAGGGTGCCGAGGATGGAAAGCATGAACGTTGAGAAGATGAGCCAGACATTCCAGCTCTTCATCATGCCGCGCTTCTCCTGCATCATGACCGAGTGCAGGAAGGCGGTGCCGGTGAGCCAGGGCATGAGGGAGGCGTTCTCGACGGGATCCCAGCCCCAATAGCCGCCCCAGCCGAGGACCTCGTAGGCCCAGTGCATGCCGAGGAAGATGCCCACGGTGAGAAAGAGCCAGGTCACCATAGTCCAGCGGCGGGTGACATGAATCCATTTCTCGCCGGGGTAGCGCATGATGAGTGCGCCGAGAGCAAAGGCAAAGGGCACGCTGAAACCGACGTACCCGAGATAGAGCATCGGAGGATGGATAACCATCTCCGGATACTGCAGCAGCGGATTGAGGCCGTTGCCGTCAGGGGGTATGGCGCCCGTGACCAGCGAGAAGGGCGTGGCCGCGACGTTGACGAGGAGCAAAAAGAAGACCTGGACGCCGGCAAGAATGGTGGAAGCGTAGGCGAAGAGCTTGACGTCGACTTTATGGCGGAGGCGAAGAACGAAGCCGTAGGCGGCGAGGAGAAACGCCCAGAGGAGCAGAGAGCCTTCCTGTCCGGACCAGAGGGCGGCGAACTTGTAGGCAGCGGGAAGGGCGCGGTTGGAGTGCTCCGTGATGTAAGCGACGGAGAAGTCGTTGGTAAAGGCAGCCCAAACCAGGGCAAAGGCGGCGCAGGCAACGGCGAAGAAGCTGGCGATGCCGGCACGACGAGCGGTTTCCGCAAGGCGTTCAGGAGCGATGGCTCCGCGAGCGCCGGTGGCGAGCTGGCGCAGGGCAACGGCGCCGGCCAGCAGGTTATATCCGCTCAGGGCGAGGGCGACGAGGAGAGCAAAGCTGCCAAATGCGGGCATAGGGATTCAACCTTCTGATTGTCGCACTTTTGGGGAATCGAAACGGCGATGCGGCAATCAGGGACAGTCTGATCTTCTCGTCCCTGATGAAGGTCCGCTGTGATAAATCTCACACCGGCAAGGGCGCAGATGGAGGAGGAATTTGCAGAGAGGCGCGGGATGGGCGCGGAATCAGGCGGTGCGACTGAGGGGATCCTGCAGAACCGATCGCACCAGAGCCAGCAGTTCATCGGGAGGAAACGGCTTGACGCGGAACATGACGTCGAGGTCGCGATACTCGTCTTCCGCTTCGGCGAGGCCGCTCAGCACCAGGACGGGAAGGTTGGGATAGCTGAGGCGGAGCTGCGAAACAAACTCGGGGCCGTTCATCCCCGGCATCAGGTGATCGGTGATGACCAGACCCACGGAGCTTTCCTTCAGGAAATCAAGGGCCTGGCGACCGTCGGAGGCCAGCGCGACACTTCGACCGGAGCGCGCAAGGATCGCCTTCCTGGTGGTCGCCTGAATGCAGTTATCGTCCACCAGCAAGATGTCAGCAGCCATTGGGATGGAGGATTCCTTTGACTTAATAAAGGTTGCCTGGGAGGAGGTTCCGAAAGTACAGGGTGGTGACTACTTTGGCTACCCTCATTTACCCAGCAAACCCTTTTACCTGCCGGGTCGCCTGTGGCGCAAGTGCAAAACCCGGAATTCCGTGCCACTTTCGTTCGCGATTGTGACCTTGGTGTGAGCTCCGATGGGGCAACCCCGACGAATTGGGCATTGCCTTGAAAGGAAGGGGCGAAGGTCCAGAGGACCTCCGCCCGAGAAGTTGCCGGCTGCCGGGAGTTCCGGCTGCCGGATTGGATTGATTTAGAAGGTGATGCGGCCGCCGAACTCCATCTGGCGGGTGAAGGATTTCCCGGTTATATCCTGCTCCTGCGTGTTCAGGACGCCCCAGCTGGTGGGATCCGACAAAGTAAGGGTGGGATCGACAAACTCTCTGTGGTTGAGAACGTTGGAGGCGATGAAGGAGAATTCGAAGGTCGCCGACTCGGCGATTCGGACATCTTTCTTCAGTTCCGCATCCACATTCCAGTAGTTCTGGCCCATGAACGGGCCAACGCCGGGGTTCTTGGTGTCCATGCCGAGGATCGGCGGCCGCACCTGGTTAAAGACCGAGACCGGATCCGAGAACATGTTCACCGGCGTGGTCGAGGTTGCTGTTCCGACCCCGTTGGCGCCAGCTACGCCGAAGTGCGCAGAGTGTCCAGCGTTGTACTGGGTGTTGAACACACACTGCTCATTGTCGAAGTAGCTGCTGGCGTCGCCCGAACCGAAGGATTGACCACCCGAGTTGGTGTTGCAGTAAACAGGTGCTCCAGTACCAGCGGTGAAGAGGGGCGCCAGAGTCCATCCTCCGGCCACGCGACCCAGGAATCCCCTCTGGTCCTTGAACCAGGGATCCTGCGCCACAATGTAGTTGTTGTAGAGGATGCGGTGATCGAAGCCCTGTTCGCCGTACATCGCGCCCAGGTTGAAGGGATCGTTCGGAGTGTATTCGCTGGATGCCTGGACGAAGGCTCCGGTACCCAGTGCCTTGCTCCAGGTGAGGTTGTGCTGCATGGTGAGGCCGTGCCAGTTGTGAGTACTGAAGCTGAAAAAGGCGCCGTTGTAGTTGCCGTACCCCACGCTGAGGTTCTCGGCGATGCCGGAGGTCGCCTGGCCGCTGGCGCCAAACGGCGAACCAGGGATCGGCGTGTTCTGCATCGAACGCGGAATCAGGGTTGGGTTGAAAGCGCCGTTATCCAGATCGGACCACATGGACCATACAGACTGGCTTGTGAAGTTGCTGAGTTCCTTATCGAGCACAGCGGCGGTGCAGCTGGCGTACCCAGTGCAGTAGCCGGTGCCGGCAAGGGAGGTTTCAAAGAAGCTCTGAGCCGTCGCTGCATTGACAAATGAGGTGTAGGCCGGCGTACCCGAAGTGGGAACGTTGGCTCCGCAAGCCACCTGCGAAGTTGCACAGCCGAGGTATTTTTCCATGGCTGCGTAGGCTTGCTGGAACTGCTGTCCACCGACCGACGTCATGTAGGGAACAGCGTTCAGGTTGATGGGCTGATACTCGTTGTGGATCAGGCGCCCGATGTAGCCGACTTCCATCAGCATCTTGGGTCCAAACTGGTGCTGAATGGTCAGATCGAACGAATCGACATCGTTCGGGCGGAATTTCGGATCCATGGCTTCACTGGCCGAGCTGGCGATGGCATTGTAGCCGGGATACACCGGTTGGGGTAGGGTGGCGGCAGGAGTCGGCAAGGGAGCCGAGTTGCCATCCACGCCTACACGATAGGCGGTGGCCGCAGTCGGGTTGGTGGGGCCGCAGGCGCCTGAAGCGAAGGGTTGCGGGCAGGCGGCGGCCTGAATGAGACCAACGCCGAGCAGCGGAACCAGAACAAGGTCCACACCATTGAGACGGCCATAGATGCGGCCGTAGCCGCCGCGGATGACCGTGGACTTGGAGAAGCCCGGGTTCCACGCCACGCCGACGCGCGGGCTGAAGGAGCCATAGAACGGCTGATAGGGATACTTCAGTCCGTTACCGACGTTGTTGACGAGGGCAAAGCCGATTTCGGGGTTATAGACCTGTCCCTGTTCGGCGGCCGCTTTCCGCTGAGAGAGATAGTCCTCGGTCTGGATGGGTTCATCCGCAGCATCGACGAGCACCGTCTGCCTGCCCTGGGCTTCGTGCGGCGGCATTTCGAGGGTGTAGCCCAGGCCGTAGGTCAGGGTAAGGGACGGCTTCATGTGCCAGGTGTCGCTGATATAGGCGTTGTAGAAGGGAATAACGTCCTTGTCTTCAGCGTGCGTAAGCGGTGGGTTCAGAGTCAGATTGCCGGCACGCGTGAAGGCCTGCTGCGACTGGTCGACAATACCCAGCGCGGCCATGGCCAGGCGCTCGGAAGTATTGTTAAGCGGGTAGCCCCCGCCCAGATCGCTCATATCGACGGCTCCAGTGCCTTTGCCGCCTTGTTCACCCATGCGGTAGGTGGGGGTGAAGTTGATGCCGCCGCCGTTGTCGGAGCGGGAGTGGTAGTCGAAATCACGCTGGTACTGGCCACCGAACTGGATGAGATGGTTTCCCTTCAGCATGCTGACGTTGTCGCTGAAGAAGTGGTCGTGACCATCCCAGAAGCGGGTACGGATGCTCTGGGTGTTGACGTTGAAGGGCGACAGAACGTTGCTGGCGCTTTCGCCGAAGGGTTCCATGGCTCCGCCGAGACCGGAAACCTGAGGAGGAGCGTTGTTGGTTCCCCACTGCCAGAAGTTGCGCAGATAGTTGTAGTGAAAATCATTGGTGGTGTTGGCGGTGATACTGGTCGTCAACCCCGTGACAAGATACCAGGGCTGCAGTGGGCGGGGGGCCGTGGAGGTCGGGACGCCCAGCTTGTCGCCGGGGAAGAATCCGCCGATGTCGTACTGATTGGTGGCGAACTGCGTCAGCTTGAAATCACGGTAGCTGGCAAACCAGTGCCATTTGGAGTTGAAGTCGTGGTCCATGCGGACGGCCAGGTCGTTGCTGCTGAGAGGCAGCGCCATGTTGCCCTGGAAGGCGACTTCGTTGACGCCGTCGCAATACTGTCCGGCGATGGGACCGCAGCTCGTGCCTCCGGCAATGTTGCCGGCGGGCTCGTATTTGGTCCACATCGACTGCACATCGGGATCGATACCGATGCCGCGGGGATCGATTGCCGTCATGTTGTAGTTGGTGCCGCTGTAGGTGATGATCCCGGCCTTCAGATTGGCGCTGGGAACGGGGCGGCGAACCGTGGTGACCTGCGGATAGCGATAGCCTTCGAAGAAGCCGAAGATGTAGAACTTCCCACCCAGAAGGTTCGGGGTGAAGAAGCCACCGGCTTTGGCGCCAAAACGGCTGTAGTGGTACTGGGGAATCTTCTGGCCGTTATCGTTATTGTCCCAGGAGTTCGCGTCGAATCCGTTATCGAGGTAATACTCGTAGGCGCCGCCGTGCCAGCGGTTGGAGCCGCGGGGCGTGACAAACTCGATCTGAGCACCGGAGGAATTGTCGAAATCGGCTGTCTGGTTGGCGGTGTTCACCTTGACTTCGTTGACGCTGTCGGTCGGGGTGGGCATGATGCCGGAAGGCGGAGTTCCTTCGCCGCCGGTCGGGTCACCAGCGAAAGCCGCGGTGGTGTTGTAGACGGTATTGCTGCCGTCCATATCGCTGGAGTTGTTGCCACCATCGAGGAGGAACATATTCTGATCGCTGACGGCTCCGGCCACGCTGCCGCCGGGGCTCACACCGGGCTGGAGCGCGGTGAACGTATTCACGTCATGGTTCAGGCTGGGCAGTGATGCGATGGCGTCTTCTTCAATCGTCTGACCGACGGTGGAGTTCAGCGTCTGGAGCTCGGTGCCCATGACCTGGACTTCCACGGTTTCCTTGCCGCCGCCGACGGACATCTTAATGTTGGCGGTCGTCTGGGTGCCGACGCTCACGACCAGGCCGGTAAGTTTCGCGTTCGAAAATCCGGACTTGTTCGTGGTGAGGACGTAAGTGCCCGGGGCAACGGCGGAGAAGATGTACTTTCCCTGTCCGTTACTGGTGGCGTTGAGTGTGGTGCCCTGGGACGCGTCGGTCAGGACCACATCGGCCCCGGCAATGACGGCGCCGCTTGGATCGGTGACTTCTCCGACCACGGTACCGGTATTAGTCGCCTGACTGAATGCGTGCGGGGCGGCTGTGCACAGCCAGAGCACAGTAGCGACTGCTGCGATCAGCCACCGAAACCTGAATTGCATCATAGACAGCTCCTCCATAAAGGGTTACTTCTTTTTGGTTCACAACCGGCCAGGATCAACGAGGCCTGGTTTCAAATGGTTCTATTTCTTGAGGGGAACGGACTGCCCAACTCTTCACTGCTTTGAAAGAGGCCCCGGGTACCTAACAGAAAGGAGACTGCGCCAGGAACGGAACCCGAATGAAAGAGAAAAAGGACAACGTGGGGAGGCTTTGGGCGGAGTTAAAGCAATTCACAGGCCATTCGCAATCAACCGAAAATCAACGATTTAGGGGAGATCGGGCCGGGCACGCAGGGAAGCGTATTCCAAAAAGCGTAGGGGCGGCTCCAATTGCTCCCGCATTCGGTAGCCTCGCGTGCCTAAAGTACCGAAAATACTGACAGGAAACGCCCTGTGGGCGAAGCGGGGGTTATTTCCCTTCTGACCTGACGAGAAAGAAAGGGGCTGCCGGAGCAGCCCCTCGTGGGTGGAAAACCTCAGACTGTGTCGGTCTTTGCCTCCGGATTAGAACTGGAAGCGAAGCGCAAGCTGCACATTCCGCCGTTCGTCGCTGGAGGACGGGATGCCGCTAAATGCGCCCTTGACCACCGTCACGGCTGATTCCTCAGCGATGTCTGCGACATTTCCCTGAACGTAGTAATTGTGATGATTCAGGACATCGTAGAATTCGCCGCGGATCTGAAACGTGTACCGCTCGCTATGGCCCAGCGCGAAGTTCTTGTACGTGCCGAGGTCGAAGCTGACATTGCCTGGCCCCTGCCACTGATTTCTGCCCAAACCCGGGTTTTGGTAACAGCCAGGGCAGGAGGGAGATCGGAGATGCCAAATGCATCAACGTATGGGTTGGCGGAGTCGGAAGGAATGGTGAGGTAGTTAAAGCTGTTCACACCGCCATTGTTGACCGGAGTGCCCTTGAATTTCAGATCCGGAGCTCCCACGATGCGCGGACAGGCGTTGTAGCCGTTGGTGCAGTCGTAGACGGTGAAATGACTTCCGGTCCGCAGGGTAGCGATGGGGGCAAACTCCAGACCGCCGAGGATGGTGTGCATCAGGTGGTTGCTGTTGAACTGGAGGAATGTGGGTTTGTAGACGCCTCCGATGGTGACTCTGTGGCACATCGTAATCGGCGTTGCCGCGATCCAGGCTGGGGTCAAACGGGTTCAGGAAGCCGAGGTTGAAGTTGTTCCCCGACTCGGAGAAGGTGGAACTCAGGTTATCCAGCGCGTGCGCCCAGGTGTAATTGAACGACATCTGGAGGCCATACCTGCCGTAGTTGTTGTCGGCCACATGGACGTCGAGGGCGTCGTAATAGCTGTCGCCGTTCGCTTCGCGCATGTTGATGGCGTCGTACTGATAGTTGATCCGATTGCCGGGGGTGGCATCGCCCATGAAGGCATTGCCGGAATAGAACTCGTTGTCATTGGCGATGGAGTACTGGTGAATCCCGCGCGTGCCGGAGTACGTCGCCTGGAGCAGAGTGTTCGGGGCGATCTCATGCGCTCGATCACGAGGTCCCACTGCTCACCGTAGGCGGTGGGCATGTTCTGAGCAAGGGCGCGCAGTGATGGCGGATGGAAAGGAACCGATCCGGAGCTGGCGGCGAAGGGACCCAGGTTGGCGGTGTACACGGCATCTGGCCGACGCCGCCCGAGTTGCTGTTGAGCTGCACGCCGGCGTAGTTCGGCGGGTTCTGAATGACGTTGTAGGTGACGTTGCCAAAGTTGCGCTCGTAGGCGATTCCGTATCCGCCGCGGATGGCCCACTTGCCGTCGCCAAAGGGATCAAAGGCAAAGCCGATGCGGGGCCCGAAATTCTTTTTCTGCTGGCCGATGAGTCCCCCAACCGGCGAGTGGGTGTGGTCGCGACGGCGCCGTCGCGAATCTGTTCAAACGGGTTGCCAATACCCAGGAAGAAGTTGGATTCCGGGCAGGATTGTGATTGTGCTGCACGCCGTAGTATTCCCACCGCAGGCCGAAGTTCAGTGTGAATCTGCGATTGACCTTCCACGAATCCTGGCCATACAGATTGCCATCATTGAAGGTGTTCTCGCGCTCGAAGTCAGGCGAGTTCAGCGGGTACTGAAGAGTGCAGGCGGCGGTCTGGATGAGGCTGCCGGTGGTTCCATCCACAGAACACGGGTATTCACCCTGCGGGTCGATGGCGACTTCGAACTGATACAGATTGCCGGCCTGCAGATCCTGGAGGGCAGTCGCTTCGGGCGTACCCGTTTTGTCCACCAGCTCGCTGGCTGTTTCGTAGGCGCCGAAGACGCGGTTGTCTCTGAGCTGGATGAAGCCGCCGCCAAACTGCAGGGTATGGGAGCCTTTGGTCCAGGTCAGGTCTTCCATGAACTGGTAGAAGTTCTGCGGACCGCCAAAGGGGATCGCGCCGCCGGGACTCAGAGGCAGATAGCCTGGCATGGCAATCGGCACGCCGGAGGCTGCATCGGAGCTGGCTACGTTCGCCTGGTTGAGGTAGAGTGCCGGGGTAATTCCGGCCGGCCCGAGCGACTCCTGCTGCTTGAGGCGGTTGTAACTGACGCGCGTGGAGCTGATCAGGTTCGTCGTAAACAAATGCGTGAAGCTGTACAGGTAAGACTGGTTCAGATCAGTTTCCGACGTGTTGTATCCGTCATAAGGACTGAACGAAACATATCCGGGGAAGAACGAGTCGTTGTAAACAGCGGCTCGGAAGAACATGCTGTTCTTGCTGCTCGCGTTGAAGTCGATGCGATCGTCGGTATCCCACGTGTTCTGCGGGGAACCCGCACCGGAATCGATCGCGGCCGTGGCGTTCACCACCTGCAGCGGATTCTGGGCGAAACCGGAAACCGGCAGGGTCGACCCTAGAGTGGTTCCCGACGCCAGTTTGCCGTAAGAGCTGAAGTAGGCCTGGGTCGACGGCGCGGCCGATGCGAGGAAGCCCGCGGAGGGCACTGCAAACGATTCGACGCCCGAACTGCGAATGCGGGTCCACTCGGTATTGGAGAAGAAGAAGAGCTTGTCGGGCCTGATCGGTCCACCGACGGAGTATCCGAACTCATTGCGGGTGAAATGATCGGCGGGCAGCGGAGCAAGTCCGCCAGCGGCGTTGCTGGCATCGGTTGCGTCTTCGTTGTAGGTGTTCGCAGCGAGCGCGGAGATCCGGTTGAACGCATAAACAGAGCCGTGGAGCGAGTTCGTGCCGCTCTTCGTGACCAGATTGACGATGCCGCCTGATGCCCGGCCGTACTCCGCCGGGAAACCATCGGTGATCACGCTGTATTCCTGCACGGCGTCCAAGGGAATGGTCTGACCGACCGAGGCGCCAAAAGCGTCCACATTCTCGACGCCGTCCAGCAGAATCTCGGTGGACGCGGCGCGTTCACCGCTGAAGGAGACGCCCACCCCGCGACCCGTAGAGCCGCTCGGATCTGAGCTGACATCGCCGGAAAGGCTTACGAAGTCGTAGGGATTCCGGGTGAGGCTGGGAAGCTGGGTCACTTCCAAAGGAGTGATGGTGGAAGAAATTTGCTGATCGCTGGTGTTCACCTGCGCGCCCACATCGGAGCCGCTCACAGGACGGTTTGCCGGCTAGCCTGAATTCCGAGTTTCGCGTCGACCGTGAGAATTCCGCCCACCGTCACCGGGGCCAACGCGGCATAGGAACCGAAACCCGACGCAGTGATGGTCACGGTATAGGTGCCGGGGGTGAGCGCGGACGCCAGGAAGCTGCCCTGACCGTTAGTCTGCACCGTTCTTTCCGCGCCGGTTGCCGTGCCCCTGAGGGTAACTGTGGCCCCGGCAATCACCGCGCCCGTGGTGTCGGTTACGGTTCCGGTGACCTGCCCGGTGTTCACCTGCGCTGTTCCGGGCACGGCCATCATGACAATGCCAAACACCGGCAGTAAGAGTGCGAGCAGTAGCTTCTTCATCGGTTCCCCTTTGCTACGCTGCGCTGGAGAGAAACGGCAGGGCCGGTTCCGCAACATAACCGCTGTTGGAATTAAGTGCTATGGGAGGGGCAACTCGGAGACCGCGAAGGGGGATGTGGCGGGGAATGATTTCCGAGACGGCAGCCACGAGAGAATATTCGATCTAAACGATTGAATCGTTATCGTTACTTTGGTGTAAAACGATTTACTCAAGGGCTAACAGGTAGGGCTGCTTTGATGTCAGGAGAGTTAGCATTTTGGACAATTCGGCTCCAGCTTTTCATATTCACCCGGGTGCCGGCGTATGCAATCCCACAGGCAGCTTGTGATGGGCGACACAAAAGGGCCTCTGGCGGGGCGCTTCGAAGAGAACCTGATGCCGCGACGACAGGGCACTTGCGACCGGTGCGCCGACGACGCATCTGTCACTGTGGAAAGATAAAGACAGGATGCCTCGACGAGGAGGCCACAATGAACGCACTCAAGACGACATTTCTGCTGACGACACTCACTCTGCTTCTGGTTCTCATTGGCAGCCGCTGGGGAGAGAACGGCGCCATCATCGCATTCGTGATTGCTGCAGGGATGAACTTCTTCAGCTATTTTTTTCCGACAAGCTGGCGCTGGCGATGTATCGGGCGCAGCCGGTGAGCCGGGGCCGCCCCGTGCCTACGCGGTAGTGGAGCGGATGACGCAGAAGATGGGCATCCCGATGCCAAAGATTTATGTATTCCTACAGACTCCCCAACGCGTTTGCGACGGGACGGAATCCGAAGCATGCCTCGGTCGCGGTCACCCACGGGATTCTGCAGCTGCTGAACGACGATGAGCTGGAGGGAGTACTGGCTCACGAACTGGGGCACGTGCGCAAACCGGGATATTCTGACCAGCTCGATTGCTGCAACGCTGGCGGCGCGATCACGCTGCTGGCGCGTATGGGCTGGTGGGCAGAGATGTTCGGCTACGGCGGAGGCGGGCGCGATCGCCGGGGCGGCGGGATCAGCGCGCTGTTCATGCTGATTCTGGCGCCGATTGCGGCAATGCTGATCCAGCTGGCTGTTTCTCGTTCGCGCGAGTATGAAGCGGATGCGACGGGGGCGCAGATTACGGGCAATCCTTATGCGCTGGCCAGTGCGCTGGAGAAGCCTGATGCTTACTCGAAGCGGATGCCGATGCCGGGGTCGCCGACAACAGCGCACCTGTTTATTGTGGAGCCGCTGCTGAGCCGCGAGTCGTTTGCAAATCTGTTCTCGACACATCCTCCGATTGCAAAGCGAATCGAGCGGCTGATCGGGCGGTCGAGTGTGTACGGCGCGCCGCAGCGCTGAACGCTAATAAAGACGATCGCTACTCGATACGTCGTGAAGCCGGCCTGAGCGGGTGTGGGAGCACATGCTCCAACCGCGGCCTTGCGGAAGTCCCGGCTATGGATGACCTGGACCACCTGAGCGGGGAGCTGACTCAGGTCGGGCGTCTGGAAACGCACAATCGAGCGGGCGCCGGCGGGCATGCCGCTGGTAGAAGCACAGGCATTCTCTGCGGGAGCGGAAGGAGCCGCTGCGTCAACACCCTGGTCGTGGAGGAGAGCGCGCAGACGCTGCTCCACTTGCTGGAGAGTGAGAGCTTCGTTCGACTGGGCGAAATCCTCAACAGCGTAGAGATTGGGACCGCGACGCAGAACAGCCACGCCGATGGCGTTCATCTTTGGATCGAGGATGTTGGTCCGGTGCGGGGTGGAGTGCATCCACTGATCGTCAAGCGAGTCGGGGGTTGGGCCGATGGCAATGTTTTCGGCAATGGCGCGGAAGTGGGCGCGGGCGCGTGCCGCGCGCGACATTAGATCGGGCTCACCGGAATACTGATGAGAGAGGCTCGGCTCGCGGAGCATCCACTGGGCGTGGGCTTCGGCAGCGGCGGCGAGAGCCGGGTTCCATGCGAGTTGCGGCAGGCCCTGACGTTGGCGGTCCAGGTTGGTGAGGGTGAAGACGCGGCGCGCATCGGAATCCGACTGCGCATGGGCGAAGGACAAAGAGGCAACGAGGATCGCTGCGGCGAGCGCGAGAGGTCGATGTCTGCGTCGAAAGGCCATGTTGCTCTTCCCTGCCCTGCCGTTTATCGGGCGAAGTCCTCGGGGCGGTCGCGTTTCCAGTCGAGGAACGCCTCTTCCAGAGTGTATTGCCAAACGTAGCCGCGTTGCCGCAAGCCGGCGGGATCATGGACGTGGAACGGAACAGCTTGCGGACGCGCACGGGACTAATCGGCTGACGGATACCAAAGGTGCGCGCGACCGCATCGATGGGTAAGCGATGCCGACCAGCAGCGAACGCGGCACGCTCATGGGACGTCGGCGGACGCCGGCGACGCTGCGAATTGCGTTGACATAGCTTTCGAGGGTGGCGGGAGGATCCATGGAGAAATTAAGCAGCATGACCGCTTCTCCCTGCGGTCCTGAGTATCAAGGCCAAAGCGGATGGCTCGGCACAGCTCTTTGACGTAACCGCCGGCTTTGCGGGTCTGGCGATTGCCCATGTAGGCGAAATAGCCTTTGACCACGCTGCGCACGAGGCGCGTGACGTTGCCGCCCTCGCCGGGACCGAAGACTACGCCGGGACGCAGAGTGAGAACGCGCCGAGAGTGAAGGTCAGATTGCCATCTCATGTGAATCTTCTCCGCCTCGAGTTTGGAGCTGCCGTAGGGCGTTTCCGGGGCAGGGAGAGAGGATTCGTCTTTCAGGTCTTCGGATGGGCCATAGGGAGAAATGCTGCTGGTAAAGACCATGCGCGAGCAGCCGACGGACGGGCCCAGGCACAACATCTCACCAGGAAGGTTGGTTTCGAAGTACTCGGATGCGGCGTGGCCCGGCTCGCGATGAATGGCGGCGAGATTGAAGATGAGGTCGGCCTTAGGAAGAAGATCGGGGGGATCGGCTGCCGAACATCCCCAGCGGACGAACTCGATGCGCCCGTCGGCAAGCCCGTCTGCAGGTCGGCGCAATACGGTTCGTTGCGGGGCGGCAGCAAATCGACGAGGACGATCTTCTTCGCCAGCCGAGCGCGCAGCCATTCCTGCGCGAGATGTGTACCGATGAAACCGGTGCCGCCGAAGAGGACGACGGTGGTCTCTTCCGGAGCGACAGGTGAAAGGCGCGGCGGTGGGGCTCTCGCTTACCAACGCGCCGTTTCTCCAGAGGCAAGTTTTGTGGAAGCCCATCGGCCGCGGCGGCGGCAGTCGGGGAGGTGGGCGAGGCGAGAATCGACAGGAAGCGATCGGCGATGGCCTGGATGGAGAAATGGGCCTCAGCGTAAGCGCGACCGCTGGCTCCGTATCGCGCGCACAGGGCGGGGTCAGCGAGCAGGCGCTCGGCCGCCGCGATCAGGCCGGCAGGATTGTCGGGGGTGACGACAGAGCCGGCGCCCGCACGTTCGACCACCCGGGCCGCTTCGTTTTCCGCCGGGGCGGCGACGATGAGGGCGCGGCTCGCACAGAGATACGAGAGTGTCTTGGAAGGCACGGCAAAGGCGCCCGCTTCGGAATCCAGCAGCGTGATGAGCACGTCGGCCGAAGCGAGGACTTCGGCAATACGCTCGTAGGGTTGAAAGGGCAGAAGGGTCAGAACGTCCGAGCGGACCTCGTGTTTTTTGGCAGCCAGCCAGTCGGCACCGGCGCCGCCGGCGATCACGATGAGGCGTGCGTTTCCGGTGGTCTCCAGCCGTTTGGCCAGGGCGAGCAGCAACTCGGGCCGGTGTTTCATGCCGAGGGTGCCGGAGTACATGAAGCAGAATTTTCCAGCCACACCGTTCTCGCGAGCCCAGGCGTTGTCGTGAGGCAGCGGCACGACTTCATCCAGAGGCGCCCAGTTGGGAATCACAGCGAGCTTCTCCACTGGCACGCCCCAGCGTTTCACAAAGTCGGCGAAGCCGGGAGCGATGCACACGATCGCATCGGAGTGCCGCAGCAGCCGCTTTTCCAGGCGCTCGAAATACGCGCCGCCCAGGGAGGCCAGCAGGCGCGCCTTCTTTTGCAGGACGAAGCGCGCGGCCACGCTGTAGACATCCTGGAGCCAGAAGACGAAGCGTGCGTTGTGGGCGCGGGCGGCCTTCTGCAGAAGGTTCTGCGCATCGAGCGGCATGTTGGCGGAGATGACGACATCGGGACTGAAGCGGGTCATCCGTTCCGCAACGACGCGCCCATATTCGAGATCCGCCTGGCGGCGGGTGAGCAGAGAGTGCTTGGCGAAGGTGCGCGTGATATGCAGGCCCTCGATAGCGAGGCCAGGCACCGCGCCCGAGGTCGGGCCCTTCGGGTGGAGTGATTGTCGGCGAAGTAGACATGCAGGACCTGATGGCCGCGCCGGGCCAGTTCCCGGCTCAGCTCGATCTGAAAGGCGTGCCCGCAAAATTCGTTGACAAAGATACGCATGCCGGTCTCAGAGTGAGCAAGCGCCCTTACCGCTGGCGGTGGAATTCTGATTTTTGGGGCTCACTCAGAAGCTCCCCTGCGTTTGGGCAGACACTTTTTGCGATGCATTAATTACAGTCCAGGTGGGTGCGGAACACCAGAGGGAAAATGCAACTCTCTCAAGAGAGGCCGTGAAAAATGAGGACGCGCGACGTGTGGCGTAGGTTTATTGTCTGGACGGTTACTATGGTTGTCAAGCCGCGCTGCAAACGCGCGGACCGCGTTAATTCCCTGCTTTCTGAGAGTCTGTCCAGGTGGAATCGAGTGCACTGAACATCGCCTCGGCCCCGTCCAGCGTGAAGGGCGGGTGGGGAGCCGGCATGGGCGAGCGGCTGCGGCGAGAACCGCTGGCATTCGTGGGCGTGGGGCTGATGGTGCTTTTCGTGGTGATGGCTCTGTTTGCCCCGGTGCTGGCGCCGTACGATCCCGCGGCGCTCGATCTGCTGCACCGGCTGGCTGGGCCGAGCCGGGCGCACTGGCTGGGCACTGACGAGCTGGGCCGGGACGTTCTCTCGCGAGTGATCTTTGGCGCGCGACTGTCGCTGACGGTGGCGGTCTCGGTGGTGAGCCTGTCGCTGTTTCTGGGGCTGGTATTCGGCGGGATTGCAGGCTATTACGGTCGCTGGACTGATGTGGTCATCAATACATTTTTGATGAATGCGTTCCTGGCGCTGCCGGGGATTCTGCTGGCCATTGCTTTTGTCGCGTTCCTGGGGCCGGGGCTGCTGAACCTGATTCTGGCGCTCTCCATCGGCGGCTGGGTCGGATACGCGCGGCTGGTGCGGGCCCAGGTTCTGGCGGTGCGGGAGCGCGAGTTTGTGGAGGCGGCACGGGCGCTGGGGGCGAGCGATCTGCGCATTTTTGTGCGGCACATTCTGCCGAACATTTTGCAGCCGCTGATTGTGCAGGCGGCAATTGGGATGGCGGGCGCGGTGCTCGCGGAAGCAACGCTCAGCTTCCTGGGACTCGGCGTGCCGCCGCCGGCGGCGAGCTGGGGATCGATGCTGAACGATGCGCGGCCGTTTTTGTTTGAGGCGCCACACCTGGTGGTTTTCCCGGCGATTGCGGTTGCGCTGTGCGTGCTGTGCTTCAACTTCCTCGGCGATGCGCTGCGCGACTATCTGGATCCGCGGACGCGGATCGCAATCGGGCTGTAATCGCGCCGGTTCATTCGGGCGTCCTTACTCCTCGCGAAGCAGGACCAGGGGATCAAGAGATAGAGCACGCTGGGCGGGAATCCATGCGGCAATCACGCCCAGCAAAGCCATTGCCAGGACGACGCCCGCCAGCACGAAGGGGTCGCGGGGCGAGGCCTGGTAAACGATCGAAGCAAGCACGCGGCTGGCGAGAACACCGAGCACGAGGCCTGCGGCTGAGCCTTAGGGCGAGGAGGCGGAGAGCGCGGCCGAGCGCGGCATCAAGCACTTCTCTTCTCCGAGCGCCGAGGGCGATGCGGATGCCAAGTTCGCGGAGGCGGCGGCTGACCGAATACGCCGCCATTCCAAAGATGCCGGTGACGCAAAGCATGGCGCCCATCAAGCCGAGGACGCCGAGGGCGACGCTGGCGACGCGCGAGGGGAAGAGAGCGACACCGAGGTAGTTCGTCCACGAATCAATGTCGACACGGAGACCGCCGTCAACCTGGTGCGCAGCGTCGCGAAGAGCGGGGATCATCAGTTGAGGATCGCGGCTGGAGCGAACGATGAACTCTGTGACGCGAACCGGCGACTGCAGGAAGGGGAGGAACATGGCCGGAGCCTGGCTCTCGGTGACGCTCATATATTTGCCATCTTCGGCGATGCCGATAATCTGAACGCGGGTTCCGTCCTGCAGTCGGAAGTAGCGGCCAACGGCACGGGCGCCTGCGCCGAGTTTTCGGGCGAGGTCGAGATTCACGATCGCGACGCGGGGCGCTTTCTGGTCGTCGTGCCAGGTGAAGTCGCGGCCAGCCAGCAATGAGGTTCCAGCGGCGGCGAGATAACCCGGGGAGACGTCGTAGCGATAGGGCACGGCCGCCGCGTTGATGGAGCGCAGGTCACGAGCGTCTTCAGAGAAGACATGCGTGTCGGTGGCGGCGGCATAGACGAGGGGCGGATAGAGGGTGACGAGGCCGACATTCTGTACGCCCGGCACGCTTTCGAGGCGATGAACGAGACGCGTCTGCGTATCGAGGAGGCGGTCGCCGGTATATCCGGCGGAGGCCAGGTCGGCTTCGACGATCATGGCGTTGCGGGGCTCGAAGCCAAAGTGGCCGCGGAGCGCGCGGACCAGGCCGCGCACGGCAACCAGAGACGATGTGACGAGGACGGCGCAAATGGCGATCTGGACGACGAGAAGGACGTCGCGGAGCGTGGTGCGGCGACCGGGTGCGCCGGTTGATCCAGCTTTGATGACTTCATAAGGATGCGCGCGCAGAACCTGGCGGAGGGGGACGCTGCCGAATGCGAGTCCGCTGAGGAGGGCGAGAAGCAGAGCAAGACCGAAGACACGCGCGTCGGGAGTGACCGGGAGGTGGATGGGCGCCACAGGAAACGGCTGCCACTGGCTGAGCCAGCGCAGGAGGACGATGCTGCCGGCCAGACCGACGGCGCCACCCGCCAGCGAGACAAGGATCGCCTCAGTGACTAGCTGACGCAGGATGCGGCGGCGGGTGGAACCGAGAGCGAGGCGGAGCGCGATTTCGCGGAAACGGTCCGCGGACCTCGCGGCGAAGAGGCTGCCGAGGTTGGCGCAGGCGGCGATGAGGATCAGCGCGGCGAGAAGCACGAGGCCGGCAAGGAAAGCGCGAGCAGGGCCGCCAAAGACGAAGAGGCCAGGATGCGCCGGTGTGTAGTCCTGATGAGGCACATCTTTTGGATAGGCCTTTTCCAGAGAGGCGCCGATGCTGGTGAGATCGGCAGCGGCCTGGGCAGCGGTGACGCCGGGTTTCAGGCGGCCAATCATTTCAAAGACGCCCTGCGTGTTGCCTCGCTCGTCAAGCAAGCTTTGGCCGTCCACCTGCGGTTGGTTGACGATGGGCATGAAGAAGTCGGGGGCGATAAACATCAGAGTGCCGTGAAAGCCGGAGGGAGCGACACCGATGACGGTGAAGGGATACGGGCCAAGCCGGACGACACGGCCGATGACGGCGCGATCATCGTGGAAGCGCGAGTGCCAGAAGGGTGCGGAGAGGACGATATAAGGCGCACTGTTGGGCCCATGTTCGTCGGAGGCGTGGATCAGGCGCCCCAGCTGAGGTTGAATGCCGATGATGTCGAAGTAGTTGCCGCTGACGGCATAACCGGTGGCACCCGCCGGATCCTTGCCGGTATCGAGGGTGGTGAAGACCATTTTCCAGGCGGCGAGACCCTGAAAGGTGCGATTACGATCGCGGAGATCGCGATAGTTGGGAAAGGATTCGAAGTGCTCGATGCCCCAGAGATTCTGCGGCTGCGGCACGCCGAGGGAGCGGAGGATAAGGCCGTTGAGAACACCAAAGGCCAGTGCGTTGGCGCCGATGGCGAGGGCCAGGGTGACGATGGCGGTGCAGGTGAAGCCGGGCGACTTGCGGAGGACGCGCAGGGCGACGCGGAGGTCCTGCAGGAAGACGGTGGTCCAGCTGCCGGCGAGCGCTTCATGGGCGTCTTCGCGGTATTTCTGGTAGCCGCCGAACTCGATCCGGGCGCGGCGCTCGGCTTCGGCGCGGGGCAGGCCGGAGCTCTCGAGGTCGTCGGCACGCAGCTGGATGTGGGCGCTCAGTTCCTCGTCGAGGTCGCTGGTAGCAGAGCCGAACCAGGAATTGAACCGGGTGCGGAGCCGGGAGCGGAAGGCACCGAGGGCTTGCATACTTCCTCCCTTGTTCAGACTTCGTCAGGACGAGCGGCGAGGGCCGAGGCGATGGCGGTGGCGAGGCGGTTCCAGCCGTCGGTTTCCTGCTGCAGGCGTTTGCGGCCGGTGGCGGTGAGCTCGTAAAACTTAGCCCGGCGATTGTTGTCGGACGTTCCCCAGGTGGCTTTCAGCAAGCCCTGGCGGACGAGGCGGAAGAGCGCGGGATAGAGCGCGCCCTGCTCAACGAGGAGAGCGCTGGCGGAGATCTGGGCGATGCGCAGGAGGACGCCGTAGCCGTGCAGCGGGCCGAGGGAAACGGCCTTGAGGATGAGCAGGTCGAGCGTGCCGGGGAGAAGCTGGGCCTGATCCGGCATAGGTGCCTCCTAAGACTGTTAGGAGAGTAGCGCCACTCTCCTAAGCTGTCAAGGGGAGGACTGGCCGTCCAGGCAATCGCGCTTCGCACCTCTGTTTCCGGAGCATTGCAAGACACCCGGCTCTTGCCATAATGGCCATGTGAAGATTGGCGTGATTTCCGATACGCATGGATTGCTGCGGCCGGAGGCTTTGCGGGCGCTGGAAGGCGTCGAGGCGATTCTGCATGCGGGCGATGTGGGCGATCCGGCGATCCTGGAGGCGCTGGGAGAGATTGCGCCGGTGACGGCGATTCAAGGGAACATCGACCAGACGGGGCCGTGCTCGGCGCTGCCGGCGACGGAGTGGGTGGAGTTGGGCGGGGCCGTCTTCTATCTGATCCATGATGGGGAGGAACTGGATCTCGATCCTTCGGCGGCGGGGATTTCGGTCGTTGTGAGCGGCCATTCGCACCAGCCGAGGGTGGAGCGGCGGAAGGGCGTGCTGTACCTAAATCCAGGAAGCGCGGGACCGCGGAGGTTTCGGCTGCCGGTGACGGTGGCTCGGGCGACGGTGGACGAGGGGCGCGTGGAGGCGGAGATTGTGGAGTTGCAGGCCTAGGCCACAGGCCACCGGATCGGATTGCGACGGAAAAATGCATCGTTTTCGATGGGCATCGTTGGGACGGTCTGTTGATTCCATTGGCCCCCATTGGTAACGTCGATGGGGGTGAGGACAGGGGTTACGGGATACGGGTTACGGTGTAGGCGGCAGTGGATAGCGGATAGCGTGGACGGGTAGCGCTGTCATGGTTTCGGCTCAAATGGAAAAGCCCGCTTGTGGCGGGCTTTTTCTTTTTCACTCTATAAGTTCAGAATATCAAGTTCGAACGGGTTTACTGCCAGATTTTCGTGGGAATTTTGGCGGGTAAGTGGTTATGTATCAGCGGTCGTTACTTTCGTCAGGGCGTTCAGGGGCTTGACATGATTTCCACAATTGGTGGGAGAAGTGCGTACTCGGGGGATGAGAGGGGGATTGGGGATTCGGGATTCGGGATTGGGGATTAGCGTTTGCGGGGCTTGCGGGCCACGAATTTGTGAGCCATGGCGAGGAGGTCGTGGGCGATTTCGGGGGTGAGACGGCTGAGGCGAACAAGGACGCCGTCGTATCCGAGGTAATGGTCGGGGGCGTAATAGAGGTCCGGATCTTCAGCGAGGAGAGCCGGCCTGTCGCGGCGATCCATGCGGATGAGGAGGGAGTTGGGCTCGGCGGCTTTGTTAGTGGGGACGCAGGCCATGACCGTGCCCTTCACTTTGAGAGCGGGCGCGCCGAAGGTGGTGGACTCCTCGACAGCGGGGAAGGTGCGGCCGATGCGGAGGGCCTGGGCGACGGTGAGGGGCATGCTCGGGATGACCTTTCCTGTTTATTGAGGGGCGTCGAGGGGGATGGGTTGGGCGAGGTGCAGTTCGCCAGGCAGATTGACGGTAGCGAGAGATCGCTTCCAGACGGAGTTGGAGGCACAAAGGATTTCTGCGTCGCAATCGAGCTTGCCCGCGCGAACGGCGACGACACATCCCTTCTGAAGGCTGAGCTCGAGTCCGCTGACTGTGCAGTCCGCTGCAAAGCTGAACGGGACGGAGGCGACTTTGGCTCCATCCAGAAGGATGTCGACGCTGGAGTCCACTTGATATCTGAAGTCGTGTTCGGCCAGGGCGACATCCATCGTGGACTTTGGATCTTCGCGAGATTCTTTGGCGCAGGCCATCAACTCGCTGTACTTACTCCAGGCACCGGCAAACGCTGAAACCAGGCTATCGCTGAGCGCGTTGCACATTGCTGCGCCACCTCCTGGCGGGCAGGGTGCACGGTGTGGCCGCCATCCATTTCGCCAGCCGTTTGCCGTCCTGGGCGGACCGCATGAGGGTCTGATCGTCGAGACAGGTGGCGAGTTCCTCAGGGCTGAGGCGGAAGAGATCGCCGAAGGTACGGCTTGTGACATCCGGCATAGCGGTCATTGGACTCTCCTTCGCGCGACCGCGGGTTCGCGGTCAACAATGGATTGCGCGGCAGGGCGGCCGTCGCGCACGGTGAGCCGCCAGTTGAGAGACGGCTGGTTGTGGATGAGGGTCTTGGGGGCCGCTTTGGCCGTGCGGAGGCTGTAGGCGGTGGAGGGCGGCGATAGAAAATGGTGGACGATCCCGGCGGTGCCCGCTGTGACGAGGCCGAGGCCGCCTGCGGAGGCGAGGACGATGACCCAGGTGGGGATATGGGGCACGGGCGGCGGGATGGTCGATGGGGTTTCCTGGGTGTCCGTTGCCGGAGGGGGCTGGGGTTGGAGGACGGGAGGGGCGACCATTGTGATGTCGACGGCGGTACCGGAACGCACGTGGGTATTGGGAACGGGTTGCTGGCTGCTGACGCGGCCTTTCGGACCTGTCACCCTACCGAGCTGGAGGCCGACACTGGCCAAAAGGGCAGAGGCCTGGGCAGGGGTCAACTGACGCAGATCGGGGACAGAGACCAGCGGTACTGGAGGAGGCACGGCAGGGGTGGTGAGGGTGAGGTCGACGCTCGTGCCTGGATCGACCGGGGTGCCGGCGGGCGGAGTCTGAACAGAGACGAAGGTGATGGTGTCGGTATTCGCGCCAGTGATGTTGCCGATGCGGAGGGAAGCGGCATTGAGTGCTGCGGTTGCTTCGGCAAGGTTCTTTCCCACAACCAGAGGCACGGTGGTCTGCGGAAGAGCCAGAGTGAGCGTCACGGCAGTCCCCTGATGGACCGACGTTCCGGCGGGGGGTGACTGCTGCGCGACGAGGCCGGCTTCATTGCCCTGGAAGACGGGGCGGAGATGCGCGGCCTGAGGGTATGGGAGGCCATGGTTCGGTTCTGACCGGTGACAGGGGGCACCTGCACGTTCTGCTGGCCGTTTTTCTGGCCATTCGCGAAGGCCTGCAGGAAGGTTTGGAGGATTCCGGGCGGCGGGGTGCCAAGAGTGAGACGGAGCGGAACTTCTCCCGGAATCACGTAGGCGCCGGGAGCGGGTGTCTGCGCGGTAACGACGCCGTTTGCAGGACCCTGCGATCTCGATTGCGGCAAACAGACGCCGCTTTGTGCCGGGGACGATGGCGGCGGCCTGCACCTGCTGCAGCGTTTTGCCTTTGAAATCGGGAACGGGCTGGCGCTGGGCCTGGGACGCGATGTTCTGGGCCAGGGCCAGAGAACCGGCCACAGGGAAGATCCACAACGCGCAACAACAGGATCGAAGAGACATAGTGAGCCGTCCGATCGCGGGTAACTCGAACGAAGACGCACCCTATCGTGCCGCAGGAGGATGGGGAGATCATCGTACTCCTGATCTGGCAATCCGGAAAAGAATCGCAGGCGCAAACTTCTCAAGAGATGGTGGGGCAAAGTTGCGGAACGTTTCACAGGGAGCAGGGGTGGGTATCCATGTGGGCGCGCCGATGACCACGGTAACGAGCCGGGTGCCGGGCGTGGGGAGGGTGCGGATTCCTGGTGCGCGGTGTGAGCGGATTCAGGCACACTGGTTTGCACTTTCCTGGATGGCACTTTCCCTGTTCGCAGGTTGCTGGTTGGTGGATCGTCGCGCCCAGGCCTTCGCATCACGTCGAACCATATTCCCAACCCGGGGGGATGATGAGCAAAAGGATTGTGCTTTGCGCGGATGGAACGTGGAATACGCCGCATGGTCCGGCGGAGAATGCCGAACGACACGAATGTGCGCAAGCTGTTTCTGCTGGCGAACGATGACGATTCGCAGCTGAAGTACTACGACAGCGGCGTGGGGACGGATGGGAGCCCGTTTGAGCACTTTTTTGGCGGAACTCTGGGCGACGGCCTGTTCCAGAAGGTGCAGGACGGCTATGCGTTTCTGGCGTATGTGTGGGATCCGGGGGACGAGATCTATCTGTTCGGGTTCAGCCGGGGGCGTACACCGCTCGGTCGCTGGGGGAATGATTGCGGGGTTTGGGGTGCCGACGAAGAATCTCGACAACCAGACGGTGCAGAGCATCTTCAGCGCGTATCGCACGACGGGGCCGGCGAAGCGGGCGGCGATGAAGGCGCAGCTGACGGCGCAGTACGGGATGATGGATGTGAAGATCCGGATGGTCGGCGTGTGGGATACGGTGGGGCTCGCTGGGGATTCCTGGACCTCTGTTCACGGCCTTCGATCAGGCGAAGTATGGGTTTCTGGACACGACGCTGAGCACGAAGGTGCAGAACGCATACCACGCGATTGCTCTGGACGAGCGGCGGGCATTCGTTTATGCCGACGCTGTGGACGAATCCGATGGGAGTGCGCGGGCGAACGATGCGCAGGTGACGCAGGTGTGGTTTCCGGGGGTGCACTGCGATGTGGGTGGAAGTTATGCGGAGGAGGCGCTGTCGAATATCACGCTGCGTTGGATGATCGACAAAGCGATGGCGTGCGGTATGCAGTTTGACGAGACGGCGCTGGCGGCGGCAACTGGAGCGGCTCCGTTCGATCCGTTGGGGCAGACGCATGAGTCATGGCAGGTGGTGCCGTGGGGGCTGCCGCAGCATCGGAGCGCGCCGGATAATGCGGTGCTGGCGAACACGGTGGCGATCCGGAACCAGAAGGTGGGTTACACCTCGGCGGCGCTCCGATTACCGCTGGGGGCGTATGCGCAGGCGGTGGTGATTTAACGAGGGGCCGGGCGACGGTGTGCGGCGGTTAGAGCCGTCGAGTTTGCGCAACGCTCGAGATCTTTATTGGTCGCCGCGCGACCGATTCCCTACGCGCGGAGAGATGGGGTGATGCGAGCCTCTCACTTTGCTACGGGGTCCTTCGGCTGCGCGCGGCGACAAATTCTTCAACGCTGGAAGTGGTGTGGCCGCGCTTCGCTCAGGATGACGTTTGTTCTCAGTCGTAGTACTCGAGGCCGAGGTGGGTGATGAGGTCTTCGCCCATGATGTGGCGGAGGGTGTTCTTGAGTTTCATCGACTGAATAAAGAGGTCATGCTCGGGATAGAGGCCGGGAGCGGATCTGCGGACTCTTGAAGAAGAAGCTGAGCCACTCCTGAATGCCGAGACTGCGGAGTTCCGGCTGCGCTGGGCCAAGTCGAGGAAGAGGACCAAGTCGAGCGCGATGGGGGCGGCGAGGATGGAGTCGCGGCAGAGGAAGTCGACCTTGATCTGCATGGGATAGCCGAGCCATCCGAAGATGTCGATGTTGTCCCAGCCTTCTTTGTTGTCGCCGCGGGGCGGGTAATAGTTGATTCGGACCTTGTGGTAGATGTTGCCGTAGAGGTCGGGGTACTTATCCGGCTGGAGGATGTAGTCGAGGACGCCGAGCTTGGATTCTTCCTTGGTCCTGAAGGACTCGGGGTCGTCGAGGACTTCGCCGTCGCGGTTGCCGAGGATGTTGGTGGAGTACCAGCCGGCTACGCCTAACATGCGGGCTTTGAAGGCGGGCGCGAGAACGGTCTTCATCAGGGTCTGGCCGGTTTTGAAGTCCTTGCCGCAGATGGGCGCGCCGGTCTGCTCGGCAGAGCTCGATCATGCAGGGCAGATCGACGGTGAGGTTCGGCGCGCCGTTGGCGAAGGGCACGCCTTCTTTGAGGGCGGCGTAGGCGTAGATCTGCGACGGAGCGATGGCGGGGTCGTTGTCGGTGAGCCCTTTTCAAACGCCGCGATGGACTGGTGACACGGCGGCCGGCTCGAGGAAGATTTCCGTCGAGCCGCACCAGATCACGACGACGCGATCGACCTGCGACTTGAATTTCTGGATGTCGGGATCGAAGCTGCTGAGCCAGATCGCACTTGGACTTGCCGGTCTTGACGTGGGTGCCGTTGAGGCGCTTGACGTAGTACTGGTCAAGACGGCGGGCATGGGCTTGATGGCCTGGAGGAAAGGCTTGATGCGCTGAAGCTGATCCTTGTCGAGGACAGCGGCGTGCGCGGCGGCCTCGTACATGTCCTCGGGGAAGATGTCCCAGCCGGTGAAGACGATGTCGTTGAGGTCGGCGAGGGGAACGAATTCTTTGATGAGAGGGAGTGCGGTTGTCGGTGCGCTTGCCGAGGCGGATGGTGCCCATCTGAGTGACGGAGCCGATGGGCTTGGCGAGACCTTTGCGGACCGCTTCAACGCCGGCGATGAGGGTGGTGGCGACGGCACCCATGCCGACGGTCATGACCCCGAGTTTTCCCGTGGCCGGCTGAATCGCCGGCTTTTTATTTTCAGTCATACGAATGCCTTTCTTTTTTCGGGGGAGAAAAAATGATGGAGTTCAAACAGGTAGTGTCTCGCGGGGCTGGGGGAATGGCAAATGACTAAAGGTCGCGGTAGCGATTGAATGGATTCAACGGGTGCGCTCGATGGGCTCGAGACCTGCCAGAGTTTGGGTTTCTTTCGGCGGCTGGCGAGGGGGGAGTGTTCGCTCGGTTCAGTTACGACTGCACCGCTTGAATTTTGTCGGCCGCTTTGCGACCGATTCCCTCCGCGCTTCGAGCCGTCGTGACGCTTTTCGCTACGGGGGTCCATCCGACTTCGCGCCGGGAGGCAGCGTGCACCGCATGAAAGATCTTACTCGGCGCTTCGCTCAGGATGACATTTGTTTTTGCGTTTCGGTCGGGATGACATTTGTTATTGGCAGGTGAAGTTAGCGGCTGCGTTGGGGTCGCCGGAGCCGTTGTAGCGGGCTACTTGGGCCAGGCGCAGAGGGGCGCGTGAAGTCGGGCTCCATCGCGCCGTTCTTGCCTTCTTTGTATTTGGTAGCAATGACGGTTGCGTCGGGGGAACCTTTCTCGACCCAGTTCTGGAGGGAGTCGAAGAGGCCGTATTTGGTGGTCGCCGCGGATTCCATGCCGAATTGACCGAAGGCGCCAGCGCCGGGGCCCTGGGCGCAATGCTCCATGCCGGGAATCATGTAGAGGCGGGCGAAGGTGTCGATTTTGTCCGCGCCCATTTGCTTTTCGACATGCTCGAAGTACGCGACGGTGTTGTACGGGGAGATCGCGGGGTCGTTCCAGCCGTGATAGAGGATGAGCTTGCCGCCGCGCGCGGCGAAGCGGCTCAGGTCGGGATTGGTGGCGTCGAGGTTGTCGGCTTCTTTCGCCCGAACTGGCGGAGGAGGTCGTCGACGCTGGCAGCGAGGATGTTGGCTTTGGGATCGCCGGTGACCATGTAGCGGAAGTAGTTCTCGACGAAGCGGGGACCGAGTGCGAAACCGGGATCATCTCCGATGAGCCAGACTTTCCAGCTGGTTTCGTCGCCTGGGGTGAAGCCTGGGAAGATGAGCGCGCCTTGTTGGTCTTTGGTTCCGACATAGATCGCTTTGACGGCATCGATCTGCGGTTGAGTGAGACAGTCGGAGGCGTCGTCGCCTTTGCAGAGGAGAACCTGCGGATCGAAGTGGCATTTTGAAGGATCGCCGATGACGTGATCCTTGACGCCGTCGAGCTCATCGCAGGCGGCGAGAGAGGCCTTTTCCACGAAGGCGAGCTTGCGACCGGGAATGTACGCGGCGGGATTGTCCATGAGCGCCTGCATGGCTCCGGCACCGGCGGCCACCATGGTGGACCAGGCATTGGCGGGAGCTCCGGCGAGGATGCCGTCGTAGTCGTCGGGGAAACGCTGAGCTTCCATGAGGGCTTCGCGGCCGCCGTCGGAGCAGGCATCGAAGTAGGACTTGCCGGCGGGCTTGCCGTAGAAGGCGCCGGCGATTTGCTTTGCTGCTTCGGCGGAGAGGTGGATGGCGCGCCAGCCGAAGTCCTTGATTTTCTCGGGATGATTGAAGGCCCAGCTGGCGTCGGTGCTTTCAGCCTGGTGTCCGGCGTCGGTGCCGGAGACCGCGAAGCCGCGCTTGAGATAGCTGGCGAACTGCTGGTAATAGATGGACCCGGCAAAACCGCCGTTGCCGGTGCCGAGGAGGCGGCCGTTCCAGTTGTCGGTGGGGAGCCAGACTTCGAAGCGAATGCGGGAGTCGGGGGTGGGATGGAGTTCGCCAGCGACTCGGCAGAAGGCGGGGAGGTCGTGCAGGGGCGGGGCATCAGCGGGCTTGAGGGCGCCGGAAGTGACGGTCTCAGCGAGGGTGATGGTGGCGTTGGGGAGATGCACGGTTTTGAGGCTGGGGCAATCGGCGGCGAAGAGGAGCGGGGAGGAAGTGGCCAACAGGACGGCCGAGAGGCGGATGATCCCTGTCATGATTTGGGACATGGAGGACTCCTGAGGGGGGAGTTTACACGGGAGCAGGAGGGGTCGCGCGGAAGGGAGAGCGTCCAGGGTTGGATCTTTCTCGACGGCTCCATGCACCGCGAAGTGGCAGAGCGAAACCTGCAACGCCTGAGATTTTGTCGGCGCTGCGCGACCGATTCCCTCCGCGCTAAGAGCCATCGTGATGCGTGCCTCTCGTTTCGTTACGGGGTCCCCGTTCGACTCGCCGGCTTCCGCCGACTGGCTCACTTTCGACTCCGCGCCGGGCGATATCCTCGACCGCTGGAAAGATCTCGGCGGCGCTCCGCTCAGGATGACAGGTGTTTTGTGATGACAGCCGATTTGTTATGACGGCCGATTTTCTTGGGGGCGGATGCGGTGGCGCCAGTGGGTCCAGAGGAACCAGATGAAGGCGGCGAGGAGGATGAGTTCCATGCCGAGGTGAAGGCGGTGGAAGGCGGCTTTGAAGCGGGGGTCGGTATCCCAGGCCTGGCCGAGTTTCATGCCGAACCAAGCAAGGACGAAGCACCAGGGCCAGGACCTATGAAGGTGTAGAGGTGGAAGCGCAACTGGGGCATGCGGGCGATACCGGCGGGGAGGGCGATGAAGGTGCGGACGATGGGCAGAAGGCGTCCGATGAAGACCGTGATGCCGCCAAAGCGGGCGAAGAAGCGCTCGGCGCGGGCGAGATCGTGGGCATCGAGGAGGACGAAGCGGCCGTAGCGGGTAATGAAGGGGCGGCCGCCGTACGCGCCGATCCAGTAAGCGATGAGGGACCCGAGATTGCAGCCGAGGGCTCCGGCAGTGGCGACGCCGATGAGGGAAAGGCGTCCGGTGTGCACGAGGTAGCCGGCGAAAGGCATGATGATCTCGCTGGGGAGCGGAATGCAGGCGGACTCGATCGCCATGAGCAGGGCGACTCCGGCGTAGCCGGAAGCAGAGATGACGGCGATGATGAAGCGGGCGAGGTCGGCGACAATCTTTTCGGACATGCAGTGGTTAGGTTACAGGGAGCAGGGTGCGGGGTACAGGTTACGGGGTACAGGTAAGCAGGAGCAGTCGTTCTCTCCTGGGAAAAACTCTTCACCGCTTGAGATTTTTTTCGGCGGGCTGCGCCACCGATCCCTCTGCGCGAACGGCTGCGATGACGCCTGCTGCTCGTTTCGCTACGGGGGTTCTTCGCCTGCGCGGCGGGACGCTTTGCACATCGAAGGAGGGATCCTTCCCGGCGCTTGGCTCGGGATGACGGTCTTATGGGGACAGATTTATTGGCGCAGAGTTCTCTTCTCGATGCGTTTTTCGTAGTGGGGGCCCTGGAGGATGCTCTGGACGTAGATGCCGGGGGTGTGGATCTGGTCGGGGTCGAGGGAGCCGGTGGGGACCAGCTCTTCAACTTCAGCGATGGTGATGCGTGCGGCGGTGGCCATCATGGGATTGAAATTGCGGGCCGTGTAGCGGTAGATGAGGTTGCCGGCGTGGTCGCCTTTCCAGGCCTTGACGAGCGCGAAGTCGGCGCGAAGCCAGGCTTCGAGGAGGTAGGGGCGGCCGTCGAACTCACGCGTTTCTTTGCCTTCGGCGACGAGGGTGCCGACGCCGGCGGGCGTGTAGAAGGCGGGAATGCCGGCGCCGCCCGCTCGAATGCGCTCCGCTAACGTGCCCTGAGGGATGAGGCGGAGATCGAGCTCGCCCTTAAGAACTTTTTCTTCGAGGAGCTTGTTCTCGCCGACATAAGAACCAGTGTGAGAGACGACCATGCCGGCCTGGAGCATGAGGCCCATCCGGTTCCATCGATGCCCATGTTGTTGGAGATGGTGTGGAGGCCGTTGAGGCCGCGGCGGTGGTGTTCGTCGACGAGGGCGGCGATGAGATTTTCGGGGATGCCGCAGAGTCCGAATCCGCCAAACATAATCGTGGCGCCGGAGGGGATGTCGGCGACGGCGGCGGCGGCGGAGGGAACGACTTTGTTCACGGGATACAGGGTACAGGGAGCGGGGTGCAGGTGGAGGGTGCAGGGACTCGTCTTCAGATTTTGCGCGCGCCGAATGAAGCGGTGCCCTGACATCCATGCCCAGCCGCTCACGATTATTTTGCGGCGGGGCCCAGGTCATGGAGGAGTTTGGTCAGGCGGGCGAAGGCCTGATCGCGCGCTGTCTTGTTGGCGGGATTGGTGTTGGTGGGATCTTCCCCGGCGCGCATGAATCCATGGCCGGCGCCATCGTAGGTGACGGGTTCATAGACCTTGCCGGCAGCCTTCATGGCCGCGGTTGTGGTGGGGATGGTAGCTCCGATGCGCGCATCGTTGCCGCCGTAAAAGCCATAGACCGGGGCGGTGATGGGCGAGACATCGGCCGGCCCGGATCCGTAAAAGACGAAGGCGGCGCTGAGGTCTTTGCGGTGGGCGGCGAAGGCGAAGGATTTAGTGCCGCCCCAGCAGAATCCAATTACCGCGATTTTGCCATTACCTGCGGGAATTTTCTTAGCGTAGTCGGCAGCAGCATCGAGGTCGGCGAGCACGACGGCGGGATCCAGCTGGGAGACGGCTTTGACCCGGTCGTCCTGGCTGGCGAAAGCGTCCGAGCCGCCGCCATTGGGGCCGAATCCGCTGAGCAGGTCGGGCTCGACGACGATCAGGCCCTGAGCGGCCAGTTCGTCGGCCATTTCTTTGGCCCAGTCGCTTTGGCCGAAGATCTCATGGATCATGACGACCACGGAGGCCTTGTCCTTGACCTCGGGGTAGACGACGAGGGCCTGAACCGCGCGAGCATCGTGGTGGAGGGTCACGTATTCGCGATGCCGCGGCGAGGATCGAGGCGGGTTTTGGCCCAGTCCTGCGCGTGGGCGGGAGGCAGGAACGTCAGGACGAGGAAGGCGGCGAGCGCGGGAAGCAGGACTTGCGGCGGGCGGACTTTCATGCCGGGCAGTGTAGCCGTCGGCGGCGCGGCTGACAAATAGGGGAACAGACTCACCCAGAGAACACAGAGAAGTCACAGTTCGGGGTGCGCGGCCCGGAATCAGACGGGTTCGTGGGGAGCAGGTCGCGATCGCGAACACCGATGAGGTAGAGCAGCCCATCCAGGCCGAGCGCGGAGAGGGACTGGGGAGCGCTCTGGCGGACCAGCGGTTTGGCGCGATAGGCAATACCATACCAGCGAGCCTGAGCATGGGAATGTCATTGGCGCCGTCACCGACGGCGACCACCTGCTCCAGAGAGATGTTTTGCCCGCCGCAATTGCGCGAAGGAGGTCGGCTTTACCTTCCGCATTCACGATGGGAGGGACGACGCGGCCGGTGACCACGCCGTCGGCAATTTCCAGCTCGTTGGCGTGCACGTAATCGATGCCCAGTTGCTGCTGCAGGCGGCGGGCAAAGAAGGTGAATCCCCCGGAAAGAATGGCGGTTTTATAGCCGAGGAGGCGCAGGGTGCGGATGAGGCGCTCAGCGCCTTCGGCGAGAGGAATGGTTTCGACGAGGGAGTCGACGCGTTCGGCGGGGAGTCCGCGCAGCAGGGCCACGCGGCGGGTGAAGCTTGCGTCGAAATCGAGTTCGCCGCGCATGGCGGCTTCGGTGATGCGGGCGACCTGCTCGCCAACGCCGGCCAGTTTGGCTAATTCGTCGATGACTTCGGCCTGGATCAGGGTGGAGTCCATGTCGAAGACGAAGAGGCGCCGATTGCGGCGAAAGATGCTCTCGCGCTGAAAGGCAATATCGATGGAGAGCGCCTGGGCGGCGGCCAGAATTCTTCACGCATGACGGGCTCACGGGCAGGATCACCGCTGACTGCGAGCTCCACGCAGGCGCCATCGAGCGGATCGTCGGGCGAGAGCTGACCGGAAAGGCGATCGACGCGATCCACATTCATCTGGTGGGCTGCGGTAATGGCGGTGACGCGGGCGAAGTGCTCCGCCGTCAGAGAGCGGCCCAGGATTGTGATGATGAAGTGCTGCTGGTGCAGACCGGAGAGCCAGTGCTGCAGTGACGCCGGGCGAACGGTGGAGAAGCGCACCTGCAGGTTGAGCTCGTGGGCTCGGGCCGTCATTTCGGCTTTGAGGGAGGTGAGGGCGCTGTCAGGCGGCAACTCGATCAGGATGCCGAGGGAAAGGGCCTCATGAACGATGGCCTGGCCCATGTCGAGGAGGCGGACGGGATGGCGGGCCAGCGTCCGGGTGAGCTCCGCAGTGAGGCCGGGATGATCGTGCCCGGAGAAATGGATGAGGACGGCCTTGCCGGAGTCTCCCGAAGACATGCTGTTCCGAATATAGTGCAGAGCGCCCTGCACCCTGGGCGCAACGGGAGAACGGAAGCATCGTTGTGAAGGGCGAAGACAAGGGCGGGTTTCGTGTCTGAATGGGCCGTTACACTGGAAGCTCCAAGAGTGGTGAGGCCTGGTCGCACGGCTGACGCCATCCGCACCCTCACGCACTGACCGACCCTCGGAGGAACGTTTGCTGATGATCCCTCGACGACTGCTCGTCTGGCTGTTTTTGTTTGCTGTGCTCGGAACGCCGATTTTAGCGGGGAGCCAGGAAGCGCCGACGGCGATGCCGCCGATCCGGCATGTTTTTCTGGTGGTGCTGGAGAACAAGAACTTCACCGCAACGTTTGGCCCGCATTCGGATGCGCCGTATCTGGCGGACACACTGCGAGCCAAAGGCGCTCTGCTGACCCAGTATTACGGGACGGGGCACAACAGCCTGGACAACTACATCGCCATGATGGGGGGGCAGGCCTCGACGCCGCAGACCTCGAACGACTGCGGCAAGTTTGAGGATTTTCACCAGACCGGCATGGCGGCCGATGGGCAGGCGGTGGGGCAGGGCTGCGTGTATCCGGCATCGGTGAAGACGCTGGCAAATCAGCTGATGGCGGCGGGGCTGACGTGGAAGGGCTACATGGAAGACATGGGCAACGATCCGGCGCGCGAGTCGGCGACGTGCGGGCATCCTCCGCTGAATGAGCCGGACCTGACCGAGGAAGCGGAGGGGCGGAGCGCGGCGGTTCCGCTGGGCGATATGTATGCGACCCGGCACGATCCATTCATGTACTTCCACGCGATGATCGATGAGCCGGTTTGCAAAAGGAATGTAGTGAACTTGAGGGAGCTGACGACGAATCTTCGATCCATCGAGACCACGCCCAATTTCAGCTTCATCACGCCGAACCTGTGTAACGACGGACACGACTCTCCGTGCGCGAATGGAGAGCCGGGCGGGCTGAAGTCGATCAACATGTTTCTGCAAAAGTGGATTCCGGTGATTCTCGATTCGCCCGCCTATAAGAAGGATGGACTCCTGATCATCACTTTTGACGAGGGGGGCGACGGGAAGATCGAGAAGACGGCGCTGGGTACGGACGTGACGGTGGATGGGGCGGCGTGCTGCAACGAGCAGGAGGGTCCGAATCTGGGAAGAACGTATCCGACGGTGCGGACACAGATGTCGCACGGACGGCGGATTACGATCCGGACGCTGAGTTATGGGGGCGATCGGCCGGGGGCGCTGCTGCTGTCGCGATACATTCGGCCAGGGACTCTCTCGGATGTGCCGTATAACCACTATTCCCTGCTGAAGTCGCTCGAGGAGATTTTCGGCATCGATGAGTATCTGGGATATGCCGGTCAGAAGGGACTGGCGGCGTTTGGGTCTGATGTCTTTACAGCGCACTGAGAGACGGAGACGGTCCGGCGGAAGACTCGCGGGACTTTTCTTTCTCGCCGCCGGAGTTCTGGTGGCCACGGTGATGCTGTGGGATGCGGGGTCGGTGCGCGCGTCAGCAGCGCCCGGATCGAACGCGACGTGAAAGGATGCGCGATCAGAGGCGATGTCGGCGCTGGGAAAGAAGATCTTTTTCGACCCGACGCTTTCGGCGTCGGGGAAGATGGCGTGCGCGACATGCCACAATCCATCGTTTGCGTATGGGCCTCCGAACGGACTGCCGGTGCAGTACGGCGGTCCACATCTGAAGAGCCCTGGATTTCGGGCCGTGCCCTCGCTGCGCTACATCCTGAGCCACGTACCGGCGTGGTCGCATGCGATGGCCACGAATCCCATTGAGCAGCTGACGGAAACCAATGAGGTTCCGGCGGGTGGATATACATGGGATGGGCGCTACAACTCGCTGCACGCTCAGGCAAACCTGCCGCTGTTTTCCCCTGTGGAGATGGACAACGGGGACGCCGGGACGCTGGCGGTGAAGCTGAGCCGAGCCACCTATGCTGGCGAGTTCAAGAGCCTTTTTGGCGAGCAGATTTTCAAGCAGCCGGCACTGGCAGCGCGGGAGGCGATGGAAGCACTGCAGGCGTTCGAGCTGGAGGATCCGAGTTTTGCGCCCTATTCCAGCAAGTTTGACCGGTGGTTGGACGGCAAGGCGGAGCTGACGCCGCAGGAGCTGCGCGGAAAGCGGCTGTTCGACGATCCGGACGGGGGCAATTGCGCCACGTGCCACCTCGATGAAGTGGGTGCGAACGGAGCGCATCCGCTGTTTACCGATTTTCAGTTTGAGGCAGTGGGGGTGCCACGCAACGCTGCTATTCCCTGGAACCACGATCCGCATTACTACGACCTGGGGCTTTGCGGGCCGTATCGCAGGGATGCGGCGAGTCATGATGCCTCTTACTGCGGGCTGTTCCGCACGCCGTCGCTGCGGAATGCCGCGATTCGGCAGATTTTCTTTCATAACGGGGAATTTCACTCGCTGCGGCAGGTGCTGGAGTTTTACGTCGAGCGGGATACCGATCCGGAGAAGTGGTATCCGCGAGGAGCGAACGGCAAGGTGGAGAAGTTCAACGATCTGCCTCCGCAGGACCGGGTTAACGTGGACACGATCGACGCTCCGCTGAATCGGAAGCGCGGCGAGGCGCCGGTGTGGAACGAGCAGCAGATCGACGATGTGCTGGCGTTTCTGCAGACGCTGACGGATCAGGACGCAGTCCCGCGGGAACGCGGCGCTGGACATGATTCCGCGCCGGCGCCCGCTTCCGGGCGGTGAGGCCGGGGATGGGCGCGCTGGGCGGAGCTGCCGTCAGCGATTGTGCGAGGCGTCCTCGGTGAGCCATTGCGGCGCGCGATTGCCGGGGCCGATAAGGATAACTTTGGGGTGGATGGGCTTCTCGGAAAGCTCAAAGCCCATGATGATGACCTCTTCGCCTTTTTTGATCAGGTGAGCGGCGGCGCCGTTGATCTGGATGTCGCCGGAGCCGCGCGGACCGGCGATGGTGTAGGTCTCCAGGCGAGCGCCCGAGGTGTTGCTGACGACGAGGACTTTTTCGCCGGGTTCAAGACCGACCTTCTCCATGAGGTCGCTGTCGATGGTGATGCTGCCTACGTAATGGAGATCGGCTTCAGTGACGGTGGCATTGTGAATCTTGGAACGAAGAAACCAGCGCACGACTACCCCTTCCAGCCTGCCGCTCCCAACCGCGGATGCAGTGGCTGTCTTTATCGTAGGCGTTGGGATCGGACGACGGGGAAGAGTTGCTCTTGTCGCGGCCGATTGTATACAACGTAAAAACGCTGATTGTATGCATTCCAAAGCGCTGAAGGAGAGAACCGCGTATGCAGCTGAGAATCTGCGGGGAGCGATGCCGGACGTTTCAAACGCCGACGGCGCGATTGAAAAATTCGGCGAGCCTGCGCCTGGCGGTGATTTTGCTGATGGCGGCGCTGGCGGCGATCCCCGCGTGGGCACAGTTCGAGGAGACGCCGGGACACTCGATTGGAGCCGTGACGACGCATGGCAAGCTGATCGTGCTGACGCTGAAGGCGGGAGCGCTGGGGAAGGTGAACCTTTTCGATCTGGAGCACCATACCTGCGCTTTTCGCCGGAGGGGGCGGGGTATCGGGTGGAGAACGTGCCGTTCCTGTGGGACGCGGACTTCGGCGCGGCATTGAAGAAGCCCGAGGTCACGCTGGATAAGTTTGTCTTTCCGTTTTCAGGGAAAGAGTGGAAGACGTTTTCGATTGGCGAGACGGGGACGATTGTGCCCGGACCACAAGAGGAGGAACGGCAGCCAGGACGGCGCGGCGCGTGGGTGGGACGGGAAGGCGGCCTGGCCATGGAGCGGTATGTGGAACTGGCCGAAGCCGGATCGGAAGTCATCAACACCATTCCGGCCATCAGCGTGTTCTTCAAGCCGAGGATGACGGGCACGCGCTACTGGAAGGAACTGGACGACCGAGCGGTGGTGACCTGGAGCCTGACCGAACCAGTGGGCGGTATTCAGGACTGGACGTGGACGCCGACGGTGAACCGATTCCAGGCGGTGCTGCATCGGGACGGGACCATTGAGTTTTCCTACGACAAGGTAGCCGCACGGGATGCGCTGGTGGGTGTTTTCCCGCTGGTGCAGAAGGGCGAGGAGACCGCCATTGCGACGCTGGCCGTGCAGGCGCATGAAGGACTGCCGGCGAATCTGGATGTGCGGCAGATTGCGCTGAGCGCCGTGGACGGACTGTTCCTGAAGGTGCGGCTCGAGGCTCGGGAGCGATGTTGCCCGGGACTGATCCGGGGATTGCGGGCATCGGCTATACCGTTTGCCTGGACAAGATCGAACGAGCGGGCGGATGCCGGCGAGGCGGGAGCGATGATGTGGTCTGGACAGTATCGGGAACCGGAGCGTGGAAGCACGAGTCGTACAGTGGCGGGCCGCAGTATCGGACGTTGGGCTCGGGGCTTCGACCTGAGGTGACAGCCGAGGGCGATTCGTTATGGGTCGAGGGAACGCTGCCGGAGGGATATCAGGCGGGAAATCGGGTGTTTGTGAGCGCGGCCGTTGAAATTCCTGGAACGAAAGAGGCGTTACAGATCCCGGCGCATGCAGTGAAGCTGGCAGGACTGAGCAGTCCCGCGGTGCATTTTGCCACGCTGGGGAACGGCGCGGGACCGTTTCCGGTGGCGTACGAGGGCTTTCACTATGGGAAGGCGCCGCGGCCGGAGGATCTGACCTGCTCGGTGATTCAGGCGCTGGGGATCGTTTTGACCTGCTGGCGTACTACTCGGATTTTCGGGTGGATAATCCGGAAGCGGGAACGCCGAGCGACGGACCACGGGGAGGCGGACCTTCTGGCGGAGAGGTCACGGGGATTGGCGCGGAGCAGGTGGGCCTGGCGGATTACTGCACGAAGGGGCGGTTCCAGTGGCAGTTCGTGCAGCCCGTGTATGCGGGGGCGAACCAGATGCAGGAGTATCCGCCGGCAGGCCTGACGAACCCGAACCGTCACGACATCATGGCTTACAGCCAGCAGCTGAAGGAGCGGACGTCGAACGGGAAGATTCCGCCGTACGACTATGCAATGTCGCAGATCGGGCATGAGATGGGACATCGATGGTCGGCATTCGTGTCGGCAAAGGTGAACGGGGAGACGATCGACCTGGGGCCGGTTCACTGGGCGATGGGGCTGCAGGCACCGGTGCCGTTTCCTTATCAGCGGCCGACGGAGGCGTCGGCCATGGGCGGAGGCGTATGGCAGGACAACTACGACGGAACGTATACGCAGCTGGACGATAACTACTATGTGCCGGCAACGGGATATTCGTATCTCGATCTGTATCTGATGGGGCTGATCTCAGCCGATGAGGTGCCGGATTTTTTCATCCTGAGAAATCTGAGTCCGGCCGGACATGATGCGCAGGGGCGTCCGATCTATAAGGCGGACCGCACGAAGGTCACGATCCAGGATGTGATTGCCGCGGAAGGACCGCGACAGCCGGATGTGGAACACGCGCAGAAGGACTTCAACACCGGGATGGTCGTGGTGGTGGAGCACGGGAAGACGCCGAGTGCAGAGCTGATCGAGCGGACAAACGGGATCCGGGAGCGCTGGATCGACTACTGGACGACAGTGACTGGCCACCGCTCTACGATGACGGCAGAGCCGTAAGCCACATGGCAGAGGGTGACGGCGGAGTCTTCATGAAGAATTCAGGCAGGGTGCGTAGAGTCATAAGGCCGCAAAGATTCGATTTGTGGGGAGCGGCAAATCCCGCGAGGAGAAGGCTGATGTGAATCCGGACAGTGGCTTTGGCGGTGAGTCTGGCGGGTCTTGCGGGTGTGGCGTCGATGATGGCGCAGACCCAGTGGCAGGTCACGAAGACGTTTCACGTGGGCGGCGAGGGCGGCTGGGACTACGTGACGGTAGACGCGGCGCATCACCGTTTCTTTGTGACGCGGTCGACGCACACCCAGGCAATCGACGAAGAGACGGGCAAGGTGCTGGCGGAAATTCCGGGGCAGGTGCGATCGCATGGCGTGGCACTGGCGCCAAAGCTGGGACGAGGATTCATCACGGACGGCGGGGGCAGCGGCGCGATTCTGATCTTCGACATGAAGACGTATCAGGTGCTGGGAAAGCTGGCGACGATGCCGGATTCAGACGGGATCATCTACGACGCGGCAACCGATGAGGTGCTGGCGGTGTCGGGCGACGGCGGGGCGCTGATGACGTTTAAGCCGGACATCGATCCGAAGAACGGGAAGATCGATCCGCCGATCGATCTGGGCGGGAAGCCGGAGTTTCTGGCCGCGGACGGGAGCGGGAAGGCCTACATCAACCTCGAGGACAAAGATCTGGTGGCGGAGGTGGATCTGCGCACGAGGAAGGTGCTGGCGCGGTGGCCGGTGGCGCCGGGCGGGCATCCGGTGGGATTGGCGATCGATGCGAAGGCACACCGGCTGTTTATCGGCTGTCGCAATCCGCAGAAGTTGATCGTGATGAGCACGGAAGACGGCAAGGTAGAGGCGGACCTGCCGATTGGGGCGGGCGTCGATGCAACGGCTGCGCTGGGGAGCCAGGCCTTTGCCAGCTGCCGCGACGGATCGCTGACGGTGGTGGGCGAGAAGGCGGGGCGATTCTCCGTGGATCAGAGCCTGAAGACGGCAGAAGGCGCGCGGACGATGGGCCTGGATGCGATGCGGGGGGAGATATTTTTGCCGACAGCGCAGATGGAAGCGGCGGCTGCGGGCCAGAGACCGCAGATGAAACCGGGTTCATTCGAGATTGTGGTGGTGGCGAAGAAGTAGGGCGGATCGACACAGGGCGAGAGGCTGGAGAATCGCCGACGCGCGGCTTTATGATCGGGCGGATGGCCGATTCGGCTGAGCTCCGCGCACGATCCTCTTCGGGTATTCTCTGGCTCCAGGGCGTCACCGCGGCGTGGATGCTGGTGGAGTGCGGGGTCGCACTGTATGCAGCCGAGGCGGCCCACAGCGTCGCGCTGCTGGCATTTGGATCTGACAGCTTTGTGGAACTGCTGTCGGCGGGCGTCGTGGTTCTGCAGTTCACACCGGTGGTGCGGATCGCGGAGCGGACGGCCAGCCGGGCAGCGGGATTTCTGTTGTTTGCGCTGGCGGCGATCGTGGGGACGATCGCTGTGGCGGCTCTGGCGCTGGGGTGGCGTCCGGAAACGAGCGCCGCGGGGATGGCGATTACGGCGGCGGCGCTGATGGCGATGCCGGGGCTGGCCTGGTTGAAGAGGCGGGAGGCGCGGCGCATCGGAAATGCAGCGCTGGCGGCCGATGCAGTGCAGTCTGCGACGTGCGCGTGGCTGGCTTTCGCGACGCTGGCGGGGTTGGCGATCAACGCGGGCTTCCACCTGCCATGGGTGGATGCGGCTGCGGCGCTTGTGGCCGTGCCACTGCTAATGAAGGAAGGGCGCGCAGCATGGCGAGGGCAGGGATGCGGATGTCACTGAGAGAAAGAGGCCGGTTCGTCACGAGGCGGCTGCATCCATGTGAGGAGCGATGAGCACGGAACCGAAAGCCGCGGAGCGGTCTGGGGGAAGCTGGATCCCGGATGAGCTGAGCCTGCTGCGCGAGACGCTGCTGTTCGACCGGACAAAGTGGAATCCCGGAGTGGCGTGGCGATCGGTGCCGACGATGGCCGCGGCACTGGCCGTGGGGATTGCGCTGGGCAGTCCCAGGGCGGGATTGGTAGCGGCGGCAGGGGCGTTCACCGCGGGGCTGGGATCGCTGCAGAGAATTCGAGGATCGTGTGTGATCCCGATGCTGCTGGCGGCAGTGGGGATGACGCTGGCGACGTTTCTGGGCATGCTGCTGGGCCACGAGAGCGTGCTGTTTATCTTGCTGGCAGGAGTATGGGCAGCGACCTACGCTCTGCTGACGGCGATGCGGGGCGGCACGAGCTGGGTGGCGCAGCAGTGGACGGTGTGGTTCCTGGTAAGCAGCGCATTCCACACGAGTGCGCGTGGGGCGCTGACGCGGTGTGGGCTGATCCTGGCAGGCGGCCTGTTGCAGACGCTGATTTCCTGGGCGGTGATCCGATGGACGGGACGGGGATGCGCGCCCGATGAGTCGCCGCTGGGTCCAGGACTGCGGGAGAGCCTGGGAAGCGTGCGGCATTGCCTGTCCCTGCGTACACCGGTGTGCCTCTACAGCCTGCGGATGGCGGTCGTGGTCACGATGGCGGCGGAAGTATATCGGCATGTGAATTTCCTGAGCGGCTACTGGATTCCGATGACGACGCTGCTGGTGGTTCGCGCCGACGCGCTGCAGACGATGACGCGCGGCGTGATGCGGGTGACAGGCACGCTGGTGGGCGCTGGGGTGGCAGGGCTGATTGCGGCGCATCTGCATCCCACGCCGGCGGTGCTGGCGGCACTGATCGTGTTCTTCGCGTGGTGGGCATATTCAGTGCTGAATGTGAACTACGCGCTGTTCACGCTGAATCTGACGGCTTACATCGTGTTTCTGCTGGCGATGTCGGGATTGCCGCCGGCGGAGGTGGTGCATCGGCGAGCGGCGTACACGGCTCTGGGCGGCGTGCTGGGTCTGCTGGCGTATCTGGATGTGTTCCGGAAGACGCGGCTGTGGATTCGGGCCGGCCGCGAGGAGATGCCGCGCGCGGCGTGAGAGTGTCCTGCCCTTTCACCACAGAGGGCACGAGAGGACTGCGGAGAATTCGAACCTGATTGGGACACTTGCGGGAATTTCACCGCCGGATCTTTGTTGACATCGTGAGCAGGATTGGGCGGCAGCTCTGATATAACGGGCGCCAGGAATCGAGACCGTCTGAAGGGCCGGTTCGTGCAGGAGAAATCCATGAAGAGAGTTGCAATGGTGCGGGTTCTGGCTGTAGCGGCTTTGGCGGCTGTCTGGCGAACAGCGCGTCAGGGGGTCCGAGAGGGAAAAAGGAGAGCCGGGTAACGCAGAAGTCCGATGGGGCAACTGCAGAGGCGACAGCAACGCCGGAATCGATGGGATTTTCCAGCGAGCGGCTGGAGCGACTGCACGCACTGATCCAGGGAGAGATTGACCAGAAGCAACTGGCCGGGGCGGTGACGATCCTGGCGCGGCACGGAAAGATCGTCGATTACCGGACGTATGGGATGCGGGACATGGCGGCGGGCACGGCGATGACGAAGGATACGATCTTCCGCGACTACTCGATGACGAAGCCGACGACGGGTGTGGCGATGATGATCCTTTACGAGGAGGGCAAGTGGCAGCCGCAGGATCCGATCGCGAAGTACCTTCCGGAGTTCGCTCACCTCAAGGTTTTTGACGGAGTGGACAAGGATGGGCAGATGGTCCTGGTGGATCCGGATCATGCGCCGACGATGCGGGAGCTGATGTCGCACACGGCGGGCTTCTCGTATGGCAATGGGAAAACCGTGGTGGACGCGATGTACCAGCAGGAACACGTGATGCAGTCGGAGAACCTGCAGGAGTTCATCGACAAGCTGGCGAAGATCCCACTGAACTATCAGCCGGGCAAAGAGTGGCTGTATTCGGCGTCGATGGATGTGGAGGGGGCCATCGTCGAGAAGCTGTCGGGACAGACGCTGCCGGACTTCGATCGGGAACACATTTTTGCGCCGCTGGGAATGAAGGATGCGGGGTTCTACGTGCCGGCAGACAAGCGGGCACGGTTTGCAACGAACTACAAGGGCAACGGGCAGGCAGATGGCGGGATCGTACCCGTGAACCGGAGGGCGGGGCGCCACAGGATTTTGAGAAGGAGCCGACGATGCCTTCGGGTGGAGGCGGCCTGGTCTCGACTCCGATGGACTACTACCGCTTTGCGCAGATGCTGGCGAATGGCGGTGAACTGAACGGACAGCGGATTCTGTCTCCGGCAACGGTGCGGCTGATGACGACCAATAAATTGCCGGCGAGTTTGCTGACAGGCGAGTGGGGTATCGGGCAGCACGTAATGCGGCCGGGATTTGGATACGGCTTTAATTGCGCGGTGGTATTCGATCCGGGCGAAGCGGGGCTGCCGGATGGCAAGGGGACGTTCTTCTGGGATGGAGCGGCGGGGACGTGGTTCTGGGTGGATCCGACGAACGATGTGGTGTTTGTGGGGATGATCCAGCGGATGCTGCATCCGGACAATCACAGCCTGCTGTATCGCAGCCATGCGGCCGTTTATGGGGCACTGGTGGATCCGGCGAAATAGGCGGACAAAAAAAATCAACGAGGCCGACCGATACAGCGTGGGAGGCCTCGTTGTCCGAGGAGAGTTGCTGTGTGGAAGGCCCGCCGGGGCCTCTCACGCTTGTATGGACCCTGAGGGGCGCGGGAAAGTTGCGTGGCAGCGGAAATTTTTAAACACTGTGGATTGAAGGGTTAACAACTGGATTCTGCCCCATGCGGGGCACGCCAGGTCCGGAAGTGCTATTGGCAGGAGGGTTAAGGCGGAGGAGACTGGGCAATGGATACCCGGCGAGCAGCGCCGCGGAGGAAACCGGTTTCATCATGCGCGACTTTCTCTTTGTCCTGATCTATGTGGCGATGGTGCTGACGCCCGCGGTGGTGGCGATGCGGAGCGGACAGCCCGGCAAGGGCGAGTGAGCCCGTACCTTTAGGGACACAGATCGGCTTCCTTTTGTTTTTCCCTTCGTAACCGTATCCTTCCCATCTTCTTCGACTTCGCGAAAACCATGGATTACACTGGGTTTTTGACGAAGGTGAGGGTTCGACGATGCTCGTCGTGATGAAGGCGCAGGCCACCCGTGAGGAGATCCAGGCGGTTTGCGAGCACATTGAAGGGCTGGGCTATCGAGCGCATCCGATGCCGGGAGCGCAACGGACGGCCATTGGCATTACCGGCAACCAGGGCGAGGTGGATCGGGGCAACATTGAAGAATTGCCGGGCGTTGCCGAGGTCATCCGGGTATCGAAACCTTACAAATTAGTCAGCCGCGACGTGAAGGAAGAGGACACGGTAATCCGCTTCCCGGGGACGGACGCGACCATCGGCGGTCCGGAGCTGGCGATGATTGCGGGGCCGTGTTCGATTGAATCGCGGGAGCAGGCTTTTGCCATCGCCGAACAAGTGGCGGCAGCCGGAGCGCAGTTTTTCCGGGGCGGCGCGTACAAGCCGCGAACTTCGCCGTACGCGTTTCAGGGGCTGGGCGAGGAAGCCCTGAAAATCATGGCCGAGGTTCGGGAGCGCTTTGGGCTGCGGATCGTGACAGAGGCGATCGACCACGAGGCGCTGGAGCTGGTGGCCGAGTACGCCGATGTGATCCAGATAGGCGCGCGAAACATGCAGAATTTTTCGCTGCTGAAGGAGGCGGGGCGGAAGCGCAAGCCCGTCCTGCTGAAGCGCGGGCTGGCGGCGACGCTGGACGAGTTCCTGATGGCGGCCGAGTACATCATGAGCGAGGGCAACTACGAGGTGATCCTGTGCGAGCGCGGGGTACGGACGTTTGCGGATCACACACGAAACACCCTGGACCTGAGCATTGTGCCGGCGGTGCAGAGGGAGAGCCACCTGCCGATCCTGGTGGATCCGAGCCATGGGACGGGCAAGCGGAATAAAGTGCTGCCGCTGGCGCGGGCCGCCGTGGCGGTCGGTGCGGACGGACTGATCGTGGAAGTGCATCATCAGCCAGACAAGGCGCTCTCGGACGGGATGCAGTCGATTCTGCCGGAGCAGTTCGTGCAGCTGATGGACGAGTGCTCGCAGATTGCGACCGTGCTGCATCGGAGCGTTCCGCGGGGGATTCACGTGGAAGACGTCGCAGTCGCGAAGTAGGGCAATTCCCTTCTCCTGAATGCGGACGCACAGTGAGGCATCGCCGGAGCGGCTGGCGTGTATGCTGAACCGGACTGTGGAATGCAAGGGACAGTGTGCGACGGTTTCGGGCTCGCCAAAGGCCTCAGGGGCTAAAGCCCTTTCTTTTTTTGGCAATACTCCGGCACGACTGAAGTCGTGCCCTGATACGAGGCCACATGGGCTGCAGTCATCCACGGCTGAGGTGGCGGACGCGGGCTCCGTTCGGCTTCGCAGCGTGGGTACTTCGCTCGGCGACTGGCTGAGGCGTCTTTCGAAAAGCGATTGGCTGAGGTTTGTGACTTCACACTCTGTGGGCTCGAACGACGCGAGGCGACAAAGATGGAGCACCCGGCAATTGAGGCCTTATACCAGACCGCCGGAGCTGCAGCCGCCTTCCTTCCTTGATTCTGCGCCTACAGCGCATCAACGCCGTGCCTGCCAGGCTTCGGCCGAGCCTCGATCCCGTGCTCTTCCCTGGCAGAGATCGGTGCTCGTTCTCGTCATGGTGCCGCTGATGCTGTTGTCGGTGAGCGGGTGCGGCCGGAAGCACTTTCCCAAATATCCGGCGAATTTTCGTGAGTATGCGTGGGTAACGAACGGCGGCGACCGTTCGGTGACGGTGCTGGACCTGGTGAACATGCGGACCGCGGCGACCATTCCGGTGGGAGACAGGCCGGTAGCGGTGGCCGTGAATCCCACGAAGAACGAAGTGTATGTGGCGAACGCCGGGAGCGGAACGGTGAGCGTGCTCTCCGCGGCGGAGAACCGCGTGGTGGCAACCATTGCGGTACATCGCGAGCCGGTTTCGATTGATGTGGACGCGGACGGGCAGCGCGCCTATGTGGCGAATGCCGGATCGAATAACGTGTCGGTGATCGATCTGGAGAGGCGCCGCGAGATTGCGGCAGTGGGAGTAGGCGAGTCGCCGGCAGAGGCAAAAATCTCGCCCGACGGGAAAACGCTCGTGGTCACGAATCGGCGCGGGGGCAGTGTGACCGTGATCGATGCGCGGGATATGAAGGTGCGGGCGGTTTTCGGCGGATGCCCGGGGGCCTCGGACCTGGCGATATTGCCGGACTCGTCCAAAGCGTTTGCGGCTTGCTCGGGCGGACATCAGGTAATGGCGGTGGGCCTGGCGCGTCCAGAGAGCGCTGTGTCGGAGGAGCATGCGGACCGGCTGATCGACCTGATGGATGTGGGGCCTGGACCCGCGCATCTGGCAATGAAGCCGGACGGTGGCGAGATCTTCGTATCGAACTCCGGCGGCGACACGGTCTCGGAGATCGCGACGAACGCCAACAACGTGGGTGGCGCTTATGTGATGGGCGCCAATCCCGTGGGGGGCGTGGTGACAGCAGACAATTCGACCCTGTGGGAAAGCAACTTTGGCGACAGCACGATCGGGGCTTATTCGATTGACGACGGGACGCGAATCAACACGGTGCAGGTGGGCGAAGGGCCGGGACCTCTGGCGCTGACGAGCGACGGATTTCTGCTGTTGGCGGTGGATCGAACGGCGGGCGACGTATCAGTGTTGCGAACGGTGAGCTATACGCCAAAGGGCGTGCCGGTGACCGGATCGCTGTTCACGGTGATGTCAGCGGGGAAAGACCCGAATGCGATTGCGGTGAAGAGCTTCACGGTGAAGTGAGAAAAACTAAGAAGCGGGCAGCTGACGAGCGGTCAGCTCAAAGGGCGGACAGCGGGAGGCCGGCCGTCTTTAGGAGTGGACGAGGGTGGCTTTGGATTTGCGCCACACGATGGTGAGCTCTTCGCGGTCGAGGATTTTGCGGACCTGCAGGCGGGCGTGGTTCGACCATGGTCCTATGGGATCTAGCTTGACGTAGGCGCGCCAGTGGCGGAGAGCGCGGCGTCTCTCATTGCTGCGCTCGTAGGCGAGAGCCAGATTGTAGTGCGCGTCGGCGTAGGTGGGCGCGAGGCGAATGGCGGACTTGTAGCTCTCGACTGCCTCGGGAAGGCGCTGCAGCTCGTCAAGGGCGTTGCCGAGATCGAAGAAGGCGAGGGCGTATTCAGGATTGGCGACGGTAGCGCGGCGATAAAGCTGCTCGGCACGCTGGAACTGACGCTGATTGTAAAGAATGGTGCCGAGATTGATGGCGGCGGGGGCGTGCTCGGCGACGGTGAGGGTCTGCTCGTAGAGGGCGACGGCCTCGGGAATCTTGCCCTGCTCCTCACAGCGGACGGCCTGCAGAAAGAGAGCGCTGACGTTGGGCTGACGCTGAAGGGCAGAACCGGTAGCCTCGTCGACCACGGCCAGGCGGCTCGACTCGCCATCGAAATCGAACTCGAACTGACGGGCGACCGGATCCATGGTCGCGCCGGAGTGACGGAAGACGAGACGCGGCCCGCGGCGGGCGACACCGGCCTCAAGCAGCGGATTCACCATGCCGGAGACGGCCTTCATGGCGGAGACGCTGTTGCGGATGCTGGAGGCGGAGATGCGGGAGGCGCGCAGGTCGCGGAGCTTGCGGAGCTGCACCAGATCCTGGAAGCCGTAGTCAGCAGAGAAGGAAATGAGTCCGGCTCGCTCCCATCCGCTGAGTTGGCGGGAGGAGATGCGCAGTATGCGGAGGACATCCTGTCGGCTATAGCGGTTCACTGGTTCGATACACCGCCCTCTGCTCCCCGATTATCCCAGGGTCGCAGAGCAGGAACAAGGGCGCGCGGGAAAAAATACGTGGATAAGGGGGTACGAAACAGGTACGTCCTGTGCGGGGTTCATCGCGCTGAGACGGAAAGAGAGATTGACCGCAGAGGGCACAGAGACCACAGAGGACGGGTTGATGGACACCCGCTGCGCGAAGACGATCAGTGACCGCCGGCCCCGGAGGTGGTTGCGGGCGGGGGCGGCGGGCTCTGCGGAGCGGGCTTGATGAGGAGCGCGGTGCGCGGGAAGGTGAAGGCGCCGCCGGCGTCGTCGATGACGTTGATCTGGCAGATGTAGGTGCCGGGCTTGAGGTGGTCGAGCGGAACATCGAACTGGAAGGCGACGGCATCGCGGTCGGGGACGTTGAGCTGTGTGGCCTGGATCAGCGGCGTCTCAAAGGCTTTGGCGGAGCCGGAGAGGAATTCGATGCTGGTCATGACGCGGACGGCCTTGCCGGCGGACGGATCGGACTTCTCTTTCTTAGATGAGGGGGCGCTTGGAGCGCCGGTGTCGGCGATTTTTTCCTGCGTGGCCTTTGCGGGATCGTAGACCTCGTAGAGCAGGTAGAGGTGCTGGTCCTGGCGGAAGACGTGGGGCAAATTGGGGACAAACTGCTGGCCGTCGCGGATGAGCGGGTTGTTGTCCTGCTTTTTGCCGGCGGGCATGCGCTGGCTGGCAAAGAGGACCGAGCTCATTTTGAGCGGGACCTTTTTGAGGTCGGGGACGTTGAGGTCGGTTTCGAAGGAACCCACGCGGCCAGTCTCGTTTTCGCGGACGACAAATTTCACGTGGTACTTGCCGACCGGCAGACTGAAGCCGGTGGTGTACTGCACGTTTTTCTGACGGACCTGCTGCGACTCATCGACGGCGAGCTTGACGGTGTCGCGAACGTCGCCGATGTCATGGCCGGCAGGGTCGCGGACCTGGCCGATGATGTCGAGTGTGGCCTTGTCGCGATCGCCACCTTTGACGAAGGGGATCTGCGAGCCGGGGACGACGAGGGAGATGGGCACATAGAAGCGATTGTCGCCGGTGCGGAAATAGAGAGCCTGGAGGAAGACAGGGATATCGGTGGCGGGCAAATCGCTGGCGAGCTCTTCTTCGAGCTGGCGCTCGCGCTCGTCTTTGTTGGCGTGCTGGAAGTCGGCGGGGGCGTAGTAGCCGGGGCGGTATTCGAGCTTCACGTCGGAACGATTGACTTTGATGGAAATGCGGCGGTAGCGACCGTCCCGGCGGACGTCAGTGGAGTGATAACCGAGGACGTAGTAAGCCGAGGTGTCGTGCTGGATGCGGGCGAAGGCGGGCGAGAAGTCGTTGGAGTCGAAAAAGGCCTTGCCTCCGGTGTCGGAGGAGAGGTTGGCCATGACTTCCTGGGTATTGAAGTTGGAGTCGAGGTTGTTCTGCAGAGCCGCGCCGTTGAAAGAGTTGGCGCCGCGCAGGTTGCCGGTGGTGGCGTCGCCGAGAGGTGAGATGGCCTGGAGGCCGCGGGCATCGACGGAATAGATGGAGACGTTGGCGCGGACGGAGGCGTTGATGGCGGCGTGGAGCGAGGCCTGGTTCTCAATGCCGTCGCGCTGGATACCTCCTGAGAAATAGAGGCAGGGATTTTTTCTCGTTGAGATAGGCGAGCGAGCGGGAGATGTCCTCGATGGCATAGAGCTCGCGGTCGGTATTCAGGTCGTTGTACTCCGATTCGTCAGGGGCGAAAGAGCTGGCGTCTTCGACCTGATTGGAGGTGCTGGTGGCGCCTTCTCCGTAGCCCTCTCCCTGGGTACCGGAGTAGCTGTTGACGGCGCGAAGGAGGAGATCTTTGCTGGCGGTGAAGTCCTGATCGAGGGAGAGCGTGGCGTTGAGAGAGACGACGGCGACCAGATCCGCCGGGTGCATCTGCTTGTTGATGTAGTTGCGGGCGGATTCCTGGGCGCGCTCGATGTCCTCGGGCTGCATGGATGTGATGTCGAAGAACATCACAATGAGGCGGTGATTGCGAAGCTCGGCCTGGGTGGCGGTGCCGCTCTTTGCGCCGAAGATGCCGTTGGGCGCCGATGCGTTGATGGTAGCTTCGTTGAGGGCGGCGGCCTGGTCGACGCTTTCAAAGTCGAAGCTGACGATGTGCTGCGGCTTTCCTGCCTCGGTGACAGTGAAATCTTTCGCGGTGAGGCCCTTCACAATCTCGCCGGTTTTTTTGTCGCGGACGACGATGTTGGTGAGGACGAGGTCGCTGTTGACGCGGAGGGTGAAGGGCGAGGTGGCGGGCGGGGTTTGGTCCTGGGAGGAGACGGGCGTTTGGGTCTGGGCAAAGGTGGGCACGGCGAGCAGGAGGACCAGCAATGAAAGAGCGTGTCCTCTACACAGGAGGGATTTCCGTCGGCCGCTGCGCGACCGATTCTCCACGCCATGCGTGGAGGGTCCATTCGACTCCGCGCCGGGAAAGCAATCGCTCATTGGCAGGAGTTGTAGCGGCGCTCCGCTCAGGATGACATTTTTTTTCATGGCTAGAACCGGAAGCGTCCCATGAAGGTGAACTGGCGCATGGGCGAGGTGGAGGTGACCTGGCCGTAGGTGGCGGAACCCAGCGTGGTATCGACGCCGGAGTACTGGACGCTGTTGAGAACGTTTTCGGCGGTGGCGCGGAGCTCGAGGTTCTTCATGTCGCCGAAGCGGATGCTCTTGGAAATCGATCCATCGAAGGAGACAGTGCCGGGGCCAGGAATGCTGAGGCGTGGAGCGGATCCGTAAACGCCGGCCGGTGGAGCAAAGGCGGCTTTGTTGAACCAGTTGCCCAGGCTGCCGCCGCCCGCGGTGAGCGAAGCACCGGGGACGCGGTCGGGGCGGAGGGACTCGGTGGTGCCGCGAGCGACATCTTCGACGGTGGCTTCGTAATGGGGGGTGAGCGGGTTGCCGGTGGCGAATTCGTAGTCGCCGGAGAGGCTCATGTTCGAGAGGACGTGACCAAACCAGTCGGCGGTGAGGAGGTGGGTGTCAGGGCCGAACGGAAGTTCGTAGACAAAGCTGCCGCGCACGAGATGGCGGACGTCGAACGACGAATTGGATTCCTCGGCGCGGATGTTCTGCCAGTTCTGGGCGAGACAGTTGCCGCCGCAGGTGGTTCCACCGTTGCCGCCGATAGTGCTGGCGTCGTCGATGGAGTGCGAGTACGTGTAAGTGGCCTGGAGAGAGATGCCGCCACTCATGCGTTTGCGGGCGCTGAAGGTGAGGGCGTTGTAGTTGGAGAAGGCGAGGGAATCCTCATAGTCGTAGGCGATGGTTTGCGAGGGATCGTTGTTCGCCGTGGGCAGCGTGGTGGTCTGGACGCCGTTCACGGTTGTGACGAAGCGGCCGGGGGCATCGATGACATCGAGGCGGGAACCTTTGGAGCCGTTGTAGCCAAGGTTGAAGACGATGTTCCACGGGATGGTGCGCTGAAGGTTGAGGTTCCAGACCTGCACGTACGGGAGACGGTAGTTCTTATTGACGGAATAGTTCCCTTCCGTCTGCGGAGCGGGAAAGCCGTTGGCAAGCGTGATGGACGCGCCACTGGTGGAGAGGTTGGTCTGAACGTCGGCAAAGGGCGGCTCGAAGGCGAAGTTCTGGACGAATTTGGAGTACTGACCGACGGTGTAGTTGATGCCATAGCCGCCGCGGAGGACGGTGTCTTTGAGGGGGTGCCACGCGAAGCCCACGCGCGGGGAGAAATTGTTCTTCTCGGGATAGATGAGGTCGCGGGGATACTTGCCAGTAAAGGGGCCGACGCCGTTGGAGACGACTGTGGCGACGGTGGCGAAGTCGTTGCCGGCATCGAGGGTGGCGAGGCGATCGTTCTCTTCCGAGTAGGGCGAGTCGTAATCGTAGCGAAGTCCGAAAAGAAAAGTCAGATTCGCGCGGGCGCGCCAGTCGTCCTGGCCGAAGAAGTCAATTTCGTTCTGGCGGAGGTGCGATTCCTGATACGCGGCCTGGAGGGTGGTTTCCTGGGGCAGGCCGAGGAGGAAGTCGGCGAGCGAGGAGCCGCTGAGCGCGAAGCCGTTCTGGCCGGAGTTGCCGGTGCTGTTGGTCCCCGGCTGCTGGGTGAAGAGGCCGGTGAAGACGTAGGTGCCGGTGGCGATATGGCGTGGCGTCACCCGCGCCTGGGTATTATCGGCATTGATGATCAGGCATATGGTATAGATCAAGCACAGGCATTGGTGGAGGGAAGCAATGCAACTGCAGTGCTGCAAAATCTGGAACATCTTGACGAAGAAGATGCCCAGGTCAAATATGTTTGATCTTATCCACCTGCGCTTTCTTGCTGCCAAACGTACACCGCTAACCTACCCTCATCTGTTACGTTCGTTATCGCCCCTTTGCCGAAAGGATGGCTGGATAGTCTGGACGGAGATGGACTATCCAGCAACCAATAGTGCCGCGTGCGATCACCTATCGGCGCTGATACAGCATGCATTGCAAACTGCGGGGCAAGCTTTTGCAGATGTTAATTGAACGCCTGCATCACCCAGTGCAGCCCGACACCAGCCGCGGCCACCAACGGCGGACTAAAACACACAGCCCGGGTGTGCAAAACTGTGCGCTGCTCCGCACCGCCGGACGTGGATTCACGGCTTTGCCGCCGACCCCGCCAGTGCCTGCGCGTCTTGTCAACGCCGCCAACGAGGCAGCCGGGTAGGGTGTGCGGCAACCGCGCACACGAGAACGACAACAGCGCGCCGGGGCCGTGTCGCAGGTGGGGGTGAGATGTTCGCACTGCTGGTCAGGTTCAGCGTCCGCCCAGGACACGAGGACGCCTTCGACGCACTCGTCGCCCAAACATTGGCCGCGATCACTACCGACGAACCCGACACGATCGTTTATGCCAGCCACACCGCGGCCGAGGAGCCCAGCTTGCGGGTGTTCTACGAGTGCTACCGAAGCCACGACGCGTTCCAAGCGCACGAAGACGCGCCGCACACTTGCCGGTTCCTCACCGAACGGACTCAACACCTGGCCCACCCACCTGAGGTGTGGACACTTGCGCCCACTGTCGGTGCGATCAACGGGCAGCCCCTTCGAGGCGACGGTGCCCCGCGCTGACCCCACACCCGGCGACCTGGTTCGTAACTACCGAGAAGAAAAGAACTGGTCGCGCAAGCGCCTGGCCGACCAAATGCACAGATCGGCCAGTTGGGTCGCCCAGATCGAACGCGGCGAAATACGACTGATCGACCTCACCGTCATACAACGGCTGGCCGCAGTGCTCGGCGCGCCGCTCCCGGAGTTCATCGAAGCTACCCTTGGACCCGACGCTGAGACCGCCCGCAACCGGCCCTACGTGGAGCAGCTTCGTCTGGCCATCGCCGGACACCCTGCTCCAGACAGCATCATCACACCAGTAGCCGATGGCCCTGCCTGCGATCTGGAATCACTGCGACAGCGCACCCTGCACGTCTGGGAGCGCATCCACGCCAGCGCCTACCGCGACATGGGACCAGCAATCGCCACCCTGATCAGCGAGCTGGAAAACGCCAGCCGCACCGCCGCGAAAACCCAACGCCCCGAACTTCTTTCGCTGCTTGCCCAGACCTATCAAGCCGCCGCGGCGATGCTGGTCAAAGTCGGTGACCGTGGTGCGGGATGGGTCGCCGCCGACCGCGCCATCGCCGCCGCCGAGCGAACCCGCGACCCCGCTTTGATCCTGGCCGGTCAACTGCGCATGGCCCGCACCCTGCTCGACTCCAGCGAACAAGCACTGGCCCGCCACGTCTTAACCCAAGCAACCCAACGACATGAAGCCATCATCGCCGGCGGCGATCACGGCCTGATCTCACTCGTGGGCTCCAGCGCGCTGCTGTTGGCGATTTTGCACGCCCGTGACGCCAACACCGATTCCGCCGAGCAGTGCCTGATGGTGGCACGCCGGCTCGCCGCCGTGCTGGGCGACGACCGCAACCACCACGACACCGAATTCGGACCCACCAACGTGGCTATGCACGCCGTGGGTGTCGCGGTCGAACTCGGCAACGGACAACAAGCCCTCGACCGCGCCGCACATGTCCGCCACGCCGAGCAGCTCTCACCCGAACGCCAGGCCCGCTACCTGGTCGACATGGCCCGCGCTCACCTGCTGACACGTTCCGGCCGTGACGCACTGCGAGCCCTGGTCAAAGCCGAACAGATCGCTGCCGAAGAGCTCGCCGAATCACCCCGCGTCGCCGAACTCATCGACGACATCGAAGCCCTGAACCGACGCCCGCGCCTGTCCGGCCTGCGTGAACTCCGGCGACGCCTCTACGGGTAAATGCTCACTCTCGCGATCCCCCGACATGGCCGCCGCGTGCCCGCCGCCTCGGCCATCGCAGCGCCGCTCCAACAGCTCACCGCCCACCCGAGCTGATCGTGCCTGCCCTGCGGGCGGCTACCTCCGGGCTCCGCTGCGCTCCCTCTGCTTCCGTCCGCTAGCGCTCCCGTACGCGCCGGTCGCTGCACTGCGCCCTGCGTCCGCCGCCCGCCACCGAGACCAGCCCACCAGTGAGCCGTGGGAGAACTTCCGCCGTCCGGACAACGGGCAGCGATGACCGTGCGCATGGTGCCAGCAAGCGCAGCCGTCGAGTCGCCCTCGCTCCCGCAGATCAGGTCACGACCGACTCCTGAAAACGATGTCTGACCTCGGCGGTGAGGACTTTCTTTACTGCTATCCAGGCGGGTTCACCACGCCGTTTCGAGAGGTTCGGCGTGGGGGCTTGACAACATTTTGCGATATAACAAAAATAGCAAACGTGACATCTGTAATGGGAATGCCGGACGTGCTCCGGGCCATCAGGGCAAACCTCGGCCTCACCCAAACGGAGCTCGCGGAGCGACTCGGTGTGTCGTTCGCGACCGTGAACCGCTGGGAGGGCGGTGACGGGAGCACCAAGCCTCAGAAGGCCAAGATGGCGGGCATCCTGGCGCTCGCCGAGGAAGCTCGTGTCGACGTGGCCGACCCTGGCGATGCGGCCGCGGTGGCTTCGCTGCGGCGCAAGCGCATGGCCAAGGGTGAAACCAAGACGACCAAGCCCATGGAGCAGATGCTCTGGGACGCCGCTTGCTCGATCCGAGGCGAGAAGGACGCGGCGAAGTTCAAGGACTACCTCCTGCCCCTACTCTTCCTGAAACGCCTTTCGGACGTCTTCGACGACGAGATCGCGCGTCTCGCCGAAGAGTTCGGTGACCGTGACGTCGCGCTCGAGATCGCCGAGGAGGACCAGGAACTTCTGCGCTTCTACCTCCCAAGGGAGGCACGCTGGGGCGCCATCAGCGGGCGGGAGCCGTACGACTGGCCCCTGGATGATCGTGGCGCTCGCACCACCCCGAAGGACATCGGCGAGCACCTGACCAAGGCCGTGCGCGCCGTCGTCCGACACAACCCGAGTCTTTCCGGCGTCATCGACGTGGTCGACTTCGCGGCCGAGCGCAACGGCGAGCGCGACATCAACCCGGCCAAGCTCCGTGGTGTAGTCGAGGCCTTCTCCGACCCGCGCTACCGCCTGGGATTGGCCGACGTGCAGCCCGACTTCCTCGGCCGCGCCTACGAGTATCTGCTCCGGAAATTCGCCGAGGGCTCGGGTCAAGTCGGCTGGCGAGTTCTTCACGCCGACCGAGGTCGGCTTCCTGATGGCGCGCATCCTGCGTCCGCGGCCTGGCGAGACCTGCCACGACTATGCGTGTGGGTCCGGTGGACTGCTGATTAAGCTCCAGCTGGTCGCCCTCGAGCTCGACCCGACGAGCAAGGTGCCACTCAAAATGTACGGCCAGGAGCTCCAGGCCGAGAGCTACGCGGTAGCGCGGATGAACACCATTATCCACGACATGGACGTCGACCTGCAGCGCGGCGACACCATGATTAACCCCAAGTTCCGCGACCCGGCGGCGGCCTCCAGCGCTATGACATCGGCGTCGCCAACCCGATGTGGAACCAGACTTTCTCACCGGACATCTTCGAGGATGACCCCTACGGCCGCTTCGCCAAGGCCGGCGGAATCACTTCCGGCAAGGGCGATTGGGCCTGGCTGCAACACACCATCTCAGTCATGAACGACGGTGGCCGTGCGGCGGTCGTTCTCGACACCGGCGCTGTTACTCGTGGTTCTGGCTCCAAGAACGAGGACAAGGAGAGGAACATCCGGAAGTGGTTCGTTGACCAGGACTACGTCGAGGGCGTCGTCCTCCTTCCGGAAAACCTCTTCTACAACACCATGGCTGCCGGGATCATCGTTGTCCTCAACAAGCGCAAGCCGGCCGCGCGTAAGGGGAAGATCGTCCTCCTGAACGCCAGCAAGCAATACACGAAGGGGCGCCCGAAGAACTACCTGGCCGAGTCCGAACTCCAGGAGCTGGCCGACCTGTTCCGCTCTGACACTCCGGTCGACGGTGAGCTGAACATCATCACCACGGCCGAGGCCCGCGACGCCGACTACAACCTGAGCCCCAGCCGCTGGGTTGCCCAGGAGGACGCCACGGTTACCGCTGATGTTCCCACGCTCGTCGGGATGCTGCGTGAGCTGTCCCTGCAGCAGCGGGCTTCGGACGAACGCGTCCTGCAGTTGTTGGGAGGGCTGGCGAAGTGAGTGCCTGGCGCGACACGGTGCTTGGCGATGAGATCGAGCTGGCGTACGGTAAGGCGCTTCCGGCTCACTCGCGTCGGCGCGGCAAGTACGGCGTGTTCGGTTCAAACGGACTTGTCGGCGTACATGACGAGTCCCTCCTCGATGGCCCCGGCGTCGTGGTCGGACGGAAGGGTTCGGTTGGCGCTCTTGCTTTCTCGGCGGAGGCGTTCTGGCCGATCGACACGACCTACTACGTAGTCGACAAAGGCGACCACAACTGGCGGTACCTCTACTACCTGCTGAGCAGTTGTGGTCTCACTGGCCTCAACAGCCACAGCGCTGTCCCAGGCCTGAACCGCAACGACGTCTACTCGATCGCTGTTCGGATGCCGCCTCGCGGCATTCAAGACCAGATCGCACGGGTGCTTGATTGCGTGTCGGACGCCATTGAGCTTGAGCGTCTGGCCCTGGCTAACGCCGAGGAGCTGCTCCGTGCTGCCGCCGGCGAGCTCTTCGCTCGGGGACTGCGTGGCGAGACGGTCACGGAAACGGCTCTCGGACCGCTGCCTAAGAGCTGGTCAGTCGTCGACTTCGCCGAGGTTCGCGAGTGGCTGCAGTACGGGACGTCTATTCACTGCACCGTTGAGGAGCGCCGCTATCCGGTTCTGCGCATCCCGAACATTCAGCCGGGCCACGTCAATCCGGCTGACTTGAAGTACGCCGACCTGTCGGAGACCAGCGCAGCGCGCTACCTCCTTGAGCCGGGTGACTTGCTCTTCATCCGCACTAACGGCGTGCTTGAGCGCCTCGGTGCCTGCGCGGTGTACGAGCAGGAACCGCGCGGGGCGCTCTTCGCGTCCTACCTGATCCGGGCTCGTCTAAAGCCAGCTGTCGATCCGCGCTACGTTGCCTACTTCTATGGCTCGCCCGCGGGGACCGCCCTGATTGCCGGCAGGGCGACGCCGGCCGCCGACGGCAAGTACAACCTCAACACCAGCACAATCGAGGGCTTGCCGCTCCCGCTTCCGCCGAGCCGCGAGGAGCAGGAGGAAATTGTTAGTCTCTTCGAGACCATCGACCAGAAGATCAACTTGCACCACAAGCGTCTAGGTGTCCTCGAGGAACTGCATCACGCAATGACCCGTCAGATGGTGTCCGAGGAGCTCAGCCTCGACGATCTTGACCTCACCGCCCTCTCGGTCGCGGACGAGTCGCTGGAAATGGTGACCGCATGACCACGCTCAAGATCAGCGAGGCGCGTACGGCACAGTTCCCCATGGTCGCCCATGCGCATGGGGTCGGCTGGGACATCGTTGAGCCTGTTGATGCTGAGGTACTGCGGCACGGGCGCGAGAACATGCTGTTCACTTCTGTGCTTGAGGACAAGCTGCGTGACTTCAACTCGTGGCTGACGCCTGACCAGGCGCGAGCCATTGTCGAGACCATCGAGGCGCTGCCTGCGACCATCGAGGGCAACTGGGAAGTCCTGCGCTGGATGCGCGGCGAGCACAAGTGGTACGACGAGAACGAAAAGCTCAGCCGTACCGTCCAGCTCATCGACTTCGAGGACCCGGACAACAACGAGCTCCAGGTCACCTGGGAGTGGAAGATCGAGCCGGTAGCCCGAAAGGGCAACCGCGCCGACGTCATCTTCCTGGTCAACGGCCTGCCGGTGACCATCGTCGAGCACAAGAACCCGACGTCTGGCGACGCCCTGACGCGCGGCATCACGCAGCTCCGCCGCTACCAGCAGGAGACGCCTGAGCTTCTCGCGCAGACCCAGCTCTACAACGTCACCCACATGCTGGGGTACTGGTACGGCGTCACCTGGAACGTCTCTCGGCGCTTCATCTTCAAATGGAAGTACGCCCAAGACGAGAGCTACAAGAGCGCCGTCGAGGCGTTCTTCGAGCCGCACGCCTTTCTGCGCACGCTCAAGGACTGGATCCTCTTCTATGTCGAAGACTCCGAGACGAGGAAGTCGGTCCTGCGCGAGCACCAGCGCAAGGCCATCGACAAGATCGTCGCGCGCTGCGCCGATTCCGAAAAGAACCGGGGTCTCATCTGGCATACCCAGGGATCGGGCAAGACCTTCACGCTGCTGACCGCTGCCCGGCAGATCCTCGAGGACAAGGCGCGCTTTAACAACGCCACAGTCATCCTGGTCGTTGACCGCAACGAGCTGGAGGGGCAGCTCAAGGGTTGGGTGGACCGCCTGCTGGGTGAGATGCAGGCCGCCGACATCCACGTCGAGCGAGCCGAGAGCAAGGCCGGCCTTCAGGACATCTTCGACTCTGATCGGCGCGGCCTGATCGTCTCGATGATCCACAAGTTCGAAGAGATCAGGAGCTAACAGCTCCTTACGGGACAACATCTACGTCTTCATCGACGAGGCGCACCGCTCGGTCGCGGTCGACCTCGGGACCTACCTCATGGCTGCCGTCCCCAACGCCACGCTCATCGGCTTCACGGGCACGCCTGTCGGCGACTCCAAGGCAGGCTCCGGCTCGTTCAAGATCTTTGGTCGGGACGACGAAGACGGCTTCCTCGACAAGTACTCGATCATCGAGTCGATCGAGGACGAGACGACTCTCCCGATCCGATACAAGCTCGCCCCGTCGAGCATGCGTCTGCCGGCCAAGGATCTCGAAGAGCAGTTCTATGCCCTGGCCGGCGAAGAGGACGTCACCGACGTCGAAGAGCTCAACCGTGTGCTTGAGCGGGCCGTCACCCTACGGGCATTCCTCGGGGCAGCGGACCGCGTCGACCAGGTCGCCAAGTTTGTCTCCGAACACTTCAAAGAGAACGTCCTGCCGCTGGGCTACAAGGCATTCGTGGTGGCCGTCGACCGCGCGACCTGCGCCAAGTACAAGCTGGCGCTCGACAAGTACCTGCCGCCAGAGTGGTCGGAGGTCGTCTATTCGAAGAACGTCAACGACATCGTCGACCGGCCGGCCGTGGCCGAGCTCCAAATCTCCGAGACGCGCGAGGAGGAGGTCCGCAAGCTCTTCAAGAAGGCCGACCAGGAGCCGAAGATCCTGATCGTCACCGACAAGCTACTCACCGGCTATGACGCTCCGGTGCTCTACGCCATGTACCTGGATAAGCCGATGCGTAACCATGTGCTGCTCCAGTCGCTGGCTCGGGTCAACCGGCCGTACATCGACAGCGAGAACGTCAGCAAGAAGGTCGGTCTGGTTGTGGACTTCGTTGGCGTCCTCGAAGACATGAAGAAGGCGCTGACCTTCGACGCGGACGCCGTTAAGGGTGCGCTGGAGGATCTCGACATCCTCATGGTCGACGTGCACCAGAAGATCACCGCGGCGGCCGCCGAGTACCTCCAGGCCGATGGCTCGAAGACTCCCGATGCTCAGCTTGAGGCCGCGGTCTTCGGTCGGTTCATCGACCCCGCTGCGCGCAAGGTCTTCTATGAGACGTACAAGGACATCGAGGCGCTCTGGGAGATCCTGTCGCCGGATCCCGGCCTGCGCGATCACATCCAGACGTACAAGAACCTGTCCAAGCTCTACGCCGCCGTGCGTGCCAACTACACCGAGTCCGGGAGCTTCCTCGGCGACTTGGAGCACAAGACGCGCAAGCTCATTGAGGACAGCGCCACTCAGGAGGGCCTGGGCCGTTTCTCCAAGGTCGTCGACTTCGACGTTGAGACGCTGGAGCAGCTCAAGGGCGAAGAGGGTCCGGACGAGGGCAAGGTCTACAACTTGCTCCGTGGGCTCAGGAAGGAGATGGACGAGGACCCGGCCGGTGCTGTGGTGCTGCAGAACATCAAGGACCGGGCTGACCGGGTCATGCAAAACCTCGAAGACCGCAAGATCAACGGCATCGCTGCCATGGTCGAGCTCGAGACGTTGGTCAAGGAGAAGGCTGAAGCCAAGAAGACGGCTAAGGAGAGTGGCCTCAGCGACCTCGGCTTCGCCATCTACTGGGTGATCAGCCAGGACGGCGGAGCAAAGGCAGCGTCATTCGACGGGATGGCCGCCTCGCGTGAGATTGAGACGGTGCTTGCCAAGTTCCCGAGCTGGCGGGAGAACCCCGACGAGAAGCGTCGCCTGCGTGCAGGCCTCTACAAGCCGCTCCTGGCGCTCGGCAAGGATGACCGCGCGGCCGTCATCGAGCGGATCATGCAGGTCCTGGAGCAGGCTGGGTGAGAATGGGTCGCTCTTCGCTTTATCCCGAGCAGCAGCTCCGTCGCCGCGCTATGGCCTGGGCGGTCAGGCTTAAGGTCAACCCCGAGCAGGTCCGGATCAGGCGGCTACCAGGCAAGTGGGGCTCGTGCGCGCCCGATGGCGTTGTCACCTTGGCCGAGGACCTCTCTACAGAGGATGAGGACTTTCAGGACTACGTCATCGTCCACGAGCTCCTGCACCTCAAGTACCGCGGCCACGGCAAGCAATTCAAGGCGATGATGACTGCCCTCGTGCCGAACTGGCGCGAGTTGGAGCGTCAGAGCCAGCACGCAACGGAGAGTACGGAGAGTACGGAGAGTGCAGGCCAGAACCGACGAGAGACCAACGCCTGACATGGCGTTTTATGGCAAGGCCAAGCGGTCGGCGCAACAACTCCCATCTCCAGAGAAGTCGTATCGCGGTGGCACGCTGCCTCGTACGACAGAGGCTCGCGAGAGAACGCAGGTTACCTGGATCCTCGCAGACTCTGCGTTTTATCCGCACCGTCGATGCCCGCGTCCCACCGTGGACCGCCTGGGTAAGTATTTCCTTTGCAACCCTGATGTCTTGTCGTCAGGCGTGCACTACCGGGGAGCACCCCGGCTGGACCATCGAGAGAACGCGAGTTCGCCGAACGCGGCACGCCGAGTGGGCAAATATTGCCTCGGCCCGGCCAGCCTGACGCCTATGGTGTTGACGACGCATCCTGTGCATGCTCGGGGGAGCCCCTTCAATGTTCATTGAACGCGTCACACTGAACAATTTTCGCTGTTTCGGACCTCAGCCGACCCACATCGATCTGGACCCACAACTGACGGCGCTCATCGGCGGCAACGGATCTGGAAAAACAGCTGTCTGCCAGGCACTACTCCGGATGTTCGGCGTCACACAGGATCAGCGCCTTGTACGCATCGACGACTTCCACGTGCCCGCCGGGGAAGAGGAGCCCCCATCGACTCGATCGCTGACGGTCGACGTGATTCTGGCGTTTCCCGAATTGGACAACGCCGACGAGAAGGACCCTGAGTCACTGGCCGCCAGTGACAGCGTCCCGGAGTTTTTCCACCAAATGGCGGCAACGGAGGATGGTCACCTCAAATGCCGCTTCGTACTCGAGGCGACATGGACCGACGACGGCTCGGTCGACGGCTACATCGAGGATGCGCGGCGCGTGGTCCATACCTTCGACGCCGACTACGGTGAGAAGTGGTCGGTGCTACAGCCCCGCGATCGCAACCGCATTCAGGTGATCTACCTACCAGCATCTCGAGACGGTGCTCGACACGTCACAACGTTTCTGCGCGGACGACTGTGGCGCGCAAGCCGTTGGTCCTCCGAACTGCAGGACCACCTGGTCAAAACGGCAGACGAACTTGTCGAGAAGTTTCAGGCAGAATCTGTCGTTTCGGCGGTGGAGAAGGCGCTCAGCGCGCGGTGGCAGCAACTGCATCACGCCGGCACCGAAGCGGTCCCCACCCTCGCGCCATTACAACACGACGTCGGCGAGATCTTCCGCAACGCGGAGTTACTGTTCGAGCCGACACACACCGGCCGCAGGACCACGGCCACCGCGCTCAGTGACGGCCAACGGTCGCTTCTGCATTTGGCGCTCACGGCTGCGGCGATTGACCTTGAAAACGATCTCATCGCTGGGAAGCGCGCCGATGAGTTCGAAATCGAAGCCTCCAGCCTGCCGTCGCTGACCACGCTCGCGATCGAGGAACCAGAGAACCACCTGTCGCCGTTCTTCCTGTCCCGCGTTGTGTCGCAGCTGATGGAATTGACCAGCGCATCGCGGACGCAATCCATACTGTCGAGTCACTCGGCGAGCGCGTTGGCCCGTGTCGAGCCGGACCAGGTTCGCTACCTGCGACTCGACCTCGCGCAGGGCACAAGCAGCATCTCGCAGATCGCGTTGCCGGAGGGCGCCACCGAAGCTGGCAAATATGTCCGCCAGGCGGTGCGGGCCCACCCAGAGCTCTATTTTGCGCGCTATGTTGTTCTGTGCGAAGGTGATTCGGAGGAGCTCGTTATTCCGCTGATCGCTCAAGCCAAGGGATTGCCGATCGACCGGTCGTTCGTCGCCATCGTGCCGCTGGGCGGCCGACACACTAACTACTTCTGGCGTCTTGTGAGGAGCCTGCAGATACCCCACGCAACTCTGCTCGATCTCGACTGGGGGCGCAACGGCGGCGGTATCGGCAGAATCAAGACGGTATGTCAACAACTGCAAGACTTCGGCGCAGATCCCTTCGCTGACATCGACGGCTACGAGACGCTCGATGACCTTCATGAAGAAATCAGCACCGAGGAGATCAAGAAATGGATCGAGTATCTCCGTACCTGGGACGTCTTCTTCTCGACGCCCCTTGACCTCGATATGTCGCTGCTGGATAAGTATTTCGACTACTACACCAAGAATTTGGATGAGAGAGCGACGGGTCCCGACCTCGAATCCGATCCAGCGCCAGCGGTTCTTGGTAGTAAACCACCATCGATTGCATACTGGACAACGCCGGAAAGGAAGCCCTTCCTGTCGTGGTACCGGTACCTATTTTCGAACCGCTCCAAACCCGCGACGCATCTGCGCGCGTTGACAACCGTACCGGTCGACAAGCTTGCTGCACCGCCACGAGCGCTTGCTCAACTTATCGACGCCATCAAAGACGCTCTCACCCTGCCATGAAAAGGGTCCCGCCGGAGCTGTGGCAGCCCAGGGGTATTGACGAGCTTGAGCCCGCTGCCTGGCAGGCACTGAGGGACAAGCGGTCGACGTGCGTGACCGCTGGGCCCGGCGCTGGCAAGACGGAGTTTCTGGCGCAACGCGCCAGCTACTTGCTTGAGACGGGCCTGTGCCCGGCACCGCGACGCATTCTCGCGATCTCGTTCAAACGTGATGCGGCGTACAACCTTCGGCGGCGGGTACGGAAGCGCACGCCAGAGCAGGCGGGCCGATTCGCCTCGATGACGTTCGACGCCTTTACGAAGCATATCGTCGACCGGTTCGCCACCCTGTTGCCGCCGTACTGGAAGATGTACGGCGACTACGAGATTCGCTATGTGTACCCCAAAGACGTCGAAGCATTTCTCACCGAGCTGGCGTCAACGGCTCCGGATGATCTTCGATACGCCATCGACGCTCTCCCACGAAAGACGTTCATGTCGACGATCCTGGGGCCGTATGAACTCGCTCCCGAGCCGTCGTCGCCGGCAGCGGTGAAAGACTACGCGGTGCAGAAGTGGTGGGAACGCACCTATCTGGGCAAACAGACCCCATACGTTGAGTTCGTCATGCTAAACCGTTTGGCCAAGTTGATCATTAGCTCGAGTCCGCGGCTTCAGCGAGCGCTTGTTGCCACCTACCCGTTTGTGTTTGTTGACGAGTTTCAGGACACGACCTTCGCCCAGTACACCTTCCTTCGGTCGGTATTCGGCAGTACGACGACGGTCACGGCGGTCGGGGACCGCAAGCAACGCATCATGGGTTGGGCTGGCGCCCTCTCGGACGCCTTCGCTGAATTCGAAGCTGACTTCCGCGCGATTCCGTATGCACTGGAGCGGAACTATCGCTCGACCGAGGCACTCGTTAAGTTGCAGTACCAATTTGCACGCCTCCTCGATCCGGCGACCAAAATGGCGGTCGCCAAGGCGGTGTCGGATATCGACGATGAGCCGGCCAAAATCTGGTCATTCGCGAACGCGCGGCGGGAAGTGGAGGTCGTCGCCGCCTTCATCGCCGCGGACGCCGCTGCATCGAACCGGTCACCTTCGCAGTACGCCCTCGTCGCCCGGCAAAAGGTCGCTGAGTTCGAAGACATCTTTCGCAACGCCTTGGCCGCGCACAGTATCGACCTTCGCAATGATGACGCCGAATACGGCAAGATGAAATTGCAAGACATCCTCAAAGACCCCTACTGCCAGCTGCTGGTTGGCATCCTGCGCCTTGGGGCCGCAGTGCCCAGGCAGGGTGGTGACCCGCAGACGTGGATCGACGTATCGTCGACGATCGCGACTGTCCGATTGGGCGACAGCCACGACGGAGCCCACTCGGCCCGCATGGACGACGACCTGTCGTCAAACGTGCGGGAACTTCGACGGTGGCTCCGCGAATACCCCTGCGACGCCAAGGCCGTTGGTGAGTTATCAAGTCGACTGAACGAGCTTGTCGACACCGTGACGGACGGCCGGCACCGCAACATGGTCGACACCGCAGGCGATCTCACCATGCGGAACGAGGCATTCGACAAGCGGCTGGAAGCGGCCTGCGAGGGTCAGTCATCGTGGCTAGGCGCCGTCGACGCGTACGAAGCCGCCGAGGCAGTCCCACTGCTGACCATCCATCGAAGCAAGGGGCTCGAGTACCACACAGTGTTCTTCCTTGGTCTCGACGACGACCAGTGGTGGTCACACGCGGGTGACACCGAGGCATCAACGGCGACTTTCTTTGTTGGTCTGTCGCGTGCGGCCCAACGGGTCATCTTCACGCAATGCGACTACCGCGGCGGCCAGCAGGGAATCGCGGACTTGTGTGAGGTCCTCGAAGCGGCTGGCGTTTCGGAAACGCGGTTCGATTAATCACGCGTGACTGACGAACCCTGGAAGAGCCGCGCGTACGGCCCGCCTTCAGTCCAGCCGTCAGTCGCAACCTGCTTGGCTCAGGACTGCGGCGTCCATGCGTTCTGACGCGACCCATCGGCGGTCGAGCGCTTCGACAACCTTGGCGACCCAGTCGGGATCGTAAGGTGGACGTCGGACGGTGATGAGCAGACTGCGATAGCGGCTCTCGCCGACGATGTCGGCGCAGGCCAGATCGATGGCGTCGCGAAAGTCGCTCCGCGCACAGTCATAAAGCTCGGCGGGGACGGCGAGGACCGCGTCGTATTGGCCGCCGTTCCAGCCATCAACCCACGCCTCACCAAACGTCGACACTGCCACGATTGCCGCAGCCTGTTACTGTTCCCTGGCCTGCAGCAGTTGTGCCAAAGCTTGGCGGTTAGCTCCACCGTTTGACAGCGGTTTTGCCGTCTCGATGGGTCACGAGACGGGCGGGTGCCGCAGTCGTGCCGCCGCAGATTCGATCGCCGCGTCCAAATTCGCGGCAACGGTGTCTAGGTCTTCGTCGAACAGGTCGGCGTACACGTCGAGCGTCATGCTGGCCTTCCCGTCCCCCACCATGCGCGTGCGGACGCCGTGCAAACACGCACACGCGGCCACTGCGTAGCGTCCAGACGCACGGACGCGGCGCGTGCCGTGCCACTGCCGCCAGCGCTGGGCCGCCTCGATTCCCACCCCGAGAATCTTCAGGGCCCCAGGCCTGGCTCCACGCCGGGGTAGTCAGGATTTTTTGTGCGCAGGAATTTTTTTGGCGCAAGATTAAACGGACGTACGAATCTCGGTGTTGCAGAGGCGATCTCGCTGCCAAGACCCGGCACGGTGGATAAAGGACCGGGGGTGCATCGGGTGATCGCCGGTCGGGGGACAGGGCGGCGCTCACTGCGGAATGATGTCCATCTCCACGATGCCGCCGAAGCCGAGTTCGTCTAGCGCTCGGATCACCTCACTCGACGCAATGCCGCGGTAGAACGGTGCCCCCGCCGGCCCGCTGTCCGTCGACGACGACTCCGCGGAATCCTCGACGACGATGCCGATAACTCGGCCGTCCTGGGCGACGATTGGGCCGCCGCTGTTGCCTGGCCGTGCGATTGCCGAGTACAGGAAGATTTTCTGGCGGTCCGGGATCGTCGTTGCGGCCGGGTTCACCACCTGGCCGCGCTGCACCGTGATACCCATTTCCGCGGTCATCGGTACTCGCGGATAGCCGAACACGTAGACCTCGTCTGCCCACTCCGGGTCGCGGAACGCCATCCCGGCAAGACGCATCAGACCTTTGCCCTCGGGCATCTGCGCTTGGATGACCGCCACGTCGAGGTCGGGATGCGCTCGCGCGACGCTTACGCAGCTGACTTGCTCCGCACCGATGCGTTCGTCGGCCGGGTAGACGGACAGGCCCGAGCTGTTGCCCGCGAGTCCGCCCAGGACGTGCTTGTTGGTGAGGACGTGTGTGTGGTCGATGACCAGCCCGGTGCCCCAGCTGTCGACGGGGTTGCCGTCCTCGTCGTGGCCGGCGAGCCGGATGGTCACGGCGTTGTAGCTCGGGATGATCAAGCTGGCGCCAAACACCTCGGACAGCCATAGGTTTCCACCGCGTCTGCCCCTTCGATACACCTCCCTGCGTGATGTATTGCTGGCCCATGATGGGCAGGTGCTGGTGCCAGCCGAGGGGTAGTAGCAGTCCGGCACGTTCCATAGCTCCGAGAAGACGGGTCAGGGCCGCGACGTTGCCCGCGCCGGGTAAACCGAGCGAGTGCAGGTACCTGGAGAAGTCGGCAACTGACCACGGTTCAAACGGCACCGTATTTGGTGGACTGCCGTCTGGCAGTTCCACGTCTGGAGGCTCGGACTTGCCGATGGCCGCGGCGACCTCCGGGTCGTGCACCAAGCTGAAGAACCGGTGTGCCCACATGGCGACGTTCACACGCCACGCTTGCGTGCCCGCTTCGAGATCAGCGGCAGTTATCTGTCGGGGTGACGCCGTCGCCGGGGCGGCGTCGATGTCTGTATTCACCATGGAAGGCGACGCTATCTGCGGGCACCGACAGCCCAGGGGCAGACACGCCCGCACTGACCGCTGACTTCGGAGCCCCCGGGGGCGATTTGCGAGACAACGAAATTCACCCGATGTCCGACTGTAAATCCGCCGGCCTGTAGCTGCGCAGGCGAGTCGTGCGGTCAAAAGGTCAACGGTCATGCACAGTGCACGGCCGCGACGCCGTTGGCCTCTGGGTCGTGGCGCCAACACACGCCGGGCAACTGGACGCTGTTTGCTCTGGTTGGCCCAAGATCGTCCTTATCCGGCCATGAAACTATCCCGAATCGACGTCAGTCCCAAGGGGGCGACGGCGACTGTCGAAATTCGGCGAGCCGCCTTTTATCCTACGGTCAGTCGCCTACGTGCCGTCGCGGCAAAACTGGAGGTAGATCCGCGCATGACCGAGTCATCTGACACCTCGGATACCCCCGCCAAACCTCAGGACTTCGCGGGTTTACGCGCCGAATTAGCCGCGCTGGCCAATGATTTCACACCCGTGATCACCGAGCTGTGGCCTCGCCTCGAAGACCACAAGTACCGCTGGGAATTGCACAGCTACGGGCTGGCGGAGGGATACGACAAACTGGTCGTATCCGACATCATCGCTTTGCTGATCGAGGCCCTCAAGGGCATCGGCGTCGCCGATAACAATCTCCTTGGGGCGCACATCAAGGCCAAGAGCCACAATCCCACCAGCCCCGGCGCCGCCTGATCAAGCGCCACCTCACCCCGCAGTGTCTAACTGCCCGATCGGCTGAGTAAAGGGCGTCTTCGACGTCACCACGTTGATGGCTTCGCCACCCTTGACACATCCGATCGCCAGCGCAGGATCGCCGGGTATGAGGAAGCGGTGGGAATGCCGCTGTTTCGCATCGTGAGCTGACGACACTTCTGACGACAACGATGACGACAGTCGGGCTCCCCGACACCTCCACCTACACGACAATAGAACTCGTATCATTCCTGGTCACGCCACCCGCCCGTGCCTACGGATAAGAAGGTTAGGGGCTCGAATCCCTTCGGGCGCGCTCTCCACCACCGGAAACGCGTCGGCCGGTGTCAGCTGCCGGAAGACTGCCACGAATTGTCACACGCCGCGCCAAACTCTGCGCCTTGAAATAGGAGAGCCCGCCACCAGGTCCCGCTTGCTGCCACGGGTAAGTCGCTCATCATTCTAGCGACGTCCAGTCACGTCGGGTCAAACCGAGTAATGACCCAACTCGCCAATTCCGCAGCGGTCTGCGACCACTGTAAGGCCTTTCTCGCAGTAACCTGGTCGCCGTCTCCGTGCGCGATTTTCTTCCTAGCGGCGACCAAGGCGCCTAGGTGATTCGACCGACGAGCATCATCTTCGTCTAGCAGTCGTTGTAGGTCCTCGCGCCAGTCGGCGTCGAACGATGCGACAAAATCGAGGAGCTGTTTGGGGTGAACGCCCAGACCTACACTCAACCCGGTTGAAATTCGGCGATGCAGTCTGGGGGGCCCAATACGCTGGCTATACATGCTTGCAGCATCGTCCCGGACCGATTCGACAAGTCCCGCCGATCGAATAAACTAGATAGCGAACCAGGCTGCGCTCCACGATATCTGGTGTCACTTGTGTCAACTGTCGTACTGCCTGTTCAAGCTCGCGATGGTCTCTCTGTCGCTGACGAATGGAAGCTGGGGGCCAGCCGTGCACTTTGTTTGCCATGACTACACGACGATGAAAGTATGAGCTTGCTCCAACCGCCGAGAGACCGCGTCAGTATCCGCAGTAGCGCGCGAAGTCGATGCATCAAATGCAGGATCTTCTTTCAACGCTGTGATCCGGTCGCTTAGATCTTCGGGCATTCCGCTTTCAGCCGCATTCATGGTGGCAACCATTACGGCTTCCGCCTGCGCAACGTTCAGCTGACTACCTGCTCGGCGGAAGGCTGAAAGACCCACCTTCTCATCGAGCGCACGGGCAGCTTCCCTAAATAGTTCACCCGCCGCCGTGAGAGTAACGTCAACATTCCGATTGCCGGCTGCGTAGTTGTTGAGGAATTGTTTCATTGGCCGCGCATACGAGCCAGAGTCAGCGTACATTGCTAGTATTCTGGTAACGAGTTCATGATCGCGAATGCGCTTTGACCGCTTGCCATACAAATGCCGCCAATGCGGATCATCATTTAACTTTTCGATTGAAGTAACCGACTCGCCAGCATATAACGCGACGCGTATCTCGTGCGGAGTTAACTGAGTGCCGCCTGAATTAAGTCGTTCAAAAATCTGATAAATCGCTTCATCTACTTCGTCCGATCCATCGGCTTCAACTATTGTTGCCTGCATGAAGGAGTCGTTCAACTGCCTCTGCTGATTGTCGTCCAGCGATTTATAAGTTAGCCCCTTGTATGCCTCGCCGACGTTGCCCAATGCAAATTCGCGACCATCGTGCAGGCCTTCGTAGAACCTACGCAATGTTTCTAACCGTTGTTGGCCATCAAGGACAAGAAGCCGTTTATCTCCTGACTGCTTAACTAAGAATATTCCGGGAATTGGATATCCGAGCAGGAGGGACTCGATAAACTTATCCATTTGCGCCTTTGACCAAACAAAGCCTCGCTGAAAACCAGCCGTTGCTACCCTCGTATCGGTTCCTCGAAATTGTGGGATCAGCATCGCACCACTGTTTAAACGACTCACCAAGCCGTCGACTGGATAATCTTGTGTCGAATAGGTGACCGCCGTTGGCGACGCCTCGGCTGCCTCCAGATCTTCAAGTTCGTCATCCAGAAGCGCACGGTCAGTGATCGACGTCCGTTCACCGTCCGCCTCTACGTCGCTCTCAAGCATCGCTCAACCATATGACGCCGAATCTTCAGGGCACATACCGACGCAAATTTTCTTGCCGCACCATGGCGGGTGTCCGGTTCAGCCACACCGCCTGCCTCCGGCGCCCGTCGCCGCTGGTTGATCCTGACCCACTTTCCGGGCGCCGGATGCGGTCGGCCATCGACTGACACTCGGAGCAGCAGACGAGAACCGGCCCCCCGTTGGGACCAGTTTGGGACCACACGTCATGCGCGATGGTGAACGACCTGCTCGTCCGTGAACGGCATGCGGGCACCCACAGCGGCCGACCATTGGTGGCGACCTGCGGAAATGCGTTACCCCTATTTACTGGGAGTCAAGTTGGCCGCGGCAGAGTGCAACGTCGATGTTGCAGTGCGAGTCGATTACGAGTCGCAACCAACCAGCATCTGCCGAATTTCGCTTTACATGACTGCGCTCGCCACAGGCGCTTTCGCGAGCAATCCGGTGGCTTGTAGGCGACAACGCGGACGGTATCCCGTGCGCATCGTCGGTGCGTCGGCCTACGGTCGTAACGTGACCGACAACCGCGACGACTCCGACGATCCGGCGATCGACTTGCCTTGCGACGGATCGCCAGCCGATGCCGATGAGCCAGTGGGCAAGTTCACGATCACAGTTAACCGCAGAGACTGGGAGCGATTTGAGTACCACAGTCTGCGGACCCGTGTGCAGCGCGAGCTACAAGAGACCCAAGACATCTGGCCGTCAGACGGATCGGCTCTTGAGGCTGACAATCGCTATCTAGCTGGTTTCGGAGCATCGTTTCAAGAGCTAGTCATCAACCGGCTATTTAGTACCTTCGATCACTTGCAACTAGCCGCGTGGACCCTGGAGTCGATGAGCGGGGCGATGATCTTCTCCCAATTCCGCCACTTCGGTCGGCACTGGCGGGCGCGGCTACGGCCCACTGGCTAGTTTCTGGCGATGAAATCACGCGGCATATGCGTGCGCTACGTCTCGCATTTTTCGACGTAAATCAAGAGCTAACCTTTGGAAAATTGCACGCGGCCAACCCGGCCATGCACAAGCCAGAGCGGTTGGAATCGCTCCGCAAGACGACAGAATTTATTTTCAGCGCGCCCGGACGACTCGACAAGATTTACCAGGAATACTCCCGATTGCTCGCGAGCATCGGCAAGACCAAAATGCCGACCTTCGATGGGTTCGGCAACATCAACGAGACGGAGATAATCTCGGCGGCTAGCCGGATGATGCACGAACGCGGGCAGCACAGTCAGATGACCGAGGTCGAGCTTCAATATCGCTTAATGAGCGGTTTTGTTCACAATTGCGCGTGGGCCACTCGGACGGGCGCAAAGACGAAAACCGAAATTGGCGAAGACAGGGCGCAGCGCCAGCTGACAGGAAATCCCGACAACATCTACAACGGCGCGGTGACTGCGTTCGAAATCGGAAAGATCGCGAAGGCTCGGACTCAAAAGCTAGCCGGAATGTGAATGGGTGACGCCCAGCCAGGTGTTCCACAACTTACGGCACTGGGTCAGGCTGTCCAGCTGATACCGCAACGGATACCGCAGCAACCTCAGACTTGCCCAGCTCCGACCAACGCTACAAGCCCTATCGACACAGCTAGAAGCAGGTTCACTTCGAATGCAGCAGCGCTAGCCGACGCAACAAACGCCCACGTACACCGATTATGAGTCCGCTCGGGTAGCCACGACCGTCGAACGCGCCGAAGACCACGTTGGGCCGATGCATGGCCGAAGCCCGACGGATCAGGAGTCGCCTGACCGCAGCTTGGCCTTCAAAAGCAAAGCGCAACGCCGATTGACTACATTCTCGTCCAGCTGATGTCGCAACGGCCTGGGCGACTACCCGGCGTCTGCGTGCGACGCTTTCAGCGCCTCAATTGCAAGATCACGACTCGTGTCGTAGGCGGGCA
>CAVPCE010000086.1:0-29269 GCA_963702295.1 uncultured Acidobacteriaceae bacterium | reverse complement strand
AGATTTATATGTCGGTCTTAACTCCCGATCAGCGAACCAAAGCCGACAAGCTGCAGTCCCGGTGGCACGACCGCCTGGATCATATCGGCAAAGGAATGGAATAGAGCGATGACAACGAAGTACACTATGCTGACTAAGTTGACGGTGGCTGGATTAACCGGCGCAGCAGTCGCGATCTGGACGCAGTGGTTCTCCGGCGACCCAGCCTACACCCGGTTTCCGCCGGGGCCGGTCCTATTTATCGCTGTAGCAGGAATCATTCTTTTGACGGCCCGCTGGTGGTGGTCGCCATTGATTGGCGCGCTGATCGCGCTGTTGGTCACCTCCGGCTGGTTCGTTCGCCGGCATGATGCCGTTCTTCGCCTCACTCATCCCGGCTCCGTTGGCAAGTTCGGCGCGGGAATATGGGCTGGCTCGCTCCTTCTGATTGTCGGGCTTCTGGTGACAGATATTGCTGGTCTGGCTGCGACCGTCCAGAATTACCGGCGCCGGGAGACCACGGGTGACAGTGCCAGGATGGCCTGCCGCATTTTCGGCGGACTTTTTGTTCTGATGGGAATCCTGGTGATCGTCGGCGGAGTTCACGCGGACAAATATCACAACCTGATGCACCTGATTTGGGGAGCGCTCGCGCTTGGCGCAAGCTTCCTGGGATTGACCTTTTCGAAGCGCTTCAGCATTGGATCGGGAGTGTTCTACCTGTCGCTGGCGATCGCGGGCCTGTTGATGGGAAACGCGTCGATGAACCATGCGTGGTATTTCGGGCCGATGCTGCTCCACACCGGAGACCATATCTTTCATCTGGTGCTCGGCTCTTTCTTCCTGGGTGTGGGACTTGTCTCGGGCCGGGAGTTGAAAGCTCGCCATGTTCAGCAAGTGGAACTCGAGTCCTGATCTTTGAAGCGGGGAAATTCGGCGTGGGGTGAATTTTGCAGGGGACTTATCGAGGCGTGCGGCGGTTAACCTGCAGCCGCACCAATCGCGATCGCCCTGCTAGCTGTGGAAAGCCTGAAAAGCCACGAAGCGATCGCCGGGAATGAGGTTCGTCGTCTTTACTTTGCCGTAGCCTGCCTGACCAAACTGATTGACAAGCTCAGCTTCGGCCGGCAGGCGCCCGGCGCCGCGGGTGGCCGCGCCCCACAGATTCAACGCCTCGGTGCCGAGGCTGCCTCCCTGGCAGCACGTGGTCAGAAGCAGAAATCCGCCGGATCGGAGAAAGCTTCTCACGTGTTCGAGCAACGCCACGCGCTCTTCAACCGGGAAGTAGTAGATGTTGTTATAAAGCGTCGCGATGTCGAACCGTTCGCCGGGCGCCTTCGCGCGGATGTCGCCTTCATCGACCGTGACACGGCCCTCGAGCCCCCAGCCGCGAAGATTGGTCCGCGCTACTTCCGCTACTGCCGGCTGAAGCTCCACACCAAGCGCCGTCAGCGAGGGATTTCTGCTGGCCGCATAGCGCAGATAGACTCCGGAACCGCAGCCAATCTCGAGCAGACGCAGCGTGCCATGTGCCGGGAAGGTACGGCGAATGACTTCCGCCTGGAAGGCCTCCAGCACGCGAGAAGAACGGGCGATCAGCTCTCCATCCTGGTCGGCGAGGCTCCATAAGTCGCCGCTGCGAGCTTGGGGAGCGTTGCGGCAATGAGCTTGTGGTGCAGGCCGGCCACCTCCTCCACCATGGCCAGCGCTGGGTCGTTCTCCGGACGGGCGAGGGATTGGGCCAGCCCTCGGAGCGCATAGCCGCGCGGGCCTGGTTTCAGCAGTCGCAGGCGGACACCGATTTGTAGCCAGGCCTCCAGCGCCTCCAGTCCCTGGCCGCGGGCAGCAAAGAACTCGGCGAGGGAGTCAAAAGGGGCTGGCCCTGCGGCTAATCGGCTGAGCAGCCCAGCCTCTCCGGCAGCAGCCAGCCAGGTCAGCTTGTAGAAAGGCTTGAGCTGGCCACCGACGCCGACAAGTGCGGACAACCGACCATCGCGCAGGAGGCGGAGGAATGGCTTGGCGAGCATGTGCTCATTATGATGGAAGTCTCCCGGCGGACGAACCATGGCTTTCACCTGTGTTGAATGCGGTGCGATTTACGATCGCGAATCGGATAGCTGCGCCGGTCGTTTCGAGGCGCCGCCGGCATTCCATCATTCGTGAACCGAACCCTGGGGCAGCCGTCATGGCCTCGCGTTCTCAGCCTTCGCGCTGCAGCATCCTGACTGATTCCAGCGGTCTGTGGTGGAGCGTGCCTGACATTCTTCTGCTGTTCAAGGTCTACAACGAGGGAGAAGACCCGAGGCGCGTCATCGATGCGTTGAAGCGTTACGGGAAGCAGAATCCGAATTGGACCGTTCCACCGCTGCCCGCCGGCAATCCAGATGGAAATTACAGCGTGACGATCGCCAGTTTAGGTGCTTTTGCGCCAGAGACTTACGCCGATAACCTCGACGCATGGTGTAGGAATGCGCTTGCGGGTTGGGACGGGCATCGCATCCCGTAACCGGTAGAGGGCGACTCTGAGCCGGACTCGATTCACTGCCAACTCTCACCATCGATCCAGGACCATGGGTCGCAGAAACGCCCTGGACCCCTTCAAAAGCCATGGGCCAGGATTTGGCAAATTTTTTCGAGGGCGATGTCGAGAAGCAGGAGACAGCTCCGACTAAGGAATGAAAGCGCAAACGGAGGCCGGATGGCCGGTCGGCGCTAATCCAGAGAAGCGAGGACAGGAGAGAACATGAAATACATTCTGATGATGTCGGGCACCAAGGCGGGCGTTTCCGGGTATCACACCTGGTCGCAGAGTGACCGGGATACGCACATGCAGACCCTCGGCGCCATCGTGAAGGACTTGGTGGAGACGGGCGAGTTCGTCGCCACACCAGGCTGGCCGACCCGAAGGGAGGCCACAGTCGTGCGCGGCGAGAAGAACGGGTTGCCGGTCACCGATGGCATCTTTCCCGAAGCGAAGGAGTTCCTGCTGGGCTACTGGATTGTCGATGTGGCCAACGCCCGAGCGCGCGTACGTCATCGCGGGCCGGATTTCGGCGGCGCCCGGACCGGGAGGTATTCCGACGAACATGCCCGATCGAGGTGCGGCAGTTCGTGTGATGGCGGGAAGCGGAACGGATGCCCGCTCAACTAACGGCGAACTCGGACGCCGGCTCAAGACCTGCGTCCTTCGGCATCTTGGGTGGCCGACATGGCGACTATTGATTGCCAGGTGCGAGCCAGAAGGAGAGAGGAAATGAAATACATTCTGATGATGAATGGGAAGAAATCGGATTTCGAGCGATATGCCCGGTGGTCGAAGAAGGATCTTGAGGCCAATGTTGCCTTCATGCGCGCGTTCAGCAAGGAACTGAAGGACGCGGGCGTATTCGTTGCTTCCGAAGGACTGGGGTGGCCCAATGAGGCCAGGCTCGTGCGCGCCGGCAGCAAGGGGAGCCGATCACCGATGGAGTGTTTCCGGAATCGAAGGAGTTCCTTGCCGGATACTGGATCGTCGACGTGGAAAGCACCGAGCAGGCCTTCACGATTGCCGCGCGGCTTTCGCAGGCGCCCGGGCGGGAAAGAAGACGGGTGGCATGCCTGTCGAAGTGCGGCAAGTGATGAGCAGTCACAGTGATTTAGGTCTGTAAGAAGCGGCCTGGAGAAAGCATGAACGGACCAACTCCAGAGATGCAGATGGAGCACCTGCTGCGCGAACTGGCGCCGCAGGCGCTCGGTGTGGTCGCCCGGCGCTTCCGCGACTTTTCCTGGCCGAAGACGCTATGCAAGAAGCATTGCTGGCCGCCTTCAGGCAATGGCCGCAGGAGGGCATTCCCGAGAATCCGCGCGGGTGGCTGATTCGGGTGGCATCGAGGCGGATGGCGGATATGGTGCGCAGCGAGATGGCGCGCCGCCGGCGGGAGACCGCGATGACAACAGCAGACCAGCCGACGATGGAGCCGGCCGGAGATCGAGGCGGACATGGATCCCGAAGATACGCTCGTTCTCCTTTTCATGTGCTGCCATCCCGCGCTGAGTACGTCCTCAGCAATCGCGCTTACGCTGCGAGCGGTGGGCGGGCTGACCACAGCAGAGATTGCCAACGCCTTTATGGTTCCCGAGGCGACGATGGCGCAGCGGATCAGCCGTGCAAACAGAGTATCAAGGCATCGAAAATTCCCTTTCGGATGCCGACGCCGCAGGAGCGCGGGGAACGGCTGCCTGCCGTTCTCCATGTGCTGTACTTGATCTTCAGTGAAGGCTATGCGAGCAGCATCGGCGCGCATCTTGCAGCGACTCGACCTGGCGGGGGAGGCGATCCGGCTGACCCGAGGCGCGCGAGCTTTGCTGCCGGAAGATCGCAGAAGTTGCCGGGCTGCTGGCGCTGATGCTGCTGACCAACGCACGGCGGGCTGCACGCACCGGTGCCGGCATGGTGAGCTGATCCCGCTCGACAAACAGGATCGGAGTCTGTGGGACCGGGCCGAGATCACGGAAGGCACGGAACTGCTTGCGCTCGCGCTTTCGAAAGGAGCTGTGGGACTCTACCAGCTCCAGGCGGCGATCGCCGCCGTCCATGACGAGGCGGCTCGCCCGGAAGATACCGACTGGCCGCAGATTCTGGCGCTGTACGAGCTGCTTCGGCGCGCGGCGCCCAGTCCCATGGTGACGCTGAACCACGCCATCGCGGTCGCAATGGTGCATGGGCCGGCAGAAGGACTGGAGCGTCTGGCGGCGCTCGACAACGACGGACGGATGGCGGAACATTATCGGCTGGCTGCGGTGCGCGCCCATCTGCTGGAGAGGATGGGGGAGTTGGACAAGGCCGTCGAGCACTATCGCGCGGCAGCGGCGGGAACAACGAGCCTGCCGGAACAGAATTATTTGATCGGGCATGCGACGCAACTGGAGGAGAAGCGGCGACCGACGGAGAAAGGAGAAAGGGGATGATGGCCATATTTATTCGGTGGACGAGTACATCGCGGCGCAGCCGGAAGCCGCCGCCGAAGTGTCTCACGGAGGTGCGGAGACGATCGGAGAGCGATGCCGAAGGCGGAAGAAGCCATCTCCTACAGATGCTGCGTATCGGGTGACGGCGACGTCGTACTGTATTTCTCGGGATGGAGAATACTATCTTTGTATCCGGCGAGCGCGGTTCTGGCAGATGCATTTCAAGCAGAGCCGCACCCTCGAAATTACGAGGGGACGATCGGTTCCCGTTGTCGGAGCCGGTGCCGGTTCGGCTAATCGCGGACATCGCCCGGTTCCGGGTGAAGGAGTTGGCGGAGTGGGTGCGGCGAGGAAAGCGCACGCCGGCTGCGCGCCGGTAGAGGGACTTGGCAGGCGCGCGAATGCGGGGATCGAGGAGCCAGCAGCGAACGTCGCTACTGGCTGGTGGCGGGTGTTGCGGGCTTTGAAGGGTGGTCGGTGTCAGAAACCGGGTAAGGGAGCCGGGGTGAGGTTGCGGTAGTTCATCAGCGTGTTGAAGTACATGCGAGTACTCTCCCAGCTTTCCGCCAGCGCCAGATAGGGTTGGTCATGAACAGGACTACCTGACCTTTACCGTCTCGGGCACGAGAGCCAGCGCGGCGCGACACTTTTGATGTCATCGGCGCCATTGAACAGGCCGCTGAGCACAAAGTTTTCGCCACCCGGGAAGCGCATGAGCACATCGTTCCTGTCCATGGTTTCGGACATCCGAAACAAACGGCCATTTGGCTAACGCAACGGCATGGTCTTGTCGGAGTAGCCATAGAAGACAGGGTTCTCGGGGGACGGAGAATGTCGGCCTTGACGATCGGACCGGGCGCGCATAGAATTTGCCACCGCCGGGATTGCTGCTTTCGACGGTCGGCGTGAGGCCGAATTCCGGCGGGAAGGAGCTGGAGGCCCCGAGAGTGACGAGCAGGCCGCCGCCCTCGACAAACTTCTGGAACTCCACGTGCAGCCCCGCCCATACCGCCGGTGATGTCGGGCGATGAGCCGTAGTCGCCCAGAAATTTGAAGCGATCGGACTTCTCGTAAGCGAGCGGCTGGGCCTCGCGAGGAATGCCGAAGACCAGGTCTTTAAAGCGGCGCGGACCTGAGTGGGAATCACGATCAGGTCATAGTCCTTTGCGAGATCGCCCTGGAGGACGCGCTCCTTGAAGATCAGGTCATAGGGGACTTTGTACTGATCCAGGGTGTAGCGCACCCAGCCCACGTCCTGCGTGCCCTCCCACGTGCTGAAGATTGCGACGCGGGGCAGAGCCGCATCATGCGCGGCCACTTTAGGCGATGCAGCCAGCCCGACAACGTCGAGGCCGAGCTTTTCCGCCAGCGGCTTGAGCGTGGAGCCGGCGCTGGCGGGTACGAGGAACGTTCCGGCGGAGAACTTTGCACCGGCGGCGGTGAAGTCTTTTTCGGCAATCCTCACGGCCAGGCTTTTGAGGGCCCTAGCGCAGAGTGACCAGGTTGGGCGACCCATGATCGGGAACAGCATAAGACGGTCCTGGCCGCCGCACCTTTCACCATACCTTCGGGCATGTACTGATCCACAGGATCAACCACGACCGTCTGGATCGCGATTCTCCGGTGGACTGGATGTCGGTATGGGTCATCAGGCCCATGGTCCAGGCGCTGTCGTCGTAGGTGTGCAGCTCGGGTTCGGGATCGACCTGCTTGCCGAGGAGGGTTTTCGCCAGCGGACCGTAGGGCTGGTTGGTTTTAACGATGAGCGAACCGGCGGGATAGGTCCCGTCGCTTAGTTTGACTTCCGCCTTCGCGCGCCCGACTTCTATGCCCTGCATACGCAGGATGTGAATGACAAAGGCGACACGGGTCGGATCTTCCTGATTGGCAGGGAGGACGAAGCCATAAGGCGGTTCCTTGGTGCCCGCTGTAATCGCTTCGCGGGACTTTGTGTAGAAGTCGCCGACGATCACCTGGGGAAAGGCCGCCGCGAACTGGAGCGAGCTGAGCACGCCGGTCTCCGCATAGTTGGTGTTGTCGCGCATCGACCAGAGAACGTGCTCGTAGGGAGGGTTGGGGCGATACCACTCGCGCTTGGTAAAGTCGCCAAAGCCGCCGCCACCGCCAATCAGAGCGGGATTCTTCTGGGTGATGGTGCGCTGCATCGTCGTGGCGCCCTCGTTCCCCATGATTTCGTAGAAGCGCATGAGCCCGTTGTGGTCGGTGGCCATCTCGGCGACGTAGCCGGGAGACCAGGCATCGACGTAGGCGTGAGTCCACACGCCGGGCATGCCGTAGCGGGCGAGCTGGGTCATGTCCCAGTTTGCGAGCATGGGCAGCTCGCTGTAGACGATCGGACTCCACAGCGGATTCTGCGGCGCCTGGCCGCTGTAGATGTAGAGAAACGGTACGGATTCATGCAGGTCGTGGATGATGGGCGGGTGCCACTGGAGATACCAGCGGAGGAAGTTCTGGTTGGCCTCGGCGGAGTAATTGATGTCGCGATTGTTGTCGTGCTCGATGTACTTACCCCAGTAGGGGACGCGGGACATCTTCTCGTAGTCAGTGATGTCGACGTTGTGGGCGTAGTACCAGTCGATGGAGCGATCGCGGCCATCGGGGTCGGCGACGGGCAGGATGGCGACGATGACGTTGTTGCGAATGCTCTGAATGAGTGGCGAGTCTTCGGTCGCGAGACGGTAGGTCAGCTCCATGAGCATCTCAGGCGGCCCCAGCTCGGCGCTGTGGAGTCCGCCGGAAAAGGTGTAGATGGGCTTGGTGCGAGCGATCAACTGCTGGGCGTCGCCTTCAGAGAGGCCGCGGGGGTCGGCAAGTTTCGCGAGACTGGCGCGCTCCTCGTCGAGATGCGCGATGGAGTCCTCTGAGCCGACAAAGACGATGACGGTCTCGCGGCCTTCCTCAGTGTGGCCGGTGCGGAGTACCTTGACGCGCCCGGTATGCGCAGCGAGGGTGTCGTAATAGCGGAGGACGTCAGCGTAATAGGTGAGCTTCTTCGGCGCCCCAATGTCGTAGCCGAGGACATCGCGGGGCGACGGGACGGCGCCGCCGGCGGCCAGGTGATCGACCAAAGGGCTCAGGAATTCCGGTTTGGTAGTCCACGCGCGCACATGCGCCGCGAAATCGGAATCCATGGTTTGGGCCGGGGACGGGGTGGAAGCAACTGCGAGACAGGCGAACAGCACCACAGCAAAACGCTGAAACATGAGCTCAAACTCCGCCGGAAAGAGGATGTCCGCTATAGTAACGTGCCGGAGCACAGAAACGAGCGACGGGGCGGCTCTCAGGAAAAAGAAGGGTCAGTACTGGATGACCTTCTCTGAGGTGGCGGTGAGATTGATGGAGGAATGAGGCAGCACCGCCATGGTGAAGGTGAAAGGGTAGCTGACCTGGACGCGCACAAAGCATCCCTGGCTATTACTGTTGGTGGCGCAGGGAGTGCAGGGTGCGGTCGAGCAGTCCGGTGTCGTAGCCGGCCAGACGAACGAGCTGGTGGTATTCACAGTGATCGAAGAGGGGACGAGTCCGGGAGGGGCGAGGCTCTGCACGTAGTTCTGAATGTCGGAGGCGCTGGCCTGGCAGTCGTAGTTGAGGGCGAAACCAGGCGGGGCTGAAGTCGAGCAGGTGGAGCTCCAGTCGGCGCCGCGAACCGCGGCATAACGAGCCGCCTCCTCCGCGGCGTAGGAAACGAAGTGGTCGGCGTAGAAGGCGATGGAGCAGTCCACGACACCGAGAAGGAGGATGAAGAGGAGGCTGGCGACGAGGGAAAACTCCACCAGATTGCTGCCGCGATCCTCGCACCCGAATTGTTGCAGCCCGCGGAAAGATACCCTGTTCATTAGTTCCCCCCGGAGCGCATGGTTGCGGAACTGGACAGGGCGATGGAAGAAGGAACTCCCGGCCAGGGGAAGAGCGGCGCGTAGCTGGCGGAGGCCGTGATCGTGACCTTGTAGACCCAGTTGGCGCTGCAGCCGGAGGGCTGGGAGGCGCAACCGGCCGAATACGAAGATCCATCGGAACATTCGCATCCCCAGGCGGGCGTGGCTATGTTCAGGCCGGCGACGTTCGGGGCATCGTCCTTTGCAGCGGTTTGAATGCCGGTTGTGTCACCGGAGAGGTTGCCGGGATTCTGGATCGCATATTCGGCGCCGGAATGAGCGGCACTGGCGACCTCTTCTGCCACGTAATAGCCGCGGCCGAAATCGGCTGCGCCCAGCATGAGGAAGATGAGAACCGGAGCTAGAATGCCCGCCTCGACGAGGCTGGAGCCGGCTTCAGAATGGAAAAACCTTTTGCGCAGGGGCAAGTGCATGTTTATTCCACCAGAATTCCGGTTGTGCCTTTTACCGGCGAACCGCCGGGCAGCGAGGAGTAATCGCTGCCGATGTTAAAGTCGCTTCCGTTGATCTGCATGTTGTTGGAAACCACGATGGTGTAGGCCGCAATGTTGCTGCCGTTCAACTGGACGAGGGAGTCGGGAAAATAAAGCGCGCCTTGAAATGCGGAGCTGGATCCGCCGTTGATGGTTGCCGCACTGGAATCGGAGCGGTTCTGAAAGAAGAGAATCCCCGCGTACGTTCCGGTGGTAGGCGCCACCAGATTCACGCTGTTGGCGCCGTTGAACTGGACTCCGCCCTGCGCGATATAGAGAGTCACTCCGGTTCCCGAGATGCTCCCGCTGTTCATCTGCAAGCCGATACCGTCCAGGATGTAAGTTCCCGGGTTAAGACTCAGCGAGCCGCCGTTGAGCTGGATTCCTCCGCAATAGGTACCGGCCGATATATTCGCGTTGCCACTGTTCACGCTGTAGACGCTGCTGTAGGTGCAGCCGCTGCTGGATGGCGGCGTCAGATAGTCGAGTGGATCGGATAACGTAGGCGCGCCCGTGGTCGGGGTTGGGCTCACCGTACCTCCGTTAATTTGATAGCCGCCATTCACGCTGATCTCTTTCGCATTGACGTTGGCGCCGTTCGCCTGAAACGCCGTATGCGAGTCGGAATCGACCATCAGGCCGCAGGAGGCGGTGATGCCGCCCCCATTGGATTGGAATGTAAGTCCGGCGGAACCCAGAGCGATGACGCAGTAGGGTGAGTTGCCGATCTTCGCCTCGGATCGGGCGCTGATAGTCATGGAATTGAGTCCAAGAATCCTGGCGAAGTACATGGGCTCTGACCGAGTGATTACCGCTTCCACGTAGGACGAGTCGTCGTTGTTGGGATCGGAGGCGCCGATAGCGCAGGGGCCATTGTTCAGCTCGAGAGTGAGTCCGGAGACGCTGCCGGAACACTGGGTCAGGAAGGTAACGAGGGTGGTCGCATTTTCCGTGATCGCCTGCTGCGCCGCGGTTTGCATGGCGTTGCAATCGCTGGATCCCGCGCACTGCCCCAGTTCGGCGGCGGCGGCCAGGGCGGCGGAGTCTGCGAGGGTTTGCAACTGCCGTTTGGAGTAGCGCAGGTGGCCGACATCGACAGCGAGGCCGGCGATTCCGATGACGAAGACCATGCAAACGGCGATCAGGATGGAAGCCTGACCCTGTTCGTCTTTCAGAAAACGCATGACAGGCAAAGTCCTTCCCGAGGGCGGAAGCAGAACGGATGGGGATGGACGTACACGCGCGGGGGCGCGGGTCCGAACCAACCAGGCAGTCAGGGCCAGACCTGTGGCAATCCACGATCTGAGCCGAAGCAATCAATTGCAGGTCATCGGGTCCGCACGCCTGTTTCTTTGTTGTCATAACCCATTCGCGGGATCGAGCGTTCGCGACAGGCCGGCGTGGGGGAGCCGATGCTGCGTCTAACTCATTCAGGAGCATAGGAAATAACCCGAACGGCGGACCATCCCCTGATTGGGGAATTACCACAGGTGTAATTCAGCGATCTACGCGACAATAAAGACTGAGCGGCAGTCGGCGCGGATTGGAGCCGCACGTTCAGGGGAGAATGATGGTCGCCATTCAGATGGAATATCAGGGGGACCTGCACTGCACAGCGGTGCACGGACCTTCCAAAACCGAACTCAACACGGACGCTCCGAAAGACAATCAGGGTCGAGGTGAGAGCTTTTCACCGACGGACCTGATGGCTACCGCACTCGGAACCTGTATGTTGACGACGATGGGCATTCTCGCACGCACGCTGGGGATCGATATGGCCGGCGCCACGGCTACCGTCGAAAAGGAAATGACCGCGACCTCGCCGCGGAAAATCCAGCGGCTGACGGTGCGGATCCACATGCCGCATGCGATCGACGCCGAGAGTCAGCAAAAGCTGGAACGCGCGGCCCACACGTGTCCGGTGCAGAGAAGCGTTCACCCGGACGTGGAGACTCCGGTTACATTCACCTGGGGATGAAGGCGTTCACCACAGACGACACAGAGAGCGCAGAGGGCTAACGACTGCGATCGTGCGTTCGCTTGTGAGTTACTTCTTCTTCGTTGTCGCTGCGGGCTTCACGCCTTTCACGGCGTTGGTGAACTCATTGAGCGTGACCGCGTCCAGTTGATACAGCGCGGGGCCATCGTCGCGTTTCGCGATGCCGCCGTCTTTCGTCTTCGCAATCTGGACGTGGTCGATCTTCTTGCCGCCGCCGTAGGTGACGGTGATATCGATCTCCGGCGCGGTGAAGCCGCTGGTGACGAATTTCGTGGCAGCGAGGTCGCGCAAGGCGGAAACCAGAGACTCCGCGGAGGCTGTATCCATCGTCTGGCCATTAGAGGTCCAGGTGGTGCCGGCGTGGGTGAGGGCGAGGGACGTTGAGCCCGAGTGGACTTCGATCTTGTCCGGATCCGCGTAGCTAAAGCTGAATAGCTGTTTATCGCGATAGTCGTCGAGGGAGCGACTGAGCGCTTCGGAGAGGGCAGTGCTGTTGTCGGAAGCGACTTTGAACACGCCGGGCATCACGCTCGATTTCGCATAGTAGTCGTCCTTATCCTTACGGACCTCGAGCGTATCGGTTCCGAAGCTGCCGGTGATTTTGGCGGTGGCGAAGGGCGTGGCGTGGGCGAAGGCTTTGGCAGCCGCCTCGGGTGTGGTGAGGGTGTCCATTTTGGCGCTGGTGAGTTGCGTGAGCAGATCCTCGACCTGGAAGGTGTTGGTGCGATACGGCTCAGGTTTCTGAATTTGCCAGCCGCTTTGCACGCGTCCGAAGGTGACAGGCTGCGTCTTGCGGCCGAGATCGACGGTAGTGACCGACGCGGAGTCAACCGGGAGAAGTCGTTTATCCCGAAGATCATCGAACGACTTATTCAGACTGTTCTTGACGTACGATGCGGCGGTGAAGACGCGCGGATTCCCCGCCAGGGCAATGTAGACGGCGTCCCCGGTTGGGGTGTCATCGCCGAGGAGAACCTTCTGCTTTTGGTTGTTCTTCTCCGTTAGGTCGATGGTGACGGAGGGATTCTGCAGACCGTAAGGAGCGAGGTCTGTGGCTTTGTCGGAGAGCACACGTTGCGAGAGCAGGGGATTGAGACTGGAAAGAATACCGGACACGGTGCCGGCGTCGGCCAGAGTGGATTTAGGTGCGGTGATCTGCCATTGATTCGCACCGCTGCGCGTGAGGGTGACAGGCGGAGCGTTCTTCTGCGTTACGGTCAACGCGGTGACCGATGCCGGAACGACCCTGAGGATGGTCGGAGTGGCGGCGGTCGCCGGAGTGGGGGGCGTCTTGCGGTGTGAGGACCAGTACAGGACGCCACCGAGAATGGCGAGAACCACAACAGCAATGAGAAGACCGCGAAATTTCATAGCAGAAGATTCGGCTCCCGGCCGGAGCCGGGAAAGTTAAGCCCGGCTACTATCGTCTCTTCCACCAGACGAGGATGCCGGCCAGGATCACGATGAGCGGCAGGACAAACTGGCTGACGACGCGCACCGTGCGCAGCTGAGACTGGGTCATGGTGATGCGACGGTCCTCCGGCGCTTTGGGCCGGATGGAAATCAGATCCTCGTCGGAGGTAAGCCAGTTGATGGCGTTGGTCGCCATGTCGCCGTTGCCGTTGAAGTCGATGAAGCGATTCGAGGCCCAGATGGAGCTGCCGATAGCGACCAAGCGGCCCTGCTGGTTGGGCTTGCCGCCCGTGAGCGTAACCGCCGCAGCCAGGGTGAGCGGACCCTTCTTGTTGTTGGGGTCCTTTACGTCCACGCGCGGAGAGCTAAGGTCAGTGGTAGCCAGGCTGCTCTGTGACGATGAGAAGAGCGGCTCGACCGACGCCGTGCCGGTATTGCTGGTGGTGATGGAACGCGAGAGCGGGTAGCCGGTGGCGGTGCCCTTCATGCCCGCAACGATGGCCTGTGACGTGTAACTGGTGACGAGTGGCACCTGCGGGCCGAGGCCGGCGATCTGGCCGATGGGGTTCATGTCGAGGACGAGGTCCTTGTCCATGGTGACGCCCCAACCAGACAGCAGGGAAGTGAGAGCGTCGTTGTCGCCAATCTGCGAGGGGCCCATCTTCAACGGGGGATCGAGCATGAAGAAGGCGCGGCCGCCGTTGTCGATGTAGCTCTTGATGGCGCTGACTTCAGGCTGCTGATAGTCGTGTGTGGGCCCGGCAATAACGATGGCGGTGCAGGCGGAGGGGACCTGAGCCTGAGTAAGCAGGTCGATGGACTGGGTCTGATAACTGTCCCGGCCGAGCAGGTCTTTCAGATGAGAGAGACCGTCGCGGCTGCTGTCGTCAATCTGGTGCTCGCCACTGCCGGTGACGAAGCATACTGTGCGCGTATTGCCCTTGATGTCGCGGATGAGCGCGCCGGTGATGCCTTCCTCAGTCATGTCGCTGGCGGTTTCGGTATGCGCGCCCACCTGGACCGTAGCGGTGTTCGGATTGCGGATGCCGGCAGCGCGGGCGACATTGGGATCTTTGTCGGGATCGACGTAGTTGACATGGATCTTCGACGAAAGATCGGCGTACTCATCGAGGAGGGGCTTGCCTTCCGCGAAGTGGCCGCTCTGGTTGAAGTAGGTGATGGTGGCAGGTTGCTTCAGCCCATCGACAATTTTTTTTGTCTCATCGGAAAGGCTGTAGCGTTTGTTAGCCGTGGCGTCATACGTCTTCTCATAGCGATTGGCGAGGACGTTGGCGACCACCACGATGGCCGCAACAATCAGGATGTAGATCGTCGCGTAGCTGGCGTATTTGGTCTGACGGGCTTTCAACCACTGACTGGCCATTCCTGACTAGGACCTCCACCGAAGGGATTCCATCGAGCGCGCGGTAAAGAAGATCCCCAGAAAGATGAAGCTGACGTAGTAGACAGCATCTTTCAGCGAGAGCACGCCGCGGCTGAAGGATTCGTAGTGCACCGGGACCGACAGGTAGGAGAGGACCTGGGCCCAGGTCGAGGAGTCGTAGCTGCTGACCCAGGAGAAGACCCAGAAGAGCAGGATGACGCCGAAGGTGGCGGCGCCCGCGACGATCTGGTTTTTGGTCAGCGTGGAGATGAAGGTGCCGAGAGCCAGCAAACCCGCGGCCTGGAGCAGCAGGCCGAGATAGCCGAGGAGGACAGGCTTCCAGTCGGGATGGCCATAGGCAAACAGGAATCCGAAGTTGATGCCGGCGTAGACCAGCAGCCAGGTATAGAGGATGGTGGCGGCGAGCCACTTGCCAAGGATGATCTCGATGTCGCGCACCGGCGAGGTGGCCAGCAGCTCGATGGTGCCGTTGCGCTTTTCTTCGGCGAAGAGCCGCATGGTGATGAGCGGCACGAAGAAGAGGGCGAGGAAGCTGGTGTTGAGCAGGAGGGGCCGGATGATCTGCTCGTTGATGTTCATGGGCTGCATCTGGCCGGCCATCTGCATCTCGATGCCTTCGACGACAAAATTGCCGAGGTAGTTCCAGAAGAACCAGCCGAAGAGGATGCTGTACATGGTGAGCAGCAGCCACGCGATGGGCGAGCTGAAGTAGCTCGACAATTCGCGGCGGCAAATGATCCAGAGATTTCTCATGCCTGGGCCTCCGGAGCGGCGGATTCGGTAGCGCTGGATTCTGGCGGCGGGGCGGATTCCGCGGGCGGAGCCGTCGATTCGGTGCCGGTGAGCTGCAGGAAGATCTCCTCGAGGCTCATCGCCGCGGGACGCAGCTCGTTCAGATCCCATCCGGCATCGACGATGGCGCGAGCCAGATCGCCGCGGACCAGCTGACCTGCGCGGCTCTCGATCTCGAAGACGGCGCCCTGGTTGTCCTGACCCTTGCAGGTGACGCCGCTGACGCCGGCAATGGCGGCCAGGCGTTGCTGGACGGTCGAAACGGACAGTTCACCGCTGCGCGCTGCGACTTCGAGCAGCATGGATTCCGCGCCACGGGCGCGCGCCTGCAGATTGTGGACCGAGTCAGTAGCGACCAGTTTGCCCTTGTTGATGATGAGCACCTGCTCGCAGGTCTGTTCCACTTCCGGCAGGATGTGGGTGCTGAGAATGATGGTGTGGTCGCCGGCGAGGGATTTGATGAGGTCGCGCGTCTCGTTAATCTGCTTGGGATCGAGGCCCGCGGTGGGCTCGTCAAGGATCAGGACATCGGGGTTGTGAATGATGGCCTGGGCGAGTCCGACGCGCTGACGATAGCCCTTGGAGAGCTTACCCATGAGTTTCTTCTTTACATCGCCGATGTTGCAGCGGTCGCAGACGAAGTTGACCCGCGTCTCCAGTTCGGCGCCCGAGAGGCCTTTCAGGCGACCCACGAACCGCAAGTACTCGACCGTCTCCATCTCCAGATAGAGCGGCGGCGCTTCGGGGAGATAGCCGATGCGCCTGCGCACCTCGAGGGACTGAGTGAAGACGTCGTAGCCCGCCACCGTGGCTGTTCCCGCGGTGGGCGGGAAGAAGCACGTGAGCATGCGCATGGTGGTGGTTTTGCCGGCGCCGTTGGGGCCCAGAAAGCCTACGATCTGGCCTTTTTCTACGGAGAAGGAGATGTGGTCAACGGCGGTGGTGCGGGCGTAACGCTTGGTCAGGTCTGTAACAGTAATCATCGTCTGACTTAATTTTTGGACTTCGCCAAGAGCGAAGGGTTATCCATTCGGGCCGGATTCACAGGCGTATCCGCGATTGCGGATACCGCATGAAATGCGGCTGCGAACCATAGCCATCGTAAAACATCGGCGGTCCGCTGTGGGAAGGAAGTAAGAGGCCGCGTAAAAAATTATCCGGCGACGAGGAGATAGGAGCTTCTCAGCGAGCTCTCCGTAATTTGGGTGCAACGGTTTCCGGCCGCACAACCTGAGCGGCTTTCTCCGCGAGCCACAGCTTCATCAGGGACTGATACGGAACATCGAGTTTGCGGGCATGGTTGCGGATCGCATCAAGGACGTCTTCCGGCAGACGCAGAGAGATAGTCTTCGTCGAGGGACGCAGATTGGGGAAAGACACAGTTCGCGCACGACTCCAGTCAACATATTCCGTGGTGTCGTGAGATTCCCAGAACCTGCGCTCCTCGACTTCGCTGGCGAATTTAGGGACGGGCTTTAAGCGCTGCGGCATGGACAGGTCTCTCCTTTCTGTGCATTCCTCTGGCCGAGATAGGGCGAATCAAAGCGCCATCACCGCGCAGGGTGAAGGTGATATGCAACCATCGCTCGCCGTCGGTCCGGCCGAGAGCGTGGTAGCGATCTTCCGCGGAGCTGTGGGCGGGATCGGGAGCGACGATCAGCGGTTCGCGAAAGAACACCTGCTCGATCTCCGCTTGCGAAACCCCATGTTTCTCGTTTTTCCGGGCGTTTCCCGCGTCCCAGTCAAAGCCGACGACGCGGGAGAGGTCCACGGGCTAGTATATGGCAGGCATATACAAAAGGAAAGCCGGATTTCGCCTATTCTCCCGTGTCGATCTGGGCCCGCTGCAGCTTGTCGGAGTAATCGACGTACACCGATTTCCAGGTTGTGTAGAAATCAAGGGCGCCGATGCCGCCTTCGCGATGGCCGTTGCCGGTTTGCTTCACGCCACCGAAGGGGAGATGGACTTCAGCCCCGATGGTGGGCGCGTTGACGTACGTGATGCCAGCTTCCAGATCGCGCATCGCGCGGAAGGCACGGTTCACGTCGCGAGTGTAGATCGCGGTGGACAGGCCGTAGGGGATGTTGTTCGAGATGGCGATCGCCTCGTCGAAGTCCGCGCACTCGAGAATGCTGAGGACGGGACCGAAGACCTCTTCCTGGGCGATACGCATATTTTGCTTCACGCCGGAAAAGACAGTTGGCGCGAAGAAATGGCCGCCGGCGTAAGCCCCGTCGCTCAGGGGTTTGCCTCCGCAGCGGAGCTGAGCACCTTCGTCCTGCGCGATTTTGCAGTAGCTGGTAGAGGTTTCGATCTGCTGGCGGTTGACCTGTGGACCCACCTGCACCGACTCATCGAGACCGTCGCCGACTTTCAGCGCTTTGGCGCGGTCGACGAGCTTCGTGATGAACTCCTCGGCGATGGCGCGATGCACGATGATGCGGCTGGTCGCGGTGCAGCGCTGGCCGGTGGTGCCGAAGGCGCCCCAGAGAGCGCCGTCGACGGCGAGGTCGAGGTTGGCGTCCTCGAGGACGATCATGGCGTTCTTGCCGCCCATCTCCAGCGAGCAAGCCTTGAAGTGCCTGGCGGCGGTCTGGCCTACGATGCTGCCGACCTCCGACGATCCGGTGAAAGAGATGGCGGCGACGCCGGGATGCTCGGTGATTCGAGTGCCCACCTGGGAGCCGGAGCCGGTGACATAGTTAACTACGCCCGGAGGCAGGCCGGCATCGACCAGGGTCTGCACGAGGTTCAGCGTGGAAAGCGGCGTGTCCATGGCCGGCTTGATGACGCAGGTGTTGCCGCAGACGAGGGCAGGGAGGAGCTTCCATGAGGGAATGGCCATGGGGAAGTTCCAGGGCGTGATCATGCCGCAGACCCCGACGGGCATGCGGATGGCCATGGCGAACTTGTTTCGCAGCTCCGAGGGCGTGGTGACGCCGAAGAGGCGGCGGCCTTCGCCAGCCATATAGAAGGCGGTGTCGATGGCTTCCTGGACGTCTCCGCGGGTCTCGGCGAGGACCTTGCCCATCTCGCGGGTCATATCCTGCGCGTACTGCTCCTTGCGCTGGACGAGCAGGTCGCCGGCACGATTGACGATCTCGGCGCGTTTGGGGGCCGGAGTCAGGCGCCAGGTTTTCCAGGCTTCGGCGGCAGCGGCCACCGCGGCATCGACGTCCTCCGGGCCCGAGGCCTGGAATTCGCCGACGATGTCGTCCTTGCGGGCGGGGTTGACGTTGAGGAAGGTCTTGCCGGTGCGGGCGGGGGTCCACCGGCCACCGATCAGGTTCAGGTGCATTTTAGGCGCCATGGGGCGACGATCTCCTGGAGTCGACTCAAAACTTAACAGGATACCCCGGGCATGCAGGGGGTGAGAACTAAGGTGCTATTGTGCCGATTTTTCGGGTTTGCGAGAGTTTCCCAGGGGTTGGTAAGGCCGTACAATACAGAGAGTTCCTCTCAGAAAAGTTAATTCCTCGATGTCATCAAATGGTTTTCAGCCGCGTTCTACGCGATCGCACAGTCTGCGGTCCCTCTTCAGTGTCTTCTCCAACGATCTGGCCATCGATCTGGGCACTGCCAACACGCTCGTCTTCGCAGCGAATAAGGGCATTGTCGTCAATGAGCCGTCGATCGTAGCCATTAATAAGAACACCGGTGAAGTGGAAGCCGTCGGCAAAGAAGCCAAGGAGATGCTGGGGCGGACCCCGGGCAACATCGTGGCCATCAAGCCGATGAAGGACGGCGTCATCGCCGACTTCAAGGTCACCGAGAAGATGCTGAACTATTTCATCCAGAAGGCCCACAACCGCAAGATGCTGGTACATCCGCGGATCGTGATCGGCGTGCCTTCGGAGATCACTCAGGTGGAAAAGCGCGCGGTCGAGGACTCGGCCTATCGCGCCAAGGCCAGCGAGGTTTTCCTGGTGGAGCAGGCAATGGTGGCCGCCATCGGCGCCGGGCTGCCCATCACCGAACCCAGCGGCAACATGGTGGTGGATATTGGCGGCGGCACGACGGACATCGCCGTGATCTCGCTGTCGGGCATCGTCTATTCCCGGTCGCTGCGCATGGCCGGCAATCAGATGGACGAGGCCATCATGAATTACCTGAAGCGGAAATATAACCTGCTGATCGGCGAGCGGACCGCGGAACAAATCAAGATCGAGATTGGCTCAGCCTACCCGCTGGACAAGCCGCAGACGCTGGAGATCAAGGGACGCAATCTGATCGAAGGCGTACCCAAGACCATCACCATCGATGACGGTGAAATCCGCGAAGCGCTCGGAGAGTGTATTTCCACGATTCCTGAATGGCATCCGCGTAGCGCTGGAGCGGACGCCGCCGGAGCTGAGCGCCGACATCAGCGATCGTGGCATCGTTCTCACCGGAGGCGGGGCTCTGATTAAGAATCTCGACAAGCGCATTCGCGAGGAAACCGGGCTGCCGGTTTCAATTGCGGACGATCCGCTGGCCAGCGTCGTGCTCGGAACCGGAAAGATGCTGAGCGACTTCCGTCTGTTGCGCAAGATCAAGATTGACGGATGATGGGTGGCGCGACCGCCGGCATAGGCAGGTCCTGGGTCATGGAATCGTTTTATAGCCGCTACCGCAACGCCCTGGTGCTCATTACTGTCCTGATGGTGCAGGTAGTGGGACTGGCGGTGCAGGTGCGCCGTCCCGGCCCGAACCCCTCGGACAAGGGAAGCGTGCGCCTCATTCGGTCGTGGGTGGTTGGGCTGGTGACACCGCCGGAACGCTTGCTGCATTCGACAGGCCACGGCATACGCGGCATGTGGATGAACTACGTGGATCTCATCCACGTCCGCCAGCAGGATAAGGATCTGAAAGCCCAGCTGGACAACCTTCGTCTGGAAGAAGAGAGCCTGGCCGAGGACGCCCGCCAGGGTCAGCGGCTGCAGGCGCTGCTGGGATTTAAAGAAAAGTACATCTATAAGACCGTCACCGCCCAGGTGATCGGCACATCCGGCACCGAGCAGTCAAAGGTGCTGCTGATCGATAAAGGCTCACGCGACGGTCTGAAGCCTGACATGCCGGTGATCACGCCGGACGGGATTGTGGGCAAGACGCGTGACGTCTTCGGGCATACCAGCCAGGTTCTGGAGATTTCCGATCCATCCAGCGGTGCGGGCGTGATTCTGGAAAAGACGCGCATCCGCGGCGTGCTGCGCGGGGATAGCTGGGGTCATCCGGAGATGGTCAATATTTCGCCCGACGAGCGGATTCAGAAGGGTGACACGGTGGTGACCAGCGGCGGCGACGCGATCTATCCGCGGGGGCTGGCGGTGGGCACGGTTCAGAAAGTCGTGGCCGATCCTGATGGAACGCTGGTCAACGTGATGATCCGGCCGGCGGCCAATCTGGCACGTCTGGAAGAAGTGCTGATCATCACCAGCACCGGCGACGTGATGCCGGCGCAGATGCAGGAAGACCTGTCGCAGGCCACCGAGGCCGCGCAGAAGGCTTCCGATGTTTTGGCGGAGCGGCTGCCGTCCCGGGCTGATCCGAACGCCCCCGCAAGCGGGCAGCAGCAGGATAACGCTACCCGGCTGGTCCGTCCGCCGCAGGCGCTGCATCCGGATCGCTTTACGCCGACCGACACACCGCCGGCGACGGATATGGTGCCTGGCCAGCCACTCTCGGCATCGGAAGCGCCGGCCAGCTTGCAGTCTTCACCGGACGCTGGACAGCTTCCGGCAGAGAATCCGGCGGCAGCTCCTGCCAAGCCGTCGGCTGCCAAACTGAAGTCGCGACCCGCAACGACGCCATCGCAGGAAGGGAATTCGCCCAGCGAGAAGAAATTGGAGACCCGTAAGCCCGAGTCAGCGGAACCGGCCAAACCTCCAGCGGGTGATACCAGTTCGCCCACGACGCCCCAGACTACGAATTCACAGGGAGGGGCATAGGGATGGCCCTGCTGGCGTCCTCACGGCGCGAAGTGGGGGCGCGCTCATTTCCCCTCGTCATCTATATTCTTGTGCCGCTGCTGGCGCTGGGTCTGCAGTCGCTGATCTCGCTGCACTTTCAAAACTTCGATCTGATCGACCTGCCGCTGCTGATCACCATCTATTACGGAATCACCCGGCGAGAACCCATCACGGCCACGCTGGTGGGAACGCTGGTCGGCATCGCCCAGGATGGACTAACACATCATCCGCTGGGGGTATTCGGCATCTCCAAGGCGGTGGTGGGCTATATGGCGGCTTCGCTGGGCGTTCGCGTGGATACCGAGAACCACGGCACGCGGTTGCTGTTGACTTTTGGGTTTACCCTCGCCCAGACCGGGGTGCTGTATTTGCTGGAGCGGCACATGCTTGGGCAGACTTTCGCCTGGCACGGTGTGCATGAGATCATTCGGGCTCTGGCTAATGCGCTGGTGGGCGTGATTTTGTTCGCCCTGCTCGATCTCAGCCGGAGCCGCGAGGGCTAGCGGCAGGGCATGGAGATGAACCTTGATCCGCACGCTTCCGCGGGCCCCTTCCGGAAGGAAAGACCGCAACTCTGCATCCTGGAGCGGGGTACAATCGTCATAGGACCAGCGACCGCCTCGCCGGACCAGAGCGGAACCGTGCAACCGTTCAGCCGAGGCGGAAGATTTCCCCGGCGAACTGTCCGGAGCAGGAATATTCCCAGCCGATGAAGAGCCCCGCCCGTCACCTCCCTTTATTTTGCATCGCGGCCACACTGTCTCTGACGCCTGCGCTCTTTGCCCAGGGCGATTCGCCGGCCAAAACCCCCAAGCCGGCTGCCGACAGCGGCCCGAAAGCGGCGGATCAGGCACAGACAGCCGCGGCGGCGCCTACTACCACTACATGATGGCGCGGGAATACGAGGAAATGGCGACCACGATGGGGCGGACCGAATACGCCAATCGCGCCATTGAGGAATACAAGATGGCTCTGAACGGCGATCCCTCGTCGCCTTACCTCAATAGCCATCTCGCGGAGCTGTATTTCCGCACGGGCCGAATCAAAGAAGCTATCAACGCAGCGCAGGATCGCATCAAGCAGGACCCCAACGACCTGGAAGCACACAAGCTGCTGGCGGAAGTGTATTTGCGCTCGCTGGGCAACGGGCAGCAGGACGTTTCCGGGCAGATGCTGAAGCTGGCCATCGCGGAATACCAGAAGATCGTGCAGCTGGAACCGAACGACCAGGACAACCACCTGATGCTGGCGCGGCTGTATGCGGCCGATCACCAGTCCCCGCAGGCTGAAGCCGAGCTGGCGGCAGCGCGCAAAATCGATCCTGGTTCGGAAGAGACGGCCCTGATTGCGAACCGGTTCTACTCGGACACCGGTGCTCCGCAAAAAGCGATCGATGTGCTCAAGTCGCTGCCGGAGGACGATCAGACCTCGCGCACCGAGTATCAGCTGGGTGCCAGCTACGACCAGCAAAAAGATTCGAAGGACGCCATCGCCTCTTACCGCAAGGCCCTGGAGTTAGAGCCGGACAACCTCGATGTGGAGCGGGCGCTGGCCAAAGACCTCCAGGCGGACGGGCAAGCGGAGCCCGCGCTGCAGGCGTGGAAGGATATTGCCGCCGGCGATCCCACGGACGGCGAATCGTGGATGCAGATCTCCACCATCGACCAGCATCTGGGCAAGTGGGACGATGCGCTGGCTGCGGTGAAGAAAGCGCGGGAGGCGGCGCCGGACTCCATCGGAATCCAGTTCGAAGAAGCGAAGATCGACGACGCGCTCGGCCGCATGGACGATTCCGCCAAGGTATTTGAACAGCTGGTGTCGGCCACCGAGCATCCCAGCGGTCAGTATTCCGACGAAGAGAAAGGGAACTACGCTGCCGTGCTCGATCGGCTGGCCGCGGTCTATCGGGAGGAGAGCAAGCCCGAACAGGCGGTGGCGGCCTACCAGAAGATGACGACCCTGGGTGGCGATTTAGAAGAGCAGGCGTACGACCAGATCGTGGAGACCTGGCGCGAGGCCCATGAGTACGACAAGGCGGTGGCGGCGGCCCGGACGGCCGTGGAGAAGCAGCCGAAGAGCGTGGACGCTAAGCTGACGCTGGCCCGCCAGCTTGCTGATACCGGCCATCCCGAAGAGGGCATCGCCATGGCGAAGGGCCTGATTCAGAGCGATCCGAAGAATCTGGAGGTCTACTACCAGCTCGCGCAGATCTACACGGATTTGCGGCGCTGGAAGGACGGCTCGGACACGCTCGATCTCGCCGAAAAGCAGGCGACCAAAAAAGACGATCAGACGATGGTCGAGTTCCAGCGGGCCATGATGGCTGACCGGGCGAAGCGCTACGACGAGGCCGAGACCGACTTCCGCAAGGTGCTCTCCGTGGATCCCAACAATGCCCTCACCCTGAACAATTTTGGCTTCATGCTGGCTGACCGCGGCGTCAAGCTGGATGAGGCGCTGTCCATGATTCAGAAGGCAGTGCGGCTGGAGCCGACCAACTACGCCTATCTGGATTCACTGGGCTGGGCTTACTACCGGATGGGCCAGTACGCGCAGGCCGAGAACAACCTGGAGCGCGCCATCTCGCGGGGCGCGAACGACCCCACGGTCCACGATCATCTGGGCGACGTGTACGAAAAGACCGGCCGGCTGAAGCAGGCCGCCACCCAGTGGGAGCTCTCGCTGAACGGCTACGCGCATACCGTGCAGGCGGATATGGACACCGGCGATGTAACAAAAGTCCAGAAGAAGCTGGACAGCGCGCGCGTGCGGCTGGCCCGGGAATCCGGCGCGCCAGCGGCAGGCAAGCCGGAGTAGGGCGACCCGGCGGGCATGCAGGAAACGCGGAGCGGCACCTGGCGCAGAAACCCCAGGCAGGCCGCAGCCTCTGCGGTCCCCGATGACGGCCCTCTGGCCGCGCGGGAATTCCCGGAACCGGATCATCCCTACCGCTCTCCCTTTCAGCGCGACTGCGGACGCATCATTCACTCGCGGGCCTTCCGCCGGCTGGCAGGCAAAACCCAGGTTTTTACCCGGCGCGACTCCGATCACTTTCGCAGCCGTCTCACCCACACCATGGAGGTGATGCAGATCGCGCGGACTATCGCGCGGGCTCTGGGGCTGAACGAAGACCTCACCGAGGCGCTGGCGCTGGCGCATGACATCGGCCATCCGCCCTTTGGACACGCCGGTGAACGCGCGCTCGACGATGCGCTGCGTCAGTACGGCCTGCGATTCGATCACAATCTGCATGCGCTGCGCATCGTGGAGCACTTCGAGAACCGGCATCTGGGCTTTCGCGGCCTGAACCTCACCTTCGCGGTTCGCGAGGGCATCATCAAGCACTCGCACGACTACACATCCGGTGAGCATCCGGAGCTGGTCCCTTACCTCCTCGACCAGCGGCCGCCGCTCGAAGCTCAGCTCATCGATTTGGCCGATGAGATCGCCTATCTGGTTGCCGACCTGGACGACGGAGTAGAAGCCGAAATCCTCACCGTGGAGCAAATCCGGCACGGCGTGCGGCTCTTCGAGAATCAGTTTGCGCCGGTCGCTGCAGAGAATCCCGGGGCGCCGGAGAAGCTTCTCTTTCAGGAAGCTCTGAAACGCATGCTGAACGCGCTGGCCGATGATCTGGTCGATACCATTCACGATCGCCTGCAGGACTGGCGTGTTCAGGACCTGGCCGGAATCCGCCATGCCCCGGAACGAATCGCGGTATTTTCTCCACGGATGGAAGCCCAGCGAAAGGAAGCCAAGTCCTTCCTTTACCGTAATTTGTATCTATGTGATGAACTGAAACAGAGCCACGATCAGGCCGAGCAGATTGTGGCGGAGCTGTTCGCATTCTGGATAGCGAATCCGGATCGACTTCCTCCCGCCTATGCGGTTGATGTGGGGGCCGAAGGCGCTCCGCGGGTGATCGCGGATTATATTGCCGGAATGACGGATCACTTCATCCTCGAACTGCATCAAAGCGTGCGGAAGATGGTGTTTCCCAGCGGGCACGCAAACTTCCCCGGAACCTAAGGGCCTCGAATCCCTCTCCAGGCGCCTATTTGCCCGAACGCGGAAAGCACTTCTCCAGAAAGCGCAGGAGAGGTTATGGCACCGTTGGCGGCATTTTCCTGGGGTTGGTTCCTTGCGGGGTTATTGATGGGCAGCTGGATAGGGGCAGCAGTCGGGCAGCGCGGGGGTTCTGATGCTGGCCGGCCGCCGGATGAAGAAGCTGGAGAGCGCTAACCACCTGCTGCGGGTGAAACTGAGAGGCTATATGCAGCGGCCTCGGCCGGTGGCGCATCGCGGGCTCGGCCCCTTGTTGCGACCCTTCAAGGTGGTCACCGAGACGGCCACCATCCCCATCGATCGCATCGCCAGCGGGAACTGAAGCGGCCGCCGCCCTTTATCGATCGCCCGGTGCGCTACCCTTGCAGGGTGAGCCCTCGTCTTCTCATGTCATGGAGCAGCGGTAAAGACAGCGCCTGGGCGCTGCATCGCCTGCGGCAAAGGGAAGACTACGCGGTCGCTGGCCTGCTGACCACGCTGAACTCCGCCTTTGACCGCGTCGCTATGCACAGCACGCGGCGCGCTCTGCTGGAAGCGCAGGCCCGCGCGGCTGGTCTGCCGCTTGTGACCGTGCCGCTTCCCTGGCCGTGCTCAAACGCTGACTATGAGGCGCTCATGCGCGAGGCCTGCGCCTCGGCAGTTGCCTCCGGCGTGGAGGCGGTAGCTTTTGGAGATTTGTTCCTCGAAGACGTGCGGCGTTACCGCGAGGAGCACCTGGCCGGCACAGGGCTGCAGCCGGTATTTCCTCTGTGGGGACTGGATACCCGCCGCCTGGCGGAGGAGATGATCGACGGCGGCCTGCGCGCGCGGCTGGTTTGCGTCGATCCCCGAAAGCTGCCGGCGGAATTTGCCGGTCGGGAATTCGACACGGCTCTGTTGCGGGACCTGCCCGCGGGCGTCGATCCCTGCGGTGAGAATGGCGAGTTCCACACCGCGGTGGTTGCCGGGCCCATGTTCCGCGAACCGATCCCGATCGAGGCCGGTGAGGTGGTGGAGCGCGACGGATTTGTCTTTGCCGATGTGCGCCTGGCCGAACCCGGCCCTGCGGCGGTCTAAGAGTAGCGCAATTCGATGGACCCCTGGGCCAGACTGCCCCCTGAGGTGGATTGACACCGCACCGCCGCCTCTGTTTTCCTCCAATCATGCTCGTATCGCATTCCATCAGCGCTTCTGCCATCGCCATCGAGCGAATTACCGTCCCCATGAACAGGGGAGCGCGCGGTTAGCTGAGCATCGACGTAAAGCACATCCGCCATCGCGCTTCCCGCGCCGATGGCTTTTGTTTTGTGCACAGGTTGTCCAGGGAACAGAAAGGAACGTCCCTTGAGCGTTACACTCGCATCGATCCAGGCCGCCCGCCAGCGCATCCGCGATTCTATCTATCTGTCGCCGGCGCCCCATTCCGCCGAGCTTTCGGAGATGACCGGCCAGCAGGTCTTTCTTAAGCTCGACAACCTGCAGCGCACAGGCGCATTCAAGGAACGCGGCGCGCTCAACAAGATCCTCACCCTCAGCGACGAGGAAAAGAATCGGGGCGTGATTGCCGCCAGCGCCGGCAATCATGCGCAGGCAGTCGCCTATCATGCCACGCGGCACGGAATCCGCGCCCGCATCGTTATGCCGCTGATGACGCCACTGGTCAAAGTGGATGCGACCTCCGGCTACGGAGCCGAAGTTGTGCTGCATGGCGCCGGCTACGACGACGCGTGCGCCGAAGCGATCCATCAGAGCGAAGCCGACGGCCTCACCTTTCTGCACCCGTTCGACGACGAAGCCGTCATCCTGCAGGGCAGGGAACCGTCGGCCTGGAGTTGCTGGAACAGATCCCCGATCTCGCTGCCGTGGTCGTGCCTATCGGCGGCGGCGGCCTTTCATCAGCGGCGTGGCCCTGCGCCATTCGGGAAACAAACACCGACATACCGCGTTATCGGCGTGCAAGCGGAACGCCTCCCTCCATGCTGCGCGCCTGTAAGAGGACGGCCGCTCCGGTCACCCTGCCTGCCGAAGCCACGATCGCCGACGGCATCGCCGTGCGCCGAGCCGGGGAAATCACCCTGTCGATGGTGAAGCGCTACGTTGACGAACTCGTGACCGTGGATGAGGAAGAGATCGCCAGCGCCATTCTTGTGCTGTTGGAGCGCGAGAAGACGCTCGCGAGGATTGCCTGCTTGTCTCGGATAACGCCTCCGGGGTGTTCTCGGTGTGCTCCCACATCTGGGTCCCGGGCACCCCGGTCTCCGCGTCGCCTAACGACGCCACCGTCGTGAGCTTCGTCGGCACCCTGAACATGTCGAGCGGCCCGCTGCACGCCGCTGATCACCGGCATCGGCAACCCGCACGGAATGGCCTTCCTGCCGAGATGAGAGCCATGAGAGGTCACGTGTCCACAGCACCAGTCCCGCAGGCAGGCCCGGATGCCGCGGCCAGGCCGGGAGGAGTCGTCATGAGGTTCGTGCCGCGAGGGCCCGTCACGCGCAGGGCCGCCGCGGGTGCCGCCGCGGTGGGCATCCTGCTCGGCGGCGCAGCGTGCAGTTCGCCCGGCGGATCGACGGGATCGTCAGGATCCTCGGGGTCCTCGACCATCAACGGCGCCGGCTCCGCCTTCGCCGCGCCCATGTACCAGCAATGGGCCGGGCAGTACAAGTCGAAGCACGGGGTTCAGATCAACTACCAGGCCATCGGCTCCGGCGGCGGGATCTCGGAGTTCACCCAGGGCGTGGTGAACTTCGGCGCGACGGACGCCCCGATGACCGGCACCGAGCAGGCCGCCGCCCAGGCCGGGCAGGGCAGCGTCATCCTGCACATCCCGATGATCATCGGTTCGGTCGCGATCTGCTGCAACGAGCCCGGCATCAAGAGCCTCAAACTCGACGGGCCGACGCTGGCCAGCATCTACCTAGGGAAGATCACGAAGTGGAATGCGCCGGCCATCAAGGCGCTGAATCCCGGGGTGGTCTTGCCGCCGGACTCGATCCAGCCGGTGAGAGCTGGCCGACTCGTCCGGCACTACCTACGCCTTCACGTCCTACCTGTCCGCGATCTCGCCCGCCTGGGCCGACCAGGTCGGCGCCAGCAAGGCGCCGAGCTTCCCGACCGGGACCGGGGCCACGGGCAGCTCGGGCATGGCGGCCGCCATCCAGCAGTGATGCTGGACGAGATCGGCGACATGCCGATGCGTCTGCAGGTGAAGCTCCTGCGGGTATTGCAGGAGAGCGTCATCCGCCCCGTTGGCAGCACCGACGCCCTGCCCGTCAACGTGCGCGTGATTTCCGCCACGCACCGCGACCTGCAGCTGCTGATGACCCAGGGACAGTTCCGCGAGGACCTCTACTACCGCCTCAATGTCGTGCACATCGAGATGCCCCCGTTGAACCGCCGGCGCGAGGACATTCCGCTGCTCGTCGCTCACTTCCTGGCGCAGATCGCCAAGGAAACCGCCCAACGCAAGATCTACGCTCCCGAGGCGGTCGGACTCCTCGCCACCGCGGACTGGCCCGGCAACATTCGCCAGCTGCAGAATGTGGTGCGGCAGAACGTCGCGCTGTCGCAGACTCCCATCATCCCCGTCGAGTTGGTGCAGCAATCCCTGGGCGGCTCGCCCGGGCGCCTGCCCTCCTTCGATGAGGCGCGTGATGAGTTCACCCGCAGCTACCTGTCGCAGATCCTGCAGATCACCGGCGGCAACGTGAGCCAGGCGGCACGGCTGGCGAAGCGCAACCGGACGGACTTCTACAAACTGCTCGCGCGGCACCAGCTCACGCCGGAAGAGTTCAAGCAGAGATAGCCCTTCATCCAGGAGCCGCGCACGCAATAAGGCGCGGCTCGAATTACCTGTCGAGCCGCCCGAAAGTGTGAGGCTCGTCTCGCTGACTCTGGAGTTTTTCCCCAACTCCGCGCGCCGGGCAGCGGCCATGTCACCCACTGTGTCAAATATGTGACGGGCACACAGCTCCCGTACCGGTATATCGGGGACAAATTACGCCAGGAGGCGACTCGGCTCCTTCCGACCTATCCGGGGCCTCCGGACCAGCGCATGAGCCAGCAGTCAAACTCCAGCGTATCGTGCCCGAAGGAGGCCGCGCGCGAGTCATCCGCTCGAATAATGGAGCCGGTGTTTCTGATCGGCTCGGAGCGGTCCGGAACCACTCTGTTGCGCTTGATGTTGGATCATCATCCGGACATCGCATTCAACCTGGAATCCGGACGCACGTTGCCGACATCTCGGACGGCGGCGCTTTTCCCGAGGTGGCCGCCTATCGGCGCCGGCTCGCGCAGAGCCGTGTTTTCCGCCACAGTCACCTCGCCATTCCCAGAGAGCCTGGAGTTTTGC
>CAVPCE010000085.1:0-16603 GCA_963702295.1 uncultured Acidobacteriaceae bacterium | reverse complement strand
CAGCACCACATCGACGCTTGCCGGCAGCTCAGAGAGGTGCAGGCGAACGGCCTCGCGCATGCGCCGGCGAATACGATTGCGCTCCACTGCACCGCCGAGGACGCGACCCGCTGTTAATCCAATACGCGGCAGGGCGCCTGCAGGATCCCCGTCCGGACGTGCGCGAAAGAAGTAGCTCATGGACGAGACGAATACCTTCGGCTTTCGCGGTAAAACGCGCTGATAGCTCCGCGTGTTTCCGCAGACGGGCACTGCGCCAGTCGAAACTTGCCTCCGGCATATCTCCATCCTGTCGCAATCTGGAAGGGGCGAACCAGAGAATTGGTGTGTAAACCGGGCCACTCTGCTGAACGGGAATCGTGCGGAAGGTACTAATCGCGGTAACCGGCACTGACGGAAACACGCTTGCGGCCCTTGGCGCGCCTGCGCGACAGTACCGCGGCGCCGCTCTTTGTCTTCATGCGGGTGCGAACCGCCGTGCGTTTCCAGAACGGCTGCGGCGATTGGGTTGAAATGTGCGCTTCGGCATGAAACCTGACTCCTGAACTTGTGGATCGGATGGTCCGGGTGTGCGCGCTGTCTCATTTCACGGCCCGGTTCGGGCGCGCAACCGCTCTCATCGGCCGCGCAACTGCTGAGAACACGCGTCTTCGCGGCAAGGTTTGAGTATATCGCATCGCCTGCGCCGCCGCAAAAGACGCGTGCCTCGCGCGATTTTCACCAGCATCGGTGCAACTTGAAAAAGTAGAAATTTTCTCGGCGCGCAAGTGCGTTCTTTCGTCCTGCGGACTGTGCTACTATCGGCAACGTTCACTTAAGATTTTTTCGACGCCCTGAGGTTGTCGGAAACTTTGACCGACGCTCCGATGCGTGAACAGATCGGAGCCGATCTCGGCCAGTACGGACCTGCTTCTGAATCGCCCTGTTTCTCATCGCAGGGTTACCTCGGGCATTTCCGCTATTCGGACCATCGGCTCCGGTCGTTCCGCACCCTGGCGTTTGTATCGAGGATTGCGCATGTCTTCTTTCGCCGTCACGTCATCTCTCGCTCTCAACCCCTGGGTACAAATCCTCGCCGCCCTCGAGAAGAAGGTCAATCGCCAGTCGTTCGATACGTGGCTGAAGCCGACGCGCTACAAGCTATGCACGCCGAGCGGATGCTGTATGTGCGGATTCCGACGCCGGAGTTCAAGCACGTGGGCGAGCGCTACGGCGACCTGTATCCAGGAAGCGATCGAGAACCTGCACCTCGAATATGACGATGTGACGTTCGATAACGGCGGAGGAAGATCCGACAGCTGCCGCGAGTGCGCGAGGACGGCGGGTTTGCTCCTGCTCTCGTCCCACCCCCCGAGATTCCCGGGCATCGGACGAACGGCGGAACGCGCCCTCCATGCCGCTGGGCCGCCCGGAGCAGTCACGCTTCGACTGGTCGACAGCGGCGCAACTGAATCCGCGCTATACCTTCGACACTTTCGTTATCGGCAACGGCAACCAGTTTGCGCGCGCCGCGGCGCTGGCCGTGGCCGAGCGGCCCTCGCGGCCTACAATCCGCTGTTCCTGTATGGCGGCGTGGGCATGGGCAAGACGCATCTGATGCACGCCATCGGCCACGAAGTGAAGCGGCGCAGCCGCACGCGTCTATCTGCTATGTCTCCGGCGAGAAGTTCACCAACGAGATGATCAACTCGATGCGCAACGATCGCATGACCAGCTTTCGCGACCGTTTCCGCACCGTGGATGTGCTGCTGATCGACGACATCCAGTTTCTCGCAGAAGGAGCGGACGCAGGAAGAGTTCTTCCATACGTTCAACGCGCTGCACGAGAGCATGAAGCAGATCGTGATTGCGTCCGACCGTCCGCCGAAAGAGCTGGCGGAGATTGAGGACCGGCTGCGCTCGCGCTTCGAGTGGGGACTGATTGCCGACATTCAGCCGCCGGATCTGGAGACCAAGGTTGCGATTCTGCAGAAGAAGGCGGAGAGCGAGCAGGCGCAGCTGCCGATGGATGTGGCGCTGTTTATCGCGTCGAATGTGCGGACGAACGTGCGCGAGCTGGAAGGCGCGCTGGTGCGGCTGATCGCGTGGTGCCAGCTGAACCGCGTGGAGATTACGCTGCCGACAGCGCAGCAATGCCTGAAGCAGTTCATCGATATGCAGGTGCGCAAGATCACCATTGAGGCGATTCAGCGCGCCGTGGCCGAGCAGTTCGGCATGCGGGTCGCGGAGCTGAAGCAGAAAAACAACTCGCGGCAGATCGTGGTGCCGCGGCAGATTGCGATGTATCTGGCCAAGCAGATGACGGAGGCCTGCTGCCGGAGATCGGACGCCAGTTCGGCGACAAGCATCACACCACGGTGATGCACTCGATCGCCAAGATCGACGAGCAGCGCCGCACCGACAAGGATCTGCATCGCACGCTGAACAAGCTGCAGGAAACCCTCAACGGGTGCTGACCGCACGGGCGGGCGCTCCTTGCGAAGCTCAAAATCCTCCCATGAGTCGAAGAGGCTCGCAGCATGGCCGGATCTGTCAGTGCGGTAGCAGGTATTTCGGGTCCTCGCCCGGACGGGGCTGCCGCTCCTTGCGGCGCCTGAAAAATAATCCTCCTGAAAATGCTATGTGTGGCAAGCAAAGTATTTGCTGAAGTCCTTACTTTGTATGTGTGGCCAACAGGGTACTTACTGAGGGCCCTGGGCTTCTACCTTTGGAATATGGACTTGTCCCTTTTCCCGGTTAGTCCCGGCTTAAGTCTTGCCGTTTTCAGTTTTCTGATGGGTGAGGCCTGGCGCGGGCGGCGAATTGGCAAAGAGCGGTCGACGCCGGAGGCGCCGCGTAGTCCTGGGACCCGGTAAAACCTGAAGACACAGCAACGAAAAAGGACTCGCGTTGGCGAGTCCTCCTGGTCAGGTTTGTTTCTATGGTGACGCCGCGGCTGAGCTCGGTGCAAGCGAAATCGCTATGGCGGGGGAAACTTTGGTCACGGGTTGGCGGGACGATCCAAGTCTTGATGCCGGCGAACTCGACAGATCAGACCTTGTCTGGATTCGTTCTGAGGAAGGAGCGGACTTGAGTGTTTCCTCCAGTACGAACATCCGAATCGGGCGAGGCCTCAATGAAGCCGGCATTCTGCAGGCGGGCAACCAGCCGGGGCGTTCGCACAGGGTCATGAAACTCGATGATCAGGACTTTGATTTTGTGCAGAGCTGCATCGGGAGCCGACTCCAGCGCGTCGTACTCCGCTCCTTCGATATCGATCTTGCAGATGTCGATGGATGTATCGGGGAAGTAGCGCTCGCAAAGGGCGCTTAAAGTGACGGTGGGTACGGTCACGCTGGATTTTGCAGTGGCATCGGGACGGCCATAGATGCTCAGGGCTGGCTGCCGCCGGCTTGGTTCGATCCGAATCTCCGACTCCGCATTAGTGCCGCAGACAGCCGCATTGATACCGATCGCGCGCCCATTCAGGTTCGTATCCAAATTGACGAGCAAGCGCAAAGCGGTCGGCGGGTTCATCTCGACGCAGACCGCCTGCTCCACCTCATATCCGTCCAGAAGGAGCAACAATGGGAACCCGCCCCCGTTCGCTCCCAAATCCAACACGCGCACGGGCCCCCTGGTGCCCAGCGCGTTCAAGTGTTTCCGATACATGTTGGACACTAAGCAGGTGCGGGTTCCATTTTCGTCTCCGCCACTATGATCCACCAGAATTTCCAGCGATCCTTTGCGATAGGTCACGAGTCCGGTTCGACGATCAAAGGAACGGGCCATGATCAGCATCGGCCAATTGTCAAACTGGAGCAGAGCTTTGAGCCCAGCTACCTATTGTCCCATACCCATGGACACTCCTTAACGTGATGATTGCACGCCTGGGCTGGCGGCGCACACTCGGGCAAACTGGCTCACGATTTCAGAAGAAGTGTGGTTTCCTGGCGATTCCCTTTCGCTTCTACAGCCCCTTCAGTCCCGCCGACTGGTAGATCTGCGAGATGTACGTCATGTCGCGGAGGCCTTCCTGGCCGTCCGTCTTCGGTTCGTGGTTATTCCAGACGCAGTCGGCGAAGTAGTCGGCTTGCTTGCGGAAGTCGATGGGGTCGTGTTCCTGCTCGGGCATATCGAGGGTCTGGCCGTCGGAGAGGCGCGCGGTCAGGTGCATCTGGTCGTAGCTGAAAGCCGGATCCATCTCGAGCGTGCCTTTGGATCCCTGCACGCGGAAAAAGTTCGCCCCGTTGGCAGCCATACGTGGTGTTGCAGCTGGCGAGGATGCCGGAGGGAAACTTCATGGTCCATCCGTCGTTCTCCTCGACCTCGCTGAAGCGGCCGTCGTGATCGATGACGGACGAGTTGGCCTTGATGTCGGTGGGCTCTTCGCCGGTGAGGTAGCGGCTGGCGTTGAGGGAGTAGATGCCGACGTCGAGCATCGGACCGCCGCCGGAGAGCTTCTGGTTGAGCCGCCACTCGCCGGGTGTGATGTTGAAACCGAAGGCGGCTCTCGATGATCTGCACCTGGCCGAGTGCGCCGGCGCGGATGAGTTCGATGGCCTTGAGGTTGGTGGGCTCGTAGTGGCAGCGGTAGGCGATCATGAGCTTCACGTTGTGCTGCTGGCAGGCTGCGATCATGGCGCGGCACTCGGAAAGGCTGGTGGCCATGGGCTTTTCGCAGAGCACGTGCTTGCCGGCTTTGGCGGCTCGGATGGTGTACTCAGCGTGCATGGAGTTGGGCAGGGCGATGTAGACGGCGTCGATGGCGTTGTTGTGCGCGAATCTCGTCGAAGTTTTCGTAGCTGTAGATGGACGGCGCGGGACGTTGTACTGGGCAGCCTGCTTCTCGGCTTTCTCGCGATGGCCGCTGACGAGAGCGGTGAGCTTGCCGGTTTTCGAGTCAGCGACGCCGGGCATGAAGTGTTCCATGGAGATGCGGCCGAGGCCGACGATGCACCAGCCGAGGCGGCGGCCGGCGGTCTGCTGCGCGTCATCCTGAGCGTGGAGGCGGGGCAGAGCGGCGGTGACGGCGGTGACGGCGAGGGCGCTGAGACGAAAAGTCGCGGCGGGAAAGCTGCATGAAGACCTCCGCGGCCATTGTAGGACGAGCCCTCGGGCTGTCACTCAGGAGGGGATTACCAGGCGATAAAGGGCGACTGGCGAATCCACTCGGTGGAGGCGAGCTGAGCGAGCATGAAGGTGGCAACATCGGCTCGGGCGATGCGGGTGCCGTCGACCGGGAGAGCGTCAGCGTCGATTCGGTATTGACCGCGGCCGGGCACATTCAGGAGCCGGGGAGGCTGGACGATGGTCCAGTCGACGCCGCTGGCCTGAATGATCAGCTGCATGGCACGCTGAGCGGCGAACGGGCTCTTCAGGAGGGTCGCGTCCAGCAGCTTTGCCAGCAGACGCATAGGGGTGGAGAGCCGCCGAGAGGCACCGGGCCAGACGCCGGAGGCTCCCAGCACGATGAGTCGGCCGATGCCCTGCTGTTTCATCGCGGCGAGAATGTGCTTCATCGATTCAGGGAGAAGGGTTTCGTCGGCCAGCGAACGGGCGCCGAGAGCGGAGAGGACTGCCTGCTGACCGGCGATGGCGGTCGCGACGGATTTATCGTTGAGGGCATCGCCGACGACCACGCGAAGGCGATCGGCGCCGGTGAAGGACTGGGGATTGCGAACGAAGACGGTGACCTCGTGACCCTGAGCGAGCCCTTGCCGCACCAATTCGCGTCCTGTTCCGCCAGAGGCTCCGAAACAGCGATCTTCATGGCCGTACCCCTCCTGCTTGCAGGATGAGGCGGCCCAGCCGCGCGATTCAGCTTTTATTGGAACTCAACCGGCTCTGCACACAGCCATCCAAGCGGGTATGGCGGGCAGGCGTACCGGGGTATTTTGGCAGGCTACTACACGAGATTCGTGTACACTGTATCCGTATGAAGAATGTTACCCTGAGCGCCGAAGAGGATCTGATCGAAGAAGCACGCGCGGTTGCGCGAGCGCGGCGGACCACGCTAAATGCGGCTTTCCGGGAATGGCTGCGTGCAATTTACCGCGCGGCCTTCGAGCATGCGGGAGATCGAAAGGCTAATGCGGCGGCTGAAATACGTGAATACCGGCGGACGACGTTACACCCGAGACGAGCTGAATGAGCGGTAGATTTTTTCTGGACTCGAACGTCTTTATTTACTCCTTCGATGAGACTTCGCCGCAAAAGGCGCGGCAAGCTCTGACTCTGGTTCGGAAAGCGCATGAGTCGCGCCTGGGAGCGATCAGCTTTCAGGTTATTCAGGAGTTCTTCAACTTTGCTTTGCGGCGCTCGGTTCCACCGATGACCAGTGCGGACGCAGGCGATTACCTGCAGAAGGTCTTTCTTCCGCTCATAACGATCCATACATCGGCCGGACTCTTTGCGGAGGCTCTGCACCTGCAGAACCGATATCGCCTTACGTGGTACGACGCGCTGATCGTTAGTGCGGCGCTGGAAGCGGACTGCTCGATTCTGTACAGCGAAGACCTGCAGGACGGTCAGCGATTCGGATCGACGACGGTGAAGAATCCCTTCCGGTAGCCGGCACCTACTCTTCCCGCAGCAGGACGGCCGGTTCGACGCCGACAGCGCGGCGAGCGGGGACGAGTGCGGCCAGGGAACCGATGGCGATCATGGCGGCGACGGCTCCGGTAAGGACGATTGGGTCGTAGACCGTGGCCTCGTAAACGATGCTGGCGAGGACGCGGCTGCCAAGAATGCCGAGGAGCAGGCCGGCGGCCGATCCGATGCCAAGGAGGAGGACGGTGCGTCCCAGGGCTGCGCGGAGAACCTGCACACGCTGGGCGCCAAGGGCGACGCGAATGCCCATCTCACGCAGGCGGCGGGCGACGGTATAGCTGGCCATACCAAAGATCCCGGTGGCGGCAAGCATCGCGGCGAGAAGGCCGAGAATGCCGAGGGCGACGGTGGCGACGCGGGCCGGGAAGAGCGGCAGAGCGAGAGCCTCAGGCCAGCTCTGGATGGTGAGCGGCAGAGTGGGATCGATCCTGCCCATCATCGAGCTGAGGGCCCTGCCATTTCGGCGGGAGGGCGGCTGGAGCGAACGATGAGAGTGGTGTCGTTTTCGTTGTTCTGGCCGAGAGCCCAGTACATGGCGGGCTGCGGTTCTTCGGTGAGGGAGTCGTACTTGCCGTCTTCGACGACGCCGATGATCTCATAAGGGTCCGGCTCGTTCTTGCCGGACATGGCGAAATGGCGACCGACGGCGGGCGCGTTGCCGAAGAGCTGGTGGGCGAAGGTCTGGTTGACGATGGCGACGTGAGGCGTGGTCGTATTGTCGTGCCAGGTAAAGTCGCGGCCGGCCAGCAGGCGCGTACCGGCGGCCTTCAGCAGTCCCGGTGAAATGATGAAGAACTTTGAGGCGAGGGCGCTATTGGAGTTACGGAAGTCGGTGGTGCCTTCGCGCCAGACGGGGGTAGTGCTGCCGCCGCCGTTGAGCGGGGGCTCGTCGATGGTGCCGACAGCGGTAACGCCGGGGATCTGCTCAGCCTGTTCGATCATGCGCTTCTGCACAGGAAGTGAAGTGGCATCGGAGTAGCCCGCCATCTTCATGGAGGTGCTCACCAGCTCCGCGCCTTCGGGTTGGAAGCCCATGGGGGCGTGGAGCTGCCGGTTCATTCCGCGCAGCGCAACGAGGCCGCAGGTGACGAGGAGTGCGCAGAGGGCGACCTGTAGTCCGAGGAGGACGTCGCGGAGGGTGAGGCGGCGGAAGACGCTCTGGGCGGCGCCGGCCTTCATCACCTGCATGGCATCGGTTCGCCAGATTTGCCGGGCGGTCAGGATCGCAGGCAGGATGCCGCTGGCTGCGGCGAGCAGAATGGCCAGCGCATAGACATGCCAGTCAGGCATCACGGTGACGTGGATGGGATACGCGGCGATGGGATGCCACTCGGTGAGAAAGCGCATAAGGGTATTCGCCACCAGCGCGGCGATGAGTCCGCCTGCGATGGACAGCAGTGCGGCCTCGGCGACGACCTGGCGCAGAACGCGCCACCGGCTGGAGCCAATCGCCAGCCGGATGGCCAGCTCGCGGTTACGGTCGGCGGCGCGGGCTGCAAAGATGCTGGCGAGATTGACGCAGGCAGCAACGAGAACGAGGAGGGCCAGCAGCATCACGCCGGTGAGGAATTCGCGCGCAGCGTCGCCAAGGATGTCGCCGAAGAGGCCGGGGGCGCCGAGGCGAATGCCCATCTGATCGTTGGTGTCGGGATACTGTTTTGCGAGCTGAGCGGCGACATTGTTGAGGTCAGCGAAAGCCTGCTGGACGGTGACACCGGGCTTGAGGGCGCCGAAGACGAAGGTACCGTGGTTGTACCGCTTCTGGAGGAAGTCGTAGCCTTCGAGCTGCTGCTCGTTGACGATTGGCACGAAGAAGTCTGGCCAGAGAGAGCTCGATACCGTGAAATGCCGGGGGGGCGACGCCGATGACGGTGAAGGGCTGCTTATTGACATCGACTTTGGTGCCGACGATGCGCGGATCCGCGCCGAAGCGCGTGCGCCAGTACGAATGGCTGAGGACGAGGTAGGGCATTGAATCGGCCCCATGCTCGTCGTTCTGGTGGAAGAAGCGGCCGAGTTCCGGCTGGACACCGAGCATATCGAAGTAGTTGCTGGTGACTTCATAGTTCCGGTCCGATTGCGCGAGGCCTTGGGTGCTGACCCCCGACTGGCCGATGCGGTAACCGGCGATGGCGCTGAAGGTCGTATTGCGCTTCTGGAAGTCGAGGAGGTCGGGGTAGGACTGGCTGATGTAGCCATGGGGCTTCTGCTCGATCATGCGCAGGCGGTCTGCGTTGGCGACGTTGAGCGGGCGCAGGATAGCCGCATTCATCACGCCGAAGACGACCAGATTGGCGGCGATGGCGATGGTGAGGGAGAGGATTGCCGTGAGGGCGAAGCCGGGCGCATGGCGAAGGCGGCGGGCGGCGATGCGCAGACGATCCAGAAATCCTGCATTGGGTTCTCCCTGGAAGCCGGGAAATGGGGGTTAATCAGAGTGCATCTCCGACGCCAAACAAGCGGAGGCGGAAATCTTTGTGGAATGTGTTTCTTAGGTTAGCGAAGGGTCGTGGCAGCGGGCAGCACCTGTCCGGAATCGGGAGGAATTGTCCATCGCCGGACAGTAGTATCACGGGGGACCGGGAGGGGGGACGGGCGGAACTTTTGGCTGTTCGAGGGGAGCAGTGGCCTATACCCTGTCCCTACCTCTGATGACGCGTCGCGCACTGCTGGCTCTGATTCTCCTGTGTCTTGCCGCCCCGGTTTGGGGCGCGGCTCACCGCCAGGACACGGGGTTTCTGAACCGCACGCTGAACTATGACGGAGCGCTGCGGCGGTACGTGGTGTATCTGCCGGAAAACTGGGATCGCAGCCAGCGATGGCCGGTAATTCTGTTTCTGCACGGGTCGGCGAACGGGGTTCGGAGGGGCTGGACAGAGACGCAGATCGGCCTGCCCCAGGCGATTCGGCTGCACCCGGAACGGTGGCCGTTTGTGGTGGTGATGCCGCAGGTGCCGTTCAATCATCATCACTGGACCGATCCGGAGATGATGGGCGTGGCGATCGCCGCGCTGAAGGCGGAGATCAAGGAGTTTTACGGCGATCCCGACCGCGTGACACTGACGGGGCTTTCGCTGGGCGGTTATGGGGTGTGGGAGATGGCGCGGGCGTATCCGCACCGGTTTGCGGCGCTGGCGCCAGTGTGCGGGGGCGTGTTCTGGTCGTACCAGCCGGAGCGGTGGCGCGAAGCAAATACGCTGCCAGCCGAGTATGCGCGGGCGGTGGGGCGAACGCCGACCTGGATCTTTCATGGGTCAGACGATCCGGTGGTGAGTGTACGGCAATCTCTGCTGATGTACCAGGCGCTGAAGGCTGCCGGCGGCGATGTTCGCTTCTGGGAATATGCCGGGATCAAACACAATGTATGGGATCGAGCGTATGCCGAGCCGCAGCTGCCACGGTGGCTGCTGGCGCAGCGGCTGAGCGCGATTCCGCACTTGTCGCCGGCGGCGGAGCAGATTCTGGTTCCGATTCACCCCGTGCCGGCGAAGGTGGATGCGGCGGTATACAACGCCTACGTGGGTGAGTACGAGGATCAGAACGTGGTGGTAGCGACGGTGTTTCGGCAGGGGGAGCGATTATTTGCGCGGAACCAGACTGGCGATGTGGCGGAGTTGCTGCCGGAGAGCGCGACGACCTTCTTTTATCCCACCGGGGGCACGCGGCGGCTGACGTTCGAGCGAGATACGGAGGGGCGGGTGACGGGGATTCGGTTCCGCGACGACCGGCACGAGGAGTTCTGGGAGCGAAAGCGGTAAGGTCCGGTGTCCGTTCCCGAACAGAGATTTTGGTGTGCGGACAGGCGGGACCGCATTTCCCTCCGGTAAATCGCTGATTTGGCTGAGTCGCTCGGGCGCAGGACTTAGGCCGTTTGCGTGCATTCTCTCTTTATTCCGGGTCCCCCCCAAATGAAATCGAGGGAACTGTTATGTCTCCAACCGCGTATTCCGGCCATGAGGTGCGCGCCATGCGCCGATTCATCCTGTTCATTTTGAGCCTGACGGCGATCGTCGTTCTCGGCGTCGCGCTGCCGCACAGCCACATCAACGCCCACGCCGCAGCGGCCCAGGCGAAGGCCGCGGGCAACTGGCAGAACGGCAACTGCGAAGACCGGAGCGGCCACTGGGGCGAATCTCACGCATGCCAGATGCGGCACACGACGTTTGCTTTACCCTCCGGGCACCTGAGTGTCGAAACCACGAACGGCGGGATTGACGTCATCGGCGAAGATCGTTCCGACGTCGCACTGGAGGCACGGGTGCAGACATGGGCGACTTCTGAGTCGGAGGCAAACCAACTGCTGAACGATGTGGTGATCAACACCACCAATGGGGATGTTCGCGACCAGGGGCCACGGTCGCACTTCTTTGAGCGCGAAGGGTACAGCGTGGATTACCACCTGCACGTGCCGCGGCATCTGGCAGCGGAAGTCCACACCATGAACGGCGGGATCGACCTCACGCGTCTGGACGGAGCGATTCGGTTTGAGACGACGAACGGCGGCGTGAGTCTGGACCAACTGGCGGGTGATGTGCGTGGGGAGACGGTGAACGGCGGGCTGAATGTTTCCCTGGTGGGCGATCGCTGGCAAGGCGCGGGACTGCATGCCGAGACGACCAACGGCGGAGTGGACCTGCGGATTCCTGACCGCTACTCGGCGCACCTGGAGACGGGAACCGTGAACGGCGGTATCTCGGTGGGCTTTCCGGTGACGGTGCAGGGGGAGATTAAGAATCACCTCAACACCGAACTGGGATCCGGTGGCCCGACAGTGCATGTGCAGACAGTGAATGGCGGCGTTTCGATCAGCCGCAGCGGCTCTCCGGCCGAAGCCGAAGACTGAGCCTTAATTTCTCCCCCAGAGGAAGCGGTCTAAATGTGGAGCGGCCGGTGGGGCCGCAATTTCCACCCGAGGACCGCTTCCGCCCCCTCCCCTGTGCAAGGTGCGGATAAGCGGTTCGCTGTGGATTGCAGGGTGTGCGCGAAGGCGCGTCGTGCCTGCATAGAACCGCTCTTTCCACTCTGCGCATCCCGCTTTCCACATGGGTTTTGAGCGCTCCTGTTTATACGGTGGAGAATCGGCAGCGGGTGATGGCCGATCGGGGCGGATTTCCGACTTTTGCGATTCAGGCGGACGAGTTTTCTAAAAACAGCACCGCAGGCACGGCCGCTCCCTGCGCGGTTGTGCCGGGCGTTTCCACTTTTCCTCCAGGAACGACTACGGCTACTAGAGAAAGAGAAATATTAAATCTCTTCGTCGCAGTCGTCGCGAGGAGGAGGGGCCGGGTTGGAGCGCGAAGAGACAACTCACAGAAACAGCCTCGTTTTCCAGAGGGCGCGTTCTATGGGTTTGTCACTAGAATGGATTGCGACCCTGCACCTTGCGGCTCTCTGCCCTGCATGGTGTACATTGAGTCCAATCGAATCGAGGGAGACCCTATGCCGGCTGGAGTTGAACAGGAGAAGGCCGTCGGGAGTGCGGCCATGGAGATCACGGTCAGCCGCCAGGATCTGGTGAGGGAACTCACCGCGACGCAGAGCGTGGTGGAGCGGAAGACCACGATCCCAATCCTCTCCAACTTCCTGCTGGAAGCCGATGGCGACCGCATTGTGATTACCGCGACTGATCTGGACCAGAGCATCCGGACGTCGTGTGCGGCGAAGATCAAGAAGCCGGGATCGTGCACGATTCCGGCGCGCAAGCTTTACGACTACATCCGGCTGCTGGGCGATGGAGATATTTCGATCAAGCTGCTGGAAAACCACTGGGTGCAGATCCGCGCGGGGCGGTCGAATACGCGGATGGTGGGCATGGCGCGGGCAAATTTCCCTCAGGTGCCCGAGTTTCCGGAAAGCAGCGTAACGAAGATTCCTGTGGCATCGCTGCGGACGCTGATTGCGCGCACGATCTTCGCGATTTCGAACGAGGAATCGCGCTACACGCTGAACGGCGCGCTGCTGATTCTGAAGGCCGAGTCGATAGCGATGGTGGCGACCGATGGACACCGGCTGGCGCACATTGAAAAGACGGGAGAGAATTTCCCAGGCATCAGCGCGGAGAAGAAGACGCTGGTTCCGCGCAAGGCGCTGCAGGAGCTGCAATCGCTGCTGGCGAACACCGAGGCCGAGACGGTGGAGTTTGCCGACGATGACAGCACGCTGTTTTTCCGCATTGGGCACCGGGTACTGACCAGCCGCAAGCTGACCGGGCAGTTCCCGAACTACGAAGCGGTGATGCCGCGGGACAACAACAAATTTGTGATCGTGCGCAGCACAGATCTCTCCGCGTCCATCCAGCGCGTGGCTCAGTTTGCCGATGAGCGGTCGGGCGCGATCAAGATGCGGATCGAGCAGAACGAGCTGAAGGTCTCCTCGTCATCGACAGAAGCGGGCGAATCGGAAGACACGATTGAAACGCCCTACAGTTTCGATCCGATTATGGTGGGCTTCAACTCGGCGTATCTGATCGACTTTTTAAAGGCGATCGGGAACGAGGGCGAGGTGCGGCTGGAGTTCAAGGACTCGCAGTCGGCCGGGCAGATGCGGCCGGAAGACGGATCGGATGACTACAAGTACCGGTACATCATCATGCCGATGCGGATCTGACGGGGCGTCATAACAAGAATGACGATGGGCGGCGCGATCCAGCGCCGCCTTTTTCGTCTCCGTACACTCATTAGATTCCGTACTTCTCATTCAGAAAATTTTGCAGTTGGACGGGAAGCGCAGCCGCGATTTCCTGCCACGTGAGGAGACCGAGGCGCGTGCGCAAAGCGCTCGAAGAGACGGCGTTAATCACGGCGAACCAACGGTCGATGAGGTCGGGGCGGCGGCGATCGCAGAAGACCAGAAATGATGCTTCGTGGGCGTGGGCGGCGAGGACGCCGCGAATGAGCTGCCAGTTGTGGACGCGGTCGTTGATCGTGGGCAGGCGTTCGAGGTCGAAGATGTCGGGGAGCTGGGGATAATGGGCGAGCCGGCGAAGAGGCGCCTGCTGGAAGTCGCCTTCAGTGAGTTTGGCTTCGATCAGCAAAGTGCCGAGGCGCATGTCGATCTCGGTGCGGTCGATGTGGCCGTGGAGACGGGGGATGGAAGGGCGGAAGCCAAAGTCGGGCTCGAGGCCCGGTTCAATGCCCAGCAGGGCGCACGGCGCGGGCCTGTGAAGCACTTTGGGATAGCAGAAGATGTTCATGAGGAGCGCGTCGGAGCTGGTGGCGCAGTCCAGCTCGAACCGGCGGCGATCGCCGGCGCGGGGGACGAAACGGCTGGCGGTGTAACTCTTCGAGAGGCGCCTGCTCCAGGCAGGATTTGCCTGGATGCGCGCCCAGGAGGCGGGCAGAAAGTTGCCGTGGAAGCCTTCGGATTCCGCGTAGAGGACGCTCGGCGATTCACTCCAGGTGAGCTCATGGGCGAACTGGCCGGCACGCGCTTGATTGCGGGCGCTGATTTCGGCGCGCAGTGCGGCTGCGGAGAGGATGGGATGGGCGTGTGATGGCTTCATTCGCCGGCTGCTTCTCTGCGAGCAGTATAGGCGAACTAAAGCGAATCCGGGTAGGGGCCACGTGGCCGAGGCAGGGTCTGATCTCACCAGGCCAACAGAGGATGGCCGATGCCCGCGGCGTCGGAGGCGCGGTCGAAGCGGTCGAATTCCGAGGGATGGTGGGCGCCGGTGGCGATGAGTTTTTCAATCTCCGCGACGGGACTGATGCCGCCGCGAGCTCCTGTGCCGGTGCAGTTGAGGGCGGCGGCGGCGCAGCCGAAGTCGAGGGTGCGGACAAGGGCCCAGTTCTGCAACAGGCCGTAGATAAGCCGGCGTGGAAGATGTCGCCGGCGCCGGTGGTGTCGACGACGTTGACGCGGAAGGCGGGCCGGTAGCAACAGGTGTTGCGGGTATAAGCGAGGACGCCGTTGTGGCCGAGGGTGGCGGCGGTGAGGCGGCATCCGAACTGGCGCTGCACGCGGGCGAGTGCATCGGGGAGGTCGGACTTGCCGGTGATGCGGCCGGGGATATCGCGGCTGACGATGAGGTAGTCGACTTTTTCGAGGAGCTGCTCGACGCCGGGATAGAGCTCGTCGAGGTCGGCAACGACGGGGATGCCGGCTTCGCGGGCCCAGGTGGCGGCGGTGATGGCGGCTTCAGTATCGTGGCCGTCGAGGTGGATGGCGCGGGCGTCGGCGATCCATTCTCGGCGCAGATCTTCCGGGCGAAGGGTGAGGCGGTCATCGCGCTTCCAGAGCACGGTGCGCTCGCCGGAGTCCTCGACAAGGATGAAGGCCTGCTGGCTGGGGCAGCCGGGCGCGGAGAAGAGATGGCTTTCGACGCCGGCTTTGCGGAACTCTTCGCGGTGGAGTGCGGCCGCATCGTCGTCGCCGAGCTTGCCGATGTAGCGGGCACGCAGGCCCCAGGTCTGGCAGGCGACCATGGCGGTAGCGACCTGTCCCCCGGGGAGGACGGAGGCGGAGCGGAACTCCACTTTGGAGCCGGAGGCGGGGTAGTGCGAAACGGGAATCAGCGTGTCGGTGGCGTTGAGTCCGACGCCCACAATGTCCATGGTCGCGAAGGCGAGTCCTTTAACAGCTGTTCTCAATGTAAATGGAAGGCGCGGCGTGATCCAGGGCGACGCGATGTCAGGCGAAGCGCGTTTTCTTCCAGAGGAGCCATCCGCAGGCGGCGAGGACAGCGATGAGGATCACGCTGAGGACGAGGGCGGAGGGCAGGTTCATAGCAACTTGCGGGACGCGCGTGGGGATAGCGAACCAGATGAAGACGGCGACGGCCGCGGCGAGGATGAGGAAGTCGAACCAGGCGCGGCGGCGCGGGGCGATGGCGTCCTCGTCGAAACCTTCCTGGGTGCGGAGAGTGACGTCCATATCGAGGCCGTAGCGATCGCACTCGCGGCGAATGGCCTGTACGGAGGAGGCGGCTTCTCCAGTGGAGACGGTGGCGCCGGCGATGAGCATGGCGCCGAAGATGGTGAGCAAGGACGCGCCGAGGGCCATGAGGCGTTCGGCGCCGTGGGTGCCGGCCAGCTCACCGAAGACGAGGACGCCCCACGCAAATCCCCATAGCTGGTTGGTGTTGGAGAGGGGAATGGCGCGGCTGATGCCGACGTATTTGGTGGCGTACTGCTGGAAGAGGTCGCCGATGACCCAGCAGAATCCGCCAAGCAGGAGCCAGAAGATGGAAGGGCGCATGGCGTGGAGCTGGCGCATGAGGCTGTGCAGACTGCCGGGCAGGACGGCGGCGAGGAAGAGCATGGTGCCGATTTCGCCGAAGGTGAAGATGGTGACAAACGAGAGCGGATTGGTGCGGCTGAGATTGGCCTTGCGGTAGGGCACGTACATGGTGCCCCAGAGCAGGCCTGCCCCCAGGGCGGCGGCTATACCGGCAAGGGCGCGGCCGGGGGTGGCAGACATGGTGTGGACGGAGAGCATGGAGAGGAGCACGGAGCCGACGACGATATGGCGACTGCTCCGCCGGCCACTTTGGCCCAGCTGCGGGCGGAGGCGCCGCGCAACTCGCGAAAGAGTGCCCAGCCCCAGAAGATGCCGACCAGAGTGTTGGTATTCCAGAGGGGAAATGCGATGGAGAGCCCGACGTCGCGAATGGCATAGATGGTGAGAGTGTTGGCGACGGACCAGAGGGCTCCGGCGAGAACGGCCCAGAGCATGAGGTGCGGCCGCTGGCGGAGATCGCGGACGACAGAGTGCGTACCCTTCATGGCGATGGGGAGGGTCCATCGAGCGAGAAAGACACCCAGACCATGCAGAACGAGATGGCGAAAGGAGAGAATCCTGAGGCGACGAGACGGGCGGGGGCTTCAGCGGCGCCGAGCCACGCACCGGCAGCGAGAGCGCAGGCGATGCCCAGGCCGAATCGGCCGCGGAGGGCCGGCGCAGGTGCAGCGGCCACTGTTGGAGGCGGGTCCGGGGCGGAGGCCAAATTCCGCGGGCTTGGCTGGGCGGGCAAGGCTACAGCAATACCTGACGAGTTCGAAGCGTGTAGCACATA
>CAVPCE010000084.1:0-3302 GCA_963702295.1 uncultured Acidobacteriaceae bacterium | reverse complement strand
AACGGCGCCAGGCATGTGCTAATTTCTGCTTTGTGCGCGAGCCCCCCACAGCGCAACCATCATGGCGATCAGGCACGCTGCTGCTCCGGTCAGGCCCCACATCCACCAGCGCATGGGTCGCGCTGGACGCTCCACCTGCGTCCGCTCCATGATCTGAGCCAAAGCGACCCGCGGCTCCGTTGTTGCGGGCGGCTGCGTGTAGCTCCGCAAGCCGCCTCGATCCGGTTGCGATCTCTTCCCCGGCGATTCGCTCATCGTTCTGCATAACGCCGCTCCTCCATCGCCGCAATCTTCTCTCGCAACATCTGCCTCGCTCGCATCAGCCGCGTCCGCACCGTCCCCTCGGCGATGCCCATTGCCTCGGCGATCTCCCGAGAATTCAGCTCCGCCGACAAGGCCAGCGGCTGCCGCACTCCTCGGGCAGACTGTCGATCAGCCGATGCACCGCCGCCTCCCAGTTCGCCGCTACGACGATCTCCTCCGGGCCGCATGCCTGATCCGCCAGATTCTCAGGCGAAGAATCCCCTGCCTGGCTGCGAAGTGGGGTCCGCCTCAGTGTCTGCGCTGAGTGCAACCGAAGGGGCGAGTCGCGCACCCGGTCCACGGCCGCGCGCCACGCCACCCGCGCCACGTAAGCGCGCTCATCGCGCAGATCCCGCCAGCCCTGAGCACGCCAGATCTTCAGAAACGCCTCCTGCGCCTCATCTTCCGCATCCTGCGCCTGGCGCAGCACCGTCCAAGCCACCCGGCAGGCAAACCGCCACTGGCGTTCGACCAGACCTGCGAACTCCGCCTCGTCCCCCGGTCGCACCCCTGCGGCTCCTTGGTTTCCGTGCCGTTTCACCAGCAAAGACGGGATCAGTGCAGCCCCTGTTCAGTTTTTTCTTTTAAATCGTCGAAGGCGATTGCCGGACCCTCATCCGCAGTAACCCACCCGGCGGCAAAGTCCTTGCCTCGGCTCCGCAGAAACGCTAAGCTGGCGCGAAATCCCATTCATGCTTCGCCGGAGGTGAATATGGTCGACCCGCACACCCTGCACATGATCACGGCCATGATGGCTATTTTTCCCATCATCGCCCTCTTCTTCATCGTCCTGATCACGATTCCCTACTGGATGATCTGGAAGAAGGCCGGGTTCTCTCCGTGGCTGAGCCTGCTCATGTTCGTGCCGCTGGCGAATTTCATCATGCTGTATGTGCTGGCCTTTTCGGAGTGGAAAGTGGTTCCCGTGAGCCAGGCAACCGCTTTCCCGCCGCGGGTCTGAAGCATCGGGCGTGCGCTTCGCCGCCATACGAGCGCGAATATCCCGTCCGACTGCCTGCCAGGCGCGCGCTCAGCTGAGGACTATCCCTAGGCTACCGGTGGCCCTTCGTCCGGAACCGTGACACTGCCAGGTAGAACGTGTTCGCGTCGGTTCCTGGGTTGTGCAGACTGATATTCCCGTTCGACAGATGCTGATACCGGTACCCGATTGTCACATCCTGACGAGCTTTGCGGAATATGTGGATGCCGGTGCCGAAATCAATTGTGTACATCCACTGCGAACCCTGGGGCGAGAGCACGCGCTGATCGAAATAAATGAATCCGCCATTCGTGCTGAAGAACGGCTGGACCCGGCTCCGGGGAAAGAAGTCTACTCGAAACCCACCGGACTGACACCGCTCCCGTAGGCGCGCGTCCTCAGATATTGCGCCGCGGGCTGCGCCTGGGTCGGCTTGGCGCCCTGCACTGGCTCATCGAGCATGGCAAGCGCAGTGAGCTCCGGCGCGTAGCGCATCGTCCAATACTGGTGCTGCGTGAACAGATAGGTGTAGCGCACGTCGATGGGCATGTACTTCACATCTTTGGCATAGCCCCAGATGTGCCCGCTCATCAGCGACAACCCCCACCATGCGCCAAATTCGTGCACGCCTCCCGGTCGCGGCCAAACGGGTAGTTCCCGTGCTGAGGTCGGAGTCGGCTCGACAGCCGCAGCAGCGCTACTCAGCGACGACGCCACTACGGTAGCGCTCTCCTCTCCTTCTGCGCCGCTCGAAGGCGAACTTGGTTGAGGGCCCGGCTTGGTGAACGTCACGGCATTCTCAGCTGCCGGATCGGTCCAGAAGCTCTTTGCCTTCACATCCCGATCATCGCGGTACCAGGGGGAGCGGAAGCGCAGAATATTCGCTGTCGCATGCGCCGGTTCCAGAAAGCTGAGGCCCAGCAGCGCAAAGGGGTTCCGTCCATCTCCCTCAGCGGGCGCGACCACGTGCTTGTCGAGCGCGTCCTCCGCCATGGTCCACAGGACGCCTCCCACCGGTGTGGTCACAAGCTCCACCCAGCCCGTCTCATTGGTATAGTGCCCGTTGTCCGGCTCCGCGTGATCTCCGTTGTGGCCGATGGCGGCCTCTCCGGTCGGTCCCAGCTTCCATTCGAAGCTGTAGGCCGTCGAGAAGGCTCCAGCACGCAAAAGCCGGCGCCAGTACGGCCATGTATTCGACTGCTGGACCGTCATGCTCCTGGGATCGTTCTGGATCCAGAGATCGTCGGTGATGGCGCCCATCATCGGGTGACCGACATAATCATCGAGAAACGGATTCTGATCGGCCCAGACATTCCACCGCCAGCCGGCTGCCGAATTGATGTATCGATCCCACCAGTTCCCGTGCGTCGTTTCGTACCGGTACCAGTAGCCGGTATACAGATTGCCGGCATCTTCAAATGCGTTAAAAACAACCGTGGAGAAGATGAGCTGATGCCAGTGCACACGGCATTGGGGAGAATGGGTCGCACCCTGCGCGCAGTCCTCCAGCAGAGGCCGCGGCGGCTTCGATGCGGCCGGTAACCAGGCGAAATCACCGAACTCGAAAACGCGGGCAGCGGAGCATCGGGTAACGCTGCGGCGGTGTTAAAGCCCGCAGCGACCGCCTGCCCTTGCGATGCCGTGGCACACAGAACCCACGCCATCGCCATGGCGACACAACACCCAATCCTGAGCATCCGCGGGGTACGGCTGGACAAGACCACATCCTCGCCAAGAAGGACTCTCCTGAAAAAATCGCAGAGATGAACGAGCTGAACGGTGAGCCAGAGCCGGAACAGAGACTCGACGACCCGATCATGCGTGACCGGGAAGCGCTTCGTCAAGGTATGGATATCGCGCCCGTTACGGATCGGGGGCCGGGCCGTTCCGATCAAAAAGGCAGCCTCGCGAGGCTGCCTTTCCGTTTGTTCATCCTGACCTCATTTAGCGCGCGCCGACTAGCTTCGGCGTGCCGGCCTCCAGTTCCGTCAGCCGCTTGGCCAGCAACTGTTCCAGCTGC
>CAVPCE010000083.1:0-21262 GCA_963702295.1 uncultured Acidobacteriaceae bacterium | reverse complement strand
AGCTCCGCATCGTTGGTGGTCGCCGCGCCCGCTTCGCCGCATGCCAGATTCTTGCCCGGATAGAAGCTGAACGCCGCCCGGCCCATCGACCCGGCCTTGAACCAGCGATTCTGTTCGTGAGAAATACTCCGCGCCGTGCGCCTGGCAGGCATCCTCGATCACGATCAGGCCGTACTTCTCGGCCAGCTCGAGGATCGCGTCCATGTCGGCCATCTGGCCGTACAGATGGACCGGAACGATCGCCGTCACCGGCCGCTGCCTTCTCCGGCTGATCGGTCGCCCGGAGGCGTCACGGTGGCATTCCTGCTCGAGGTACTCCCGCAGTTTCGGACCGAGATGTTGTAGGTCTGCTCGTCGATGTCCACGAATACCGGCCGCGCGCCGCCTGGGAGATCGCTTCGGTGGTCGCGATGAACGTGTGCGGCACGGTCAGGACACGTCGCCCGGACGCACCCCGCAGCGATCATGGCAAAGCGCAGCGCATCGGTGCCGCTGCTGACGCCGACGCAATGGCGTGCACCGCAGTAGCTCGCAAAGTCTGCTCGAAATCCTCCACCATCGGGCCGCCGATGAAGCCTGCGCTTCGCAGAGCGCGCTGAAACACTGCAGTAAGCTCTTCTTTCAAGCTCCACGTGAGGAGTTACTAAGATCAAGAAATGGAATTTCATTCTGCTCGCTCATCTTGCGCTCCCTCCACAGCTCTTTCGATGTAACGCAGTACGCGCGCCGGATTGCCGGCCACGATCGTGTTGGGTGGGACATCCTTCGTGACCACGCTGCCCGCGCCGACAATCGCGTTTTCGCCGACTCGTCACCTTGGCCAGAATCGTGGCGCCCGAGCCGATCGACGCGCCTCTTCTTGATCACGGTTCGTTCGACTTTCCAGTCGCTTCTCGGTCTGCAGTTCGCCGCCCGGGTGCGTCGCCCGCGGATAACTGTCGTTGATGAAGGTGACGCCGTGTCCGATGAAGACGTTGTCCTCGATCGTCACGCCTTCGCAGATAAATGTGTGGCTTGAGATCTTGCAGCGCCGCCGACGCTGGCATTCTTCTGGATCTCGACGAACGCGCCGATCTTGGTTTCGTCGCCGATTTCGCAGCCGTACAGGTTGATGAATTTCGACAGCTTGACTCCGTTGCCCAGTTTCACGTCCTGGAGCGATGCAGTCGATAAGTCGTTCATAGGTAGACCAGCGCTCCCCGCTTGCGTCAGCGATTCGGTCGCCGCCTCCAGCATCCTGCACCACCCGCAAGCCCGCGCATCCGTCGTTGAACGGCGTCTTGCCGTTCGTGAATGCAATCCATGAAATAGGCCAGCTCTGCCGCAGCGCCTCCACCTGTTCCAGCTGCGGCGCCCACATGTCGCCCGAACGGTAACTCACCAGCAGGTTGTAGACGCCCTCGCGGTTGGTGATGTTCACGCCCTTGTCGTAGACCTTGACCTTCTCGTCGGCCTCGAGGTCGTTCCACACCAGCATTTTTTTTCGCCGCCGATCAGCGTGGTTCGTACCTTCACCGGCGACAGCCAGTTGACGTTGATATGCGCGATCACGTTGTCGGGAAAATATACCGTCATGTACGCGATGTCTTCGTGGCCGTTCAGGTGCGCTCTGCCCGGTGGCGACCACCGCTTCAGGAGCTCGCCTTGATCAGGTGATCCATGATCGAGAGATCGTGGGGCGCCAGATCCCACAGCACGTTGACGTCGTGCTGAAACAGGCCCAGATTTACGCGGGTGGAATCGTAGTAATAGAGCCTGCCAAGCGTGCCGTCGTCCATCAGCTGACGAATCTTCTTCACCGCCCCGGTGAACAGGAACGTGTGGTCCACCATGATCGTCAGGTTCTTTTGCTGGGCCAGCTCGATCAGCTCCTCGGCCTGCGCCGCAGTTGCTGGTGAACGGCTTTTCCACGAAGACATGTTTGCCGTTTTCCAGCGCCGCCTTGGCCAGCTCGAAATGCGTCCACACCGGAGTGATCACCGCAATCGCGTCGATGTCCGGCGAGGTCAGAACTTCATTGGTGTCCGCGGTAATGTGGATCCCCGGATGAGCCCGGTGTGCCCTCTTCTGGGCGGCGGGGCTCAGCTCCGCGATGGCCGTGACCTGCGATCCTTCAAGCGTGGATAAATTCCGGACAACGTTCGGTCCCCAGTATCCATAGCCGATTACGCCAAAATTCATGTGACCCTCACTACACTCTGGGCCCGGTTCCGGATCGGCAATGCCGATGCTCCGGAAGCAGGAAGAGAACCTGTTGGACTTGGAATGCGGCCGAAACGGCCAGAGAGATGTTTAGTACGCGCCCTTGATGACGGCGGCGGGCGTGCGCAGCAGAATCTTTACGTCCAGCCACGGCGACCACGACATCGCATAGCGCAGATCGAGCCGCACCATGTCGTCGAAGCGCACCCGGCTGCGCCCGGTCACCTGCCACAGGCCGGTAATGCCCGGCTTCACCTGCAGCACGCGACGGCGATGCCAGGTCTGATAAGCCGCCAGCTCGTAGGGAATCGGCGGCCGCGGCCCCACCAGCGACATCTCGCCGCGCAGCACATTGAGGAACTGCGGCAGCTCGTCGAGGCTGGTTTTGCGCAGAAACTTGCCGATGGGGGTGATGCGCTTGTCGTTGGCCAGCTTGAATACGCCATCGCGTCCCGGCGTTACCTGCACCTGCTCCGCTTCTCCGGCGATCAGCCGCTTGACGTAGTCCCGGTGCACGCTGTCATCGTTGTTCACCCGCATCGAGCGGAACTTGAGAAAGGTAAAGCGCTGCCCATACTGCCCGATGCGATCCTGGCGAAAGAACACCGGGCCCTTCGAGCTCAGCCTTACGGCCAGGGCGATGGCGAGAAACAGCGGTGAACTGACGGTAAGCGCCAGCAGACTGCCGGCGATGTCCATGGTCCGCTTGACGCGCAGCAGCGACTGCCGGTTTTCGTTGGGCACCATCAGATCCGGATAAAGGACCGGATCGTTGGGACGCCCCGGCTCATCGTGATCCCAGTGGTCGGGGAAGAAGTGAAAGGAAAACGTGATCTGGTTGAAGCGCTCCAGAGAAAGCTCTTCCCGCAGGGCCGCGCTTACCCGTCCCATGATCGTGCCCAGCACCGAGCGCCGGTCGTTCATCACGATGCCCGTGAACATGACCCCCACGGTGCACTGCGACCGGTACCATCCGACCGAATCCGTCTCGCGCGTGCACGAGAGCATGGCCGACATGATGCTGTTCAGCGTGGTCGGACCGCCATTGGCCCCCGGCACCGGACCCGCTTCCAGCAGCATCAGGAGGAACGGCTCCCGGGAACGCTCGGTTCTCTTGCGCTCCAGGGCAATGCATCTCTTGAACTCGTCTTCAGTCAGGATGAAGCGTTCTCCGAGTGAGCCCGCGTCAAGGATGGGGTCGTTCGGTTTCGCAACTTTACCAAGGTTGAGTACAGTCACGATTGACTCCTCTCTGGATAAACGGATCGGTCGTCCGCTTGGGGGACAGGCAGTCGGCGCAGCCCCGAATCGTCGCCCGGGAACGGCAGCCGCAGACAATGCAAGCTATTGCTGGATTTCGGAATCCGCAGAACAGGTGCGGAGAGCAGAACGGTTCTCTTCTTCGGGAAGTGCTGAGTGATATACGCGGCAGCCATGGAAACGGATCGGTTGCTGCTCGCGGCGAATTCCATGGAACGCCGGCAAACCTAGGTGCCGTTGGGTCCGGAGGCCGTTCCATAGTAGTAGTAGCTTCCTTCTTCGACGCTCTTATAGGAGTTCAGCAGAGCCCCGACCAGCTTCTTCTTGTCGATGGCTTCCAGACCTTTTTGCAGAAGCCGCTTCTTGGTCACCCCGGGACGAGCGACCAGCAGGATTCCGTCCGCCAGACGCGCCCCCACACTGGTATCGGCCAGCGGCAAAATCGGCGGCGAATCGATCACTACCCAGTCGAACAGTGAAACCAGCTGCTCCATCAGAACCGGCAGCTTATTGGACTGCAGAATCTCCAGGGCATTGCCCTTCATAATGCCTGAGGGCAGCATCCAGATCCCGGCATCTTTGAGGTAGTAAACGCTCGAGACCAGGTTCTGACTTCCCTCCAGCAGTTCGCACAAGCCCGGTCCCTGATCCAGCCCGAATACCCTGCCCAGCGACGGACGCCGGATATCCCCACCCACCAGCAGGACCTTCTGGCGCGTGCCCGCCGCCAGCGCGCAGCTCAGATTCGCTGAGACCACACTCTTGCCCTCATCCGGAATGGTGCTGGTGACCAGCAACTTGCGCAGACTGGTCTCCTTGCGGCGATGGCGCAGCCGTACCGCCAGCAGGCGAAACGCTTCTGCTGCGGGATTGGCTCCTTCCATCAGCGAGACCAGACGTCCCCCGCCCCCCGGAGGCATGGTCGCCGTCTGGAACATATCCAGCAGGCGCGCGTTCTTCTCCCCATCCGCCTGCATCGGCTCAGCCAAAGCCTCGACCAGCGTGGCCATGGAGGGCTCGCGCATAGACGATGGCGATGACGCCGCCGGCGGCCGTTCCGCATCGGCCAGAGGAGGTGTGTTCACGGATTCCAGGGCAACCATCGCCTGCCGGCGATGCGACGCCTGGCGCTCTGCCCGCTCCAGCAACTCCGAAGCGTCGGTCGCGGCGGCGTCGCGGGTCCCTGCCCGTTCCGCCTCCGCCCTCTGCAGGGCATCAAATATTTGGCTCATATTCACTCGCCTCAACTAAAGGAACAGTTCCACCAGCGCCGGATGATCCCGGCCCGCGCAGCATGGCATACAGATCGCGGAGACCCTGCTGCGACTTCTCTTCTCTTCCCACAGTTCCGTTCTCCAGACTCCGATGGCGGCAGGCTGGTTTCCAGACGAAACTCCCGCGCCACGTCGTGAATGATGTCAGGGGTGATGCTGTGCATCTGCCGCGCGTACCCGATGATCAGGGCGTTCTCGCAGATGGTGTTGATCAGCCGGGGAATGCCGCGCGAGTGATGGTAGACCGCTTCCACCGTCGCGCCGGGAAAGATTGTTTCCGCCTTTGACTCCGACCCCGCCACCCGCAGACGATGTTCGATATATTCCTTCGTCTCCTCGAGACTCAGCGGGCCCAGATGAGCGCGGATCGAGATTCTCTGCTTCAGCTGCCGCAGCTGGCTGGAATCCAGTTTCACGTCCAGCTCCGGCTGTCCCACCAGAACAATCTGCAGCAGTTTGTCGTCGATCGTTTCCAGGTTGGTCAGCAGCCGTACTTCCTCCAGCAGATCCTCGGAAAGATGGTGCGCCTCGTCCACGATCAGGACCGTCGTCAATCCGCGCGATCCCCGCGACACCACAAATTCTCCCAGCTCGTGCAGCAGCTCGCCCTTGTTCTTGCCCGAGACCACCAGCCCGAAATCCGACAGAATGTACTGCAGAAATTCCACCGGAGCCATGCGGCTGTTGAACAGATAGGCGTAGGAAACATCCCGGCTCTCCCGCAGCAGGCGGAGCAGGCAGCGCAGAAGCAGGGTTTTGCCGGTGCCGACCTCGCCAGTGACGACGACGAAGCCCTTGTGTCTCCGGATCCCGTAATGCAGCGCCGCCAGCGCTTCATTGTGCCGCCGGGTCGCGACGAAATAACTCGGGTCCGGCGTCAGGTCGAATGGGTTTCGTGTCAGATAGTAGAAAGCTTTATACATAGTTCAATCCGCTAGCTGCGCAGAAAACTCAGCGCGGTTCCTGCCAGAATCGTGATCAAAACCACTGCGGCTGTCGCCCACCCCAAAAATACCCGGCGGCGCGCATGGCCCACATCTTCAGCTGTGACAATCTCGGGCACTTCCGAGATCACCGCTACCGGCAGCATGTCCCGGATCTCCTCACCCAGATGCATGCGGTCGTCGAAATACTCCAGGCCGCCCACCAGTGCAATACCCATAAGCAGCCCCACCGCGACCCCAATGCCGCAGAATTTCAGATGGTTGGGGAAGTCCGGCTTCATCGGGTAGTTGGGCGGATCCTGCATGGTGAAGCGCTCGCCCTGCTGCATCTGCTCCATGCTGGTCGCCATCTGCGACTCGTTTTCTTTCTGCAGCAGTTCGTTGTAATCGGTCTGTGACTGCGTATAGCCGCGATTCAGATCTGCCAGCTGCTGCTGGGCCGAGGGGGCCGCATTCAGCCGTCCCTGATAGTCGCCGATCTTCGCCTTCAGCTGCGTGACCGCATCCTGCCGGCTGGCGATTTCAGTTTCAGTCGCATGCAGCTGGCTCTGCGCCTGCAGCAAGGGGCCGTTCTCGGTCAGGGGCACCGCATCCGCCGGATCACCGGTCGATCGGGCTCGGCTCTGTGCCACCAGCGCCGCCCGCGACTTCTCCAGCTTTGAGATTTGTCCCTTCAGATTCTGGACGTCCGGGTAGGCATCCGTATAGCGCGTGCTCAAGTCCGCCAGCTGCGCCCGCAGCGTCTGCAGCTGCGTATCCAGCGTGGCCAGCGCCGTCGGCGCTCCATCGACCGTGCGCACCGGCGCCGCCGCGCGATATTGCTCCACCAGCGACTGGAAATACGAACGCTGCTGCATCGCGGCGCGCAGCGAATCTTCCTCGCTCTGCAGCTGCTGCTGCAGACCGTTCAGGATCTGCAGATTCCCTGCCTGCTGATCCGGCAACTCTCCCTGATGCGCCGTCTCGAAGGCCTTGACCTTGGCCTCCTGGTCGGCGAGGGTTTGCCGCGCCGTCTCCATCTGCCCCTGGAGGAACTTCGTCGCGTCCTGCGACTCCGCCTGCCGCGACTGGAGGTTCTCGTTGATGAAATCAGTCGTCAGCTCGTAAGTCACCCTCTGCGCAATCGTTGGACTGGGCGCCGAATAGGACACCTTGAACGCATTAATCAGCCCGCTGGAATCCCTCACCAGGTCGACCGTGATGTTCTTCTGCATTGCGTCCACAGCGCTGTCCGCCGAGAGGGTGCGGCCATCCCTTTGATTCAGGTGGAGCTCATGCATAATCGCCAGCAGGCGCGTCCGGCTCTCCAGTTGCTGGGTAATGCTCTGCAAACGGTCCTGCAGGTTGTCGCTGATGTTCGGCAACACGTAATTCTTCGGCATCGTCGGTTCCTGCACCAGAATCAGCGTCGTCGACTTGTACATCTTGGGCAGAACAAAGCTCAGCCCGAACACCAGCAGCCAGCCCCCCGAAGAAGGGCAGCAGAAACATCATGTGCCGGCGCTGCACGATGTCCCATACGCGCTGCAGGTCGAAACCTTTGGATTTCTCTTCTTCGTAAATCTCTGCCATCGCTATCTCCCCACCGGCCTTGAGAACTGGTAGCTCACCGATCCGTATACGCGGTTGCTGTTCGGATTGTCCGTAATCGCGCTGATCCCCGGATACGACTCCTGCACGCGGTTATAGCCGACTTCGAATCGAGTGCTCTTGCCCAGGGCTCGCCCACCGGTCACGGTCCCGACAATCGAGTGTCCTCCGGTTGTCACTGACAAATACCGGGAGCTGTCGTTCGTGATGTCCGAATAGTTCGCGCCCGCCGAAACTCCCCAGTTCCGGGCAATCTTCACCTGCGCCGTTCCGTTGATGCTGTTCATTCCATACAAGCCGTTCAGCCCTCCGCCTCCGCTGACCGACCGTGTATAGCCCACAGCGAAATTGGTCACCGGCCCCTGCCACCCGATACTCGCAGTCACCACCGGCGTCCACTCCGCCACCAGCGGACCACCCCGGATGATGAACGAAGAATGCTCCAGTCCGCCCTGGATCGACGCCGTTAAGTTGCCCTTCGTCGTCCGTACCAGATAGAAGGAGTAGAAAGGCGTGAATGTATTCAGTGCCGCCTCTCCCTCAGCGTTCTGCAGATAACTCAGAATCTGCAGATACTGATACACCATTCCAAGATATTGATGCTCCGTAACTCGGTGGGTATAAAAACCGGAAGCCCCGACCGAGTTCGAGTTGACCAGTCCGGGAACCTGCGCGCTGTTCGGGTAATCGAGTTCCGCGAATGAACCTTCGGCGCCGATCAGCGTGTTCTCACCCGTCTGCAACCCCAGATCGACCGTCGCGGTGTTGGAGATACGGTCCGCGAACGACGCCACCAGTCCGGTCAGCTCGATGGGCAGCGATCCTGAAACCGAGCCTCCCAGGACCGGCGCCGGCAGGCCGAAAACACTGGAGCTCTTCGTGAACGAATCCTGCATGCGGTAAACAAAGTGCGGCGTGATTCGAAATTGCAGGCTTCCTGACGCGTTCTGGTCGATCTCATTCAGCGCGCTCACCTGAGTGTAAAAGGTGAACGCCGGATTGTAGTCGAACTCAGCCTTCGTCCTTGCGGTTGTCTTGTCGTACGAAACCGAAGGAGCCACCGTGAAGATCGACGAAGCTACCTTGGTGGTGTATCCCACCAGGACGTTGTCGATGTATCCGCCGGAACCGCTGACCGCCAGATTGAGAATATTGTGGTGAACATCGGAGCTCACCTGCGTCGGGTACGCCTGTCCGGTCACCGGCGGAGGCAGTTCCATCGGCGCTTCCGTCGCCGAGGGATTCTGTGACAAGTCCGTCGGCAAAGGAGTCTGGGACGTATCCGTCGACGTGGGAGACTGCTGCGTATCCGTCGTTGTCGTCGACTGCGACCACGCCGGAAATCCGGCCAGCAGGGCCAGCCCAAGGCAAATGCGCTTCAGCATAAGAAAGTCTTGACTTTCTGAAAATGACCCATGGCGATCAGGGCACAACGATGGTGTCGCGAGGCTCCACCTTCACGTTTTCTTCCGTGTGCTTGCCCTTGATCACATCTTTGTAGTTGAAGTGCAGCCGAACCTCACCGCCTTCAGGCTTCGGGCGCAAAATGTAAACGTCCTTCTGCTTGGCAAAATCCAGAAATCCTCCTGCCTCGGCGATCGCGTCCAGAACCGTCGTGGTCACGGTCAGAGGGTAAGAGCCGGGCTTGGAGACCTTGCCGAGAATATTGAACTTCTGGCTGTTGATCTGCTCCACGATCACCGTTACATCGGGCTGCGAGATAAACGCCTTCAGCTTGTCGGAAATCTCAGTCTCCAGTTCCAGAGGCGTGCGCCCCGCAGCCTGCAGCTCGCCGATCAGCGGCATGGAGATCTTCCCGTCCGGTCGCACCTGAACCGTCCGGGTCAGTTCAAGATCCTTCCACACATTGATGTTGAGCTTGTCGTCGTTCCCGATCACAAACGTGGCGTTGTGTGCCGCCGAGGCTGCCTCCGGCGGGTCCTGCTGCGCCGAATCCGCCTGCGCCACAACCAATCTCGAACCAGCAGACAAAAGGACTACGAGAGCAATACAGCGATACAACCTGGGTGTCATCAGAATTCTCATCAGGTTAGGGGAGGTTAGAGTGATCCGCGCTTCGGCAGCGTTAACTGCCTGCGCTCTGGAGTTCCGGGATTGTCAGCACAGCGGAGGTTCCTTTTCCATTCAGCTCCGGCTGGACCGGCTCCACATCCGAGGCGTCCACTTCCACGCCCACCGACTGTGCCAGCATATCGACCGAAAGCACCAAACGAAACAGGTTTTTCTTCCTCACTAAAATTCCTTCCACACCGGTCAGCGAACCGCGCGTGACGCGTACCCGTTCGCCCACTTTCAAAAAGGGGTGCGGTTCCACCCGGAACGATCCTTCCACTGCCCTCCGGATCGATCCAATCTCTTCTTCCGGAATCACCGCAATCTGCTCACCCCGGGTCAGCAGCATGTGGACGCCGGGCGTGCTTACTACCGGCAGCCGCCGGTCCGCTCCCCCGCGCACGAACACGTAGCAGGGAAACAAGGGCAGCGACAGCACCTTCCTCCGGTCTTTCCAGCGCCGGATCGATTCGTACACCGGGAGAAAGACTTCGAATCCCTTGGCCGTCAGCATCTCGGCCACAACCTTCTCGTGCTGGTGCCGGGTGTACAGCGCCCACCACGGGGCCGCTTCAATGCCTTCAGGGGGGGTCACAGTTGATGGCAACATGCCCTGCAGTGTACTCCTTGCGGAGGTGCATAGCTCCGCCCTGTGGGCTACAGTGCCCCGTTTTCCACACTGGCTTGAAACTTCCGGCGCGCGGCCTGGAGCGTCCTGCTCCTGAACCCCGTTCGCCTGCTCCACTGCTCGTACGTCAAAAAGGGAAAAGAATCAAAGCGCCAACCGTCGATTGCCATGGAATGTATCCGGGGTCACGTCTTTCCTGCTGTCCATCTGACGGATAAACCGTGAATGTGCGATTTTGACAGCGATCGTAACCGTATTAGCCGGGATCCGGCATTTCGACGACCTGATAACCAATCCTCGGCAGAAAACTTCGGCGGCGCATTCGCCGTCCAGTTCAACAGGAAGAAAAAACCTCATCTCTATCGCGGTCCTCGGATCCAGGGATCGATCGGCGCGAATGAGCATGCCGGATATGCTGATGTTCTCCGTCACTCCCTCATGCCACTCGCGTTCTCCCCTCACCCGATACCGGATTGAGGTCCCAATTTCATACCGCCGGGCTCGGGATATCTCCATCGGGGATGTGCTCACGGCCGGCTCCAAATCCATCCTTCTCCTCGGTTGAAACCAGGCGGAACATATTCCCTCAGGCGAGGTTCCAGCCATTGATATGCGAGGTTTAGGTTAGGGTAGTTCCGGTGAGTCAGCAATGGCCCGACAGTACTATGGTCATATGACTGCATAGTGCTACAAATTCGGAACCATCGTGTGTTACCAGGGTTATTCCGTCGGTTCGGCGCCGCCGGCGCACCCCGCCTCGACCGCGATTTCCTCACCCTTCCGGCTGGCCGGAAAACGCCTCCCCGCAGAGCTCTCGGGGCCGTCATCAGGACGCGGCGGACGTCAGCCGATGATTCACTGCGAATAACGCCAGTTCCAGACGGTTCGACACTCCCAGCTTGTCGAAAATGTTACTCACATGGTGCTTAACCGTCTGTTCGCTGATGGAGCAGCGCTGGGCGATGTCGGGATTCGAGTATCCTGCAACCACCAGAGTTACGATTTCCATCTCGCGCGGGGTCAGCCCGAAGTCCCGGGCCCGTAATTCCGTGCCGACATCCGGCGGACCACCGGCGCTGCGCAGCGCCTTCACCAGATCGGACACGCTCTCCCGCCCTACCCAGTACTGTCCCGCCATCACACAGCGAATGCTGTCAAACAGCCGCTGCGTGGTCGATTCCTTCAGAATCACGCCGTAGGCCCCCAGCCGCAGCGCCTGCACGATTTGCCCCTGGTCGATCGCCGCCGTCAGCAACAGCGTGCGCACCGGAATCTTCGCCGCCGCCAGCTCGCGCAGCACCGCAATGCCGTCTCGGCGTGGCATCGACAAATCCAGCAGAAGTATGTCCGGCTTCGCCTTCCGGATCAGCCCCAGCAACTCGTCACCGTCCGAGGCCTCGCCTGCTACCTCAAACCCAGGCTCCGACTGCAACAGACGCCGCAACCCATCCCGGAAAAGCGGATGATCGTCGGCGATGAGGATCCGAATCGGAGACGGAAGGCTGTTGACGTAGGGAATCATCTTGAATCTCTGCCAAATGGCGACTGCATCCCCGGGCAATTCCGGCGTTGGGACAGTCTTGCACAGGGGATGTTAATTTCTGGTAACTGGAACTCCTCGGCTGAAAACCCAAAAGATAAATTTCCTGATGTGTCTCAGGATAAAGTACTTAATTCAAAAATTGCGTCGTACCTGTCAATAGCTGGCGGAGGAGGTTTGAGATCGATTATAACGCGAAGTGGATGGCAATTCAGTTAAGGATTCGCGCTTTTGTCTAGCCGCGTTCCCCATCCCCTGGCTCCAACCTTCCCGGTCCGTTCTCCGTCTCGGCCATCAACATGAGTTCCGGAGGCCGATCCTTCTTCGTCCTCCGTTGAAATCCTTTATCTCCTCCCGCCCAACTGCTCTCTTTGTCTCACGGAATGGTCACTGTGAACAGGTTAGAATCTGAACTTTCCGCACCGGATGCATCCACACTGGTAACCGCGTAAACGTAGGTTTGCCCGCTTTGCACGGTGGTATCGGCATACGTCGTGGGCACATTCACGCTCGTATTCAGCAGCTGGAAGCTGGCACTCGTGCCCGTTGAGCGATAGATGTGGTATCCCGTCACCGCAACCGGCGAACTGGCCGGCGCATTCCACGTCAGATCGACCGCGTAGGTCACCGTCGACTGCCCCGTTCCGGTCAGCGCCACCAGGGTGGTCGCCCCCGTTGTCGAATCGCTGGCGATCGTTAACCGCCCCGTCGCTGCCCCGGCGACCGCCGGGTTGAAGACCACGTTCAGCGTTGCGGTTTGTCCCGGGTTCAGCGTGATGGGGAAGCTTCCTCCCGACAGTGTGAAGCCGGTGCCGGTCACCGTCGCCCCGCTTACCGTCACCGCAGTGCTCCCGGTCGAGCTCAGCGTTACCGACTGCGTCGCCGGCGTGTTCAGGGCTACATTCCCGAACGCGATCGTGGTCGCATTCACGCTCAGCACCGCACCCGCGCCCGACGACGATGCCGTCGTCCCCGTTCCCGTCACGGCAATCTGTATCGTCGCGCCGCTCGTCGCGTTGCTGGTGATCGTCAGCTTGCCCGATGCCGCGCCCGCGCTGGTTGGCGCAAACTGCACCTGCAGGTCCAGCACTTCATTCGGATTGAGCGTAATCGGAAAGCTCCCGCCTGAAACCGAGAAGCCCGTGCCGGTCAGAGACGCGGCATTGATCGTCACTGATTCGGTGCCCGCTGCCTGCAGAACCAGCGTGTGCTGGGCAGAGGTATCCACCGTCACATTCCCGAAAGCAACGCTGCTCAGATTCGCAGACAGGACGCGAAGCGCCGCGTTCAGCTTCAACGCAAAGGTTTCCGTCACGCCGCCGGAAGATGCCGTCAGTGTCCCGGTCACGGCCGAACTCACAGCGCTGGCGGTCGCCTGGAACTTCGCGCTGCTCGCGTTGGCCGGCACCGTGACTGAAGCTGGAACCTTCAGCGAGGCGTTGTTGCTGGAAAGATCCACAACCATGCCGCCGCTTGGAGCCGCACCACTCAGCGTGACTGTGCAGTTGTCCGTGCCCGCGCCGGTGATGGATCCATAGCTGCACGAGAGACTGCTGAGCTGCGTCACCGGCTGCGTGGAGGCCGCTGTACCCGTTCCACTCAGGCTCACGGCCAGCGTGCCACCACCGGCAGCCGTGCTGGTCACGGAGATTTGTCCGGAGGCCGCGCCGGTTGTTGTCGGTGCGAATGCCACCTCAACGTTGTAGGTGGCGCCCGCGTCGATGCTCACTGGAAGAGTGTCCGTGCTCACTTCCTGAAAGCCCGTTCCGCTCACAATGATTTGCGAAACCTGGACCGCATCCGAGGAACTGTTCGTCAGCGTGACGGAGGCGCTCGCCGTTTGTCCCACCGCAACCGACCCAAAGCTCACGCTCGAAGGATTGACGGTCAGGCTGCTCGCCGCTGCCTGAGCACTCGACGGTGACTGCACAATCGATCCGCAGCCGCTCAGCCCCAGAACCACAACGCCAACAACGATCAGACTGAGCCATGCGGCCACTCGACGACGTGATGTAGGCCGTCCGCTCTGGCACGACGACCTGGAGATCCACGGATCACGCGGTGCTCCACCAGGAAGCAACGAGAAACGAAAGGGGGTACCGTACATCCTCACCTCTTGCATCGTTCCCGCGTTCTGGCGTCTCAGGGCAAAGCCCTGTCGGTGCGATAAAGCCGAATGAACTCGGAATCTCCACAGCGCGAATCAACTCTGCCGCGAAGCCCTGCGTTGGATCTGCTTAGAACTGTCTGCCAGTCTTGCGAGATTTTGGTCTGCAAGGGTGCACGCTGATTACCGTTCCTTCGTTTGCGCCTGGTACTTTCGTGTTATCCGCGCAGAGTGCACCACAACTATGGCAGTTACGCCTCTTTTCGCACGCGTGTTGCGTTATCTCTCGTCCGCTGTTCATTCAGGGCACGTAAAAACAACGCCGCTGCTAAGAACTTTCTTCCTCGATTTCCACCGCGCAACCGTTTTTCTCGCGACCTTCGCGAATTCAGTACTGGCTTTTGCACAGTCCCCCATCAGTAAGTCTCTAACGTCACTCCGCACTAACTCATCGGTAAAAGAATCGCGATCCGCACACGATCCTGTGCATTCTCCGTCCGCCTACAATCAACTCATGCAGGATCGCAACGCCGTCATCGCTGGCGCGGGCATCGTCGGTCTCGCAACGGCTCTCGAACTGGCCGACTCCGGCTGGAACGTGACCGTCTTCGATCAAAGGGAGGCGATGTCGGAAGCCTCGCGCGCCGCCGCCGGTATGCTCGCTGGCCACGATCCCGACAATCTTCCCGAACTCCACGCGCTCGCGCATCTGAGTCTCAGCCTTTATCCCGCCTTCCTGTCGCGGATTGAAGCGCTCTCCGGGCGCAAAATTCCTCTCCGCACAACCCGCACCGCCCAGGGTTGTCCTCACCCGCCAGCCGGGGTCTCCGCACTTTCGCCCGAGGATCTGCAGGCTCTGGCCCCGGAGATTGATCCCGGCAGCCTCGAATTCTTTCTCCTCGAAGAAGCCAGCTTCGATGCCTGGGACCTTGCCGAAGCCCTCCCCGCCGCCGTGCGCGCTGCCGGAGTTCAACTCCGGGAGCACACCCCTGTGCGGCGCGTCCGCTCAGATAAGTCAGGCGTGCAGGTCGAAACCTCCGACGGTTCCGCCTCCGCCGCGGTTTTCCTCAATGCTGCCGGCGCCTGGACGACCGCACTCGACCCTTCCCTGCCCATCTTTCCCCGCAAGGGACATATGCTCACCGTCGAGCTGCCCGGCGATGTGCAGACGCAGTGCGTTCTGCGCACCGACGCGATTTACATCGTGCCCCGCGGCCTGAACCGATACACCATCGGCTCTACAGTCGAAGACGCCGGGTTCGACCGGACCGTCGAGCCCGAACACATCCAGGGCCTCTTCCACAAAGCCGCCAGCCTTTGGCCGCCCCTGCGCGAGGCCATGATTGTCGAAAGCTGGGTCGGCTTTCGCCCCGCCTCTGAGGACGGCCTGCCCATCCTTCGACACCACCGGAGAAAACCGCTGGGTCGCCACCGGCCATTTCCGCAACGGCATCCTTCTCGGGCCTGCCACCGGCCGCGTTCTCGGCCAGTGGATGAGCGGCCGCACCCCCGACATCGACCTCACGCCGTTTCGCGCCAGCCGCTTCGCATCCGCGCCCCTCTCCTCCTGATCCCGCCCTGCCCGCCCATCACCTTGGTAATGGAAGTTTGCCCGGCGACCTTCCGAACCGGATGACAGTCTAATTTCGCGTAAGCTATAAACAGTGGGCTGGACAGCGCAGCCGCGCCCGATTCGCTCAGGAAGCGCTTCGATTGGCAGCGTTTGCATCGCGCGGCGCGATCACGGCATCCCGTTAATCGGCACCCCTTTTTGTGCCGGCGGAGGAAAGGCAGCAGATGGCAACGGCGACGGTGACAAAGGGTCTCGAAGGCGTAGTGGCAACCAACTCCGGCATTTGCTGGATCGACGGCTATGCCGGCATGCTGGCGTATCGCGGCATCGATATTCATGAACTCGCGGAGAAATCCACCTTCGAAGAGACCGCCTTCCTGCTCTGGTTCGGCCATCTCCCCAGCCGCAGCGAACTTGCCGAATTCACGAAAAACTCACCGCCGCGCGCCAAATCCCCCGCGCAATCTTCAACCTGCTTCGTTCCTTTCCCAAACAAGGCCACCCATGGAGGCGCTGCGCACGGCCGTCTCCGCCCTCAGCTTCTACGATCCCGACGAAGCAGACGTCGACCACGACTCCAACGTCCGCAAGGCCTATTCGCTGACCGCCCAGCTGGCTATGATGGTCGCCGGCTTCGATCGCATTCGCAAGGACAAGAAGCCCATCGACCCGGATCCCTCGCTGTCCCACGGGGCCAATTTTCTCTGATGCTTCACGGCGAAATGCCCATCCCCGCCGCCGCGCGCACCTGGACATCGCGCTCATCCTGCACGCCGATCATGAGCTGAACGCCTCCACCTTTGCCGCGCGCGTCATCGCCGCAACCCTGGCGGACATGCACTCGGCCATCACCGGCGCCATCGGCGCGCTGAAAGGCCCGCTCCACGGCGGCGCCAACGAAGCTGTGATGAAGATGCTCTTCGCCATTGCCCGCGAAGGCGGCGACCCCGTCGAGTATGTGAAGGGCCTGCTCTCTCAAAAGAAAAAGGTCTTCGGCTTCGGCCACCGCGTCTATCACACCGAAGATCCCCGCGCCACCCACCTGCGCCAGATGTCCGAGCAGCTCAGCCGCGACTCCGGCAACACGAAGTGGTACGACATGTCCCGGCAGATCGAAAAGTTCGTCAAGGAGGAGAAGAAGCTCAACGCCAACGTCGACTTCTACTCTGCCTCAACCTACACCACGCTGGGCATCGACATCGATCTCTTCACGCCTATCTTCGCCATCAGCCGCATCGCCGGATGGGCCGCGCACGTCATCGAGCAGCTCGACGACAACCGCCTCATCCGCCCCCGCGCCGAATACACCGGCCCGGAATACCCGGTAAAGTACGTGCCCATCGAAAAGCGGTAGTGCGGGAGCTGAAGCGACCTGAGGCCTCCAGCGAAGGTTTCAGACGAGCGCCAGTCAGAGGGATGCTCGCATCCCCACCACTCTCGATAAAAAATAAAAACTCTGTCATCCTGAGCGAGCCTTCCGAATTCGTTGCGCGGCATTTGGCGCAACAATAAATTCAGGCGCGAAGGAATGCGCGCATCCCCACCGCTCTCCATAAAACAAAAAGTCGTGTCATCCTGAGCGAAGCATCCGCATCGGTTGCGCCGCCTTTGGCGCAACAACGAGTTCAGGCGCGAGTCGAATGGACCTGCATTCCTGGCGGGCCTGCGCGCGTAGCGCATCCAACCTCATACAGAAACTCGTCGCGAATGACTTAAAGTGCCGCAAAGCGGCACGAGGAGAAAGCCCCGGGCTTCAGCCCGGGGGTTAGAGGCCGTTAAGATGTCGGGCTTCAGCCCCCGGGAGTTTTTGTATCAGGGGCACGACTTCAGTCGTGCCGATATCGATTTAATACGATCGGGCTTTAGCCCCTGAGGAAGCCTCCCCCCAAAAACGGCTTCTCCCCCTCTTTGCCCCACCACACCACCATCAGCACCACAATCACCGCCAGCAGAGGAAACACCAGCACGCTTCCCTCCGGCCCGGTCGCCCCGCCGCTCCACAGCGGCGCCCCCACCGGATGTTCCCGCAGCAAGTGCCCCTGCGCTACCAGCCCGCTGTCCGCTGTCCCGTAAAAATACGACTCGCCCCAGTCCCACGCGGCGTGGAACCCCACCGCCCACCACAGCGACCCCGTGTACCAAAGGCTCAGGCAGAAAACCAGCCCCACCGCGCCAACAGCCACCAAACCCACCGGAGTCTCTCCGCCATTAATGGAGTGCATGAGGCCGAAAGCCACAGCAATCAGCACCGCACCCCACCAGAACCCCAGTCCCCTCGTCAGAGTGAACTGCGCATAGCCTCGGAACATCATCTCCTCGGTCAGCCCGACAAGAAGAAACATTCCGCCCCACACTACCGCGGAACGCAGCGCCGGTCCGCCACCAATGGCACGCCCGTCGAGAACCAGATACCCGAGTTGCCGCAGAACCAGTACCAGCACGCTGATCGCTGCAAATCCACACCCCAGGCCCGCAAAGAAGCGTCGCCCCCGCGCGCGCCCCTGCAGTCCATAGAATGTCAGTGAGCGTCCCTCGAATGTCCCCAGGAGAGCCGTCGCCACCACCACCGGCACAAATTGCGCCAGTTCCATCAGCAGAGCGGAAAGAGGCGGCAGCATGCCATCGTCGCCGATGCGCACATACCGGCCGATCAGCCCAAAGCCCTGCAGCAGCAGGTAGACCAGCAATGCGAACACCAGCAGCGACCAGCCCGCCCGCAGCCCCTGCGGTCCGTACAGCAGCCGTAGCCCCGAACTTTCCGGTCGCGTTAGGGGCGCCATCGGAACGTTGACCTCCGGCTCCCGGCCGGGGCTGCGCTGCGTCTTCTCCGAACCATCCTTAAACTCGCTCAAGGATTTTCCTCGGTACCGCCCACATCGCGCCGATCCCCTGGCCGCTATTGCTGCTCTGCCGTCAGCCGCTCCACTGCTTGTCCCACGCGGAAGATCGTAGCCTCGTCGAAGTGCCGTCCCAGAATCTGCATTCCGATCGGCAGCCCTGCCCGGTCGTCCCGCACGGCACTGCTCACCCCGCAGATCCCCGCAAGGCTCGCCGTCACCGTGTAGATATCCGCCAGATACATCGCCACCGGATCGTCCGTCTTCTCGCCCAGCTTAAATGCCGGCGTCGGCGCAGTCGGCGTCACGATCGCATCCACCTCGGCGAAACGCCGCCAGGAAGTCCTCCGCCAGCAGCCGCCGCACCTGCTGCGCCTTCCGGTAGTACGCGTCGTAGTAGCCCGCGCTCAGCGCATAGGTTCCCAGCAGGATCCGCCGCTTCACCTCCGCGCCAAATCCCTCGTCGCGCGTCTCGCCGATACATCTCCGCCAGCGTCTCCAGCGTCGGCGCGCGGTAGCCGTAGCGCACGCCGTCGAACCGCGCCAGATTCGCGCTAGCCTCCGCTGTCGCAATCACGTAATACGTCGGAATCGCATACTTCGTGTGCGGCAGCGAGATCGGCTTGATCTCGCATCCCGCCGCGCGCAGCTTCTCAATCCCGCCCTCGATCGCTGCGCGAACCTCGGGGTCCAGCCCCTCGCCGAAATACTCCGCCGGCACGCCGATCCGCATCCCCTCAACCGGCTGTCGCATCCGCGCCGCGTAATCCGCCACCGGCCGCGTCGGACGACGTCGCGTCCATCGCGTCATGCCCCGCAATCACCCCCAGCATCGTCGCCGCATCGCGCACATTCGTCGCGAACGGACCCATGCGGTCCAGCGACGACGCAAACGCGATCAGCCCATACCGCGACACCCGCCCGTACGTCGGCAGCACGCCCACCACGCCGCAAAAGCTGCCGGCTGCCGAATCGATCCGCCGGTATCCGTGCCCAGCGTCGCCACCGCCATCCCCGCCGCCACCGCTGCCGCCGACCCGCCGCTCGAACCGCCCGGCACCCGCTCCAGCGTCATGCGGATTCCGCACCGGCCCGTACGCCGAGTTCTCGTTCGACGAGCCCATCGCAAACTCATCGCAGTTCAGCTTGCCCAGCAACACCGCGCCCGCCGGCCAGCCTCTTCACCGCCGTCGCCGTGTAAGGCGGCCGATAACCCTCCAGGATCTTCGACCCCGCCGTCGCCGCGAATCCTTCCACCGTTAACACATCCTTAATGCCGAACGGCACCCCGCCAGTGGAGGCAACGCCTCGCCCTTCGCCACCAGGTCATCGATCTTCGTCGCCTGCGCCAGCGCAGCTGCGCGATCCACCTGTAAAAACGCGTGAATCGTCTCATCCACTGCCGCGATCCGCCGCAGACTGGCCTCCGCCAGCTCCGTTGCTGTCGTCTCTTTACTCGTCAGCGCTGAGCGAATCGCCTCGATTCCAGGAACCCCCGCCAGCGCCTTCATCGCTCGATCACTTTCGGCACCTTGAAGTACGTTCCGTCCGACTCCGGCGCCATTGCCATCACCGCCGCACGCTCCAGACAAGGCCGCGGCTCATCCGCGCGCAGCACGGACGACTCCTCCGTCGCCCGCTTCCCTTCGTCCGCCAGCACCTCCGACACCTGCGCCATGGGCGCGACCTGCGCGGTATCCAGCTCTCCCAGCTGCGCTACATAGTCGAGGATCGCGTTCAGATCCCGGCGCATCCGCGTTTCCTCCTCTGCCGTCAGCTCCACGTTCGCCAGCTCGGCCACCCGCCGCACTTCCTCGGCGGAAACCCGTTCATTTTCGGACATGGCTTCAGTGTACCAGGCCATTTCGCGCCTCCCTCAACATGCCTGTTGACAGACGCTTTGGCCCGGATACAATCTGCCCCATACCTGTATCTCGCTCCCAGGCTCCACCCCATGAATACGGTCTGCAAGCACCCTAAGGTTCGCGTCGTCGCCCGCGAAGAAGACGCAGAATACGTCGAATGCCTCGACTGTGGTGAGGTCTTCGATTCCAACGAATTCCGCGATATGGCCATTGAAGAGCTCCAGGATGAAGAAGAAGAAACCGCATAGGCCCGCGCCTTAGCCCTTCCATCCTCGAATCTCTGCTTGCACCCTCGAAGGCGCATCCCGCAGGCATGGTGCTAAGGTTGATGGGTTCCCCAACCGTCTTAGTGGAGAATCCCGTCCATGCGCCTGGTTCCCGCCGGATGCCTGCTCGCCTGCGTCACGCTCGCCGCCGCTCAAACCGCTCCCCCTTCTGCTCCGAAACGTCCCGTCACCGACACCTATTACGGTGTCCACGTCACCGACAACTATCGCTGGCTGGAAAATGGCGCTTCCCCGAAGTGAAGCAGTGGGTTGCTGCGCAAAATGCATATACCGCCGCCTGGATGAACAAGCTCCCGCAGCGCGATGCAATCCTCGCTTATCTCCGCCAGCTCATGAATCGCGAGCACACCCGCTATATGGCGTTCCAGGTGCGCCAGGGGAATCTCTTTGCGCTGCGCTACGATCCGGGTAAGGCCGGCCCCAGACTCGTCGTCTTCTCCTCGCCCGAGGCCCTGCGTTCCGAGCGGACGATCCTCGATACCACCACCTTCGTCTCCGGCAAGATCTTCCAGGTCGACTGGTACAGTGTTTCGCCGGATGGCAAAAAGGTGGGTCTCGCTCTCTCCACCGGCGGCAGCGAAGACGGCTCGCTCTACATGGTGGACACCGCGACCGGCCGCCAGGTCGGCGAAACCGTGCCCCGCGTCCAGTTCGCTACCGGCGGCGGCTCTATGCGCCTGGAATCCCGACGGGACCGGCTTCTTCTACACGCGCTACCCCCAGGGCAACGAACGTCCGGCCCGCCGATCGCAATTTCTACCAGCAGGTCTACTATCACCGCCTGGGCTCGTCGCCGGCCACCGACCGCTATGTGCTCGGCCGCGATTTCCCCCGCATTGCGGAAACGGCCCTCAGCTCCTCTCCTGACTTCCGCCACATCCTCGTTTCCGTTGAAAATGGTGACGGTGGCGATTACGAATCCTTTCTCCTCGACGCCCAGGGAGCGCCGCGTCCGGTCACGCATTTCGGCGACAAGATCGACCTCGTCACCTTCGGCCCCGACGACAGCCTCTGGCTGCTCAGCCACAAAAATTCCGACCGCGGCGAGCTGTGGCATCTTCCTGCCGGCGATCTCCGCGTTG
>CAVPCE010000082.1:0-9958 GCA_963702295.1 uncultured Acidobacteriaceae bacterium | reverse complement strand
TCATTTCGTCAGTTACGTATTAATGCGACCTGCAAAAGTGGGAAGCCCCCAGGATTCTGTTGAATTTCCAGAGTTCCAGCGGTAGTCTGCTCGAATCCACTGCCGAACCTTCTTCTTTTGGAGTTGTCTGCATGCTGTCTCTCAGGACCTGCCAGGTTCTTCTCCTCGGCACATTCCTGCTCGCCACGCCCGCGTTCGCCACGCGGACGCATAAGGCTGCCACTTCGGCTCATCACCACCATCGCCGGCATACGCACGTCGTTAAGGGCCAGCGTCAGATTGAGCCGGACCGCGCCCGCGAAATCCAGCAAGCCCTCATTCGCGAGCATTACCTGACCCCGCCCGCCACCGGCCAGTGGGACTCTACCACCGAGGCCGCCATGCAGAAGTTCCAGGCCGACCACGGCTGGCAAACCAAGCTCACTCCCGACTCCCGCGCCCTCATCAAGCTGGGCCTCGGACCGAAACCCGATGGCGTTCAGACCACCGCCGCCCCGGTTGCTGTCTCTGCGGCGTCGACTGACACCTCCGCTAACGCCCGCCCCGCAGCCAATACCCTGGCTGACGCCCACTCGCTTCAGAACTAACCGCGACAGTCCGTCGCACAAAGAGGGCTCCCCACTCGGGAGCCCTCTTCGCGTTCCCTTCAAACCATCAGCCGGGGCAACGAGCCGCCGAGCCGGCGACGCACGATGTCCGCGCGGAAGACTGCAGCCCGCAAAGACCGGGCCAGAGACGTTCCTGACGAATCCTCAACACTGGAGACGAAGAGCACGGGCCGGAATCATCGCGAAGTCGGGAATGCGAATCGCCCGGCACTCAGCAACCTGTCCCCCGTTTCCGTCACCCGCTGTCCCGGAAAGTGGGATGTTCTCTTCGCGCCTGGCTGCCTCAAGACTCATCTACAGGATTCGCAGCCAGATACTCCTCCTGGAACAGCAATCCGCGTCATCTTCTCTGCAGCTCTGCCACGTCTGCCTTGGTTCTTTTCGTTTTCACCGGGAATTCCGGCAGAAACCCAGGCTTCACACGGACGGACCGCTGCACCCAGGTTTCACCCGCAACAGCAAGCTACAACAGTCGGGTTGACGAGGCGTCTGCTAAACGGCAGGCGCTTTGTGCTTTCTGGATTCAGAACTTCGCGTACGAATACAGCAGCCAGCCCCCGTATCCCATCAGAGCCGCCAGCGTAAAAAGATTCACCAGCACATAGAACCGCAGCAGTACGCCCACCACAAGCCCCAGCACCATGGGCAGCACCGTCACGCCCGCCACAAAGCTCACCGCCACCAGCACCGCCACGCCGTGACCGCCGAACACCGGCAGAAGCGTCATCGACTGCAGCCCGTAAAGCGCCACGCTATGCAGAGTCAACAGCGCCGTCATGATCGCCGCCGCTACGCAGCCCGTAAATACCCGGCTCGACGCCGAACCCTCTTCGAGCCACGTGCACATTTCATCCATCACGGCCAGCGGCCACGCCTTCGCGGTCATCCACTCCACCATCCGGATCAGCCACTGGTTCCCGCTGTGATAGCGGCGTCGCCCCGGTCCGATCCACGGCGCTGCAAAAAACTGCAGCACGGACATCGAATCGTCCTCATGCCTCTCGCGCCCGTGCTCGCTCGCAAGCCCGAGCCGCCGCGCCGAGCCCGCAGCTTCCAGCGCCAGCCCGCTGCGCCCCATCGCCGGCCCAGCCGACCGGCTCCCGTTCCACGCTGACTCCCGCCAACCTCGCGACTCCATTCGATTCATCCCTCTCATCTCTGGCTGCGCAATCACACGCTGCCTTCTGCATGGTTTTCTTTAACGACGACGCTCACTGCGTCCCACTCCGGAGATAACTCCATAACCCGTAAGTTAGAGTGGCACACTTATCCGCCATTGGCACAGATCATAAGTAATGGCAGCCGCATGACCACTGGTTGCGCGCGGTATGCCTGCGTTCTACAGCACTCCACGAATTCGACGGTACCGACAGGAAGAATTGCATGTGACTGCGGTCCGGTCCATCGAAGTACTTTCTGGTGAGTCCATCGAAGAGCGCAATCCCTGAAGCAGCGACCCCTCAGTGAAACGAAGCACCTTACCGTTTTGTCTCCTCAGCAATGAATCCTGTGGATGCTGCTTCCCTTTCCAGGCCCTTCGAGTTCCTCTCACCCTCCCGTGATCCTGAGCGCAGCGACGCACCTCTTCCATCTATACTGGCCACTGCCGTCGTAACCCCTCGCAGTACCCGTCGGAGTTGTTCATGTCCGTTTCTCGCCGCACTTTTCTCAGCGGGCTCGGAGCCGCTGGCGCTCTTTCGGCCCTCCCCGCACCCTCTTTTGCCGTAGCCCGCGTCGTCTCTACCTGCCCCTTCCGCCTCTCCGTCATCAACGACGAAATCTCCCAGGACTTCGATCACGCCGCTTCCGTCGCCGCCAACGACTTCGGACTCCGCTGGATCGAGCTTCGCGGCATGTGGAACAAGAACCTCACCGACCTCGACGCCAACGAGATCGACGAATCCCTCCGCATCCTGAAGAAGTACGACCTCCGCGTCACCGATATCGCCAGCCCCCTCTACAAAGTCGACTGGCCCGGCGCGCCGACCAAAACCAAACAACGTGACGAGTTCCACGCCGATTTCGGCTTCCATCAGCAGGACGCTCTCCTCGACCACTGCATCGACCTCGCCCACACCTTCTCCACCGATCGCATCCGCTGCTTCGACTTCTGGCGTCTTCAGGACCCAAAACCGTATCGAGAAGCCATGAATCGCAAGCTCGCCGAAGCCGCCGACAAGTGCGCGAAGCACAATCTCATCCTTCTCCTCGAGAACGAAATGGACTGCAACACCGGCACCGGCCCCGAAGCCGCTGCCACGCTCGCCGCCATCCCCAACCACAACTTCATGCTCAACTGGGATCCCGGAAACGCCGGCACCTTTCCCGGCGCCGTTCCCTTCCCCCACGGTTACAATCTCCTGCCCAAAAACCGCATCGGCCATTGCCACGCCAAGAACGTCAAGCGCGAGCCGAACGGCAAGTTCGACTGGCAGCCCGTAGGCACCGGCGTCGTTGACTGGACCGGCCAGCTCCGCGCCCTCCGCGAAGACGGCTACCACTACGCTGTCAGCCTCGAAACCCACTGGCGCGGCGCCGGAACACCCGAGGCGTCCTCACGCATCAGCATGGCCGACCTGAAGAAAGCCCTCGCCGCCTCCGGAGCCCAATGCTGATGTCCGATCGCATTCTCATCTTCACCGGAATGCAGTGCCGCACCTCTGCCCGTGTCCGCAAAGGTCTCCACGAAAGCAAAATCACTGTCATCCTGAGCGAGCCTTCCAAATTCGTTGCGCCTGCATTGGGCGCAACCATCAATTCAGACGCGAGTCGAATGGACCTGCTTTTCTCCTGGACCTGCCATGCATCTTTCGGAGAAGCAATCCCCGCTTGCGCCATCCTGGCTTGCACGCGTTGTTTCAGGAGACAGGGCAGGAAAACCCGCTCCATCATTCCCGCTCTTCTCCGTGCTCTCTGTGTCCTCTGTGGTGAATCGCCAGGCGCTGGGCAATGGCTACAGCTAACGGCTACTGGCTGCATTTAGGAGACCCCGCATGATCACTCGCCGCGACTTCCTCGACACCCTCGCCACCAGCGCCGCCTCGCTCGCCCTCTCCAGCACCGCCAAAAGCTACGCCCAGATTCTCGGCTCCAACGATCGCCTCACCTTCGCCATCATCGGACTCAACGGCCGCGCCTACGCCCATCTCTCCTCTCTCCGGGCCAATCGCGCCAACGCCCGCGTCGCGGCGGTCTGCGACGTTGAGAGCAACATCCTCGCCAAATTTGCCGGCGCCGCCAAACAGTCCCTCGGCTATCAGCCCGACTCCGCCCGCGACTTCCGCCGCGTCCTCGAGCGCAAAGACATCGACGCCGTCACCATTGCCACGCCCGACCACTGGCACACCCCCATGGCCATTGACGCCCTCCAGGCCGGCAAGCACGTCTATGTCGAGAAGCCCTGCAGCCACAATCCCGCTGAAGGCGCGCTCCTGGTCGCTGCGCAAAAGAAATACGGCAAGCTCGTCCAGATGGGCACCCAGCAGCGCTCCTCGCCGCACACCATCGAAATCGTCCGGCAAGATTCACGACGGCCTCATCGGCCGCGCTTATTACGGCCTCGCCTGGTACGCCAACACCCGCAAGTCCATCGGCACCGGGAAAGAAGTCCCCGTCCCCGCCACACTCGACTGGGATCTCTGGCAAGGTCCCGCGCCGCGCCAGACATATCGCAGACAACGTCCAGCCCTACAACTGGCACTGGTTCCGCATCTGGGGCACCGGCGAAACCCTCAACAACGGCACGCACGAAGTCGACGTCTGCCGCTGGGCCCTCGGCGTCGACTACCCCAACCGCGTTACCGCTGCTGGTGGACGCTACCAGTTCAAAGACGACTGGCAGTTCTACGACACCCTCGTCACCAGCTACGAATACGAAGACAAGCTCCTCTCGCTGGGAAGGCCGCAGCTGCTCCGGCATGAAGATGTACAACCGTGACCGCGGCTCAACCATCCTCGGCACTACCGGCTCCGTCCTCGTCGATCGCGACGGCTACGAGGTGTACGACCTCGGCGGCCACAAGACCAGCGAATACCGCGTTCCCGAAGAGAATGCCAATTCCTCCGCCGACCCCATCGGCGCCGACTCCATGACCGACGCCCACTTCGCCAACTTCATCGCCGGCGTCACCCACGGCGAAAAGCTCAACGCGCCGGTTGAAGTCGGCAACGTCGCCGTCACCATGCTCCAGCTCTCCAACATCGCCTGGGAAGTGCAGCGCTTCCTCAACCTCGACCCCGCCGACGGCAAAATCCAGCACGACCCCGAAGCCATGAAAGGCTGGTCCCGCGAATACCAACCCGGCTGGGAACCGAAACTGTGATCTCTCCGATCACTGGCTTTGTCATCCTGAGCGAGCCTTCCAAATTCGTTGCGCCCGGCCGTTGGGCGCAACCATCAATTCAGCCGCGAGTCGAATGGACCTGCATTTCCTGATCTGACCAGCTCCAACCCAAAGGCGCACCATGAAAACGACCCTCTCCCGCCGCACCCTCCTCCGCACCGCCGCCCTCACCGCCGCCGCGGCATCGCTCGCGCCAGCCGCCGGCTTCGCCCAAACGCAAACCCCTGCCAAAGAAGTAAAGCTCGGCCTCTGCAGCTACACCTTCCGCAATTTTTCCCGCGCTCAGCTCATCGGCTTCATGCGCAGCTCCAGGTCTCCGACCTCAACGCGAAGAACGCCAAAGACCATCTCCCCATGGACCCCGCCGCCGAAGCCGCAGCGCTCGCCGACTACGCCGCCGCCGGCATCCATCTCCACGCCGCGGGAGCCATCTACTTCCAGAAAGCCACCGACGACGACATCCGCGCCCAGTTCGAATACCTCAAACGCGCCAACATCTCCGTCATGGTCGCCGGCGATCCCTCGCCCGAAACCCTGCCCCGCATTGAGCAGTTCGTCAGGCAGTACGACATCCGCCTCGCCATCCATAACCATGGCCCCGAGGACAAGCTCTGGCCCTCGCCCCTCGACATCCTCAAAGTCATTCGCACCATGGACCCGCGCATCGGCTGCTGCATCGACGTAGGCCACACCGTCCGCGCCGGTACCGATGTCGTCGAAGCCATCCACGCCGTCGGCCCGCGCCTTTTCAACATGCACATGAAAGACCTCACCGACTTTCACGACAAGGAAAGCCAGGTCGCAGTCGGCCGACGGCATCATGCCGATTCGGGAAATCTTCGAGGCCCTCAACGAAATCCGACTACCCCGGCTATCGTCGATCTCGAATACGAAGTCCACCCCGACGATCCCATGCCCGGAGTCATCAAGCAGCTTCGCGTATATGCGCGGGGTTCTCGCCGGCATGAACACCTCCGCATAACGGGGGCACAGGCCAAATAGTTTCGCCGGCATCGCTGTTTTATCGAGCCAGCCGCCCAGGGCGGCATTACGAACGGAACCTTCCCTTCCCGCTCTCTCCCGCTTAAGCTCACCGGGCGCATCCTTATCGCCCTTATACTGACCCAGCTTCTGCCGATAACACGTAGAGAGAAATGCGCAGGAGACCTCAGGATGGGTGCGACTTCAGCAACAGCGGTCGGTGAGAAGATCTTCTTCCGCCGCCCCACTGTCCTTGCCCTGCTCCTGCTGGTTTTGCCTGCTGCGCGCGCTGCCACTTCAAGTCTTCCTGTCCTTCGCACCGCTCGCCGGGCTCATGCTCTTTCCGCGGACCAGGCTGCACGCGGCTACCCTGTCCACCTCGCTCGCGCCCAGGTTACGTATTACCAGCCGTCCTTCGGCGCGCTCTTCCTCGTTGACGCAACCGACGGCATCTACGCCAATCCTCGCCCGGGTCCGCCCCTTGCTCTCCACCCAGGCGACATCGTCACCGTCGACGGCGTCACCGGCTCCGGAGACGTGGCGCCCGTCATCAACGACGCCAGGTTCCGCGTTCTCGGCCGTGCTCCGCTCCCCGCCGCGCCGCTCGTCAGCTTCGACCGCCTCTCATCCGGCGCCATGGATGCCCGCTGGGTCACGATGGAAGGCATCGTTCGCTCCATCAACCACCCTTTGGGACGTGCCGACTTTGACGGCACCACCCGCTTCGACGCCACCAATCTCCTCCTCTACATTGCCTCGGGCGATGAACGGCTCGATGTCGTGACCGAGCTGCCCTCTGGCTCCGTTCCGACCAACCTCATCGACGCGAAAGTTCGACTTCGCGCCGCTGTGGGCAGCCGCTTCAATCAGAGAAAGCAGCTCACCGGTATCCAGGCGTTCATGCCGAATCTCGCCTGCATTCAGGTCCTTCAGCCCGCTCCACGCGACCCATTCATCCTCCCCCTGTCCACCCCAACCACCATCACTCGCGCCACTGCGGCTGAGCCTGGCCACCGCGTTCGCATCCGCGGCATCGTCACTTCCACGTTTGGCGAACAGCATTTCTCCCTGCTCGGCCAAGACCACGGCGTCTTTGTCACCACCCAGGACCCCGTTTCCGTCCGCCCCGGCGATCTCCTCGATGTGGTCGGCTTTCCCGCGAACGGCGACTACACGGCTTACCTTGACGGCGCTCTTGTCCGTCGTCTCGGCTCCGCCCCCCTGCCCCCACCGGTTCACCTTTCGGCCGCTCAGGCCCTCACCGGCGTCCACGATGCCGAGCCTGTCGAGCTGGATGGCGATCTGGTTGAACTGTTCCACGGCGAATCCGGCGTCAACAGCCTCCGGCTTGACGACGCGGGCAGGCGATTCCAGGCAGTCCTTTCTCCCGACAGTTCTTCCGGTTCCCTGAGCACTCTCCGCATCGGCAGCCGCCTCCGTCTCCGCGGCGTTTGCGTCGTCCATACCGATGCGGACAAAGCGCCCGAGCTCTTTCGATCTCCTGCTGCGTTCTCCTGCGGATGTCCGAGTTCTGCGTGCCGCCCCCTGGTGGACTCCCCGTCGCACCTTCCTTCTCGCCACTACTCTCGGCGTTCTCGCCCTGATCGTTTTTACCCGCAACCTCGGCCTCCGCCGTCGCGTCACCATCCAGACCCGCCAGATCCAGGCTCAGCTCCAGGAAGCCCGCGCCCTCCGCAACCAGGCCGAAGCCGCCACTCAAGAAAAAAGCCAGACCCTCGCCCGCCTCCTCACCACTCAGAACGACCTCCTGCTCACCCAGGAAAAGCTTCGCTTCCAGGCCACTCACGACGCGCTCACCGGTCTCTGGAATCGCCCCGCCCTCGTTGACTTCCTCCGCAGAGAACGCGAGCGCGCCCTGCGCACCCATGCTCCCCTCGGCATCCTTCTCCTCGACATCGATCACTTCAAGCGGGTGAACGACACGCACGGCCACCTTGCCGGCGACGCTGTCCTCCGCGAAATCGGCTGCCGCATCACTCGCTCGGTGCGTCTTTATGACATTGCCGGACGATACGGTGGCGAAGAATTCCTCATCCTCCTTCCCGGATGTGACCGCACCCACACCGAGAACAGCGCCGAACGCGTTCGCGCCGCCATTGGCGCGCAGCTTTTCCATGTCGGAGCCGCAGAGCTCTCCCTCACCGTCAGCATCGGCGCCACCGTCGTATTCGGTTCTGTGCCGTTGAATCCCGAAGAGTCGGAGGACCGCGCCTCCGACGCCGAGCTCCTCAGCCGCGCCGATTGCGCCCTCTATCAGGCCAAGAGCGCCGGACGCAACCGCACCGTCCTCCGCCTCTGCGACCCCATCCCCGCTCTGTCATCCTGATCGCAGCTCATCACTGCGGCGTGGCAGGAGCTTCCGCCCCTAAGGGTCCCCGGCTCCCTCTGTGTTCTCTGTGTCCTCTGTGGTAAAGGAGCTTCCCTACCGGCTCACCGCGAACGTCGCCTTGATCCACCGCTGCGCCGGCCGCTCAATCCACTTCATTGCCAGTATCGCCGCCGTCACCAGCACCCCGTAGCTCAGCCAGGGATCGAATCGCTCCAGCCCCATTCGCGCCACAATGTGATGGTCGTGGATCATGTTCCACAAGTTAAAGTGAAGAATATAAAGACAATAACTTGCCTGCCCCACAGCGACAAACGGGAAGAATCCAAAGAACCGCGCGATCAGATTGTGCCCGGCAAGTCCCAGCACCGCCATGCCGAACAGCGGCATCATCAGTCCGTCGTGCATCATCGGAAACGGCAAATGATTCCCGAAATACAGCACCGTCAGGATGCCAACCATCCCCAGCGCCCCCAGCGCAAACCGCTTCCGGGCTCCGCGCGGAATCAGCGAATCGATGTCCGCCAGCACAATCCCAAACAGAAACGATGGCACGTGCGGCGGCGGCGTAAATTTCAGAGCCCGTATCCAGAATCCGTCCGTGTAGCGCCCCGGATGCAGCACCCCATCCGGATGGAACACCATATACAGGCTGGCGCCACCTCCCCAGGCACCACAGCCCCAGCAGGATCGCGCACAACCGCCCGATATGCTTCGGACGCTTCCACAGAATCACCAGCGGAAAGATCAGATCGAAGAACGCCTCGGTGCACATCGTCCACCCGGGGTGTTCAGAACGTGGATAGCGATGCGCTCCAACCCTGCAGCATCAGCGGCGTCAGCACCAAACCCCAGCTGAACTGCGCATGCGACCGCGCATGCCACTCGTCCATCAGCATGCCCAGCGATATCACCAGCGCGACCAGATAGATCGGATACAGCCGCGAGACCCGGGCGTCCAGAAGTTCTTTGCGTTCAGTTGCCCCTTCTGCGCCCGATCGGAGTAGTTGTAGGCCAGCACAAAACCCGAGAGCATCAGGAAGAAGCTCACCGACGTGTATCCGTTCTCGACGATCGGAGAAAACGGTCCGAACCACTTCGGATTGCAGAAGTGGTAGAACACGATATTCATCGCCGAAAACGCGCGCAATCCGCTCAGCGCCGGCAGATGCTCTTTCTTTGGCTTCACCGCCAGCGGTCGGTTGGCTCCGGCTGTCTCCATCACCTCGGGGGAGGCGCCGCCGTACGGCGGTACGACTTGAAGCTGTGCGCTCAGGCCGTCACCAGGCTGCCGACCTTCTCCCCGGAGATCACACGGCGGATATTGCCCGGCTGGTTCAGATTGAAGATGATGATGGGCAGGTTATTGTCCTTGCACAGGCTAACGGCTGTGGTATCCATCACTTTTAATCCCAGCCGCAAAATTTCCATGTAAGTAATCTGCTCAAATTTCACCGCGTCCTCGTCGGATGCACCGGATCGGCATCGTAGATGCCTTCAACCTTGGTTGCCTTCAGCAGCACATCAGCCTTGATTTCCATCGCCGGGAGTAGCAGAAGCTGCCGTATCTGTCGAGAAATACGGCGTTCCTGCTCCCTGCGGCAAAGATCACAACCCGGCCCTTTTCCAGGTGCCGTATCGCCCTCCGCTCGGATATACGGCTCGCACACCTGGTTCAT
>CAVPCE010000081.1:0-18134 GCA_963702295.1 uncultured Acidobacteriaceae bacterium | reverse complement strand
CGGTCTACCGCCTCGAACGACGCGGATGGATCAAAGGCGAGTGGGGCGAGTCGGAAAACAGCCGCAGGGCGAAGTTCTACCGGCTGACGGCGGCGGGACGAAAGCAACTGAAGGCCGAGACCCGGAAGTGGGCGGACATGGCCGGCGTGGTGGCCGCAATTCTGCGCGCCAAACCGGAGGAGATATGAGCCTCAGGACCACTCTGCTGTGCTGGGGTCGGGCGGTCGCGCATCGGGGACGCGTCGCGGCCGAGGCGGAAGAAGAGCTGCGCTTCCACGAGGCAGTCTACGCGGAAACGCTGGTGCAACAGGGAGTGTCGCCCGAGGAAGCCGTGCGCCGCGCACGCCTGGAGATGGGCCGGCCGGAAACCCATGGAGAGCGCTACCGCAGCGCCGTGGGCCTGCGCGTTTTCGACGAACTGGGCGGAGACGTGCGCTTCGGAATCCGTTCGCTGCTGCGGAATCCGGCATACGCGGGCGTAGCGGTCTTGTCCCTGGCGCTCGGCATCGGCGCAACCACGGCGATGTTCAGCCTCATGTACGCCGTACTCCTCCATCAGTTCCCCTATGCCGGAGCGGATCGCATCATGGAATCCGCTGCTCATTAATGAGGAGGAGCCGGCGCAACTGCGATGGTTCGCATTGTGGAGGCCCCAGTTTGCGATGTTCGAAAAAGCGCGATGCATCGAGAGCCTTCTGGGCTTCCGCACCAAAAGCGAGGTGCTGACAAGTGACGGCCTGCCGGAAGACGCGCTCGCCGTGTATCTGACGGAAAATGCCGGGCATTTTTCGGCGTCCATCCGCTGCTGGGGCGCATGATTGAGCCCAGTGACGGCGCGGGCGGCGGGCAGCCGGTGGCGGCGCTGAACTATCGATTCTGGCGGGCGCATTTCGCAGGAGCCCGGAATGTAATCGGCAGAACCATCGAGCTGGATCATGGGGTGTACACGATTGTGGGGGTGATGCCACGGAGCTTCGCCTTCGATGACACGACAGGAGTGGGCGATGTGTATTTGCCCGGGAGCATGTTGCGCGAGACTGCGGCAGGACCGCGGTTCTTTATCCCCTGGGTGAAGCTGAAGTCCGGCGTGACGGTGGCGCAGGGAAACGCGGAGCTTGACCCGCTGGTGCACGCCTTTGCGCGGCAGAATCCGCAGGTATTTCCGAGGAAATTCCATTTGGGTTTGCAGCCTGTTGTGGTGCCGTACGAGCAAAGCACAGGGCGGGCGCTCGATCTGCTGCTCGCAGGTGTGGTCCTGCTGCTGCTGATCGGCTGCGCGAATTGCTCCCTCCTGTTGTTGGCGCGGGGAACAGCGCGACAGCAGGAGCTGGCAGTACGGAGCGCGCTGGGGGCCAGCCGGTGGCGCATTGCGCGCCAGCTGCTGGTGGAGGCGATGACCATTTCCATCACTGGAGCGGCGCTCGGCGTAGCGGCCTCGTACTGGCTGGCGCGTTTGGCACTGGAGCTCGAGCGGAGTGTGTTTCCGGCCGAGTCGGTGATCCATATCAATCTCCCGGTGCTTGCATTTTCCGTAGGGCTGGCGCTGCTTTCCGGATTCCTCTTCGGGCTGACGCCGGCGCTGCGACTGTCCCGGGTAAATGCAACGGGACAAGCCCTGCACAGCGGGCGAAGAATCGCGGGCCGCGGCGCTGCCCGGCGGCTGCAGACGCTGATCGCCGTCCAGATCGCTTTGACGCTCCTGCTGCTGGCGACGGCGGGGATGGCGGCAGAGGGCTTTCTCGACGTGATGCATGCGCCGCTGGGCTACCAACCGAAGAACGTCCTGTCGGCTGGAATTCTGATGCACTACGAGAACACACACGACTGGAGCGGGATCAGCCCGCTGGATAGACGGGTGGCCTTCGTGGAGCGGATACGGCAGAAGATTGCGGCAGTGCCGGGGGTGTCTCGGTGGCGGTGAGCAACGACGCCACGCCTCCTTATAGCGGCCAGGAGTATAAGTTTCAGGTGGAAGACCAGCCGGCACTGCCCGATGGTGGCCCCAATGTGCGAGTGCAGTTTGTGAGTCCGGGTTACTTTGCGACGCTCGGAATTCCACTGCTGCAGGGGCGGGTTTGGGATGAGGCTGAGAATGCGCGCGGCGATGGCGTCGCCGTCGTGAATGCGGCGTTCGCGCGGCAGTATCTGCGGGGAAGTGCGGGGGTGGGGCAGCAGGTGCGGTTTCCCGATTTGAAGTCGACTGCGCCCCTGGTCGCCTCATCCAGGCAAAGCACGGATTGGCGTGAGATTGTGGGCGTCGTCGGCGATGCCCGTAACGACGGCGTGGACCGCCCGGTGATCCCCGCGGTATACGTGCCGTTCTCAACCTTCCTGGCGCCGTACGCGCAATACGTGATCCGGACGCAGGGCGAGCCGATGGCTTACCTGCATGCAATCCGTAAGGTGGTGGCCTCGGTGGAAGCCGATCAGCAGATCAGCAATGGGAGCGAAGACCTGGAGACGGCGATCGAACGCGATGCGTTATGGAGCCGGGAGCGGCTGTTCTCCATTCTCTTCGGGTTCTTTTCCGGGCTCGCGCTGCTATTGGCTCTCGTCGGCCTGTTCAGCGTGGTTGCCTGGAGCGTGGCGCAGCGTACGGCGGAGTTTGGAGTGCGCCTGGCGCTCGGCGCGTCACGCGGACATATTGTCTGGGTGGCGGTGCGCACTGCTGCCCTGGGTGTGGCCCTGGGCATTGTCATCGGAGGCGCAGCGGATCTTGCGCTCAGGAAGTCTCTGGCCGTTTGGCTGAACAGCAGCCCTGGCAGCGTGGCCAGTACCGCAGAGGCGTCTCTGCTGCTCGCGCTGTGCGCTGCCATCGCCTGCGGATTAGCGGCGCGGCGCGCTGCCGGACTCCATCCCACCGAGGCGCTTCGCTACGAGTAGGAAGTCGCCAAGTTTCCTGAACACCTGTACGTCTGTACCCTGCACCTGCCCGTGACCTCCGTACCGTGCGCCTCGCTGATTTCGCTTGCTCCAGTTCCTTCACCCGCCTACGCTCAAACATAGTGGGGATTCTCCGCCCAGGCGGAAGAATCCCCATCGGCGTTCTGGGGCGAACAACTCAGACCACCGCTGAACGCTCTCTGAGACGTTGCTTTTTCCGGCACCGGGCTGGGCTCATGGCCGCGCCGAGGGATCTACGCCGACGAATCGTCCCTGCACTTGGGTTCGCTCGACTTCTCGCGATGGGATGGAGGGTAATACCCAAAAGGTATTACCTTCCAGGTCCCGCAGAATCAACAGATGCGTATCAGGGGATACCAGGGGGTGGGGGAGGGGTATGGATTTGGTGCCTTTGGCGCGTGCTCAGTGCGAGCTGCCGGTATGGATTTCGTAGACGAGAAAAGCCATCACGCTGGCGACGACCAGGAGAAAGGCCAGCAGAAATCCACCCAGAACCAGCTGCGCGGTGCGCTGCTGCTCCGGGCGAGGACGAGTAATCCCGAAGGTCTGGATGAACGTCTCGGTAAGCCAGGCGAGCAGCTTCATCGGGATTACCTCCGTGCGATCGCGTCCAGCACGGCGTTCAGGAAGTCGATGGATTCCGGAGCCGAGTAGCGTCGCGCAATCTCCAGCGCCTCGTCGATGACGATGGGCGCAGGCGTTCCGGGAAAGCCGAGCAGCTCGGCAACCGCCATCCGCAGCAGATTACGGTCGACGGCAGGCATGCGATTGACGCGCCAGTTTTTCGAGTGCTGTTCCAGCAGCGCGTCGATTTCCGCTTCGCGCGCTGTCGCGACGCGGAAAAGGTCTTCGGCAAAGCCGCGCGTTCCGGCATCGGATTCTTCGCGAGCCTGCCAGAAGGTCCTGCGCACCTCGTCCGGATTCTGCTTTCCGATATCGGCCTGGAAAAGCATCTGCATGGCGAGTTCACGGGATTTGCGCCGTTTGCCGACCAGCGTCATGCGTTCCGTCCTGCGAGCTTGCCCTGTAGCGAGGCCATCTCGATCGCAGCAGCAGCCGCTTCGAACCCTTTGTTACCGCTCTTCAGGCCAGCGCGATCGAGAGCCTGTTCCACCGTCTCGCAGGTGAGCACGCCGAAGGAATGGGGAATGCCTGAATCCTGCTGCGACTGGCCAATACCGCGAGCGACCTCGTTGTAGATGGCTTCGTAATGTGCCGTCTCTCCGCGAATAAGGCAGCCAAGCGCGATGATGGCCTCAAACTCGCCGCTTCTGGCAAGCGTTTGTGCGGCGGCGGGAATCTCCCACGAGCCAGGAACGCGAACGATGCGGATTTGCTCGCGAGCTGCGCCGCTGCGCAGCAGGGCATCGAGCGCGCCCTGCAGCAGCCGATCGGTGATGACGGCGTTCCATCGCGCGACGACGATAGCGAAGCGCAAACCAGCGGCACTCAGATCGCCTTCCAGCGCGATTGGCTTGCCGCGCAACGGATCCTGCCATTCCCAGAAGGCGACGGAGAAGCCAGGAACCGGCTCGACGGTGAACATTCGCGACTTCCAGTGCGTCTCCTCAACGCTGTCAATGCGGCTGCCTTCGGCGTGCTTCGCGATCCACTGCTCGACCACGCGATGCAGATCGTCGAGAGCCGTGACTTCAACGAGGAGATCGGAGCCGATCGCGGGAAGCTTTCCGGTAACGAACTCTAGATTGCCGAGCGGCGCGAGAAATGGACGGCCGCTGGAATTGGCAGAAGCGCCCTCGTGCAGAGGAGGATCGTCCCAGCCGCGACCCGCCGCAAAGCCCAGCGCGGAAAAGAAGCTCACCAGAGCGTCGAAATGCGCCGGTGAGTCCACGGGGCGAAGAAAGGTGATGCCCTTGATCATGCTTTGAGGTTATCAGGGGGCTTGCCGTTCGGGCAGCGGGCCTCGAATGACGACGCCGTAGAAACAGCGAAGGCAGGGAAGCCGCGTATTGCGGTCTCCCTGCCTTCCAGGGGTTCAGGTTTCCTGCTCACGGTCAGCGCCGATGGCGCGCCAGTGAGGCAGGCGCTATAGCTCCTTGCTTCCGATGCGCATTCCGTAAAACGAGCGATGGACGAAGAAGAAAGATATAGCGAAGAAGATCGCCGCCAGCACATACGTCAGTATCGGGTTGGTGGCTGACAGCTGAACTGCCAACTCGACGGCGAGCAGGCCGAAGAGCGTTGTGAATTTGATGACCGGGTTGAGAGCCACGGAGGCGGTGTCCTTGAAGGGATCGCCGACCAGGTCTCCGACAACGGTCGCCTCATGCAGCGGCGTCCCTTTTTCATGCAGCTCGACTTCCACGATCTTCTTGGCGTTGTCCCAGGCTCCTCCTGCGTTAGCCATAAAGATGGCCTGGTAGAGCCCGAACAAGGCAATCGAGATCAGGTAGCCGATGAAGAAGAAGGGATCCAGGAAGGCAAAGGCCAGCGCGGCAAAGAACAGCGAGATGAAGATGGTCAGCATCCCGCTTTGCGCATAGCGGGTGCAGATGGCCACCACCTTCTTGCTGTCTTCGGTGGAGGCCTTTTCGGCTCCTTCAATCTTCATGTTTGCTTTGATGAACTCCACGGCACGGTAGGCACCGGTGGTCACGGCCTGAGTGGCAGCTCCGCTGAACCAGTAAATGACCGCGCCACCAGTGATGAGGCCGAGCAAAAAGGGAGCGTGGAGAAGGGAGAGCTTATCGACGTTGGTGGTGAGGGAGTTGGTGAGCGCCATAATGGTGGCGAAGATGAGCGTGGTAGCGCCGACGACTGCGGTGCCAATCAGCACCGGCTTGGCGCTGGCTTTGAACGTATTGCCCGCGCCGTCGGCCGCCTCCAGCATCCTCTTGGCGCGCTCGAAATCCACCTGCACCCCATACTGCTTTTTTATTTCCCCGGGCACATCCGGCTCGTTTTCGATGAGCGACAGCTCGTAGATGGACTGCGCGTTGTCGGTCACCGGTCCAAACGAATCGACCGCGATAGTCACGGGTCCCATGCCCAGGAAGCCGAAAGCCACCAGGCCAAAGGCAAACATCGGCGCTGCCAGAATGATGTTCGCGAAGCCGAGGGTGCTTACCCCGTATCCGAGGGCCATCAGAACGATGACAGCCAGTCCCAGGTAGTAGGCGGAAAAATTCCCGGAGACAAAGCCGGAGAGCAGACCCAGTGCGGCTCCGCCCTCTTTCGCAGACGCCACGACTTCTTTCACGTGGCTGGCTTCGGTGGAAGTAAAGACCTTGACGAGCTCGGGAATAAGAGCGCCCGCTACGGTTCCACAGGAAGTGATGGTCGCCAGCTTCCACCAGAGTGTGGGATCTCCGCCCAGGTTTGAAAGCAGGGCCCAGGTGACCGGATAGGTGGCAGCAATGGTGACGATGGACGTGATCCAAACCAGCGAGGTGAGCGGCGCTTCGAAGTTAAACTGCTCGCGCTTTGCCGAACCTCGCTTTGGAGATCACCCCGTTGATGTAATAGCCCGCAACGGCGGCTACCAGCATGGCCACGCGAACCGCAAACAGCCAGACCAGTAATTGAACTCCGGTGACAGCGCTCTTTGGCGCCCAAGAATGATGAACGCAATCAGCGCTACCTGGACCACGCCGTAAGTCTCAAAGCCGTCCGCCGTGGGACCCACCGAATCGCCGGCATTGTCTCCGGTGCAGTCGGCGATCACGCCCGGGTTGCGGGCGTCGTCCTCTTTCACGTGGAAGACAATCTTCATCAGGTCGGCGCCGATGTCGGCAATCTTGGTGAAGATGCCACCGGCGAGGCGAAGCACCGCAGCGCCGAGCGATTCGCCAATGGCAAAGCCGATGAAACACGGCCCGGCATAGTCTCCCGGAACGAAGAGGATGATGCTGAACATCATCAGCAGCTCGACGAGATCAGCATCATGCCGATGCTCATGCCGGACTTGAGCGGAACGCTGAAGGCGCGATACGGATTCCCGCCCAGGAAGCCTAAGCGGAGCGCGAATTCGCCAGCGTATTCACCCGGATGCCGAACCAGGCCACGAGGTAGCTTCCCGCCATCCCCAGCACGCTGAAGGCAAGAATGATGATCACCTTACACCGCGCTGAAGTGAAGCAGCACGGCGAAATAGACGAGAATCACGACCGCAATGAAGACCACAGCAGGAGCAGGAATTTGCCCTGGTGGATCAGATAGGTTTTACAGGTCTCCCAGATCAGCTGCGACACTTCTTTCATCGCTCGGTGCGCCGGAAGTCCCTTGAGATGAACGTACATAAATAGGCCGAAGACCATTCCCAAAATGCAAAAGAGGGGGCCGAACATCAGCAGGCGATGGCCGTTCATGCCGGGAAATTCACCTGGGCCAAATCCGGAAGCTGCAGATTGGCTTCGCCTCCGGCCGCGTGTTCCTGCCCAAACGCAAGGGTGGGGAAGCAGAAGGGCCGTGAGAGCCAGCATCGCCTTGTATCGCCGTCTGAGAAATGCGGTTGCGCCTTGAATGGCGACAGCCATCGGCCGCGTCGCGGGAGTGCCGGTGCCGGCTTCGAGTGCCCCTCGGGTAAACAACCTACCGACAAACAAGCGAAAGAACGCTCACAACAAAACAAAACGATATCCAGCCGGTAACCACACAGATCCTCCCTTGTATGCGTGGATTGACTCTCCGCGTTCGGCTTCCCGAGCGCGAAAGGAACTGTAACACGGGAACCCCAGAGCATAACAGGGGAATCAACGGCGGGATGTGACCAGGCACAGGCGCAAAGCCTTGACGCAGACGGAGTTCAGGGGCTCGTGGGGACTCCGGGCGGAGGCGTATACGGTGGCCTGCGCAGGCCTGCAACGAGGCTCCGGACGACGGCGGCAAGGAGCCCGCACCGCCCTGACCTAGCGAACCAGCACGACGTCGAGCGACCGCGGTCCGTGGACCCCGCGGATGCGGGTCATCTCGATATCGGAGGTGGCCGATGGGCCGGAAATCAGGGTCAGTAACGGAGTGGACGCGACGGCGACGCGCTCGATGGCTTCCGGGACCGTTTCCACCACCTGCTCGGCGCGAACGATACAGAGATGGCGATCGGGCAAAAGGGTCAGGCGACGCGCCCCTTCTCCAGGCCCGTGGGTGAGGCCGATGGTTCCGGTCCAGGCAATGGCCACTGTGCAGAGTGTCACGATGCCGTCGCACTCGTTCAAATCCTGAACCGTCGCCCGGGGTTCGGGAAGAAACCTGAATTCCGACGGCAGAAGCTGGGCGGGAATGCCGTCGGCGGAGATGACTTTCTTCTGGCCGTTGTCCCGCAGAATGGCGAGGATTGCTTCCGGTACGGAGGCCGCGTCGGTTTCAACGACATTTGTGTCGTAATCCCGGAGGCGTTCCAGAAAGAGGTGGAGGCGCGCTTCACCGTTCAGCCGGCCCGCCCGAATGTACTTGCGCGGGATGGTGCCGTAGTCTGGCGCGGAGTCGCGACCAGACCCGAGACCTGCGCGGATTCGCTGGAGGATGGCCTCGCGAGAATCAGTCATCGCGCCCTCGGTTGTCTTCGCCGCGTTGCCTCCACCACTCTCGGAAGGTTTGGGGCGGCAGGGCGCGAAGATCGCGAACTTGGGTCCAGTTGCCGAGCATGCCGGGGAGATTGCGGAACCAGCCTTTGGAGACAAAGGGTCGCTGGCCGAGACGCCCCAGGCGTTGCGCGGCCTCAAAACGGCGGCTGCTGGTAAAGATGGCCGCTGCCGTTTTCATGGCCAGAGCTTCGGGATCGAGGGCGCTCTGTTGCTCGCGCACTACGCGACCTCGCAGATGGATCAGCACCTCCGGGATATTGATCTTCACCGGGCAGACTTCGTAGCACGCTCCGCACAGCGACGAGCGAACGGCAGCGACTGGGCGTGCTGCAGGTTCACCAATTGCGGAGTGACGATGGCCCCGATGGGGCCGGAGTAGCCCGAACCATAGGCCAGACCGCTGGTCTGCCGGTAGACAGGCAGGCGTTCAGGCAGGCGCCGCAGCGGATGCACTGCAGCGTCTGGCGCGCTTCCGGGTCCGCGAGAATTTTGGTGCGGCCGTTATCGAGCAGGACGACGTGGAACTGCGCGGGCCGTCGCCCGGCGTACACCCGGTCCAGACTGAGTTGTAGGGGTTCATGCGCTCGCCGGTGGCGGAGCGTGGCAGCAGCTGCAGGAAGACTCCGAGATCGCGGAAGGTGGGAATGATCTTCTCGATGCCGACGCAGCGAGATGAGCACGTCCGGCATGGTGAGGCACATGCGGCCGTTGCCTTCCGATTCGACGATGCAGACGCCGCCCGTTTCGGCGACCAGGAAATTCGCGCCGCTGACGCCGACTTTAACGCTAAGGAACTTCTCGCGCAGGTAGCGTCGGGCCGCGTCGGCGAGTCCTCGGGCTCGTCGCCCAGGTTCGGCAGGTGCATTTGTCGCGAAAGATCTCACGCATCTGGCTGCGGTTGATGTGGAGAGCAGGACCGACGATGTGCGAGGGCTTTTCGTGCCCGAGTTGGAGGATCAGTTCGGCGAGATCGGTTTCGACGGGGTGAATGCCGGCCTGCTCGAGCGCTTCGTTGAGGCCGGTCTCGTCGGTGGTCATCGTTTTGATCTTGATGACCTCGTTGCCGCCGTACTGGCCTCGACCAGGCCGGCGATGATCTGATTGGCCTCTTCTGCGTCGGCCGCCCAGTGGACCTGGCCTCCCGCAGCGGTGCAGGCCTGCTCGAACTGCTGCAGGTAATGATCGAGGTGGCGCATCGTGTGCGCCTTGATGGCTGCCGGTGTGCGCAGTTCCTGCCAGTCGGCCAGTTTCGGCGACGACGTGGGCGCGCTTGCGCGGATCACGTCGGTGGCATGTCGGACGTTTCTGCGCAACTGCGCGTCTTCCAGCAGCGCCGAGCTGCCTTCTGGAAGGTAGGCGCCGTCGCGGACTCGCCCACTCGGATGCTCATGCCTCGCCGCCTCTGGACTCGGCTTCATTGGCGCGAGGATTTCCGCGATGTGGGCCGTGCGCACGCCGCGTCGCTGGCGGTGGAGCCCGCCGAAGATATGCATCAGGCACGAGTTGTCGCACTCGTTACAGACCTCGGCAGCGGTGTTCAGGACGTCCCTCATCTTCTCGGACAGCATCGCGGCGGAGACTTCGCCCATTTTGATCGCGAAGGTGCCTCCGAAGCCGCAGCACCGGTCGAGTTGGGCAGTTCGACCAGGTCGATCCCGCGCACCTGCGCAGCAGCCGCACCGGCAGATCGCCCAAATGGAGGCTCCGCAGCCGTGGCAACTGGCGTGGTAGGTGACGCGTGGGGGAAGTATGCGCCGACGTCGTCGAGGCCGAGGCGATGGACGAGCAGCTCAGTCAGCTCGTAGACGCGGGGAAGAAGCTCATCGACCGCGCGCGCCAGTCCGGGGATCGCTGTGCTCGGCGGCCATCTTCGGATAGTGGTCGCGGATCATCGCCACGCAGGAGGAAGACGGAATGCAGACGACATCGGCATTGCCGAAGATCTCGACGAACCGGCGCATCAGCGGCATGGCCTCCTGCTGATAGCCGCTGTTGTAGTGCATCTGGCCGCAGCAGGTCTGCTCGAAGGGGAAGTGGACGGTGTGCCCCAGCCGCTCCAGCAGGCGTACCACGGCCTTGCCGGTGTCGGGGAAGAGCGTGTCGTTGTAGCAGGTGATGAAGAGCGATACGCGCACCTGAGGCTGGCTCCGAACTCTCATCATCCCACAGCTTCCCTGGCGGGAAGAATTTCCTTTCTGCCGGAGCTCTCGGGTAAGGTGTTCTTGCCGCGAGATCGATGGCGCGAGCGCAGAGAATCGAGGTTCCGCGATGCAGACGCCAAAATCGGATACGCGAAGAGATTTCTTCCGCCTGGCCAGCGCCGGCGTTACAGGAGCGGCTCTCGGCGTCGCAGGGGCTTCGGTGCCCGCCTCAGCGCAAACCACGGCCGCCGCTGGCACAGGCGCCTGGTCGGTTCGGGACTTTGGCGCGACCGGCGACGGCAAGACCATCGATACCGCGGCGATCAACCGAGCCATCGAAGCGGCAGTGGCCGCGGGGGTGGCACCGTCGTCTTTCCCGCTCGGGACCTACGCCAGCTACTCCATTCACCTGAAGAGCAACGTCGCTCTGCATCTGGAGATGGGCTCGACGATCCTGGCGGCGGAAGGCGCACATTACGATGCGGCCGAGCCGAATGCTCCCTGGGAGCCCTATCAGGACTACGGCCACAGTCACTTCCATAACAGCCTGCTGTGGGGTGAAGACCTCCACGACGTATCGATCACCGGACCTGGGCTGATCCATGGCAAGGGTCTGACGAAGACGGAGCAGGGACCGGACGGGCTCAGGAGCCCGGTATGGGGGACAAGTCCATTGCGCTGAAGAACTGCCACAATGTCCTGCTGCGCGACTTCGCCATCCTGCAGGGAGGATGGTTCGGCGTTTTGGCCACGGGCGTCGACAATCTGACCATCGACAACCTGCTCATCGACACGAACCGCGATGGCATCGACATCGATTGCTGCCGCAACGTGCGGGTTTCCAACTGCACCGTGAACTCGCCCTGGGACGACGGTATCTGTCTGAAGAGTTCCTACGCATTGGGAACGCCCCGTGCCACCGAGAATGTGACTATCACCAACTGTTATGTGTCGGGATCCTGGGTAATGGGGACGGTTCTCGACGGCTCGTGGCAGAAATACGGTGAGGACGAGAAGATTTCGCGCACGGGTCGAATCAAATTCGGTACCGAATCGAACGGCGGGTTCATCAACATTACCGTGTCGAACTGCGTGTTTGAGGGATGCAATGGATTCGCGCTGGAGTCGGAGGACGGCGCGCGGCTGGAAGACGTGACCATTACGAACATCACCATGCGAGATATCGTCACCGCGCCGATCTTTGTGCGCTTGGGCTCACGGCTGCGCGGACCCGCAATCTCGACCAGGATCGGCTCCCTTCGGCGAGTAATGTTCAGCAACATTGTCTGCTGGAATGCGGCTTCGACTTTGTGCTCGATTATCAGCGGAGTTCCGGATGCGTCGATTGAGGACATCAGTCTCCACGATGTTCTGATCGTTTGCCAGGGTGGGGGTACGGCGCAGCAGGGGACGATCCAGCCGCCGGAGAACGAACAGAAATATCCGGATCCACCAATGTTTGGGCCCATGCCAGCCTTTGGGTTTTTTGTGCGCCATCTGAATGGGCTCTCGATGAGCAATGTGCAGATCAAGACCATAGCTCCGGATGCGCGCCCGGCCATCGTGCTCGAGGATGTGCAGGACGCCAACTTCTTTCGCATTCAGGCGCAGACGGCTGCCGGTTCCCCCGTCTTTGGGTTGCACCAGGTAACGAATTTCGCGATTCGCTTCAGCGAACCCGTGCCCGATACACGGCTGCCCCAGGCGGACAGCATGACGCTGCCGGAATCCCGGAAAGCCTGATTGACGCTGCCTTAGCCCAGCGCCTCTCTGGTAGAGTGTTGGGGGCTTTGAGTACAGCGATTTAGTGGAGTGAAACGCCGTGTTTTTGGGAATGGATGTAGGGACAGGCGGCACGCGTGTCGTTCTGGTGAACGGCAAGGGTCAGCTGATCGCCTCTGCTTCCAGCGAGCACCAGCCGTTTCGCACACCGCAGCCTGGTTGGGCTGAGCAGGACCCTGACGACTGGTGGCGCGCGGGGCAACAGGCCATCCGCGAAGTGATCGCTGCCGTTCCCGGCGTGCGCATCGACGCTGTTGGCCTGACCGGCCAGATGCACGGCGCCGTCATGCTCGACGGGAATGGCAAAGTCCTGCGGCCCTCGCTCATCTGGTGCGATCAGCGGACGGGCCCGCAATGCGACTGGCTCCACGATCAGTTCGGTGGGGGCGATAAGGGCCGTGAAAAGCTCATTGAGCTGACGGCGAACCCTGCGCTGCCCAACTTCACACTGACGAAGCTGCTTTGGGTTCGCGACCACGAGCCAGAAATCTTCGCGAAGATCGCGCACGTCATGTGCCCCAAAGATTACGTGCGCTACCGACTGACGGGCTCCTATGCAATCGACGTGCATGAAGCGTCCGGGACGTTGCTGCTTGACGTCGACGCATCGACGCTGGTCGAAGGAGGTCGCGAAGGTTGCAGGAATTCCCGAGAGCTGGCTGCCGGAGCTGTTCGAGTCGCCGGAAATCTGCGCGAAGATCAGCGCTGAAGGCTGCCGGACTCACAGGACTCCACCGCGGGTACGCCCGTCGCTGCCGGAGCACGGGGGATCAGGGAGCGGGAGCATCGGTATGGGCATTCTGCAGCCCGGTTCGGTTTCCGCCACCATCGGTACCTCGGGCGTGGTTTTTGCGGCAACGGCGGCGCCCACGCGCGATCCCGGCGGACGCCGCATACCTTCTGCCATGCTGTTCCCGGCCGCTGGCACGTGATGGGCGTAACCCAGGCGGCAGGCTTGTCCCTGCGCTGGCTGCGGGAGACGCTGGCTCCGGACCAAACCTACGATCAGCTGACCGCGGACGCCGCGACAGTGCCCGCCGGCAGCGACGGCCTGCTATGGACGCCGTATCTTCTTGGCGAAAGAACGCCGCACCTCGACTCAGACGCGACCGCAGCCTTTGTCGGAATCACGGCGACCACCACGCGCGCGCATTTCACCCGCGCTGTGCTGGAGGGCGTAGCGTATTCGCTCAAGGACACGTTCACGCTCTTCGCGGAGCTGGGTATTCCGGTGAAAGGTGTGCGGCTTGGAGGCGGTGGCGCTCGAGGGCCGCTGTGGCGGGCGATTCAGGCCAACATCTATGGCTACCCGTGTGAACGACTCACGGCGGAGGAGGGCGGAGCGTTTGGTGCGGCGCTGCTGGCTGGCGTCGGCGCCGGCGGGTGGCCCGATCTGGAAGCAGCCTGTCCCGCCGGCATTACGGTGGCGGAGACCATTCAGCCGGATCCAGAGCTCGTTCAGCGCTATGCTGAAGGGTATACAGGATACCGCCGCGTGTACCCGGCGCTGAAAGGTATTCACGGGTAACGACGCGAACGAGGCAATCCCCATGCTGCAGATTGCCAAATTCTTCGGTCTGGCCGGAAGCATCCTATCACTGTACGTGCTGATGGGCAACGCCTTTTTCATTCCCGGCAGCGGATGGCAGGACCGGCTGATCTCCGCGCTGGCCACTTTGGGGCTCGCCGCCAGCGTCTGCTTCGCGAGCGGCCTGCTGTTTGAGATTCCCAACCGGAAATTCGACCCCGAACCAGTCCCGCCGCTGTTGCGCACGCTTCCCGTCCGCCTGTTCTTCTGGGGTACGAGCCTGATGGCTCTTATGTTTGTTTTGTCGTGGTTTCTGGCGAATTACTTTGTGCCGTTCATCTGGAAGAACCAGCCTTACTAACTCGGCGCCGGTTCGGAGATCGGCTTCTTCCCCTTCAGCTTGCCCCAAATCCACCATCCCAGACCTCCAAAGATCAGCACCAGAACCAACAGTGTGAGCGCCAGGTGTTTCTTTGCCAGATCGCCGAGAACCGTGATGATCTGCGGTCCATACTTCACGGCCAGAAAGCTTTCGACGCCGAAGCGGATCGTCCTGCCAACAAAGACCGCGAGCATGAAATTGAGGGTGCGCATTTCAAAGACGCCTGCGCCGAAGACAAAGAGCTTCCAGGTAGTGGGGGGCGGCAGCATGGAGGGAACCATGACCGCCAGGAACTCCTGCTTCTCGAAGCGATCGCGCAGCGCTTCGAAAGCGGGCACGGTTGACTCTCTTCAACAGAAACAGCTCACCCCCGGCACGACCGAGCAGGAACGGAACCAGGCCACCCAGCGATGAGCCTGCGGCAGCCAGCAATGCGTAAACGTAGAAGTGCCGCTTGTCGTTGAAGGCCCATAGCGCCATCAGCAGGTCGATGGGAATAGGGATCGACGCCGAGTCGATAAACGACCCCAGCAGCACCCCCCATGGGCCAAGCGGCAAGAGGAAGTGCTCGATCCACCGGGTGAAGTTCAGGAAGAGAGATTTCAGAAGCGTTCAGCCTTTCTCGCGTCTGCAGATTCGGATGCCGCCTGCTCTTCATTCGTGCGATGTTCCGTCTTCCCCGCCAGAAGATCGACGGCGTGCGGCAGGATCGGCAGAACAGCCTCGAGCGAGCTTACGGCTCCGGCCGGGCTACCCGGCAAATTCAGCACAAGAGTCTTTCCCAGGGTTCCGCAAACCGCGCGGCTCAGGATCGCCATCGGGGTCTGGCGCCGGCCTTCTGCTCGCATCAGTTCCGGCACGCCGTCCAGCAGTCGACCGCACACCGCCCGGGTTGCCTCCGGAGTTACGTCCCGGGGGCCGATGCCGGTTCCCCCCGTGGTAACCACCAGGTTCGCAGTTTCGGCGGCGCGCTGGATTGCGTCTTCGATGACCCTTTGTTCGTCAGGAACTACAACGTGCAGCACCGTTTGCCAACCGGCAGCGTCTAACGTCCGAGTCACCGCAGGGCCCGAAAGATCCTCGCGCATGCCCCTCGAACACCCGTCGCTGACGGTAATGACGCCGGCGCGTCGGGATGGGGAGTTCCTGGAATCGGAAGTCACGAATTCGATTGTACAAACAGGGAAGTTTCCGTCGTTTTGATGAGAAAATAGTCACAAGGAATCCGTGGCATTCCCGCTTCACCCTGCGGCGCAGTTCGACCGCCGCTCAGGGCCCCGGTTGGAGCCGCGCATGAATGAAGTCACCCCGGAATGCCGATTCGTATAACTCCAACTGAGCCGCTCGACCCGCCGATGGAAGAGCTTGCCAGCGAGCGCGAGTCCCCGGAAACGCCGGATTCCCAATCCACGGGCCGCCTCTCGGAAAGCTCCAATGGCTCCGTCGCCCGTGTGCCGTTTCGCCGTCGCTACGAGGGGCTGGACCATACCGACCTGTTGCACGTGATCGACGAGCTGGAGGGCGGCCGAAGCTGGGCCAGCCTGCGCGAGAAGCTGTGGATCGCACTCATCATCCACATGCTCGTAGCCTGGTATCTGATCTACGGGCCCAAGTACATCTACCACGTCCGTGTAGTGGACCCGTCGGTCATTATGAAGCAGCGCCAGAAGGACCTCACCTTCCTGGACCTGCCCCCGGACGCGCTGAAGAAGGTCAGGCCGAAGCCGACGAACATCATCTCCGACAAGGATCGCGTGGCGCAGTCGCAGCACCCGACGATTGACCGAAAGACGATGCAGGAGCTGCAAGCTATGCGACGCGCCGGGCCGCCTGTTCCGGCACCCGCCCCTGCGCCCGCCCAGCAGTCGGCAGCCCCTGCGCCACCCGAGCCTCAGGTGGCACAGCAAAAGCCGCCCACGCCGCCAGCGCAGCCTTTGCCCCAGAACAACCAGGCTCACGTGGAGGCGCCCCCCATGGCGCCGCAGCCGAACTTCCGTTCCGGTGCCGCCGATCCCAATCAGCAATTGCAGCAGGCCATGCGCCAGGCCATGCAGGGCCGCGGCGGCCAGTATGGCGGCGACATGGGCCAGGGTGCCGCTCCGCAGCACCAGGGAATGCAGGGAGCAGTGGACATCCTGAGCGACACCATGGGTGTCGACTTCGGCCCCTATATCCAGCGCGTGATTTGGGATACGAAACGGGCCTGGTACCCCATCATTCCGGAAGAGGCACGGTCGCCGATCAACAAGCAGGGCAAAGTCCTCATTCGCTTCCGCATTCTGCCGGACGGCAGTGTCGAGAGTATGCAGCTGGAGAGCCCCTCTGGCGACGTGGCACTCGATCGCTCCGCATGGGCGGGCATTACCGGCGCCTCACCGTTCCCACCACTTCCAAAGCAGTTCAAAGGCCCCTTCCTGGAGCTGCGCTTCTATTTCCTTTACAACATTGAACCGGGTGAAGAGTGACGCCCGCCCGGGTGCGCCGCCAGCAGGCCGCCGGGCTTTTGATTCTAGCCGCGCTCATTCTGGCGCTGACGCTGCTGCGCGCTGACTGGCACGCGATCTTTCCCTCGGGCTGGTGGCGCTGGTAACTCAGGCCGCGGGTTTCTTGCTGCGTGCCGCCTTGTTTCGTTCCGGTCCCGAGGAATTGCTTCCGAAGTCGGCCGATAGTCCTTTATTTTCGCTGGCCATCTCCGCCTGCATCGGCTCAATCACGTTCCCGAATTCACGCCCTCCTGGCTGCGACTTCTCCGCTGCCCCTGCGCCCGTCCGCTCTTTCCCACCGCTTTTCCTTGCCACATTCTTTTTGTGCACGACTCATCCTCCTTACTCTGTGGATGCTCATCGCTCAATTCAATTTGCCCGCAATCCCCGGAGTGTCCTGCCGTTCGACTGCTGTCATGCTCTTCTTCGAAGGAGACGAGTACGATGATTGCAGCCGCCATGCTTCCCGAAGATCAGGCCTGGGCCGCGGTTCTGGCCCGTGATCCCGCCGCCGATGCGGAGATGGTCTATGCCGTGAAGACCACCGGCGTATTTTGCCGGCCCACCTGCCCCAGTCGCCGCCCGGCACGGACCCATGTGGTGTTCTTCCCCGATCCCAACGCCGCGATCAGTGCCGGCTACCGACCTTGTCGGCGCTGCCGCCCGCAACTGCCCCACGCGGATGCCGCGCTGGTGGAATCAATCGCCGCAAAGCTTGGCAGCGATCGCCAGATATCCCTCGAAGAGCTTGCGCGCAGTACCGGGCGCAGCCCCTTCACCATCGAGCGTGCCTTCCAGCGCGTGCTCGGCGTGACGCCCGCGCAGTACCAGCGCCAGCGCCGCGCCGCTTCGTTTCGAAAAGAGCTGGCCACTGGCTCGGCTCGCGTGACCGATGCCATTTACGACGCAGGCTTCTCCGGCCCCGGACGCGCCTACGAGACCGCGCAGCTTGGCATGGCTCCGGGGAAGTTCCGCGCCGGGGGCAAAGGTGCTCAAATCGGATACGCGATCGGAAATGGCCCGCTGGGAAAGGTGCTCATCGCGGCCACCGAACGAGGCCTCTGTTCCGTGATTCTCGGCGATTCCGAGGTGCAGCTCACGCGGGAACTCCGGGCTCAGTTTCCGGCTGCGAAAATCCACCCCGAGCCGACCCTCGAATCCCATCTGCGGAAGGTGTTATCGCAATTCACCGGGCATCCCGCTGCTCTCGATCTCCCCCTTGATCTGCGCGCCACCGCCTTTCAGATGCGCGTGTGGGAGGCATTGCGGAGGATCCCGCGCGGCGAGACCCGGACCTATACCCAGGTAGCGCAATCGCTCGGGCAGCCCACAGCGGTGCGCGCGGTGGCTCGAGCCTGTGCAACGAACCCG
>CAVPCE010000080.1:0-85819 GCA_963702295.1 uncultured Acidobacteriaceae bacterium | reverse complement strand
CCTCGCTGATCCCCCGTGGGACGTGCACCAATATGGCACACGGGGTGCAGCTCAGCACTACCCACTCATGTCTGTTCGAGAAGTGTGCCCGCCTCGATGTCACCGCACTGGCGGCAGATGAAGCTCACCTTTGGCTCTGGGTCACGAACGCCACGCTGTCGCTGGCCGCGAGGTCATTGAGGCTTGGGGGTTCACCTACCGGAGCGTACTCACGTGGGTGAAGCCGGTCTTGGACTCGGACAGTACCTTCGCACGGCGTCGGAGCACATGCTCCTCGGCACGCGAGGTAAGGCGCCGATCCTCTTCCGCTCGCAGCCGTAGTGGATGTTTGCACCGCGGCAGGACCACAGCCACAAACACGAAGAGCAGTACGCGGTCGTCGAACGGTGCGGCCCCGGCCCATACTGGAGCTGTTCGCCCGCAGACGTCAACCAGGCTGGCATATCTGGGGCAACCAGGTCACCTCTGACGTCGAACTCCGGCGGAAGGAGGGCCAGCCGGTGAAGCTAGTGGGCCGAAGGAAGTCGGCTGGCGCATCTTCTTTGGGATCGGCCTTACATCTCTGGGCCATCGAGCAAATGGCGTGTGTACATTGTTGTGCGGGGGAAAAAAGGATGATTGTAGATGGCGACCACAAAGTAGCCACTACTATGACCCTGTACAACAGTGTACCGCTCCCCGATGAATAGGCATAATTATAGCTATCAATCTAAGATACATTATAAAACGCTTAACGCTTTAGTCTTTCCTGTTGCCAGTAGACCCAATCTTCTGTGGTGCGCAAAGAGGGCGAAACCTGCTCAAGAGCTTTCAATGCACGCGCAAATTTTACTAGCGCCTTCTAGAGAAAATCCCCTACCTTCGCCTCCTCCATCCCCCATCTGGCCGAGAGATGCAAGCGCAATGCCTTCCTTGTAGTGCGTTGGGTACCCGGGAGTGACGAGGCGAGCAACATGTGCACTTCCACGGAACACCTCATCGTTTTCCCGTCGCTGTTTCAACCAAACGAGCGCGAAATCACGCACCTCTTGGACAATTTCCACGTTCGGCTTTGGAATCGCTCCGCTCCCCATCATCAGCACGGCATTGGGGTCCAACAAATTCGCCGGAATGGTGTTGTTGGGGAAGGGCTGCCCCAGGCGTCAGTCCATTGGCTGCGTAGGTCGCCAGCTTAACCGGATCGGAGGTCGCCGGGACCACGGGCGCGGCGCCGCCGTTGAACGGCGTGTAGGCGAGATCGGCGCCGGTGGTGGGAAAGTCGCTGGCAGGTACCGTGGGCGTGACCGTTGGAGTGACGCCGTTGATGAACCGCCGCCATTCCTCGTTGACGAAGAAGAAGGTCTTCTGCCGATCGGTGTTGAACAGGTGAGGAATCCATACCGGGCCGCCAATATTGCCGCCGAAGATGTTCAGGCGCAGCTCCGGTGTCGCGGTGTGATTCTGTTTGGCGAAGTAGTAGCCGGCGTCATAAGCGTCGTTGCGGTTGAACTCCCAGGCGCCGCCATGAAACTGCCGTGAGCCGCTCTTCAGGTCGATCAGGACGGTTCCGCCGGAGGAAATTCCATAATCCGGCGAGTAATTGCTGCTCAGAACCTGGAACTGCGAGATGGAGTCCGGGGAGGGCAGGGCGTCCAGCTTGCCTCCCGATCCGCGATCGTAGACTTCGCCGCCATCGATCAGAAAATTATTGTGATCGGGGCGCATGCCGTTGAAGCTGATGGTGGCGGTGCTGGTCTGCGCGGCCACTCCGTTGAAGGAGGGCAGATTGCCGGAAACGCCCACGCCGAGTGTGGTCAGGCTGGTGATATTCCGACCATTGGTGGCGATGTTCCGCACCTGTTGGCCGCTGATCAGGCTGCTGACCTCATTGGTTTCCGACTGGACCTGCAGCGTGTTCGCCTGAACCGTGACGGTCTGGTCTGTTGCCACCCACCGAAAGACGCGCGTCTTCGCGGTAGGTCTGGGCCACGTCGACCACAATGCCTGACTTCCTGTAGGTCGTAAATCCGGGCGCCGAAATCGAGAGATCGTAATGCCCAACCGCCAGACCGGGCATGTTGTAAAGGCCATCACTGTTGGATGTTGTTGTCTGCGGGCTTCCGGTGTCCTGGTTGGTGACGGTCACTTTTGCGTTCGGAACCACCGCTCCACTGGGGTCGGTGACGGTGCCATTGATGGTCGATGTCTCCTGTGCTCGCGCCGTCGTGCAGCAAGTGATTCCTAGAAGCATGATGGCAAACAGACAACAAAGCGGCATTGTGATCCGCTTCAGCATAAGTAACCTCCCGAAGGACTGCGTCGCGTGATTATTGTGTTAAGTATGTGCTGACCTTGAAGACGAAACGTTGCATATATACTTGAACGACAACGGCACTGTCAAACGAATATCGATTTACCTGTGGCGATAATGGAGCCTACTGAACAGTTTTAGCGCCTGACAGACAGAGACGCCAAATGATGCTATAGGTGCGTTGTCATGTGGTTATGAAGTATAAGAAGACGGTTACGTAGCATGGGAAATAACATAGAAGGGGAGTATGGCGGTCCGCACTCGGAGGAAGCGCCGGGCACTGGTCAATGTAAACGGTTGCGCAGAAGTTGGTCCTGGCGCGGAGTGCTTCTCAGGTGAGGGTCGGCTCGGGGCCCAGCCAGACGGGTTCCTGTTCAAGCCGGATGCCGAACTTCTCCTCAACCCCGCGAACGATACGATCGCGCAGAGCGAGAATCTCCCCGGCGGTTGCGCCTCCGCGATTCACCAGGGCCAGGGTGTGTCGGCTTGAATCCCCGGCTCTGTCCCATCACGAAGCCCTTTTCAAATCCTGCGTGTTCCAGCAGCCAGGCCGCCCGGAATTTTGACGAATCCCGACTGCGCCGGATAGCAGGGAGGGGGGCTGGACGATTCCGCCGCAAGGGTGTCGTAGAGCGTTTGAGGCACCACGGGATTCTTGAAAAAGCTGCCCGCACTGCGGCAGTCCGGCTCGTCCTTGACCAGCAGCATGCCTTTGCCGTGGCGAATCTCACGGACGGCCGCGGCCGTCTCGGCGAGGGTGGGGCTCCCGGGGCAATCCCGAAAATAGCGTTGCAGATCTGCGTAAGCCAGCGACGGAGCCGCGCCCTCATTCAGCCGATAGTCAACCCGGGTGACGATGTACCGCCCCTGCTCTGCGGAGTTGAAGATGCTGTGCCGATAGGCAAAGCCACAGGCCGACGCAGGCAGATCCACGAACCGCAGCGCCTTCAGGTCCAGCGCCCGCACCAGCTCGATGGTTGCGGAGACTTCCTGCCCGTAAGCGCCGACATTCTGTACCGGAGTTCCGCCCTACCGGTGCCCGGAATCCCGGCCCGGCACTCAATGCCTCCGAAGTTCAGCCCGACCGCGCGCGTAACAAAGTCGTCCCAGTTCTCCCCGGCCGCGACCCGAAACCGGTCGCCCTCCTGGGAGGTGCCGCTGAGCGCGATATGAACCACCAGGCCCGGAAAGCCTTCGTCGTCAACGACCAGGTTGCTGCCTCCGCCCAGCACGAAGAGGGGAAGACCCCGTTCGCGGGCAAGGCGCACCGCGTCCATAAGATCGTCTTCGTTTTCGACCTCGGCAAGCCACCGCGCCGCTCCTCCTACGCCGAGCGTCGTTCGCGGGGCCAGAGGAACCTGTTCCTGAAGGAGCATCCAATCGAGATATATCAGGTTGCTGGCAAAAGGCCGACCGGGTCCATACAATCAGGAGAGTCGGTCGACCCAGTCGAGACCGGAGGAAAACAACAGGAATGTATCCAGAGATCATGCTGATCCCCATGCGCGAGGAACTGACCCGCGCAGGAATTCAAGAGGCACGGACAGCGGAAGCCGTCGATGCCGCGATCGCGCAACCGGGCACCACGATGGTTGTGGTCAACTCCATCTGCGGCTGTGCCGCAGGCAAGATGCGGCCAGGCGTCCGTCTGGCGCTGCGCAACTCGGTGCTTCCCGACCACTCGATTACCGTTTTTGCCGGTCAGGACCGCGAAGCTACTGAGCGGGCCCGCTCTTATTTCGAAGACAACCCGCCCACTTCGCCGGCAATCGGCATCCTGCGCGATGGAAAGCTGGTCTACCTCATGCAGCGCTACATCATCGAGAACAGCACACCGCAGGCCATCGCTGACGAGCTGTCGCGGGCTTTCAACGGATTTTGTGCGAAACAAGCGGTCTGACGAATTGCAGGCTGAAGCGAAAAGGCTGCGCTCAGCGCAGCCTTTTCATTTGGCCGATTCGGCCTCGGATACAATCCTTCGCCGCGCTTCGGAGTTCATCTCCGTGCCGCCGCGATCGGAGGCCCGATATACGCTCACCTGATTCCGACCCTCGCGCTTGGAGCGGTACAGCGCCTCATCGGCTCGCAGCAGAAAATCCATTGTGCTGTCGCGAGGCTCGGTGACTGCCACACCGATACTTGCGGTTAGGTTCACGCTGCCCGGCAGCCCGCCCACATTCGCGATCTTCTGGCGAATGCGCTCGGCGGCGATGCGCGTTTCCTCAAGGGCCGCATTGCGCAGCAGCACCACGAACTCCTCGCCTCCGTAGCGAGCCAGTACATCCGAGGGTCGCGTGCTGTCTCGCAGGGCGGTCGCAATCCGCCTCAGAACATCATCCCCGGCGAAGTGGCCCAGCGAATCGTTCACCTGCTTGAAGTAGTCCAGATCGATCAGCATCAGCCCCATCAGGCCGCCACTGCGCTCGCAGCGCAGCAGCTCGCGGCGCAGGATTTCCTCGAAGGCGCGGCGATTCAGGAGCCCGGTCAGTGCGTCGGTCTGCGCCATCTTGCTCAGGTCCAGACGGTGTACGGTCAGCGCCAGCCAAAGCAGGGCGATCACGGTCGCCAGCGCCAGAATCATCGAGAGATAGCTGAAACCGACGTTCACCAGATCCGGATGGATGAAGTTGGCGCCTTCCAGCGGAGCCGTACGGTAATCGGACAGAAACCAGGCAATCTGCAATCCGGTGGAGAGGATCAGCAGCCAGGCGCAGGCTCGCGCTGCCGGGCGGATCGCCGCGTCCCTCTGCCGGAGCAGGCGAATCGCCGTGGTCAGGAAGATGGCGCTCATGACGACCGAATGGACAAGAAGCCGCCCCAGTACGTCGTCGCGGTTGTAAGTGAACCACAGGAATGGAGGCAGAGCCAGGAAGACCACTACGCCCGGCCAGGGAAACAGCCGGGGTGGTTGCTGCAGCACGTCGGCGGCTGCCAGATACAGGTAAAGCCCGCCCACAAACAGCAGGAAGTTCGGTGCAACCAGGCTGATCAGGACGGGGAGCCAGGGACGAAGACCAAACAGCAAAATCGCAAACAGGGCACAGAGAATAAAACCGACGAGCTGCCGGCTACCATGTAAATCCGGGGTGCTTCGGCGGACACCTCTGAATCCGACCAGCATCAGGAGCAGGGCCGCAGCGTAACCACACATCAGGAAAGGTGTATACATAGCTACGTTTGTTCAACACTTCCCAATTTCTTCAGCCTTCCTCCTGCGAAGTCAGGCTGCGAGGGCCGTTGACCGCAGAAAACACAGGGAAAATTTGAGACTTAGGATTGCACATTCATCGGATGAAAGCCATCCCAAAAACGCATGCCGTTACCAGATCGGACATAGCACCGAATAACCCTATAACCGCCGCTCCTGCAGCCAAACCAGCATGAAATTCTCGGCTCTCACGCCGGATCGTTATCGTCTCCGGACCGCCCGGCTCCGGCAAGACCACCCTGGCCCTTCCGCTCGCCCGGCGCCTCGAGTTTGCCCTGCTGAGTAAAGACGACCTTAAGGAGAGCCTTACAGTTCATTGGAGGGCGCGCGCGGCGACGCGGCCCTCTCCCGCCGCATCGGCGATGCCGCCATGGACCTGCTGTGGGTTTTGGCCATGCGGTGTCCCGCCGTCGTCCTCGAGGCCAATTTTCGTACCCGGAGTCCGCAGGAGCGCGCAAAGCTTGCTGCTCTTGACGGCCAGGTGGTCGAAGTTCACTGCCGCGTCCCGCTCGCGGAGGCCTCACGGCGTTTTGCGGAGCGCGCCCGCCACGAACGCCACCATCCCGCGCACCCGCTGGCGGAGATGTCGCCCGAGCGGATGGCCGAGTATGCGGAGCCGTTCGCCATGAGCCCGGTCATCGAAGTCGACACCACCTGCACGGTTGATCTTGAGGCGCTCGTCGTCCAGTTAAACGCCGCGTGGCCGGTGCCTGCCAATCCTGCGGAAACCGCCGGCGATTTAGGATCGAACTTCGCACCCAGATCATCGCCGCGCCGATCCGGCCTCGGGAAATTTCTGCGGCCGCGGTCCAATAAAGGCGCCTTTGTCCATGCATCGCTGGTCGAAGCTGTTCATTCCCACTCTCCGCGAAGCTCCCTCTGACGCGGAGGTGGCCAGCCACAAGTTTCTCGTTCGCGCGGGATACATCCGGCAGCTCGGCGCCGGCATCTATCTTACCTGTTCCTCGGCCAGCGCTCCATCAACAAAATCATCGCCATCGTTCGCGAAGAGATCGACCGCATCGGCCAGGAGTTCCTGCTGCCCACCATCCAGCCCGCCGACCTGTGGCGCGAGTCCGGCCGCTGGACCCTGATGGGCGACAATATGTTTCGCCTTGAGGACCGCAAGGGCGCCGACCTCTGCCTGGGCATGACCCATGAAGAGGTGATGACCGACATTGCGCGCAACGAGTTGCGCAGCTACAAGCAGCTTCCGCAAACCTGGTACCAGATCCAGACGAAGTTCCGCGATGAGCCCCGTCCCCGCTCCGGCCTGCTCCGCGTCCGTCAGTTCATCATGAAAGACAGCTACTCGTTCGATCTGGACGAGGCTGGTCTCGATCGCAGCTACAAGCTCCACGATCAGGCTTATCGCAACATCTTCACCCGCTCCGGCCTGAAGTTTGTCGTCGTTGAGGCCGACTCCGGCGCCATGGGAGGCTCCCAGTCCCAGGAGTTCATGGTCTACACCGAAGCCGGCGAAGACCACATCGCCTCCTGCGCCTGCGGCTACGCGGCCAACATGGAGAAAGCCACCTCGCGTCTGGCTCCGGTGAAGGAGATGGCCGCAACCGGCGACGGCAAGCCCGAGCTGGTGCACACTCCCGGCCAGGCGGCCATTGCCGACGTGACCAAGTTCTTCGACATCGAAGCCAGCTCCGACATCAAGTGCGTCGCCTATATGGCTGCTGTCCCCGCAAATTCCGCCGACCGCAAGTCTCCCGACCGAAAATCTGCCGACGGCAAGTCCGAGACCCAAGCCTGGCAGCCCGTTGCGGTCTTCCTGCGTGGCGATCACTTCGTGAATGAAAGTAAGCTCCTCAAGGTCCTCGGCGCCATCGAACTCCGCACCATGGTTGCCGAAGAACTGGAACAGTGGCTTCACGGTCCCGCCGGCTACCTCGGCCCGGTTGGCCTCGACTCGGCGAAGACTCTCAACGACGGCAAGCTGAACGTCATCCTCGATCCAGGCCTCGAGAACCGGCAAAACCTCGTCTGCGGCGCCAACAAACTCGACTACCACTACCGCAACGTCGTACCCGGTCGCGACTTCACATGGACGGTCGCCGCCGACATCCGCAATGTTCTCCCAGGCGAGGGCTGTCCGCTGTGTGGCGAGCCGCTCAAAGTGGCAAAGGCCGTCGAGACAGGCCACATCTTCAAGCTCGGCGATCGCTACACCAACAAGATGGGTGTCCGCGTCCTTGATGCCAACGGCAAAGAAGTGACGCCCATCATGGGCTGCTACGGAATCGGCATCGAGCGCATCCTCACCGCCGCCATCGAGCAGGGCAACGACGCCAACGGCTTTTGGCTGCCCCGTTCCATCGCACCCTTTGACGTTGTTGTGACCGTCACCAACGTCGCCGACGCGGCGCTGAAGACGGCCGGAGAGAAGGTCGCCTCCGATCTGGAGGCCGCCGGTTTCGACGTGCTGCTGGACGACCGCGATGAGCGCGCGGGCGTAAAGTTCAAGGATGCGGACCTGATCGGGATCCCGTACCGCGTGACCGTCGGCAAAAAGGCAGCCGAGGGCAACGTGGAACTGGTTACCCGGGCCGCCGCATCGGGTCGCGATGTGGCTATCGGCGAGGTTGCCGCCGAGCTCCGTCGTGTGGCTTTGCTCGCCTGATGGGGCAATGGATGAGCGATGCGCTGCATCCAAGGCACGTGTCCTGCCGGACACACCGTGTTTGCCGGCGCACAGTCGAGCGATGCCCGGTGCGGCAAAGGGTTTTGTTTTCAGCGGTCCGAGGGTTGGCGCAGCTCGTGCATGGAAATCACGCAGGTCGGCTCGACGGAACCATCGAGGGAACCGGCCGCGATCAGTCGAATGGCCCGTTCAATTCGTCTGAAATAGCAGGGAAGGGGTAAACCCGAGTTGGTCGTCAAAGTTAAAGTGCCTCGGCTCCGAGTCAGCGTCACCGGACGCAATGTCCTCATCACCGCAGGCCTGTGCTGTGCGGTGGTCGCCATTCTGGGCGGCATGGTCTTCACCTATTACTGGACCAAAATGGGCCACGTGGTGGACGACCGGCTGAAGCATCCCCTCTTCACGGAGACCGCCAGCATCTACGCCGCGCCACCGGAAGTCCGCCCGGGCCAGAAAATCAAGCCCGCCGAGATCGAGCAGGAGCTGCAGCAGGCTGGCTACACCGTCGATGGCCAGGGCAAACCCTCCACCATGGGCACCTATGTCCCAGGTGACGACGCTGTGACCATCCATCCAGGCCCGTCGTCTTACCACGCGCAGGATGGCGCCACCATTCACTTTGCCAGCGGCGCCGTCGGTGAGATCACCGGCGACAACGGACAGCAGCTCGCGGCTTATGAGCTGGAGCCGCTCCTCGTCACCGGCCTCTCCGACCAAAGCCATACCAAGCGCCGCCTCGTTACCTATAACGAGTTGCCCAAATACCTGGTGCCCGCCGTCACCTCCATCGAGGATCGCCACTTCTTCCAGCACGATGGCGTCGACTATCCCCGCGTGTTTGGCGCGCTGCTCACCGACATGCGCTCCGGCCGCTATCGCCAGGGCTTTTCCACCCTGACCATGCAGCTCGCCAAAGACTTTTTCCTCTTCGCCGGAAAAGCGCCTCAAGCGGAAATTCCTGCAGGTGCTCATCGCCTTCCAGCTCGAGCATCGCTTCAACAAGCAGCAGATCTTCCAGATGTATGCCAACGAGGTGCCGCTGGGGCAGCGGGGCAGCTTCTCGGTCGACGGCTTCGGCGAAGCCGCCCAGGCTTACTTCGGCAAGGATGTCAGCCAGCTGAATCTGCCCGAATGCGCACTGCTGGCCGGCGTCATCCAGAGCCCCAGCTGGCTGAACCCGTTTCGCCATCCGGACCGCGCCATCGAGCGCCGCAACACCGTCCTCGACGCCATGGTCGAGACCGGTGACATCAGCAAAGAACAGGCCTCCGCGGCCGAAGCTGCGCCTTCGGGCCTGATGCCGGCGCCTTTGACGCGGGCGAAGCTCCCTATTCGTCGATCTGGTGCGCGACCAGCTCGTCCAGCGCCTCGGCGACAGCGAATACAACGAACAGGGGCTCCGCATCTACACCTCGCTCGACCCGCAGCTGCAGCAGGATCGCCCAGGATGCCGTCGCCGAGGGCATCAAGCAGGTCGATGAGATCGTCCGGCTCCGCCATGAGCGGCTAGCCCGCATCGCCGCGCGGAAAGGGGAACCATCCCCCGGCGACCTATCCACAGGTGGCGCTGGTGGCGTTGAATCCGCATACAGGCCAGGTGCTGGCTCTCGTTGGTGGTCGGGATTATGGAGTGAGTCAGCTGAACCATGCGGTGCAGCGACCGTCCACCGGTTCCATCTTCAAGCCCTTCGTTTACGCGGCCGCATTCAACACCGCGCTGGCCGGCACGCCGCTCACTAACGCCGACGAACCACTGCCGTCTCGAAGCCACGCCGATGCTGCACGACGAGCAGACGACCTTTACCTTCGACAACCAGACGTACTCACCACGCGACTTCGACAACAAGTACTATGGCGACATTCCCGCTACGGAAGCCCTCTACCGATCGCTGAATAACCCCGACGATCATGCTGGCGCAGATGGTCGGCTTCGATAACGTGGCCGCGCTGGCGAGGGATGCCGGGATCACATCCGCCCGAGCCACGCCCGCTATGGCCATCGGCGCTTATGCGGGCTACGCCGCTTCAAATGGCCGGCGCTTACACCGTCTTCGCCAATGAAGGGTGTCAAGATCAACCCGTGGATGCTCGCCTCCGTGCGCTCGGCGAACGGCGACGTGATCGCGGACTACGCGCCCGATACGAAGCCTGTTCTCGACCCGCGCGCCGCCTTCCTCACCGTCAGCATGATGGAGCAGGTGCTGAACAATCCTCACGGCACCGGCGCCCAGGTCCGCAACTGGGGCTTCACCGCGCCCGCCGCCGGAAAAACCGGCACCTCGCACGACGCGTGGTATGCGGGCTTCACCAGCAATCTGCTCTGCCTGGTCTGGGTCGGCAACGACGACTATACCGACATCAAAATGGAAGGCGCGCACCACCGCCGGTCCCATCTGGGCCGACTTCATGAAAAACGCGGTCAAGCTGCCCGAGCACTCCGACACACGGGAATTCGTCCCGCCGCCGGGCGTCGTCCAGGTGCGCCTCGACGACAATACCAACCTTCTCGCGGACGCCTCCTGCCCAGGACTACACCGCGTCCTTCCTCGACGGGACCCAGCCGACGGACACCTGCGACCACTCGTCCGGCGATCAGCGGAATCTCTTCCAGAAAATATTCGGCATGGGCCAGCGGCCGGTGATCCTCCGCCTCCGCGCCGAAGGTAGCCCAGCCGGCGCCTCCTCCGGTGAGGGTGAACACCGCGCAGCCATCGGTGGCACAGACTCAGCCTGCCGATCAGAATCAGGACCAGAAAAAGAAGAAGAGGCGCGGCTTCTCCGGGGCCGCCTGTTCAAAGGCGATGACAGCAATCAGCCGCAGCAGCAGAACCCCAACCAGAACCCGCAGCCATAAGCAATCGCAGGCATAGCCGGATCATGATCGACGAGATATCTGATAGTCTCTGGCGTGACTGCAGGCTGCGATCGATGACGTTAGCACTCCATACCGGTCAGATCGAGTCGGAGCGGCTCATCCTTCGCAGGATCGAGCCGACAGATTTCGAATTCTTTGCTCGCATTCATGCGGACCCAATCGTTGCCAGATATCTCGGAAATGGAAAGGCGCGTTCGATTGAGGAGACGCATGCATTACTGGAAACTTTTTATGAGACCTATAAGAGCCTGGAGCTGGGTCCTCTTGCCGTTCTGCGAAGTCGGATGGAGTGCTGATTGGCCGCTGTGGCCTCAGCGATATGGCGCTCGAGGTGAACACGGCATCCGAAAAGCTCCCCCGGGTGTGGTATCAACGCTCCCGGATACCTTCCGATGCGCACGTCGTTTTCGAACAGGAACTCGGATATCCTTGACCGAAGCTATTGGGGCCAGGGATACGCCAGCGAAGCTGCGGCCCGAGTGTTCGAATATGCATCCTCCACAATGCCGTTTCGACGCATCGTCTCTGCGATTCACCCCGACAACGCGCCCTCCATCAAAATCGCAAAGAAATGCGGTGCGCGGCAGGAAAATAATGTCCTGACAGAGTGGGCAGGAGTTTTTCCGTTTCGTATGGCCGGGGAACTTCGCATCACCTTAACAGGCGCAGTCACACGCTTCCTGGAAAGCGGGTGGACAGCAGATTGAGCTCAACCGCACATGGCCGAGTGCCAGCTGCCTTTGGCGACGGATGACGAAAGTCAAATGGTTGCGGCAGGGACCTGTTCGACGGTGACGACCCCTTCAGGCAGTCCGGCATAGGCTCTAGCGCTGCTCCAGTTCCATTCCTCAGGACTGGACACGAGACCGGCGTTGACGGGCTCCGCGTGCATGGACGCCAGGGTGGCCGCAACAGCCTCGGGTCCGACGATGTGCGTGTCCGAGCAGCGGTTTTCCCAAACCTGCTCGTCCGATCGGGCGGAGCTGTTGTACCTGCGGCGGTAACGAGCCTGCAGCATTTCGACGGCGTTGGCGGCGGTGTCGATCTCAGGCTCACGCATCAGCAGCCTGTAGTGGTCCGGCATCACCACATAACCCACGACTGCGAAGCGAAACTTGACACGCACCTCTTCCATGAGGCGCACAAACACGTCCCGATGCTTCTCTTCCGCGAGCTTGGGCAGCTTTTGGTAGAAGGCACAAGCGATGAGATGGAGATGGCCTTTGCCGTAGACGGCCTCCCGGAACCTGGACATAACCTTTAGTGTAAAAGCAGCAGGCCGCCTCGTCGGGTTTCCCGGGCGCACGTACTCAGAGGCGCACATACCGGTCTGTGCGGTTGACGCTCACCGGTAAGCACCCCGCCGAGATCTGCCCCACGGCGCATGATGGTTCCCCGGCGCGAAGTGGAGGGACCCCCGTAGCGAAACCAACTGCACGCATGATCGAAGCTCTTCACGCGGAGGGATCGGTGGCGCAGCCGCTAAAGAAATCTCAGGCTTTGCTCGCCTCGGCTCTCTCCCTGACTCCACTCCCTTCGGACTGCCGCCTCGAAGGGAAGCATTTCGCGCAGCTGTGCGCGAGCGGTGCCTGTCAGTGGGTCCTGCCCAACCAGCGACGTTCAGTTGAGTCCGACACGCCGCATGAGATCGATGAATCGAGGATCGCTGCGTATCGGATCGAAGTATGGATGGGTCTTCACGTACTGCAGGATATTTGATTTCTCGTTGTAGGCCTGCTCCAGCCAGTAGAAGGCCTGCTCCCGATCGTCGAGTCCCAGGTAGGCATTGACGAACGCGGCCGCGGGAGCATAGCCAGCCTTCTTTCGCGCACGCAGTTGCGCCAGCAGCGCCAGCGCGTCTCGCCGGCGCCCGGCGCGTGCATACGCACGGATGAGTACGCCTGTTGAAGCAAAATTGCCATGGGAAAGAGCGACCGCTCTTTGCAGAAAGGGAATGGCCTCGGCCGGTTTGTCGGTCGCGGCCAGTTCGAATCCCAGAGACGAAAGGGCAGCGACGTCGTCCGACTGCAGTGCGACAGCGCTCCGGGACTCGCGGATCGCCTCGTCGTTACGGTGCGCCTGGAAAAGAATCCGGAGACGTCGTGGCCGGTGACCGCCGTCGGGTCCAGCTTGCGCGCGCTCTGGATCCACGCCACGGCCTCATCGGTTCGTCCCTCACAGAGAAGCCACAAGGCAAAACCGGAGCGAGCCAGGGGGTCGTTCGGATTCAGATCCAGGGCACGCCGGTATTCCGTCTCAGCCTCTGCCCAGTGCCACTCCTCCTGCAGGACATTGGCGAGAATAACGTGGGCGGCGACCAGATCGGGATCGAGAGCCAACGCCTGTCGAGCGAAGCCGATCACCTTCGGACGTGCCTCCGCCGGTGAAACTCCTCCGGCAACGGATCCCAGGCCGGTCCACACTTCGGCAAGGCCGAGATACGCGGGAGCGAAGGTCGCGTCTTTGTGGATGGCATCCTCGAAATCGGCAGCGCTCTGTTCCGCGTTACCGTGCGTCTGGCCGTACAGCCCTTTCAGATAGCTCTCGTAGACCTCGGGCGCCACCGGTCGCGTCGCAGTGAACCGCCTGTGCTCGTCTCCGGTCACGCTTACCTCAACCTTTTCCGCAATCGACTCCGCCAGTTCGCTTTGCATCGTCAGCGCATCCCGCATCTCCCGGTCGTAGGTCGCAGACCAGAAGTGTTCATCGGTCGCGCCGCGGATCAGTTGCGCGGTGATGCGAATCCGGCTGCCCTCGCGTATCACCGATCCCTCCACCAAAGCATCCACACCCAGAATGCGCGCGACCTCCGGTGCGGAGACCTGGGGATCGCGGAAGCGCATGACCGACGTGTGGGAAATCACCCGCAGATCGTGAATCGCGGAGAGCCGTCCGATCAGAGCCTCCGTCATCCCATCGGCCAGATACTCCTGCGAAGGATCGCCGGACAGGTTCTTCAGTGGCAACACGGCGAGGGACCGAATCGGGGGCGGACTGGCAGGCAATTTCCGATCGCGAAGCCCGAGCCAGGCCACTGTGGCCAACCCAATCGACGCAACCCCCGCCAGTATCAGCCAGCGATACCCTCGGCTTCCGGCTCCGCGTCCATCTTCATGGACAGCTATCGCTTCCGCTGATGCCGTCGCCTCTGCCTGGCTTCCCAGCGCCCGGCGGCTCTCGGCCCAGGCATCCAGCTCATCGGTCAGGGCATAGACCGACCCGCGCGTTGCATGGACGTGCCGGTGAACCGGCATTCCTTCGCGCTTCTCCCAGCGCTGGACGGTCGTTACATCACGGTTCACATAGGATGCGATCTCTTTCCAGGAGTCGAGCCGCTTTTCCGGCGCCTTGTGCAACGGCGGGATTTCAACCGACCGCTCGCTCATTGGGCTCCCCGAACCTGTTCAGTACGTCCTGCTTTGGAAAGTGTGGCGATTGTAACCCCGGCTACCCAGACTGCAATAGGCGGCATTTGAAGGTTTCTGGCTTGCCTGCCTGTTGCCGCTTGACCCGCCCTGCCGTTTGCCGGATGGTGTCGGCAGTTCCGGCGCGTCTGTCGCGGAACCTTCCCAGTCGTCGATCCCCGGGAAGAAACCTCATGAGGCAGCCTCGGCGAGGCCTTTGCCTACCACGGTATGGGAGATATCTATGAAACTGCTCAGCAAGACTCCGATTAGGACCCTCTGTACAGCGTCTATCCTGCTGCTCTGCGGAGCAGCCGCCCTTGCCCAGACCCCGCGCGGACGTGAGGTGCACCTTCGCGGTCTCCTCAACGACTACACCCCGTCCACCGTCAGTGGGGGTCCCTATGAAATGCGCGGCAAATGGGAGATCGTGCTGAACCCGGCCTCGGGTAAGGCCGACTTTTCCGTCGACATGAACATGGAAACGTCGGACTACGGCACGCAGATCGGCATTGTCGACCCGGCTAATCCCGCAACCCGGGCAGCCACACCCACCACATCGCCATAGCCGGCGCCAAAATTGTGTGGAACATGGACGGTTGTCCTGCATTCAGCCCAAAGACCCTGCAGGGCTTTCAGTTCACCGGTACGGTCAGTCAGTTGACCGGGAACGGCAGTATTGCTCCCTTCGAAACCAGCCCGCCATCCTCTGTGGTGCAGGTCTGTGTCACGGGAGGAGACTTTGTCCCAGGCTCAGTCCCTTTATTCGAATCTGACGATGACGTTTGTGGACCTGTCGACGGGAGCCCCTTCGCCGGCGGCCAGGCATTTTGGCCTTCAGGCGATCCATGGCGTTGTCACAGAGGTGAACTGACGGGAAAGAACCTGAGGGCGGGACCGGCCGGACAGCCGTCCTTCCCATGCCCCTAACTGCCACGGTACAGCGGCGCCAAAAGTCTCCGCCGGTCCCCATTACCCACGTACCGTTGCACCCGCTGATTTTCCTTGCTCTAAGGTTTACGATCCCGCCTACGCTGAAACACAGTGGGGATGTTCCGCTGGCGGACACATCCCCATTGCCGTCTCTGGAACCGCGCCGCTGCTCCGCTCTTTGAGACCCTTGACCAGCCCCGAAAAGGCCGCCGCCAGCGGGTGCCCCATTCAAGCCTTCCTTTGGCTTGAGTGGGGAAGCTCCTGCACCAATAACTGTGCAAGTTAGGGTAATACCCAAAAGGTATTACCTTGCTGCACTCATAGAATCAAAATGTTGCCACATCCCACCCCCTGGGGGGTGGGGTATGCAGGACGCATCGAACGTTCATATGCCGAAATTCAGCGTCACCACCCGGAGCAAGCGCCAGATTGCCGACATCACCGGACAGGTGCAGAAGCTGCTGCCGAAATCCTCCGGCGTCTGCTTCGTCAATGTCCTGCACACAACGGCGGCGCTGACCACCGCGGATCTCGATCCGGGTACCGACCTGGACATGCTCGACGCCTTCGAGGCCATGATGCCGAAGCTGCACTACCGGCATCCTCATGATCCGGCGCACGTCCCGGATCACATTTTGTCGTCGCTGATTGGGTCCGGCTCTCACGCTGCCCGTTGAATCCGGCTCGCTGGTTCTGGGAACCTGGCAGCGCGTGGTGCTGGTGGAACTGGACGGCCCGCGCCAGCGCGAGCTCGTCCTTCAGTTCGTCGAAACCCGCTAGATCTTCACCGGAAATCCGGGGGTGCCTTCCTCGGCCTTCACCGCAGCCTCGGCTGCCTGGAAGCCCATCTTCGAATGCGTGCCGTCGCAGAATGGCTTATTGACCGAAGCGCCGCAGCGGCACAGAGAAACGGCGGGTTTGCCCGTAAGATCCCACTCGCGTCCTTCGGCATCCACCAGCTTGATCGGACCTTCGACGCGATACGGTCCGTTCGGACGCACAGTAATCTTCACTTCATCAGCCATAACGACCTCTGTCTGTTTGGAATGAACGTTCCTGTTCAGTCTAACGGGTGAAGACGCGCTCGTGCTCGATGGGGAAAGCGGCCGTTTCCGGCGAGTCCTGAACTGGAGCCGATTCAGGCCGAAACGTCCTTTGAGCGACGATATACCACACCAGCCATGCAGCCGCCGGCCACAGATAAAGCCGCGAGTTGATGCCTCGGGGAAGAAGAAGCGGCTGGAAGATGAGTGCCGCATAGATCGCGACCAGGGCAGCCAGGATCTTTGTCGATCGCGTCCGCATAAGAGCGAACAGGATCGCAGGCATCGCAAGACACTGGTCATAGATCCAGCAATAAGGTGCCGAAAAGAGTGCGACCAGGACGAGAAGGCTGCCGTCCTCCGACCAGTTCCAAGTGCGCCGACGCTGGAGGAAGTAGCCGAGAGCCCAGACGGAGGCGACGGCGCAGGGCATGAAGGCAAGCCACTCCGACCCGGGACTGATAGCTTCGCGAAGGAAAACGCCCAGGCACGGAATGTATTGCTTTGCGATGCCTGAGTTCGTGGCCCAGTGCAGGTACTGTGACCAGATCGCCGGATCGATGCATTCGATCAGCAGGCAGGAGGTTGCCAAAGCGGTGGCCAGTCCGAGAAGAATGCGATAACTCCGCGTGGCCACGATCCACACCAGCAGCACAATGCCGACGGGGACAAACAGCTGCGGCTTCAGAGTCCAGAACCAGAGAGCCATGCCGGCGAGGAACGGCCGCCGGTTGTGGAATCGCAGAAAGAGAACCAGCCCAAGAAGCACGAACAGGGTGGTCTGTCCCATGATGATGCACACCAGCGCCGGAGGAAAGCCATACGCGATTATGTCCCAACTGGATTGGGTCCACCCATAGAGCTTGCGCAACTGAAGAACGCAGAGGACCAGCAACAGGACCAGCAGAATGGACCAGACAATAGCCGCTACGGGAGGGCTCATCCAGCCAAGCGGCAAGGCCAGAGGGAGAACCCACGGCGGATTGCGCATGTAGAAGGTTCCGACTCCCACGAGTCCGCCGGCTCGCTCGAGGACAGCCATCGAATGCTCGTCAAATGGATTTCCATGATGGGCCAGTTGCTGGCCGGTCGCCCAGAAAACACCAAAATCGCGAGAGCCAATCAGGTGGTGCACCATGGGCATGACAGCCAGGAACAGGACCGTCACCGTAATACCGAGGGCGGAGACAAGAGTGCCGGCCACTTCCACATACTGCCTGGCGCTCTGACGAGCGGCCGCGGTCACGACGCCGCTCCAACTGGTTCAGCTGCTGCGAAGCGGATGGGCGCCATCGCGACCAGATACCAGATGACCCATGCGACAGCAGGCCACAGATACCATTGGGAGCGGAGTCCGGCCGTCGCCCAGAATCCCTGCAGCTCAAGCACGATGTAGATCGCTCCAAGAGCCGCGAGGACCTTGCGCGACGAGGATTGCCAGAGTGCGAACATCACTGCGGGCAGAGCCAGTGGCTGGTCGTAAAGCCAGCAATAAGGCGCAACCAGAAGCGAGACCAGCATGACGAGGTTGCCGTGGCGCAGCCAATCCCACTCTTGCCGCCGAGGCCAGAAATAGACGACAGCCCAGAGTCCGCCCAGAGCGCTGGGTACGAAGGCCAGCCATCGGGCAGAGGGATCGATCAGCCGCTGCAGAGCCACGCTGAGGCAGGGAATGAACTCCGCCGCAACGCCAGAGGTTCGCGCCCAGTGCACATACTGGGTAAATGCCAGAGGATCGATGAGCCAGGTGACGGCGCAGCTGGCGGCGATGGCCGCTGCTGCTCCCGTCAGAATCCGATACCGTCGTCCGACGACGATCCACAGCAGCAAAACCAGTGCGAACGGCAGGAACAGGTGTGGCTTGAGGGTGCAGAACCAGAGGGCAGCACCCGCCCAGAAAGGATTCGACCGCCAGAGGCGAAGAAAGAGCACCAGACCCAGCAGCACGAAGATGGAGGTTTGCCCCATGATGACGCACTGCAGCGCCGGGGGAAAACAGATGCCGAGCCACGCCATTTCCGGCCCGGGACTGCCAAAGAGGGTCCAGAGGGAGTGAACGCAATACAGCAGGATGGCGAGCATCAGCAGCGACCACGGCAAGGCTGCAATGCGCGGTCCCAGGAATCCCAGGGGCAGCGCCAGGGGCAATCCCCACGGCGGATTCCGCATGAAGAAGGAGCCTTCTCCGGTGAATCCTGCAGCATGTTCAAGCTTGCCCATCGCCGCGACGTCGTAGGGATTCGCATGATGGGCGAGCTGCTGCCCGGTCGACCAGTAGACAACGAAATCGCGTCCGGAGGAGAGCTGGCGAGTAAAGGTCATCACCCCCAGAAACATTGTGGTCAGCGTAAGCGTGAGCAGGCACGCGACGACGACCAGGACATCCGCCCCATCATGGTGGCGAGGATGCCGTTGCGGCAGAGAATGAGTGACTGTGGCCACTGACTCGATTGTAGGGAGGGCTCGCGGCCGCGACGATGCCACCTTCTGGCCATGGGCGATGCGGCGGGTATCTGACCGCCCGGCAGAGGCGGCTCAGGCCGCGACGGTTGGCCGGGCTATGGTCCGTGCCGGAGATGGTTGGGTTACGCCCAGAGGCTGCAGCATGCGCGCGACCAGTGCGCCCGCTACCAAGGCAGGCAGGAGATAGTCGAGGAAGGGAAGCATGGAAAGCATCGCGACCGGGTGTCCCAGAACGTCTGCAGTGGCGGCCAGAGTAATGGCTGCACAATCCAGGCCGAGCTGAGCCAACGCCAGAACACGCAGGATGGATGCGACCGCTCCGTCGTGGAGGGAAAACGCAAGCACGAGGCAGCCAGGAACCAGCAGGACATAGTTATAGATCAGCGGCGGATTGGTCGGGATGAGGCACACCGTCGTTGCCAGGATCAGACTCATGGCCTGCGCCAAACTCCGGCGAATCGGGCTGCGCGCACCGCACCATCCAGGCAATCGCGGCACAGGTTCCGGCAAGGATCAAAGTGAGGGCTAGCCCGAACCAGTGCCCGAGCAGGTGTTCCAGCGGCATCGCTGTTTGCGTCACGCCGGTGTAGTTGTGAAGAGACGCGAGCCAATGACCGAACCAGCCGGGAACGACAAGCTGGGTGGCGGCCAGGAGCAAAGCCTCGGTGGCTGCGAACGCGCCGATCAGCTTCCAGCGCCGCTGCATAAGAGCCCATAGGAACAGCCACGCCAGCACCGGCAGCACCAGCTGCGGTTTGATGGTCACCAATGCCAGCAGAATTCCGGGGACGACCTGGCGCCTACGGGCGATGAGGAACCACGAGATGAAAATCAGGGCCGCGACGGGCACGGTGAGCTGCAGGACGCGGAGAGCCCAGATGGACGGCCAGCTAAAAAACGCCAAAGTCAGCACAGCCACCTGGCCTGCCAGGCCGATACGAAGCCGCAGCGTGCGGATGCACAGCCAGAGACTCAGCGCAAGGAGCGGTCCAACCGTCCAGAGGAAGGCAAGCCGCGCAGCTTCCCAGGACAAGGGAGCCAGAGGCGACAGCAGAAGGACCAGCGGGGCCGGATAAAAAAAGGCCTCCGGATTCGCAGGATCCGTCGCACTCAGCGGATGGCCGTAGAACGCGGTCTGAATTTGCCGCAGCACTTCGGGGGAATAGGGTCGTGGCCCTGCAATGCCGCGCGTGTCCCGATCCAGCGCGGAAGCAATCCCGAGCGCTGCGAAGGAATGTGCTGGTTCAGCATGTGGACGTACCACAGCGTCGCCGCGACGAGCAGCGTCAGCAGCACAGCCACGGCCATGCGCCTCGCTGTCCGCGAAGGTGGTGTCAAAGTCTGCAAGCTAACGCAAGTCTACAACGCCGCAGAGGCGGCTGAGATAGCACAATCGGGTAAGGGAATTTGGGGAGAAGGCTCAGCACTTCCGGCATTTGGCCAGAATTGCATTGTGCAGCCGCTCGCGCAGGTCGTCAGGAAGCTCGTAGATTTCATGGCTGCGGTAAATCTGGATCGTCTTTCGCGTCGTGCTGAGCGTGATCTCGCAGTGTTCACAATTGCGGAGGTGTTCCTCGAGGTCGGCCCGGAGCGGAATGGCCGCATCCTGATCGAGCATTTCATCCAGCTGCGCCAAAAACTCTGTGCACGTCACTTCGCACCACCCTGGGCCTGTTTCGAATCGCGCCGCTTAAAGTAGCGGCTCAACCGTTCCCGGAACGGCCATCGCGCCCGCAGCAACCGCGATTTTACCGCTGGGATGCTCAGTCCCAGCGTTTCTGCTGTCTCTTCCGTCGAAAGCCCTTCGACGTCACGTAGTACGAACACGACGCGAAACCCCGGGGGCAAACCCTGGATGGTCTTGCGACAAAATGTCGGCCATCTCCGACTGCCCGTACAGCGCCTCCGGGTCCGCACTCCAGTCCGCCAGATCGCGCGGCATGGAGCCTTCTTCGGCTCCACGTCTTCGTCAATCGAAACCATCCTGCCGGTGTGGCGCTTGCGAGACCGCATCAGGGCCCTCGTTGACTGCAATCCGTACCAGCCACGTGTAGAACTTCTAATTGCCCTGGAACTGGTCGAGTTTCTCGTACGCCTTCAGGAACGCGTCCTGGACGACATCCTCCGCGTCCTCGCGGTTCTGGACGATATGCTGAGCGATACGGAAAACCTGGCGCTCGTACTGCCGCACCAGCTTCTCGTACGCGGCCATATCACCCTGCCGCGCCCGTTCAACCAGCGCGACATCAGGATGAACTTCAACCGGTCCCCGTGATTGGATGGAAGAGGACATGAATGGCTTCGAGAATTGTGACAGCTGCCGACTACTATCCCAACCTCCATAGTAATGGCGATCACACGGCAGAGCAAAGGGCACAGCTCAGCTGCTGGCGGTATTGCCTTTCTTCTTTTCATTTTGGGTGCTGGCAAAGGACTCCGACATATGCCGGGCCGCCTGACACGGTTCTTTCCGTGGTGATGAAGAAATGGGCCATTACGCCGGATCGCGTGGTGGTGCGACAGGGGGCCCACGTCGAGATGGTCGTCTCGACCACCGATGTGGAGCATGGGATCGCGGTCCCGGGGCTAGGCATCAACGAACCCGGCGCAGCCGGCCAGGCCGGCCGTGGCTGTCCTCGCCAAGACCTACGCGGCACCTATCCGAATGCACTGCAGCATCCTCTGCGGACGCGGCCACGATCAATGACAGGCGTCATCGTGATCACGCCTGACGCGAAAGTTGCAGTACACAAGTAAGAACCTTTCCATTCCGGTGGCAACTTCCTCCCGAAACGCCCGGTGTTTCGTCGCAGTAGTAAGAAGAGAGGCCAAGCGCTTCGGTGCTCCAAGCAGTCTGCATCGGCGGATTTCTCCTTCGCGTCGCCGTGGCTGCGCGGTCGCGCTGTGTTGCGCCGTGGGTCTTGTTCGCGATCCTCCTGCTGCCGGTTTCGGTATCGCGGAGGCCGGTACTGCGCCGACTGAGCCGACCCGGAAGCCGGCGCATCATCACACCAAAACCAAGCATCACGCGCTTCCAGCAATGCCCATGCATCGCACCGGGCTTCCAGTGTGACCACCCACCACACAGCCCATTCCCGGACCGTCGCTCGCCATCGCCCGCGTCGCCGCCTGACCGCCCGCGAGATCGCACGCAGCCGCCGTTACCGCCGTGCGTTCGTTGCTTCCTCTGAGCTGCGGTCCTGATGGCCCAGCAGCTTGCGCAGAATCCGACACCGGCCGCTTTTGCCGGCGGCGTTCCCCTCTTTTGCTCAGCGCCATAACGGAGATGCGGCCGCCGCAGCATACCTGGCCCTGTGCTACGCCTTATCTGCTCGACCACAAATTCCCGACGCAGTGACCGCGCTTCACCTGCCGCATATCACCCAAACCACCAGAAGAACCCGCAGGCCGCTGACTACCCGCCTATGTGTATCCCGACCGCGCAGGCTTACGAGAACAGCCAATATCCCCAGGCTGAAAAGGTTTTGAGCGAGTACGTTCGCGAAGTACCCGGACAGCATCTTCGTGCCTGGTATTCCCATCCTGGAAGCAAATCTTTTCGTCCAGGAGGGCGTAACCGCAATAAAGCTCTCCTGGTGCTCGATCGTCACCGCTCCGATGCGGTTAGCGGCCATGCCGACTTTCAGCTGGCCCTGGCTAAGGCGGAGCTGCTGGCTGGGCGGACCGACGAAGCCCAACATCTCTTTGAGCACGTCTACCTCGGCTACCCGCTCAGCATTGAAGCCGGTGTGGCCCGCGCTCAACTGGCATCCTCCGGCACCCTGGACACGATTCCGGCTACGGAACGGCGCCGTCATGCCGATGCTCTCTATGGCGCCGGTCACTACGCCGATGCCGCTGTCGAATATCGATCTCTGGCCGGCGAATCGGGAGTTCCGCCTGCGGTCCAGGGCGAGTTGCTGGTTGCCGCCGCGGAATGCGACTGGAAGCTCAAGCGCCTGACGAAGGGGGAATTGGCTCGATTCCCGACACGAACGACGAAGCAGGCGCCCGCCGCATGTACCTCCTGATGGAACTGGCCCGCGATGCGGGCGACACGGCCACAGTGCAGTCGATCGACAGCCAGATGGAGACCCGCTTTCCCACCAGCCCCTGGCTCGCGGAGGCGCTCTATTCCAGCGGCAACATGTTCCTGCTGCTGAAGGATTATCCCAACGCGATCGTTGAATACGGGGAAGTCGCGAAACGGTTCCCAACCGGCAAATATGCCCCCAGCGCCCACTGGCGCACCGGCTGGCTTAACTACCGGATCGGTCAGTACGGCGAGGCCGCGCGTCTCTTCGATGAGCAGATTCGCGTTTACGGCGGAGGCAAAGAGATCCCCTCCGCGCTTTACTGGCGTGCCCGCATCTACGAGGACCAGGAGCACCGGCCCTCCGCGGCAGCCGCCTATTACAAGACCATCCTGCGCGTCTATCCGCACTACTACTATGCCATGCTGGCTCAGGATCGGATGAGCAAGCTCGGCGCGGTCACGCCGGATTCCATCGCGGCGCTGGATGCGCTCCAGCCTCAGCCCATTCCTGAGCTCAGCGACGATGTCCCGGAGGACGATCCGCACGTGGTGAAGGCCAGGCTCCTGGCTAATGCCGGGCTCAACGAGTACATCGCTCCGGAGATTCAGGCATCCGATGGGAGCGACGAATGGGGCGCCTTTGCCGAAGCCGATATCTATGCCGCCGGCGGTGAACCCTGGAGGGCCATGCGCCTTCTCAAGCGCGCGATCCCCTTCTACACTTCTGCGCCCATCGAATCGATCCCCGTCGCCTACTGGCGCATTCTGTTTCCGCAAAACTACTGGAGCGACATCAAAGCTGATGCTGAGAAGAACGGTCTCGACCCGTACATGGTCGCCTCGCTCATCCGGCAGGAGACGGAATTCAACCCCGGCGCCGTTTCCAACAAGAGCGCGTACGGGCTGATGCAGTTGCTGCCGTCGGTCGGCCGCGCCATGGCCCGCGAAGAAGGCATCCGCCACTTTGAGACCAACGAGCTGTTGAACCCCTCGACCAACATCCGCCTCGGCACGCTCTATCTTCGCCAGATGCTGCAGAAGTTCAACAACCAGCCGGAATACGCCTTTGCCGCCTACAACGCCGGCGATGATCGTGTCACCGACTGGCAAAGCATCGGGAATTATCACGGCATGGACGAATTCGTGGAATCGATCCCGTTCACGGAAACCCGCGAATACGTGCAGGCGATTCTTCGCAACGAACAGATCTATCGGGAACTTGACAAAGTGACCGCGGAGCACGCCCAGCGGGACTGAGCGACGCGCCGATGCTGCGTGCTATCATCCCCCTTCGCGTGCTGAGCGCGGATCCAGATCTCGCCAGGCACGCGCAGAAGGAGCTGCTGGCATGAGTATCTCCCCCGGGCGACGCCTCTGGCTGCGCTCTGTTGTCCCTTGGGTCGTTCTTACCTCTGCCATTCTTTTGACAGCTCCCGAGGCCTACCCACAGAACCCTTTTGCAACGGATTCCAGGCAGGTTCATGGCATTGCCGTGGCCAATATGGATCCCGCCGTGAAGCCCGGCGACAACTTCTACCTTTTTTCGAACGGCGGCTGGATTCATCGCACTGAGATTCCGGCGGATCGCGCTGGTCTGAGCGTTTTCTCCGTTCTGCTCGACCGCAGCAACAAACAGGTTGCCGGCATCATTGAGGAAGCCGCCAAATCGGATCCGGCGCCGGGTTCCGATGCGCGCAAGATCGCCGATGTCTACAACGCCTACATGGACGAGAAGACGATCGACGCGCTGGGCACGAAGCCTTTGCAGCCCGAGTTCGATGCCATCGCAGCAATCCGTACGCGGCGCGACCTCGCACTGACTCTGGGCAAGACGCTTCGCGCCGATGTGGACCTGCTGAACAACGCGGTTTTCTCCACCCCAAATTTTCTGGGATTGTGGGTAGCTCCGGGCTTCGCAGACTCCGACCACTACATGCCCTATCTGCTCCAGGGCGGCCTGGCCATGCCCAGCCCCAGCTATTACCTCGACGATAGCGAGCATATGAAAGAGGTCAGGGCAAAGTACCTAACGCATGTCGCGGCGATGCTGAAGTTCGCCGGCCTCGATAACACGGATGCCCGCGCCGCACGCGTTGTGGCGCTCGAGCATGCCATCGCGCAGGTGCAGATTCCGCTTTCTGAAATTGAGGACATCGCCAAAGCTAATAATCTATGGCATCGCGGCGACTTCGCCGCGAAGGCCCCAGGCCTCGACTGGGATGCGTATTTCGAGGGTGCGGGTCTCGCGCAGCAGCAGGAATTCATGGTGTGGACGCCGACGGCGCTGACCGGCGAGGCTGCTCTGGCTGCTTCCACCCCGATCGACACGTGGAAGGACTGGCTGGCTTTTCATCTGATCGATCACTATGCATCCGTCCTCGCGAAACCCATCGCCGACGAGGACTTTGCCTTTTCGGGAACCACCCTCAGCGGAATTCAGCAGCAGCGCCCGCGCTGGCAGCTTGCAGTGGGAACGGTGAACGGATACCTCGGGGATGCCGTCGGGCAGATCTACGCAAAGCGGTACTTTCCTCCGGAGGCGAAAGCGGAAGCTCAGGCGATGGTGGCCAATCTGATCGCCGCCTATCACAAGCGGCTCAACGCTATCTCCTGGCTCGCGCCTTCCACACGCGCTGAAGCCCACGCAAAACTCGACACCCTCTACGTAGGCATTGGCTATCCGGAAACGTGGAAAGACTATTCCGGATACGAAGTCCGCCCAAACGACGCCTTTGGCAATGCCTGGCGCCACGGTCTGTGGTACTACCACGATCAGATCGCCCGCGTTGGTAAGCCTGTCGATCGCCATGAATGGTCAATGACTCCGCAAACCGTCAATGCGGTGAATCTGCCGCTGCAGAACGCGCTGAACTTTCCGGCTGCCATCCTCCAGCCGCCGTTCTTCGATCCCAAGGCGCCCGCCGCTCATAACTACGGCGCTATCGGCACCGTGATCGGACACGAAATCAGCCACACCTTCGACGCCGAGGGCAGCGCCTTCGATTCCAAAGGGCGCGTGCGCAACTGGTGGACACCTGCCGACCACGCTCACTTTGAAGAGCAGGCACAGAAACTTATTGAGCAGTATGACGCCTACGAGTTGTTCCCCGGCGTCCACGTCAACGGCAAACAAACCATTGACGAAAACATTGCCGACCTCGGTGGCGTCGCCGCCGCGTACGACGGCTACCACGCTTCGCTCCGTGGCAAGCAGCCGCCCATGCAGGATGGGTTCACCGGCGATCAGCAGTTTTACATTTCCTTCGGTCAGAACTGGGCGTCGAAAGCTCGCGAAGCCTCCATGCGCCGCCAGGTCCTCACCGACAGCCACTCGCCCGGGCAGTTTCGCGCCGACATGGTCCGCAACTCGGATGCGTGGTACAAGGCATTCGACGTGAAGCCCGGCGAAACCCTCTATCTCGCTCCGGAGAACCGCGTACGGATCTGGTAGGGAAGCGATGCTCGAGCCAGAAAAAGAAAAGGGCAGCAGCTGATGCCTAATCAGCGCTGCCCGGTTCCTGTGCCCAACTCGTAATCGCTGGAGTCAGGCCGTGTGCTGTAGCACCTCTTCGCGCACGACTTCGTCGCGATGTTCTTCCGCGGATGAGTGCGGCAGAGCCACGGCCAGCACGTCCTCAATCCGGCTGGCGTAATGGATGGAGACGCCCTCAATCTGATCCGGCATCAGGTCCTCCTCCACATTCAGGCGATTTTCAGCGGGCAGAATTACCTGCTTCACTCCTGCGCGCTTGGCGGCCAGGAATTTTTCCTTGATCCCGCCCACCGGCAGCACATTGCCGCTCAGCGTGATCTCGCCAGTCATGGCCGTCAGCGGATGCACTGGAGAATCCTTCAGCAGGCTGACCAGCGCTGTCGCCATGGTCACACCGGCGGAAGGCCCATCTTTCGGAATCGCTCCTGCGGGAACGTGAATGTGCAGATCCGTGTCCTTGAGGAGGTCCTCTTCCAGACCGAGTGCCTTTGCGTTCGAGCGGACCCAGGTAAGCGCGGCCTGCATGGACTCCTGCATAACCTCGCCAATTTGGCCGGTCATCGTAAAGCCGCCCTTGCCCTTCATCCGGTTGGCCTCGATGAACAGAACATCGCCACCCGCCGGAGTCCACGCCAGTCCAACGGCGACTCCTGCGCGCTTCGTGCGCTCGGCAATCTCAGTGTCGACCCGGACCTTGATTTCGCCCAGGAACTCCTGCACCACCTCGCGCGTCACCACCAGCTTGTCGGTGTTGCCTTCGGCGATGCGCCGCGCCTGCTTACGGCAGATGGTGCCGAGTTGCTGCTCCAGCTTGCGAACGCCCGCCTCACGCGTGTAATGCCGCACGATGTAGTTCACCGAGTCTTCGGGAAACTCAATGTTCTCCGGCTGAATCCCGTTTTCTTTGATCTGCCGAGGAATCAGGTAACGGAACGCAATGTGCTTCTTCTCCTCTTCCGTATACCCCTGCAACTCGATGATCTCCATGCGATCGCGCAACGGTTCCGGAACGGTGTCGAGCACGTTGGCCGTGCAGATGAACAGCACCTTCGAGAGATCGAAGGGCTGATCGAGATAGTTGTCGCGGAACGTGTTGTTCTGCTCGGGATCAAGAATCTCCAGCAGCGCCGACGCCGGATCGCCACGGAAATCCCGTCCCAACTTGTCCACCTCGTCCAGCATGAAGACCGGGTCGTTAGCGCCCGCGCGGCGGAGGTTTTGGATAATCTGCCCCGGCAACGCCCCGATGTAGGTGCGGCGATGTCCGCGAATTCTGCCTCGTCGTGCATGCCGCCCAGCGAAATGCGCCGGAACTCCCGGCTCAATGCCCGCGCAATGCTGCGCCCGAGCGAGGTCTTGCCCACGCCCGGAGGTCCCACGAAGCAAAGGATCGGCCCCTTCATGTCCGCTTTGAGGCGGCGCACCGCGAGGTAGTCGAGAATGCGGTCTTTCACCTTCTTGAGATCGTAGTGATCCTCGTCGAGAATCTCGCGCGCCTTGGTGATGTCCACCTCGGAGCCCGACGACTTCGACCACGGCAGCACCGCCAGCCACTCGATGTAATTGCGCGTCAGCGAATAATCTGCTGCCATCGGCGACATCCGAGAAAGGCGGTTCAGTTCCTTCAGAGCCTCTTTTTTTGTCTCCTCGGGCATGCCGGCGGCTTCGATTTTCTGTTTCAGCTCCTCGATGTCTTTCTGGCCCTCGTCCATTTCGCCGAGTTCCTTCTGGATCGCCTTGAGCTGCTCGCGCAGATAGTAGTCACGCTGCGACTGCTGCACCTGGTCCTGCACTTCACTCTGAATCTTGTTGCGCAGTTGCTGGACCTCCAGCTCTTTGGCAAGATGCTTGTTGATCCGCTCCATCCGCGCCGTCACATCCGGCGTCTCCAGAAGCTCCTGCTTATCCGCCGTTGCCAGGAAGGGCAGGGAAGAAGCGATGAAATCCACCAGCCGCCCCGGCTCGTCGATATTCATCGCGATGGTCTGGAGCTCATCGGATAAAGTCGGCGACGCGGTCACGATCTGCTGGAACTGCGTCACCACGTTGCGCTGCAGTGCTTCGACCGCGGGATTCTTCGCCGCCGGTGTTTCGGGAACGGTCTCGACCGACGCCATCATGAAGGGCTCGATCTTGGAAAACTCGCCCAGGCGCACCCGCTCTGTGCCTTCTGTGAAAACGAAGAGGCTCTGGTTTGGCATTTTTACGACCTTGTGAATGGTCGCCAGAGTGCCGAACGTGTGCAAATCCTGGGGCTGCGGTGCGTCCACACGCGCGTCGCGCTGTGCCACCACGACAATGCTCTTTTCTTCGCCGAGCGACTGGATGAGCTGGATCGAGCTCTCCCGTCCCACCGTCAGCGGCAGCACGGCGTGGGGGAATAAAACCGTATCCCTCACCGGCAGAATGGGCAGAAGCCGCTCCTCGCCACCTTCGCGCCTGCTGGGGTCGCCCGGTTGAATGATGCTGATGAAATCGCTAGCCATGAGTGTCCTTATATCAAATAATTACTCATTGGATTCAGCAAGTCCGAAAAAGTCTCAGCGAGGCCTCCTGCGTCCAGCTTTCCCCCGCCACCCTTCCGGTGCAAATCCCTGCCCATCTTTTACTTGGATGCTCCTCTCCAACGGTTACGCAACCTCTCCTTGTTCTGTTCCCGCCCCTCCCGGGCGCAGTTCGGGAGCCCAGAGATGCCATCTCGACGTCCAGATCGGGCCTCCGTTCCGCCATTTACGCCGCCGGCATCGCCGCTCGGTAGCGCCCCAGTTCCCGCACCATGGAACAGTGGCCTGGCAGTCGCTCCAGGGCTTCATCGGCAGCCCCCGCATCTGCCAGCTGATAATCCGCATAAAAGACGTACTCCCAGGGCCGTCCCGGGACAGGACGGGACTCCAGCCGGGTCAAATTGGTACCCATTCCGGCAAAAACCTGCAGGGCGGCCACCAGTGTCCCAGGGCGATTTTCGACGGCAAATGCCAGGCTCACTTTGTTGGGCCGGGTTTCCGGTCGCACCTGCTCCCGTTTCCGGATGAGGAAAAACCGCGTGTAATTCTCGGCGTTGTCTTCGATGCCGGACATCAGGATCTCCGCCCCGTAATGCTGTGCAGCCTGCGCGCTCGCGATTCCCGCCACTCCTGGATCCCGCAGCTCCATGAGCTGCTTTACGCTGCCGGCGGTGTCATAAAACGGCGCGGCTTCAATCTCCGGGTGCTCCAGGAAAAAACGCCGACACTGGGCCAGGGCTACGGGATGCGAATATGCGTGCCGAATCTTTTCCAGCCGGGTCCCCGGCGCGCCGATCAGATTGTGCCGGATGCGGAGCAGCCATTCGCTTTCCACGCCTACCGGATGAGCCAGCAGCAGATCATAGTGCTCAACCACCGACCCCGCCAATGAATTTTCGATCGGAATGACAGCGGCGTCCGCAGCCCCACTAGCCACCGCCGCAAAGACCTCCGCTGAGAACGCACAGGGCAGGAGGGTTGCCTCCGGCTCAGCTTTTAACGCGGCTTCATGGCTGAAAGAGCCCGGTTCACCCTGAATGGCGATATGCACCTGGATTCCACCTCCGCATCCTTTGTATCCCAACGGCAACCTATAACGTGGAGCGCGACTCCTATCCATCCGTTGGGGATTGATCAGAGAGAAAGGAGATCGACGGATGCTCTGGACGTTGTTCGTCATCCTGCTGATCGCCTGGCTTGTCGGCTTGATCGGATTCCACGTTGTCGCCTGGTACATTCACATTTTGCTGATCCTGGCGCTCGTGGTTCTTGTCATTCAGCTGATTAGCGGGCGAAGGCCCGTGGTTTAGCAAAATTCACGCCGTTGTCTGTGCCGTTGTCCGTGCTGTTCCGTAGTCCACCAAAGGGGGTTCCATGAACTCAGATCAGGTTAAGGGCAAGGCCAACCAGGTTGTTGGCAAAATGAAACAGGGAGCCGGAGAAGCGACCGGTAGCGATCGGCTCGCCAATCAGGGCGTTGCCGACCAGGTAAAAGGCGCTGCGCAGGAAACGTGGGGCAATGTGAAAGATGCCGCCCACGAAGCCGGCAAGACGCAGCAGAAGGAAGCGGAGCGCAACGCGGATCAGACCCGCCACAACATCGCCAACAAAGTCGAAGACACCAAGGATCGGGCCAACGAGAAGATCGACGCCTACAAGGAAAAGGAACGCGAAAAGCGCTCTGCTTAGGGCGCATCGTCTACCGAATCCGTTCGCGGTATACACCGCGATTGGGTGCATCTACCTCACCGGGCTTGCGGACCGCCGCAAGCCCATTTTTTTATTCGTTCTCAAAGGGGATATCGGCGTTGCGCAAACCCAGCTTTGCGCCAATCGAATATCCGATCATGGCCACAGCCGGCCAGGTCGCGATGAAACGTCCCTGCCCGTCCAGCAATCCGCTGTCGTGATCCAGGCTGAAGAAGGTCAGCCACAGCTTTTCTGAAGCGCCGCAGTGATAGCAGGCCAGCGGACCCGTCGGCATATCGAGGACATGCAGCGCCCACAGGAACCACCAAATCAATCCCATCATCCATGGCAGGGTCGCACTCTCGGTCGGATACATCTTGACCACACCGAAAGCCACCACCAGAGGCGCCACGAACGATACAGCCAGCGTCACGGCAGGCGGCACAAACTCCGGATGAAACATGGTGATCGCGAGCAGCGCAAGCGCCCACACCACCAGGCTCACCGTCAGGTGAAAGAAAAACCACAGCGCCTGATACAGAACCCTAGTCTCCCTGGGTCCCAGGGCTTCTGCCGGCCGCGAATTAGCGCTTAAACCCAGACGCATCTCCCCTCAGACTATCGTTTCCCTGTGTGCCCGCGCAGGTTTTTCCTGCACCTTTCGAGGGACCGCCCTATGATGAATCTATGCTCCTCGAAGGCATCTTTCCGGCCGTGACCACGCCCTTCTATCCCGATGGGCGCCTTTACCTCCGCAAGCTTGAGCACAACGTCGAGCGCTACTCCCGCACCCAGTCCGCCGGTGTGGTCATCCTCGGATCGACCGGTGAGGCAGTGATGCTGAGCGACGATGAAACGCGCGATGTTCTTCGCCATGCCGCCCGCGCGGCCGCCCCGGACAAGGTTCTGGTGGCCGGCATCGGCCGGGAAAGCCTCGCCGAGACTCTGCGCCTGGCGGAGTACGCCGCCAGCCACAACTATGACGCTGTTCTCGCCCGCACGCCACATTACTATGGTCCGCTGATGCGCGCCGCGGAGTTACTGACCTATTACCGGACCCTGGCCGACAAGTCGCCGCTCCCCGTCATTCTCTACAGCATTCCGAAGTTCACCCATCTTGAAATCCCCGTCGAGGTGGCGACGGAACTCGCCCAACATCCCAACATCATCGCGATCAAGGATTCCTCCGGCAGCCTCGAACGTCTGACCGCCCTCATCGCCGCGACCCGCAATGCTCCGAAGCGCACTGTCTTCGTCACTCCGGTCTTCGCCGCTTATACAGATCGCATGATGCTGGCTGAAACTGAAGCCAGTGCGGCCCTCGCGTCCGAACTGGTCTCCATCGACATGCTTGGCGGTGGGAGCCCGGCTGAGGCCGCGGTCCTGTCCGCACCGCGGGTTGGCACCATGCGCAAAAAGGAAATTGGGTTCCAGGTCCTCTCCGGCTCCGCAGAAAACCTGCTCGGCGCACTGGAGGCGGGTGCTTCGGGTGCCATCCTGGCTTTTGCCTCGCCCGCTCCGCAAGCCTGTCAGGAGGTTTATACCGCCTGGAAGGAAAACGACCCCCGCATTGCCGCGGAGAAGCAGGAGCGTCTCATCGCAGCATCCCGTCTGGTGGCAGGGAAGTACGGCATTCCAGGCCTCAAACACGCCTGCGATCTCAACGGATACTACGGCGGCGTCCCGCGCATTCCGCTTCTGCCGCTCGGCGCCGAGCAGAAAGCCGAAGTCGCCGCCGCCATGGCCGACCTTCGTAACTAGAATGACCGCCAGGCTTGACCGCGCCGACAAAAAGGCGGAAGCTTTCCCCAATGTTCCTCAAGCAGTACTACCTGGGCTGCCTCGCGCACGCCTCCTATCTTCTTGCCGACGAGACCACCTCGACCGCCATCGTCGTCGACCCGCAGCGTGATATCGAGCAGTACCTAACGGACACCGCCGCGCACGGTTTCGTCATCCGCCATGTCTTTCTCACCCACTTCCACGCGGACTTCGTTGCGGGTCATCTCGAACTCCGCGATCGCTGCGGGGCTACTATCCACCTTGGCGCCCGCGCTCAGGCCGAATACGCTTACGTACCGATGTCGGATCGCTCCTCCCTGGACTTTCCCGGATTGCGAGTGCAGGTTCTTGAAACGCCCGGCCACACGATCGAGTCCATCAGCCTCCTCGTCTACGATCTCCATCGCGACGCCACTCGCCCCTACGGTGTCCTTACTGGAGACACGCTCTTTATTGGTGATGTCGGCCGCCCCGATCTGCGCGCTTCTCTGGGCTGGACCGCCGCCGATCTCGGCGCCCACCTCTACGAATCTCTGCATAAGCAGCTTCTCCCGCTTCCCGATGAGACACTGATCTACCCCGCGCATGGCGCCGGTTCCCTCTGCGGCAAGAACCTCTCCAAAGAAACCGTCTCCACCATGGGCGAGCAGCGCCGTTTTAACTATGCCCTCCTCCCCATGACCCGGGAGCAGTTCATTGCGCTGGTGACCGCCGATCAGCCCGACGCCCCGCCTTACTTCACGATGGACGCCGTCCTGAATACCCGGGAGCGTCCCACGCTCGAAGCAACACTCGAGCAGGAACTCCAGCCTCTCGCCCTCGAAGATTTCCTGACCATCGCCGCTGCCGGTGCCCAGATCCTTGACGTTCGCCAGCCTGATGAATTCGCGGCTGGGCATCTTGCCGGCGCTCTGAACATTGGCCTCAACGGCCAGTACGCGACCTGGGCCGGCACCGTGCTCGATCCCGAACGTCCCATCCTGCTCATCGCCGACCCGGGCCGTCAGGGGGAAGCCGCCCTGCGCCTGGGCCGCATCGGTTTCGATCACGTGCGCGGCTACCTCCAGGGAGGCATGACTGCCCTGGCCGGTCGCCTCGACCTTCTCTCCTTCGTGTCACGCGTGATGGCTCCGGAAGTCGCTGCCGGGCTGGGCAACGCTGCACCGCCGCTGCTTCTCGATGTTCGCGCTCCACGCGAGTGGGCCGCCCGGCACATCGACGGAAGCCGTAACCTACCCCTCAGCCGCCTGCGCGATCAGATTGGCGACATTCCTCGCGATCGGCCCATCGTGGTGCACTGCGCCGGCGGCTATCGTTCCTCCATCGCCGCCAGCCTGTTGCAGCAGCAGGGCATCACCCGCCTCGTCGAGATGACGGGCGGACTAGCCGCCTGGGACGCCGCCTCGCTGCCCGTCATCGCCGAAAGCTCATTATGATTTCAGGAGCGCGCCGCCACTGACGGCTGTACCGCTGCGGGTCCTGAGCCCTGGGGAGCCGGCGTCAGGCCATGCCTGCGCATCACCATCCCAATCGCAGCAAAGTCCGGCGGGCCGCCTGCTGCTGCTTTCAGGATTGCGGCGATCTCGCGGAAATAATTCGGCCCCAAAATGCCGGGCGTGATCACTGCCAGCAGCCTGGCTGTCTCCGCTTGGAAGTTGTCGAAGCGGTGCACGGCGCCCCGTGGAATGCACAAGGCCTCACCTTGCCGGATCTCAACAGGGCGACCCTCCACGGTAAATGTCAGCACGCCGCCCAGCCCGTAGATCGTCTCTTCGTACGCGTCATGGCTGTGCGCGGCCGGCACGGCCGCCTGCGCTTCCACGTCGAACTCAAACATCGCGACGGAGCCGCCCGATGCAGCCCCTTCCAGGACATATCGAATCGTCAATCCTCCGATCCGAATCTCTTCACCACTCGCCATGACGCCTCCGAAGAACTTAGTTCACAACAAGATGACGACGCGTCAACTCTGCCGCATTCTAGCCTCCTGATCCCGGGCCGTGCTCTGTGGAGCGGCTGAGAACCCCAATACACCGCCAACACTCCTGTGCGATAATCGCTCGACCTCAACACCGCAGATCATTGAAATCCAGCATGAGGGAGATTCCCGATGCCTCCATCACCTGCCGCATCGCCTGTCCTCAGCATTGAAGTGGAGCACTGTTCCGGCGGCGAAGTCACCGTCCGCTGTCACGGCCGCCTGGTGGCGGGGGCCACCCAGGTGCTCTTCGAGCCGGTTCGCGAACTGATCCCCAGCAGCCGCCGCATCGTCCTCGACCTCGCGGACCTGAGCCACACCGACAGCATGGGTCTCGGCACTCTGGCGCGCCTTTATGTCGCGGCGAAGTCCGCCGGATGCAGTCTCGAGCTGATGCACCTCAACAAGCAGATTCGCAATTTGCTTGGCATCACCCACATGCTCGACGTCTTCACCGTTGTTGGCGAAAAGGGCATTAAGTGGATGTAAGCTGACGACCCTCGGTATCCGCCTCGCTTTGTCTTGTTCCTTGACATTCCCCCCCGCGAAGCGAAAGATAGCTCAGCCTCTCCAGGAGCCAGTTCAATCATTTCTCACCTTCCTGCTCCCCTCCTGCCGGAAGCCAGGCCCTTTTTCCCCTCAAACAGGAAGCTGTGCTGGATTCGATAGTCCGGCCTGCGCTTCTCTGAAAGACCGCGCCCGCGGCTCACCACGAACGCGCGCCGTCGATTCGACGGCCTCTGTTCGCGTCTTCACCGCCCCAGGAGGGCACTAATCCCATGAAACATCGCATTCTCAGTGCACTTGCGCTGTCCACCCTGGCTTTGCCGGCAGCGATGGCCCTCGCCCAGGATGCCACACCCCCTGCCCCGCCCAACGTCCTTGTGATCGTCCGCGAGTACCTAAAGCCCGGCAAGGGAGGCAGCCTTCACGCCAAGACCGAAGGCGCCTACGTCAAAGCCATGGCTGACGCCAAATTCCCCACCCACTATTTTGCGTTGGACTCCATGACCGGTCCCACCCGCGCCCTGTTTATCACCGGTTACGACAACTTCGACGCCTGGGGTAAAGACATGGCCGCGCAGCAGGCTGAGCCCCTCGCTTCAGCACTCGATCAGGCCAACATCGAGGATGGCGATTTGCTCGCCAAGTCGGAAACCTCCGCCTACCTCTACCACCCCGAATACAGCGTCCATCCAAATATTGAAGCTGCGCACATGCGCTACTGGGAATTCACTATGTTCGTTGTGAAGCCCGGCCATGAGAAGGATTGGAATGACCTGGTCAAGCTCTACACGACCGGCTTCAACAAGTTTCCCGATGCTCACTGGGCGATCTTCGAGAGCATGTACGGCGAAAACAATGGCGGCGTCTATATCAGCATCAACCCCATGCGCTCCCTGAACGAAGTTGACAAGGGCATGGCCAATGCGAAGGCGTTTATGGCCGGTATGGGGGATGAGGGCATGAAGAGGGCTTCCGCTCTCGCCGACTCCTGTCTCCAGTCGGTCCAGACCAACGTCTTCGTCGTCAATCCAAAAATGAGCTACGCCTCTGACGAATGGGCGACGGCTGCTCCGGAAATCTGGGGACAGCACTAACCCCTGAGGAGTCTAAATCAGATCAGGGCCATGACCGCGGCACGACAAACAAGAAAGGGGAGGCCGCAGCCTCCCCTTCTTGTTTGAGCCAGACCGCCAGCTAAGCGGCCTTAGCTTCCACGTTAATTTCCTCAGCAATCGAGGTCAGCTTGGCATCGGCCGCCTTCTCCTCTTTGAGCGTTGCTTCCAGAAGGTGGACGATCTGCTTTTCCCCGAGCAGGTTGGCGAACGTCCGAGCCGAGCCATAGGCGGAGATCTCATAGTGCTCCACCCGCTGAGCATCGGCGATGAGCCCTGCATCCAGGACATCCGGGCTGCCGCCTTCTTCGATCCGCTCGTCAGCTTCTTTGATCAGGCCCTTCATGCCGTCGCAGGTCTTGCCCTTCGGGCTCTCGTCCAGTTGCTCAAAGATTTTTTCCAGGCGTTCAACGTGGCCTTCGGTTTCCTTGAGATGGTGTTCGATGGTCTTTTTCAACTCGCTGCTCGCCGCCGTTTTCGCGACCTTCGGCAGCGCCTTGGTTAACTGGTTCTCGGCGGAGTACAAGTCACGCAGTTCTTCGATCAACAGCTCTCTCAGGTTCTCGACCTTCATGGTGATTCTCCTTGGTTTGCGGGTGGATAGACGAAAAAAATCCTGGGGTTATACAGCCGGAGCGCACCCGGCGTCGAACACCGATCTAATCTTCTCTCTTGTCCATGAGATGCCATCGAGGCTTGCCGCGGTTGATTTCGTTTCCGCAGCCCTCTTGCGACCGACCGCTCTCACCGGATCGTCTGCTATTCTGTCCCGTCTCCGTCGGAAGGTTGCCTGGGTCATGCTGAAGGTTCTGCCAGCCGTTCTCCTCCTGCTGCTGTCTCCTGTGCTGAGCGCTCAGGTGATTGCGAAACACCCCTTTTCGACCGAACTGGCGCGGGCTCTGGGGCTGGAGGCCGGAGCCACGGCAACCGACCTACCCCATCACGTCCATTACGACCTGAAGCTCTACGATCGCCACCACAAGTTCACTACCGGAACCTGGGATATCTGGCGCGACCCACAGCACTATGTGCGCACCGACATCGTTGCCGGCGACTTCCACTACACCCACATTCAGGATCTGGCGCAGCACACTGACTGGCGGCACTTTGACCACATCCTGCCGTTGAAAATATTTGATCTGCGTCAGAACTACGAAAAGCCCGAGGTTCCGGCAGCTTTTTTCAGCAATCCCAGGCTCAATCCGGACCCCATGGTCACCTTTCAGCAGATCGACGGTTCGCCCTTCGACTGCACTCCCGAGTCATCCCTGGAATTGCGCATCTGCTTCGATCCCATCGCCCACGTCCTGGCCTTCGCCCAGATCATGAACCAGACCGTTACATGGGAGAACTGGCAGCTGTTGGGAACCCACAGCGTGCCGCAGCGTTTTCGCATTTATGACGGCGATCGACTAATCGTCGAAGCCTCCGGCAAGGCGGAGGTAGTGAAAGCGTTCGACCCGGAACGGTTCGTCATCCCCGCGGGGGAGCCGGACATGGGTGAACCCGAAGACCATGGCGCCATTCCGCACCGGGTCATCGAGATGAAACCCATCGGCATGAATCTGATATACGGCAATGCGTTGATGCACCTGTTTGTCGGTGTTGACGGCAAAGTAAAGAAGGTGGATGTCATCGATGCCGACGATAATGACCTTATTGGAGACGCAAAGCACTTCTCGCGAAACCTGAAGTTCGCTCCACAGGAAAATGGCGGTGAGATGGTTTCGTTTGACCAGTATCTGTACGTCCAGCATTCGCCGAATTTCAAATGATGCCCTTCAATGGGGCTCTTCCCGGATCATCAGCCGTTCGTCCGACCTCAAATAGCTCTTGCGCCTGAACCAGTCCTCCATCGACGCGCGCAGACGGTCCAGCGGCACATGCAGCCCTGCCTCCAGCAGCCCATCCGCCACAGGCAGCGTATCGTCGAAGACCGCATCATTCGTAAAATTGCGCATGGCGAAGTTGTCGATCCAGGCGATAGGGCAGGAATGCGCCGACCCATCGGCAGCGACGCGCACGATCCGCAGTTTGCGAATCCACATGAACGGGACCCTACCGCAAGCACCCTGCCGGGAGCAAATCCGCTAATGCCCCAGTAAGAAGGCTGCCGCTCCCAGAACGGCAAATCCAACGGTCAGCCATGCAACGTAGTCGCCAGGATGTCCACTTTGGAGCGTCCGCATAGGACGGAGTGGCCCCTCGATATGCGATGGCCACCGCAACGCGCGCGGAATGCGTTTGCGATATACCGCCCAGAATGCCAGTCCAACTGCCAGGAGGGCGCGCAACCCGGCGAGCAGCCACTCCTTTTCGGTTACCGCCGCGGCGCGCACGAGAATGGCGGGCGTGAATTGCTGGTACACGGCATGAGCATAGCTGCGAAAGTCCATGAACCGGATCGCTGCCGAATTCACTGCATTTGTGTAGCCGGGCCAGAAGGCGAGGGCGATCGATGCGGCCATACAGAGCAGCGCCGGCGTCCATAGAAACCAATTGATCTGCTGGCTCTCTTTTGGCGTCTCCGGCGCCTCATCCACTTTGGCGGACTCATCGGTGGGTCCCGCATCGCCCAGGCCGAAGAAGACCCGCAGGCCGACACGAAGGACCGCGCCACCGGTGAAAATGCCTGCTGCCCAGAAGATCCACTCCGACCAGCCTGCGATCCGGGTGATGTGGGCCTCGCCGGCCGCCAGCGCAAATGCCGGGGCCGCGGCCAGTCCCAGCCCGCCCAGCAGCCACAAAACACGAGTGCCGCGAAGCACTATGCCTTTGCCGAAAAGCCAGGGTTCGCTGACACTGCGAAAACGGTGCAACAGAATGCCCGCGCAGAAAAATAGGGCGGCTTTCACCAGCGAATGGCCGACGAGATAGAGAAACAGTCCGGCCAGCGCCCCCTTTGTCCACAGACCGAACGCCAGGGTCATCAGTCCTGTGTGGCTCACCGTCGAGAAGGCGAGCAGTCGCTTCAGATGATGCTCGGCAAAACACATCACGCCGCCCCAGAGAGCGGTAATGGCTCCGGACGCGACAAAGAGCCACGCGACGTGCGTGCCCGCAAAGCAGCCCTGGAAGATCGTGGAATAGATGCGCATCGCTCCAAACAATCCCAGCTGCACCATCACGCCGGAAAACAGGACGCAAACCGAGGTAGGTGCGACCGCATGCGCATCGGGCAGCCAGAAGTGGAACGGAACCGCCGCTGCCTTCACCAGGAATCCGGTCATGAGGAATGCAAAGGCCGCCAGCACAAGGCGGTCGTGACGGCCAGTCAGCAGCAGGCCGATCTGGGCGAGGTTCAGCGCGCCGGTCGTGGAATAAAGCAGAGCGATGCCGGTCAGCATCATGAAGGCCGCAACGGTATTGGTGACGGCAAAGTTAAAGGCGCCGGCCAGCGGGGCCGGCTCACGAGTCTTCAGCCCACACAATGCGAAGGCAGCGGTGCTCATCAGCTCGAAAAAGACGAAGAGGTTAAAGAGGTCGCCGGTCAGGGAGAAGCCGCTCATCGCCGCCAGGAAGATCAGCATCAGCGGGTGATAATGGTCACCGCCGGAAGCGGTATACCGAAAAGAGAACAGCAGAGCCAGAGTGGCCAGAAACGCAGTCAGGGTGGCCAGTCCGCATCCGGCTCCATCCATGACAAAGCCGATGCCGACGACCATGTGTCCGCGTGGAAACCAGTTTCCAAACCAGTACACCTGGGTACGGTGCAGAGCATGCAGCGTCCACAGGCTCGCCAGAACCAGATTGAACAGCGCCGTCAGAACCGCCAGCACATCGGTGAGCAGGCGAGGCAGCAGCTTGCGCAGGCCGCCCAGGGCGGCGGCGGCGATCAGAGGAACAGCAACGAGCAGAGCCGGAGAGAGCACGCGGGTTCACCCTCTCATGAAGCGGAGGTCGTCGGGACTCGTGGTGCCGCCCTTTTCATGGGCCTTCACCACCATGGCGAGAAGAAGGGCGACGACGGTGGCTTCCACCACAACGTCAGTGAGCATGAGCGCCTGGACGATGGGATCCACCGTGACCACACCCGGGGAGATGTCGGCGAAGATGGGCGCGGCGCCTCCTTTGCGGAATCCGATAGCCAGCAGCAGAACATATGTCGAGGTCTGCAGCACGGCGAGACTGATCACGGTATGGACGAGATGCCGGCTGCGCACGATACCGTAGAGTCCACACAGAAAGATCCATGCAGCAACGTAGTACGGGTAATGGGCGAGCATCACTCCTCCTCGTTCTTCTGGTGTGAGAGGATTTCGCGGAGATATTCAAAAGTTACGAGCATGAATCCGGCGGCCACCTCCACCCCGACCAGGGCACTGATGACGGCGATGGTGCCGGAAGAGAACACATCGCCGGTCTTGCCCAGCGGCAGAACATTGGTGAGAAATGGCGCTCCAAACGCCAGCGCGACCAGGCCGACAACACCGTAGGCAGCTGCTCCCAGCGCTTCCAGAAACTCCATGAGCGGATGAGACAGGATGCGGTGGAAGGCCTCGAAGTTTTCGGCTACATAGAGAAGCATAGGGGCGGCGGCGATAATGACGCCTCCCTGGAATCCGCCACCGGGAGTGAGCTGGCCGTGGGTCCCGATATAGAGCCCGAAGAGCACGGAAAAGCCAAAGACGCCAGTGGTGAAGACCTGAACCGTCTCACTCAAAGCCGCGCTGTCCCTGAACGACGCCGGATTCTCGCCCTCGACTGCCCGCCGATGCTTCTCCTTTGTCTCGGGGCGCAGCAGCAACATGACCCCGGTGACCGCACTGAAGAGGATGAACTCCTCGCCGAGGGTGTCAAATCCGCGATAGTCATAGGTGATGGCGTTCACGGTATCCGTGGCATGGCGCTGGAATACGGCCAGCGAAGCGATGACATCGCCATAAGGCCCGCGATAGGTGCCCCAGGGCGGCATGTTTCGGATTCCGGCGCAGTAAACGGCAGCCACCCCGACCGCGCCTAACAAAAACAGGAGAAGTCGCCGCTTCTCACTCATTGCGCTTCTCCGCCCGTCGCTGCGCCTTGAGCTCACCATGGTGTTTCATGCGGGTGATTGCGAGCATGATCATGAGGGGCAGCGCAATGGCGCCGACGGTGATCTGGGAGAGCGCCACATCGGGAGCCTGAAACAGAAAGAACATCAGGGCGAAGAGCAGTCCATAGAAACCCAGTGCCAGCAGCTGGTTCGTGACATCGTCCGTACGAACGATGACGAACGCACTAATCGCAATCAATGCCAGAACTCCGACGCCGAGGATCATCATGAACGTGGCCTGCCTGCCAGGAATTCAATTTCTGGGTCCCCAGGATCGGGTTCCCAGTGGCCTTTCTCCCTGGAGCGAAAAGCGCGGGCCGCTGCATGAGTGCCAACCGAATTTGCCGCTACAAAAATCCCCAGGATCAGCAGGCTTTTCCAGCTCGCCTGCGACCACCCGGTTTCGACGAACACCGCGATCGTCAGCGAACTCATCCCCACAATCGCCGGCACGCCGAGATAGTGCAGAGCCTGAAAGGCATCGCGCATCCGCACCATCCCCAGGCAGCCGATCCAACAGGATGCTCCGGTGACCGCAAGCAGGCCGTCGACCACGATACGATGCGCTTCGCTCACAGATGCTTCTCCAGAAAGCGTGCGAAGACGAGCCCTGCACCGAACGAAAGGATGGCCAGAGTCAGGGGCAGGTCTATAAACGGCAGCCTGCCATAGCCGAGCGTCAGCAGCACCAGCAGGATGGTGACGATGATCCCGGTCATCTCCAGACCCACAAGGCGCCGCTCCGCCGGCCCCCGCAGGCACATCCAGGCGCAGGGAATCAGGCACCCTCCCGTACCCACGGCGGTGACAATCCAGGAATTCATCCCTCAGCCCCCGCACCAAGATTCCGCATAATGGCCGAAAGCGGACTCTTCTTCAGTTGGTGAAACAGAATCTGACCGCGGCCGCAGTCGATGCCCACGACGATGCAGTTAGGCGACACGGTGGTGTAAGCAACCGCCAGCGCCCGCTTCGCCGTGTCGCGGCCATCATTCGCAACCGGACCCCATCGCGCGGATCGAAAAAGCGACGGTGCACGCCTGCCCGCAAGGTCGACAAACAGCACCCCCGTGATCTGAATCAGATCGATAACCACGCAGGCGGGCAGCCGCCAAATCTGCGCGATCTCTCTCAGTGTCGGACGAAAGCGCAGCGGAAGGGTGCGCACGACGTACAGGCACGAACTTACCGCGAGTAGAACTGCGATGAGGCCAACCATTAACTCATGGAGGTGCACCGTCGAAACGCAGGCCACCCAAAAAATCGCAAGCGCTACGGTCAGAACAACCGCCTGCGCGTTCATGTGGCTTCGTTTCGTCATGCGCCGTTGGAAGGTCTGCGCGCAGACATGGATGCCCGCGGATTTCTGCGGGAAGCCGCGAAGCGATTGCGCTGGAGCCTGATAGCTCCGCAGGGAATGACTCAGCGATTCGCGCCGGGCGTCAATATCCGATGCGGTGCAGGTAGAAGACGACGCACGAGGCCACCAGGCAATAGATTCCGAAGTAGTACCAGCGGCCGTGCTCCAGCCAGCTGCTCAGCCAGCGCAGGGCAAGCAGTCCGGCAAAGAAAGCGAAGACCGCACCGAGCAGGCTGGGAAGGGCCGCATGCGCAAAACCCGCGGTATCCGCGTGCCGTAGGCGAAGCGCCTCGCGTGCCACCACGGGCGGCGTCAGGATCACGGCTAGCGCAAAGCTGAAGGCCTCAGCGCGCGCCTTTGTTACTCCGGCCAGCATTCCGGCGGAGATCGTCGCGCCGGAGCGCGAGAATCCACGAAAGGGAAGACACAGCCCCTGCACGGCGCCGATCAGGCCCGCCTGCCCTGTGCTCAGGTCGCGGTCGGCATCAGAACGCGCTTCGTGTTTCTCCGCCAGTCCAGCGATCAGGATCAGCATGCCCGCCGCCAGCAGGGCTGGCGCGACAATCCCGAGATCGCCGAAGAGATCCTCAATCTGCGCGTGCGGCACTCCTTTGAAAATCGTGTGCTCGATAACCTTAACTAGAGCCTCGCCGATCACGGCGGTCAGCGCGGTCGCCAAAATGGCGCGCCAGGCGAAGCGTCCGAACGCCGCTGCGCTTGAAAAGAATGTCGCCCGCCACTGATTCCAGAAGTAAACAATGACGGCGAACATCGTCCCTGTGTGCAGCATCACGAGCAGCAGGGTCATCGTGGGCGAAGAAGGATCCAGCCCCATCAGCTTTTCAGCGACAACAACGTGGGCGGAACTCGAAACCGGCAGAAGTTCGGCAAGCCCCTGAATGACAGCGAGCACAATCACATGAAGAAGGGACATGGGGAGATTTTACCGGCAGCGCCTCACGATTCTGTGTACGCCGCAGGTTCGTGCCCGAAGCGTTTGCGATTCGCCCGCCCGTTTATTTCGGAGTCACCGTTATTTTGGTCATTTGTAGCTCGTCTCATGCGGCCAGTATCATGAACGTGAAGATTCACAGATTTGAGCGGTGCCAGCCTGGCGGAAACAAGGCTGCTGTCGGCTCAGACTTCATCGGTATCCCGGCAGATTCCTGCCAATTCTCATCAGGAGACAAAGAGCGATGCGTATCGGTGTGTTGACGGGCGGCGGAGACTGTCCTGGGTTGAATGCGGTGATTCGCGCGGCGGTCAGAAAAGGCATCATTCATTACGGCGACGAGTTCATCGGTTTTCTCGAGGGGTGGCGCGGGGTCCTCGACAACAACACCACACCTCTCACGCTCGAAAAGGTCGATCGCATTCTGACCGAGGGGGGAACGATCCTCCGTACCTCGCGCACCAATGTGCGCAAGATTGAGGGCGGCATCGAGAAATGCGTTCAGGTCCTGAAGGCCAACAAACTCGATGCCCTGATCGCCATTGGCGGCGACGACACGCAGTCTGTAACCAACGCGCTTATCCAGGCGGGCGTGCCGGGCGTGGGTGTACCGAAGACCATTGACAACGATCTCAACGGGACGGATGTCTGCTTTGGGTTCGATACCGCCGTGATGATCGCTACAGAGGCAATCGATCGCCTTCACACCACCGCCGAGTCGCACAACCGCGTTATCGTCTGCGAGGTCATGGGTCGCGATGCCGGCTGGATCGCCCTGACCGCCGGCGTGGCCGGTGGCGCCCATGTGATTCTGGTTCCGGAGAAGCCCATCGACCTCGACCACGTTTGCGCCATCCTGAAATACAACCACGATCACCGCAAGAAATACGGCATTGTCGTGGTTGCCGAGGGGGCCAAACTGCCCGGCTCCGGAGAACAGGCCACTAAGGGCAGCCAGGTCGATTCGTTCGGGCATGCCCGCCTCACCGGGATCGCCAATCACCTCGCTGACGAGATCGAAAAGAAGACCGGTTATGAGACACGCTCCGTTACCCTGGGACATACCCAGAGGGGTGGTACGCCTACCGCCTATGACCGTATGTTGGCCACCCGTTATGGTCTGGCAGCCATCGATCTCGTCCATCAGGGCAAGTTCGGGCGCCTGGTGGTTCTGCGCGGCACGAAGATAGAGGACATCCCGCTGGCCGAAGCAATCTCCAAAAACCGGACCGTCGACGGCAGCTTTCTGTCGATCATCAGTGGCCTGGAACCTAAACTTTAGACACAGTCCCCATCCTGTTCTATTTACGATGGTTGAACGGGATGGGGTAAATATCATAAGTACTCCTCGAATTGGGTGTTTCACTCCCGCCACCCCGTATGGTATACAAAGCGTGCTGCTCTGGCTGGAGGCTCCGTGAAACCCTCGCTTACCCAACCCGCCGAAGTGCGTGAAGTCATGGACATCCGTCAGGCGGCTCATTATCTCGGCATCAGCGCAGACAGTCTTTACCGCTACGCCGCGACAGGATTCATCCCCGCTTTTCGTCTCGGCAACCGCTGGCGCTTTCGCAAATCCCGCCTGGATGAGTGGATGGATCGTTCTTCCGGTATCGAGGAAGCTCCGGCGCCGAAGCTCGTGCGCGGTGCCCAGAAGAAACCGGTGCGGTCGGCCCGTGTTCTCACCCGCTCTGTCCGTACCGGTTCCTGAGGGCCTCAGACTTCCCATCCCGTCAGACCTGAAACTCCTCAGGCCAATCTCCCGCATCGTGGGACAAGCGTCGACCAATCCGCGCGGTTCCGGGGCGTATTCTGGTGATCGGACCCTGCGGCGGCAAGGCGCAGATCCCTTTCCCTGGAGGTTGTGCTTCTGATGCCCGCGCGGGCCACGACGCTCGTTCATGATGACCGCCTTTTCCCCGCGGATCCAATGTTGCGCAGCCTTGCCCAGCGCCTCTACGCGGAGGTGCGGGACCTGCCCCTCATCAGCCCCCACGGCCATACGCAGGCCGCCTGGTTCGCCCATAACCAGCCCTTCCCGGACCCCGCGAAACTCTTTGTTCAGCCCGATCATTACGTCTACCGCATGCTCTACAGTCAGGGCATCTCCCTTGAGGACCTGGAGATTGGCGTCGATAAGCTGCAAGATCCGCGCCGCGTCTGGCGCCTCTTTGCAGAGAACTACTATCTTTTTCGCGGCACGCCTACGCGGCTCTGGCTTGACTACGCATTCCACGAGCTTTTTGGCCTGGAGGAGCGTCTCGCTGCTTCCACTGCGGACCTCTACTACGATCTGATCTCCGAGCGCCTCCAGACCCCGGAGTTCCTGCCTCGCGCCCTCTACGAGCGATTTCGGCTGGAAGTGCTGGCTACTACCGACTCGCCCCTGGATTCGCTTGCCGATCACCAGGCCATCCGCGATTCAGGCTGGAGCGCCCGCATCCTGCCGACTTTCCGCCCGGACTCCGTCGTCGATCCAGATTTCACCGGGTTTTCCGACAACGTCGCAAAGCTCGGCCAGCTCACAGGTGAAGACACCGGGACCTGGAAGGGCTATCTCCGCGCTCTGGAAAAGACGCGTGCCCGCTTCAAAACCCTCGGCTGCACTGCGACCGACCATGGTCACCCCAGCGCGCATACCGCCGACCTGGATCAAGGCGAAGCAGCGCGCTTGTTTGACATGGTTCTTGCCGGCCATGCGAACGAAACCGCAAAGGAACTCTTCCGCGCGCAAATGCTCACCGAAATGGCTCGCATGAGCGTCGAGGATGGCCTCGTCATGCAACTCCATCCGGGCTCCTTCCGCAATCATAATCGCCAGCTTTACCAGCGCTACGGTCGTGACGTGGGTGCCGACATCCCTCTGTCCACCGATTACGTGCACGCGCTGCACCCGCTCCTGCAGCGTTTCGGCAATGAGAAGAACTTCACCCTCATCCTTTTCACGCTGGACGAAACCAATTACAGCCGTGAACTGGCGCCGCTCGCGGGCCACTATCCCTGTCTGCGTCTGGGGCCGCCCTGGTGGTTTTATGACAGTCCCGAGGGTATGTTGCGCTTCCGCGAGCAGGTCACCGAGACCGCCGGCTTCTACAACACGGTCGGCTTCAACGACGACACTCGCGCCTTCCTTTCCATTCCCGCACGGCACGACGTCGCGCGGCGCATGGACTGTGTCTGGCTGGCGCGTTTGGTTGCCGAGCATCGTCTTGACGAGGACGAGGCCGTAGATGTCGCTCGCGATTTGACATATAACCTGGTGCGCAAGGCATACCGACTCGAATGAATCACGGCCAGCATGAAAAACGCTGACATCGCGGTTGAAGAGGGAACCGGCCGCGTGCGCCTCGGCCGGGTGCGCTGGACCATCTGCGCCATGCTCTTCGCGGCGACCTCCATCAACTACATGGATCGCCAGGTCATCGCGATCCTCAAGCCGACCCTGCAGCACAGCATCGGCCTCACCGAAGTCAACTACGGCTACATTGTCTTCGCCTTCCAGTTGGCCTACGCCATCGGCGTGCTGGCAGCCGGGCGTCTCATCGATCGCCTCGGGACGCGCATTGGCTACTGCGTCTTCATGGGGATCTGGAGCCTCTCCGCGATGGGCCACGCTCTCGCCAACAGCGCCTTCGAATTCGGCATCGCTCGCTTTTGCCTGGGTCTCGGCGAGTCCGGTAATTTCCCCGCCGCCATCAAGACCGTCGCCGAATGGTTTCCTCAGAAGGAGCGCTCTCTGGCCACCGGCATCTTCAACTCCGGAGCCAACGTCGGTGCCATACTGGCGCCGCTCATGGTCCCCTGGGTGGCCCTCCACTATAGCTGGCGCGCCGCGTTCCTCATCACCGGCGTCTTCAGTCTCCTGTGGATCTTCTGGTGGTTCAGGAACTACCGCAAGCCCGCGGACCACCCCACACTCACCGGTACCGAGCTGCGCCATATCTACGAAGAAGCCGCCGCGCAGATGGGTCCTCGCGTCCGCTGGCTACGTCTGCTCAGCTACCGCCAGACCTGGGCCTTCGCCATCGGCAAATTTCTCACCGACCCCATCTGGTGGTTCTTTCTCTTTTGGCTGCCCTCCTATTTCGCCAGCCGATTTCATCTGAATCTCGCCCACCTCGGACTGCCGCTCATCATCATCTACACCATGTCCTCGGTGGGCAGCATTGGCGGCGGATGGCTCCCTGGACCCTTTCGCAGGCTCGGGCTCTCGCCCGAAAAAGCCCGCCTGTCGGCCATGTTTGTCTGCGCCTGCTGCGTTGTCCCCATCTTTACGGCTGGCCATCTTCATTCCGAATGGACCGCCATCGGCCTCCTCGGCCTGGCAACCGCCGCGCACCAGGGATGGTCGGCCAACATTCTGACCACGGCCTCTGACATGTTTCCAAAAAGCGCCGTCGGATCAGTCGTCGGCATCGGCACCAGCGCCGGGTCCACCGGCGGCATGCTGCTGGCCGCCAGTGCCGGATGGATCCTGCAGATTACCCACAGCTACGTGAGTCTCTTTATCCTCGCGTCCAGCGTTTACCTGGTGGCGTTGCTGATGATCACGATGCTCGCACCAGGACTTCGCAAAGTGGAGCTGGCCGCATGAGCCTCCTTCTCGCCCACGGCAACGCTGAGGCGGTTCTCTCGTCCGCGGATTTGCGGTCGCTCTTGTTCGCCGCACTCGACCAGCTCGGTCCACGGTCCCGTGTCCTCGTCGTTCCGCCGGATATCACTCGTCTGCATTCCCGCGCCGGAGAGCTCACCCGCCTCGTCTGGGAATACTACGGCGATCGCCTCCATGCGGTACTCCCCGCGCTCGGCACGCACGCCCCCATGTCCGCCGACCAACTCACCCGTATGTTCGGAAACCTTCCGCAGACCCGCGTTCACATTCACAACTGGCGCACCGATATCGAGACTCTGGGCGAAGTCCCCGCAGCCTTCATTCGCGAACAGTCCGAAGGCAAGCTGGATTACGCCTGGCCCGCTCAGATCAACAGCCTCATCGCCGAAGGCGACTTCGACCTCATTCTTTCAATCGGGCAGGTCGTACCCCACGAAGTCATTGGAATGGCCAACTACAACAAGAACATCCTGATCGGAACGGGAGGCAAGGAGGGCATCAACCGCAGCCACTATCTTGGCGCCGTCTACGGCATGGAACGCATCATGGGTCGAGCCGACAATCCCGTCCGCCGCGTCCTCAATTATGCTTCCGATCGTTTCCTTCATCATTTGCCCATCGTTTATGTCCATACCGTAGTCGCGCGCGCGCAGGATGGCGATCTCGTAACGCGGGGCCTCTTCGTGGGCGACGACGTGGAGTGCTTCCAGCGAGCTGCCGACCTCAGCCTCCAGGTCAATTTCGAAATGCTCGACCAACCGATCCGCAAAGCCGTCGTCTATCTGGATCCGCACGAATTTCACAGCACCTGGCTCGGCAACAAAGCCGTCTACCGCACCCGCATGGCTCTGGCCGATGGCGCCGAGTTGATCATCCTCGCCCCGGCTGTCCGGGAATTTGGCGAAGACCGCACCATCGACGCCTTGATCCGCAAATACGGCTACCGCGGCACTGCGGCGACCCTCGACGCCGTCGCCAACAACGCCGACCTCGCCCAGGACCTCAGCGCCGCCGCCCATCTCATCCATGGATCGTCAGAAGGACGCTTCACTATTCGCTGGTGCCCAGGCCATCTCACTCAGGAGGAAATTGAAGGTGCTGGCTTTGCCTGGGGCAATCTGAACCAGATGCTGCAACGCTACGATCCCACTCGGCTGCGACCGCGATTCAACACGGTTGATAGCGAAGAGATGTTTTTCATTCCTAACCCGAGCGTAGGCCTCTGGGCCCATCGCGACCGATTCCAGATTTGAAGAAACAATGACGACCCCTTCGAACAATCTCGCGAAATATTCCCTTGGCGTCGGCGATCGATTCGCCCACCAGGCGAAAGCCCAGCTCCAGGCCTGCATGGAAGCCGCCCAGGCCGGCGTTGAGGTTATTCCTGTCTGGAACAAATCCAACCGAGAGCACCGCATCATCGGCTCCGAGCCGCAATCCACGCGTGCGGCGGCGGATGCGGCGGTTCAGGCACTCGGATGGAAGCACGGATACTACTGCGACGCAGACCACATCAGTCTCAGCACCGTCGATCGTTTCCTGACGCCGTGCGACTTCTTCACCATCGACGTCGCCGACGCCATTGGCAAACCGGCGGACCCCTCCTCCATAGAACAATTCATGAAGCGGCGTGCGGATCTCACGGGCACCCTCCGTCTTGAGGGTGTGAGCGAAACCTTCGAGATCACTCCCGACCTGCTCCGTGCCACGGCGGCAAAGTTCCTTTCCGCCGTCCAGCAGGCCGGCCAGGTCTACCGCCATATCGAAAACGCGAAAGGGAAGGGAAGCTTCATCCCGGAAGTCTCCATGGACGAGACCGACGCGGCGCAAACGCCGGCCGAGCTGCTCATCATCCTGGCCGCCATCGCCGACGAGGGCATTCCCATCCAGACCATCGCGCCTAAATTCACCGGCCGCTTCAACAAAGGCGTCGATTACGTCGGCAATGTCGACCAGTTCCGCCGCGAAATCACGCTCGACGTCGCCGCCATCGCATGGGCCATTTGCAATTTCGGCTTGCCGAAGAACCTCAAGCTCAGCATTCACTCCGGCAGCGACAAGTTCTCCATCTACCCCGCCATTCATGACGCCACAAAGGATTCCGGTGTTCATCTGAAGACCGCCGGCACTACCTGGCTTGAGGAACTCGTTGGCCTGGCCGAGGCCGGCGGCGACGGACTCGCGCTCGCAAAGGAAATCTACACTGAGGCGTACGAGCACCGCGCCGAACTCTGTGCTCCCTACGCCACCGTCATCGACATCTCCGTGGCCCAATTGCCCCTACCGTCCGCAGTCGCGGGCTGGACCTCGGAGCAGTACACCTCTGCGCTCCGACACAATCCGCACTCGTCGGCCTACAACCCAAGCCTGCGCCAGCTGCTCCATGTAGGATTCAAAGTTGCCGCCAAGATGGGGAACCGCTATCTGAATTTGCTGGATGCCAACGAAGCCGTAATCGCCCGCAACGTTACACAGAACCTCTTCGATCGTCATATTGCACCCGTCTTTCTCGGGTTGCCTTCCCCCGTCTCAACGGAAATCCATTCGGAGGCACAATGACCCTCGCCTCACTCCAGCTCAACGGCAAAACCGCCGTCGTCATTGGCGGAACCTCCGGGCTCGGACGAGCCATCTGCCTGGGCCTTGCCGAAGCCGGCGCAGATGTCGTCCCCTCGGCGCGCCGCCAGGATCAGGTTGACGCCACCGCCGACGAAGTTGAAGCCCTTGGCCGCAAAACACTGCGCCTTGCCTGCGATATGCAGGACCGGGCCTCCCTCGAGCGCCTGCTCGCCGAAACCGTCGCCCACCTTGGCAAAGTCGACATCCTGGTCAACTCCGCCGGCAAGATCAAGCGCGCGCCTACGCTCACTTTCCCCGAAGACGAGTGGCGCGACATCATCGACACGAACCTCACCGGCACCCTTCGCGCCTGCCAAGTCTTTGGCGCCCACATGCTCCATCGCGGCTACGGACGCATCATCAACATCGCCTCGCTCAATTCCTTCGTCGCTCTCAGCGAAGTCGCCGCCTATGCCGCCAGCAAAGCCGCCGTGGCCTCGCTTACGCGCTCCCTGGCCGTGGAGTGGTCAAAGAAGGGCGTTCTCGTTAACGCCATCGCTCCCGGCGTCTTTCGCACCGCGCTGAATGCTGACCTGCTCGACAACACGCCCCGCGGCAAAGAACTGCAAATGCGCACCCCCATGGGACGTTTTGGCAGGACGGAAGAAGTGGTAGGCGCCGCCGTTTACCTCGCTTCCGACGCCGCCTCCTTCGTTACCGGCCAGGTCCTCGTGGTGGACGGCGGATTTCTCGCCAGCGGCGTCAATCAGTAGTTTGTTTTACGCCGAAGGTGCCTGCCCGCAAGGCAAGTGCCTGTCATACTAAAGAACAGGGCGTCCCCACGCCCTCGAGCGTATGTCTTTCAACAACACCATTGCCATGGCCATGTCCGGCGGCGTCGACTCGTCGACCGTCGCGGCCATGCTGCGCTCAGAAGGCTACGACCTCGTCGGCCTTACCCTCCAGCTCTGGAATCAGCGCCGCCTCGCCGGCCAGCAGGGCATCCCGGAGCAGGTCACCGGCCGCTGCTGCTCCCTCGACGATGTATACGACGCGCGCCGGGTCGCGGGGGCGCTGGACATTCCGTACTACGTTGTCAACGAGCAGGAGCGTTTCGAGCAGGATGTCGTCCGCCCCTTTGTTCGTGAGTACCTCAACGGCCGCACGCCTATCCCGTGCTCGCTCTGCAATAACCACCTCAAGTTCGATCAGCTCCTCGTGCGGGCTCGCCAGATCGGCGCCGATCGCATCGCCACCGGCCACTATGCGCGCAATGAGTACGACCCCGCCCGCAATCGCTGGATTCTTTCCCGTCCCGTCGACGAGTCAAAGGATCAGACCTATTTTCTCTTCGGCCTCACTCAGGAGCAGCTCTCGCGCACGCTCTTTCCTCTTGGCTCCTATCGCAAGCCTGAGGTTCGTGCCATCGCTGCTGAACACGGCCTGGCGATTGCGGTGAAGCCCGACTCCCAGGAGATCTGCTTCATTCCCGGCGGCGACTATAAGCGCTTCATCTCCGCTTACCTCGACGAGCAGGGTGAGTCCATCCCTGACACCGGCGGAGAGATGGTCAGCACTTCCGGCGAGGTCATCGGCCGCCACAGCGGCATTCACAACTTCACCATCGGCCAGCGCAAGGGACTCGGTGTGGCATCCTCCGATCCGCTCTACGTCATCCAGATCGATAATGCCACGCATCGCGTCACCGTCGGTTCCGATGCGGAGGCCACGACGAAGACCCTCCGAGCCCGTGATCTTAACTGGATCTCCATCCCGCATCTTGACGGCGAGAAGCGCGTCCGTGCCAAGATTCGCCATCGCCACGAGCCCGCCTGGGCAACGCTTCGCAGCACAACTCCTGACGAGGTCGAGGCAGTCTTCGACGAGCATCAGCGCGCCGTCACCCCCGGCCAGGCTGCGGTTTTCTATGATGGCGACGAAGTAGTCGGCGGCGGCTGGATCGTCGGCTGAAGAGCCAACTGCCGGGACAGGCCATCGAACGGTATACGCTGTTCGTGTCCGCTGCTTCTCTCACTTCACCTCATTGACCAGGTCCCGCAGTGGCTTCAGCACCGTGAACCGCGTCATGGCCACCGGTTTCTCCGCTTCGTTCAGAAGAGCGAGCTGTCGTGCCTTCCATCCTGGCGGCGCGGCAGCCCCCGACGACAAATAGCCCACCGCCTCCAGACCCAGCGTTCCCAGCTCCGTCAGTTGGTGCGCACGCGGCAGTGCAACCTCGAGCTGGGGTGAGGCTGTCATTAGCTCCGTCTCCTGGGTCCAATCATCCATGACCGGAACGTCTCCGTCAGCGTCGCCTCCAGATCGTCTCGCGAGACAGGATCCTGCAGATACGTGCTCACCATGTCGGCAAAATCGTGGCGCGACGGCGGATCAGGCGGCAAGGCATCGACCGGTTCGTCCAGCGGCGCCTGCGTCGTGACTCCATGCTTCTCCGAGTAACCCGAGCGAGTATCGAAATCCACCGGCTCCAGCACGGCCATCAGCGGCTGCAGGGGATCGATCTGATCCGTGCCGGTCAGCGCGCGCAGGCTCTCTTCCTCCTGAGAAATCTGCGTCAGACCCAGACTTTCCAGCCGTAGCGACTCTACCCACAACCGCCGGTACATATCGTCGATGTTGTTCACCGAGCGTGGCGACCACAGCCTCTCCGCAATCGCCGCCGTGCGCGGCCAGATTCGCGAGTCAATCGTGCGCCCGTCCACATACTCGCTCCACATGCAGGCCTCACCGCCCAAAATGCGCGCTGCCTGCTCCGGCGTCAGATCGCTGTTAGCCGGGAGGGGATCGACCTGATAATGGGTCGCCGTCGTATCCATGTGATCCAGATAGTAGCCAGCCGAGAGAATCCCGCTGTATCCCTGCTTCGCCCCGGCGGCCAGCGAATCGAATCCGCGCCACGACTGCACCATAACGTCCTTGGGCAGATCCGGCGTCAGCACTTCGTCCCAGCCAATCGGCGATCTTTTTGCCGTGCTTCGTCAGGATTGGCAACAGCCGCTGATTGAAATACGCCTGGATCGCCGTCGTTCCGTGCAGATTATGTTCGCGCGCGAATGCCTGAATCCTGGGCATCCTCCTTCCACTCCACGCCATTGATTCTCATCGCCGCCGATATGCATGTAAGCATCAGGGAAAATCGTCGCCATCTCCCCGACAAATTGATCGATAAACGTATAGGTGCTTTCTTTCGTCGGATCCATGACCGGGTTGAAGACGCCAAAGTGGCGCTCAATCGAAAACGGTCCCGGGCCGCTGGCCAGCTCCGGATAGCCCACCGCCCAGGAGGTCGTATGCCCGGGCATATCGAACTCCGGCACCACGCCGGATTCCCAGTTTCTGGCATAGGCGACCACTTCCTTCGCCTGCTCCTGCGTGTAGTAAAGTCCGTCCGACCCTCCCCCGGTCAGCTTGGGAAGACCTTGCTCTCGATGCGGAAGCCCTGGTCGTCGGTCAGGTGCCAGTGGAATACATTCAGCTTCACCGCAGCCATCCCGTCCAGCGTCCGCAGGATCACATCCAGCGGTACAAAATGCCGCGAGCAGTCGATCATCAGTCCTCGCCAGCGAAATCGCGGCGAGTCCTGGATGGTCACCGCGGGAATCCATGAGCCATGTCCGTCAGTCTGTACCAGCTGTACCAGCGTCTCCAGGCCGTGCATGGCCCCCACGTCAGTGGCCGCGTGCAGATGTGCCCCCTGCGGCGTAACGTCCAGCGAATAAGACTCATTCTCATCGGGCCCCTGTATGGCCTCGCCCGGCCCTTCGACGGTCATCACCACTGCAGCGGTCCCGTTCGCCGGCGTTTCCGGAATCAGTAACCCCGTCTGCATCTTTAGTCGCCGAACCGCCCACTGAATTGCCGCGTTCAGCCGGGCATCGTCGTGCCTGTCAGTGTGGATCGCAAACCCAGGCCCAATCGGCAGCGCGCCGCTGCCCACGGTTAGCTGAGCCGGTTCCGGCATCAACGTATTTACAAACGAAGGTTGCGCGCTGTTTGCCTTTTGCGCCATCACCGGACCTGTCAGCATCAACCCGGCCCCCGCCACACAACTCACCCAGCCAGCAATCCGTTTCACGTCTGATCCTCGTCGTTCCTTATTCCGCGTTTCAGATTACGCAATGCGCGCTGCCAATGCCAGCGGGAGAACTCTGTCAGTGATCTGTTACCTTGTCTCTTCAGCCAAATCAGGAGTCTGCCCGCATGCGAATTCGCTCAGCGATCGCCTTTCTCGCCTCGGTCCTCACAGCCGCCGCCGGGATGGCCCAGGATAACCCTGGCTGGACCCCACCCGACCCCGCGACCAAAGCTCTCGCCCGCGGCATCTTTGAGCAACTCGTCAACATCAACACCACCGACTCCGTCGGCAGCGTCACGGCCGCCTCAAAAGCGATGCAGCAGCGCTTTCTCGATGCCGGCTTCCCGGCGAGCGATCTCTATCTCGGCGGACCCAATGACCGCAAGGAGACCCGGTCGTCCGTTATCACGGAACCGGTGCCCAGCCGCCCATCCTCGTTATCTGCCATCTCGATGTCGTCGAAGCCAACCGCGCCGACTGGACCGTTGCCCCCTTCCACTTCATTGAAAAGGATGGCTACTTCTACGGTCGGGGCACTCAGGACATGAAGGACGCCGACGCCATCCTCGTCACCACCTTCCTCCGTTTGCACAAAGAAGGCTTCCGCCCCGACCGCGACCTCATCCTCGCGCTCACCGCCGACGAAGAGGGCGGCAAATCCAACGGCGTCGACTGGCTGCTGAAGAACCACCCCGACCTCATCCACGCCGCCTACGCCTTCAACCCCGATGGCGGCGGAGTGGATCTCCAAAACGGCAAGGCCATCGCCGCCGATGTGGACGCCAGCCAGAAACTCTACGCTGATTTCCAACTCATCACGACGAATCCCGGTGGCCATAGTTCGTTGCCCGTACCGGACAACGCCATCTACCATCTCTCCGACGCTCTCCAGCGCCTGCAGAGTTACACGTTTCCCTTCGAGCTGAACACGATCACCCGCGGCTATTTTGAGAAGCTCAGCACCATCGAGCATGGACAATCCGCAGCGGACATGAAAGCCATACTGGAGACGCCTCCCGATACCGCCGCCGCCGCGCGGCTCTCCGAAACGCCGGAGTTGAATGCCACCATGCGGACTACCTGCGTGGCTACCCGGCTCCTGGCTGGACACGCCAATAACGCGCTGCCGGGAATGGCCCAGGCCAACGTTAACTGCCGCATCCTCCCCGGGCACTCTCGCGAGGAGATCCGCCAGGACCTCATCCGTGTCCTCGCCGACCCGAAGATCACCGTCAACTATGTCGACAACTTCGGCACAATCCATCCTGCAGCGCCCGACGCGAAGGCGCTGCCCCCCGTCGCGCTCAAGCCTGAGGTGATGAAGCCGCTAGAGAAGATGGTCGCAATCTACTGGCCCGGAACCCCGGTCATCGCCGACATGGCTGACGGTGCCTCGGACAGCATCTACACGAATGCCGCCGGTATACCTTCCTATGACTGGTCAGCCATTGAGCTGGAGACGAACGATGTTCGTGCGCATGGCCGCGACGAGCGCCTGCCCGCAGGTTCTTACTGGAAAGGCGTTCAGTTCTGGTACGACTTCCTGCACACGCTCACCAGCCCTCAGGGGTGACCGTCGGCCTCATTTTTTAGAGAAGGGAATTCAGAGGAAGAGAAGGTCTATGGCTTTGCCGGCGTGCTCCCAGCCGGCTGCGTCACGATGCTCACATTCGTGATGCCGGACTGCTTGACCGCGTCCATGACCGAAGCAAAGGCGCCGAACGACACTTTCTCATCTGCGCGGAGATAAATGATCTGCTTCGTAGTGTCTGTATTTTGCGAACGCAGGATATTCGGCAGATCGTTCAGGTTCACCGGCTTGTCGTTCAGAAAGACTTCGTTGTCTTTATTGATCGTCACCACAGTGCGCTGTTCGGTGATCTCCCGTACCGTCTTCGTTTTCGGCACGTTCACCTGAATGCCCGACTGCAGCACCGGTGCCGTCAGCATAAAGATCACCAGCAGCACCAGCACCACGTCCACCAGCGGAGTAATGTTGATCTCCGCCAGCGCCGTTTGGGTGTGGCCGCCTCTACTTGTGAAGGCCACGGCCGGCCTCCCCCGGATCCTGCCCAGGCCCCAACGCGGCTTCTTCCATGCTGTTCAGCAGCTCACGCGCAAAGTCGTCCATCCGCGCGGCAAAATCGCGACAGCTCGCCGTGAACTGGTTGTAGGCGATGACCGCCGGAATCGCCACCAGCAGTCCGGCCGCGGTCGTGATCAGCGCCTCAGACACACCGGGTGCGACAGCCCGCAGCGTCGCGGTGCCTTCCATGCCCAGTCCGTGAAACGCGTCCACAATGCCCATGATGGTGCCGAACAGCCCGACGAATGGGGAAATCGCCCCGATGCTGGCCAGCCACGTCAGCCGCTGTTCCATCGCCGTCAGGGTTTCGCTCGATGCTGTCTGCGCCGCGCGCTCCAGCGCGGTGATATTGCGCGGGGGGCCAAAGCCGCCCGTTTGCCGGCGATACGTCTCGTACACCTCATCAAAGACGTTCACCAGCGGAGCGGGCTTGAACTGCTCGCTGACAGCGGCAATCTCCTGGAGACGGCTCGCCTTGCGGAAAGCCCGGAGAAACCGCTTGCTCTGCGCCCGGGCTCGCCGGAAGCTGGCCCACTTGCCCAGAATAATCGCCCAGGAAAAGAGGCTGCCCACCAGCAGCACGCCCAGCACCGTCATCGCGATGCCGCCGCTGTTCTGGATCATCTCCAGGATCGCGCTCCCGTTATTTACCGGGGGCGGCGCAACCGGGTTCGCATCCTGGAAAAATAGAAATGCTGCAAGGGAAAAGAGATAGATCATTGCCTGTCTTTCACGTTACCAGAAGCAGGAATCCCGCGGGGGGTTGCACGCTGCCCCGGTACCCATCCTGGCATCAGGCCTGCAGCGGCCTCAGGATCGCAGTCCGTACACTGAAAACCGCCAGAACCGCCGCCAGAATGATGTGAATGAGCGGCCGGAAATCCAGAAAATTGTGTATCAGAGCCCCCAGCCACAGGCAAAACCCGATCCACGTCACACATCCGGCAAAGCAGATCCACGCCAGCGCCGCATCCCCGGGCCGCGCCGTGCGCAGCAGGTTGATGGCTGCCAGCAGCAGCACTGCAAACGACGCGGACCACGCCCACAGCAGAGAGATCGGCTGTGCGTGAAACGCCTCCCATGTACCGATCCCGTGCAGAATGGCCCCGACCGCGAGCAGAACCCCAAACAGCCGATCGATTGCCTGCATCGTTCGTCTCCCCAGCCAGATCAGACTTCAATCCTCGAAAACAGCCACGCACTTGTCCCCAGAAAAACCATGGCCAGCACCGCCAGCAATCCAAAATCCAGCAAAAAATTAAACTGCCAGGTGAACGCGAACTGCCAGTTGCCGATCAGCATCCCGCGCAGCCCGTCGATCCCATACGACAGAGGATCGAACCGCGTAATCCAGGTCATCACCGGCCCCAGGTTCTTCAGCGGATACAGCGCCCCCGACAGGAAGAACAGAGGCATGACCAGGAAGTTCATCAGCATCTGGAACCCCTGCATGTCCTTGATCGACGAACCGATTGACGCGCCCATCGCCGCAAAGACCAGCGCGATCATCGCCACAAAGATCAGCGATACCGGAATGGCCACCCAGTGAGAGGTCGCCGGGGTGCCCGCCGCGTGACTGTAGACCGGCCGGAACCCCGCAATCAGGCACACCGCCAGCATCAGCAGGCCCTGCAGCATGGCCACCGTGGCCCCGCCCAGGGTTCGGCCAAAGATAATGTTGAACCGCGGTACCGGTGCCACCAGCGTCTCCCTCAGGAAGCCAAACTGCCGGTCCCACAGCATCGCCATCCCGGAGAAGACGGAACTGAACAGAACCGTCATCCCAATGACGCCTGGCGCCATGAACTGGATATAGTTCCCGGCCCCCGCCTTCGCAAACACCGGACCGAACCCGAACCCCAGAGCCAGCAGATAGAGGGTCGGCTGTCCCAGAGACACGATGATCTGCGCTTTCGACCGGAAGTACCGCTTCAACTCGCGCAGCCACATGATGTAAATCGCGCCCATGCTCTTCTCCTCGCAGCTGTCCTTACCGCCGTTGCCACATCTGCGCAAACCGCCGCATCGCGTCCGCCGAGTTCGCGCCCTCGTCGCGCAGCGAATCCCCTGTCAGCGCCAGAAATGCTGCCTCCAGCGAATCGGTGTTCGTCTTCGCCTTCAGCTCTGCCGAGGTCCCGATCGCCACAATTGCGCCGTGATCCATGATCGCGATCCGGTGTGCCACGCGGTCCGCTTCGTCCATGTAATGTGTCGTCAGAAAAACCGTTGTCCGTTCCTGCGCGTTCAGCGCTTTCACATGTGTCCAAAGCTGGTTTCGGCTCTGGGGATCCAGCCCCAGGGTCGGTTCATCGAGAAACAGGATCTTCGGTGTGTGCAGGAATCCGCGCGCAATCTCCAGCCGGCGCTTCATCCCGCCGGAGAAGGTCTTCACCAGATCCTTGCGTCGTTCCCATAGTTCGAACAGCTTCAACAACTGCTCGATCCGCTCATGTCGAATCTTATGAGGTACGTGGTACAGAATTCCGTGCAGTTCCATGTTTTCGTAGGCGGTCTGTTCGCCATCGAGACTAGGATCCTGAAATACGATCCCGAACCGCTGCCGCGCCTCTCGCTGCTTCACCCATGGATCGAACCCATCCAGATGAATCCGCCCGCTCGTCGGGCGGAGCAGCGTCGTCAGCATCTTGATCGTCGTCGTCTTTCCCGCTCCATTCGGTCCGAGAAACGCAAAAATCTCTCCCGAATCCACCTGGAAAGTGATGTCTTTCACCGCCGTAAACTGGTCAAACGTCTTCGTCAGGTTTTCCACCCGGATCAAAGGGATACCCTCCCGGCTCAGTCTGTAATAGGGACAGTGATCCAGTTTGCCAGAAACCCGCATTTCGGGCTACGCCCCGGCAATTTCGCTGGAGGCCCGTAATCTCCCGGGTTCGGCCAGGCGGCAGCTAACGTCGAGTCGTCAGCTCTGGCGTCCACTGCACCTGATTGTTGGGCTCAATTGCAATCCGCAGCGTGCCTTCCTGGCCCTGTTTCAGCTGGGGACCTTTCGCCTTGTGATCGTGGTGCGCCGCGTCGGTAAAATCGAGGCTCGCGGCATCATCGCTCAGATCGCGGAACCGGTAATGGAAACTGCCGCTCGCCGCAATTGTCTGTACGCCAAAGGTCCCCCCAGGATAGCTCAACTGGACCAGTGACACCGGAGTCGCCTGTTGGTTCACGATGGTGCACTGTATCCACGGTGAACGGCAGCCGGACGGCAGGATCAGCAAAACCCCGGCAGCACAAAGGACTCTGAGAAGAGGAGCGCGATCTCGCATCATTGCTTTGATGGTTCCGATGATCAGACTACCTCACGAACCGTGCGGTGAGCCGTGCTTCCATGGGCTCAGCACCGTATAGAAGGGAATCGCCGTCGCGTTTTCTTTGCGCGCGGCCAGCAGCCTCCGTCGAACCAGCCACCGCACTGCCGCCTGCGCCGAGCTCTTCGACACGCCCACGGATTCGGCCAGTTCCTGAAAGCTCACCTGCACCGGCTTGCCGTTCCGCGCGTACCGGGCAGCCAGCCATAGAAACACCAGAAAGCTCACGGGCCGGTGGTCGTGACCCACCAGATCGCGCATCAGCACGTCCGTCACGTAATCGTCGAGCATCGGCATCGCTATACCGATCGATACTACAGCAATATCTGGACGATTGCAGCCGCCGCCGACCCTCGCTATGCTCCGACAAACAAGGAGAAAATTCGAATGATTCGAGGCATCAAGTTCGTTGGCGTTCCCGTCCGCGATCAAAACGCCGCCCTGAAGTTCTGGACCGAAGCCGTTGGCATGCAGGTTGTCACCGACCAGCCCTTCAGCGACACGCAACGATGGATCGAACTCAAGTTCTCCGGCGCGGACACCGGCATCGCGCCGTTCACGCCGCCCGGACAGGAGGATCGTGTCGGTCAGTTCACGTCAATCTCCTTCTGGTGCGACGACGTTTTCGCCACCGCGGAGACTATGAAGAAAAAAGGTGTCGTCTTTGCCAAGGATCCAAAGAAAGAACACTGGGGCACATCGGCTATCTTCAAGGATCCCGACGGGAACATGTTTGTCCTGTCCAGCAGATAAGGGAAGGGAATCGGTCGGCGGCCGCAGACGGGCCTAGACCACCGACTTGCGTTCGAGAGCCCGCGCCGTCAGCACTACGCCGGTCTCCCGCGTGTGCAGCGTAATGGGAAACGCAAGCACGTTCCAGACCCAGCGATTGCCGGTATTCGGAAGGTTCAGCACCCCGCGGAATGTCCGATCGATGTAGGTTTCTCGCGTCTCGGCAACTGTGCGCAGAATATCCGCCCAGTCGACCGCCAGCTCCGGCATCTCCTCAAACATGTTGCGTCCCGGAAACCAGTCACGAGGCTTCTCCAGCACGCGTGCGCAGGTTTCGTTCACATACTGCCAGCCGCCGTCACCGTCGAGGATCTCCAGTACTACGTCGTCGCCCATGGCCATGTTGATCCGCGAATAGAAAAAATCCCGCGCATCGACCACCACCGGCTTGCCGCGGCGCTTGGCTTCGAACGAGCGCAGCGCCGTCACCAGATCGTCGATCGAGCTGTAGCCCTTCAGCAGGTGCATATCTTCCACTCCGCCAAACCGCCGCTCCAGCGTTGCCGACAAAATAATGATCGGAACCTGCGGCCGCCGTGCTCGCAGATCCGACGCCACATCGGTCCCGAATTTCCCCGCGCCCAGGTGGTAATCGAGCACCGCAATGTCGATCTCGTCCAGCAGTCGCTCGGCTTCTTCCACCGTGCTCGCCGTCTCCGTTACGTAGCCGTATTTGCGCAAAATGGTCGAACGGAGCAGCAGGTTCTCCGGATGGTCGTCCAGCAACAGCACGCGGATCGGTGCTGTCGGCGCCTGCACCAAAGTCAGCGGAGAGTCCTGATCGTTCGAGGGCATAAGTTTGAGTTGGATGCAGAATCAGGCCGCGCTGCTGCCGCGCCATCAGCTCAACCGCATAATCCTACTCTACTCTTCGCGTTTTCCTTTGCGCTGCAGTTGCCGGATCAGCTCCGGCAGCCGGCTGAACAACGCTGTGGCCCGCAGCCACTGCTTGTGGTCGAAGGCCGGCGAACCCGCCACCATCGACCCGGCCGGAATATCCCCATGCAGCCCCGCCTGCGCAATCGCGATCGTGTTGTCGCCAATATGGCAGTGTCCCGCGACGCCAACCTGCCCCGCAAGAATCACGTTGCGCCCGACATGCGTGGATCCTGCCATCCCCACCTGAGCACAAAGCAGCGTGTTTTCGCCCACCGTCGATCCATGGCCCACCTGCACCAGGTTGTCGACCTTCACGCCGTCCGCGATCCGCGTTGCTCCTACGCTGGCTCGGTCGATGCACGCGTTGGTCTGTACCTCGATACGATCGCCCAGGATCGCCGGCCCTGACTGCGGAATCTTGTGCCAGCGCCCGCTCTCGTCCTTCGCAAAGCCGAAGCCGTCCGAGCCCACTACCGCGCCGTTCTGCAGCACCACATCGTCGCCCAGCCGGCAATGCTCTCGTACCACCGCGTGCGCATGCGCAAAAAAGCGCTGGCCGATCTGCACTCCGGGGTAAATCACCACATGCGGCAGGATCACCGCATCGTCGCCGATCACCACCTGCTCGCCGATGACTGCATAAGCCCCGATCCGCGCATTCATTCCGATCTTCGCCGTGGGATGAATCACCGCTGTGGAATGAATGCCCGCCGGTGCGGGGGGCGGCTGGTAGAAAAGATCCACCACCCGGGCAAAGGCGAGGTACGGATTCTTCAGCCGCAACGTTGCCGTGGATACCTCGGGAAACTCCGGCGTCACCAGGATGGCCCCCGCACGCGCCGTCCTGGCCATGGCGGCATATTTGGGATTCGCCACGAACGTGATGTCGCCGGGTCCAGCTTCTTCAATCCCGGCTACCCCGGTGATCTCCAGTTCCGGATCGCCCCGCAGCTCCGCTTCCAGCACGCGCGCCAAGTCAGCACATCGCATGAACGGATTGTAAATCCCGGCAAACGCGGCAGTTGGGTGATTCGTGCTAACAGCGGACGTTTGGAAATCGTCCAAGCCTGTGGCATCATCTTCAATAGAAGCAGTGATTTCCCACGAATCCAAATCATCGAAACACACCTGGCGTCTGGCGCTCGGGCACAGAAAGAGTCTGCGCGGTCTGGCCTTCGGACTCGTGGTGCTGGGATTCTGCGTCTTTGGGTGGGGGCTGCGCTACAAACTCTCGCTTTACGATCCGCCCCACTCGGTTAACCATCGGATGCCCGCGGCAAAGCTGCTTTGCAGCAAAGAATGCGGCGACTCCGTCGACGTTCATCTGCGCCCGGTTTCCAGAACCGAATTGCCTTCCACGTTTAGCACCATCGGTCTGGCCTTCATTTTCCTGGCCGGTTCAAGGCTGTGGCTGGGCCAGTCCACACGCCAGACGGCGCTTATTCGCAAGCGAAGAATACCGTCCCTCATTCCGCGTCTGGCCTTTTCGATCCGTCCTCCTCCTTCGCTTCACTGATTTTTTCCCGAGCCTGCGCCAGCCGCTGCCTCGCGCCCTTCTCCCTGGCGCAGGGCAGAACGTCCGTTTTCCGGCTGTTCTCGCATATGGGCCTCCAGGCGAATGCCTGCAATTCTGGAAATTGGTGATTTACCAATATGCGCAAGCCTTTTTGGATCGCTCTTTCGGCTGTGGCCGTTGCGGCCGCAGGTATCATCCTGCTTTGGCACTTCCGTCACCGGCCGCCCGCCGTCGAAGCTGCCCCCGGGCCGCCCGCCGCAGAGGTGGCTGAAGCCCAGCGCGGCAGTATCGCCCAGGTGCTGACCCTGGCGGGTCAGTTCCAGCCCTATCAGGTCGTCGACGTGCACCCCAAGGTGTCCGGCTTCATCCGCCACATCTCGGTCGACATTGGCGACCGCGTCCACCAGGGACAAACCCTCGCCGTCCTCGAGGTCCCCGAACTGAAAGCCCAGCTCGCCGGAAGTGTTTCGGAAGTAGCCCGCAGCAACGACGAGATTTCTCGCGCTCAGCACGAAGTCCAACGCGCGGAGTCCACCCATTCCGCTCTCAAGGCGGACTATCAGCGCCTCCTTGATACCTCGAAGGCGCAGCCCGGCCTCGTCGCCCAGCAGGAGCTCGACGATGCCCAGGCCAAGGCTCTTTCCTCTGCCGCTGAAGTCGATGCCGCCAAAGCTGCCCTCTCCGCCGCTCAAAACGAGCTGCAGGTTTCCCGTGCTGACAATCAGCGCGTCAGCGCCATGGAGGACTACACCAACGTTGTCGCTCCCCTCGATGGCGTCATCATCTGGCGCTATGCCGACACTGGCGCCCTTATCCAGGCCGGCATCAACTCCAACAGCCAGGATCTCCCCATCGTCAAACTCGCGCAGAGTGGCATCATGCGCCTCCGCCTCCCGGTCCCGGAGTCCTATGTCCGTTACGTCCACCTCGGCGATCCGGTCCGCGTTCGGGTTGACGCCCTCGGCCACTCTTTTGAAGGCAAAGTCGTCCGCTTCACCCGTGAACTGAACTTCGAAACCCGCACCATGGAAACCGAAGTCGACGTGCCCAACCACGATCTCGCCATCGACTCCGGCATGTATGCCAATGCACTCCTGCGCCTCAACCACGCCGATAACGTTGTCACTCTTCCGGTCGGAGCGCTGATTCTCCACGGCAACCAGCAGCAGGTCGAGGTGCTCGACAGCGGCAATCATGTCCATATTCGAGATATCGACATAGGCATCGAAGGCAATCAGCTGGCCGAGATTCGCAGCGGTCTGCAGCCCGGAGATCGCGTCATCGTTGCCGCTCAAAGCAAGTACGCCGAAGGCGAGGCCGTCACCCCGGTCGTAGAGAACACGCCCGCTTCGGAAACCTCTCCGCAATCCGGCGGCGTGATCGACATGAACGGCGATACCGGTGCCGGCGACAACGGAGGCAAGTAGGCATGTCCAGGTTTGCCCTCCGCTTCCCCTTCTTCATTCTCATGCTGTGCCTCATGGTGTCCCTCATCGGCATCGTGAACCTCTTCAGCATGCCTGTGGATCTGTTCCCTGACATCGACATGCCCGTTGTTGTGGTGGCCACCTTCTACAACGGCATGCCGCCGCAGCAGATTGAAGCTGACATCACCGACACCTTCGAGCGCTTCTTCACCCTCGCTGCCAACGTCGACCACAGCGCGTCGCGCTCCCTCACCGGCGTCAGCCTCATCAAGATTTACTTCAAGCCCGGGACCGATCCCAACGCGGCGCTCAGCAACATCGCCAATCTGGCCATGGCCGACTTGCGCCGTCTGCCCCCGGGCACGCTGCCGCCCGTCGTCCTTGGCCTCACCGCCTCTTCCCAGCCGGTCTGTCTTGTAACCCTGCAGGGGAAGGGCCTCAACGAAACCCAGCTCAAAGACATCGCGCAGTTCCAGGTCCGTAACCAGATCTCCAATGTCCAGGGCGCTTCGGTCCCCCAGCCCTACGGAGGCACCTACCGCCAGATCCAGGTTTACGTCGACCCGCTCAAGATGGAGGCGCGCAATCTCAGCCTCAGCGATGTGGTCCAATCGTCGACAGTTCCAACCTCATTCTGCCTGCCGGTGATGTCCGCATCGGCAACAAAGACTTCAACATTTACGCCAACAGCCAGTTTCCCGACGCCAAATCAATGAATGCCATGCCCCTTAAGTCGGTGGGCAATGGCTCGGTTCTCGTCGCCGATGTTGGCCATGCGGAGGACTCCGGGGCGCTGCAGTACAACATTGTCCGCATCGATGGGCAGCGCTCGGTTTACGTCCCCATCTTCAAGCAGGGCGGCAACAGCAACACCATCACCATCGTCAACGGGATGAAGAACGCGATCAAAAAGCTGGTCGACATTCCCCGCAACTCAAAACCGCGGTCGTCTTCGACCAGTCCGTCTTCGTTAAGCTCGCACTCAAACAGCTCGTCAATGAGGCCGTCATCGGTCTGGTTCTCACCGGCCTCATGATCCTGCTCTTCCTCGGCAGTCCACGCGCCACCGTTGCGGTCCTGCTCTCGGTCCCGCTTTCCGCCCTGGCGTGCCTGCTCATGGCCAATGCTATGGGCGGCACCATCAACACCATGATCCTCGGCGGTCTTGCCCTCGCCTTATCCCGTCTCATCGACAACGGCGTCGTCGTTCTCGAAAACATCTTCCGCTATATGGAACTCGGCGAGCCGCCCGCATCGCCGCGGAAAAAGGCGGCTCCGAAGTCTCCCTTGCCGTCCTCGCCGCCACCGTTACCACCTCCATCGTCTTCCTTCCCGTGGCGTCGCTCTCCGGCGTCAGCAAATACCTCTTCACGCCTCTGGCGCTCGGCGTCGTGCTCTCCATGTTCGCTTCCTACGCCTTCGCCATGACCGTCATCCCTCTCTTCTGCGCCATGTTTCTCAAACCGCACGCGCACGCCGCGGAAGATACGAGGGGAACTGCGAATCCCCAGCCGCCGCGCAAACGCCGCTTCGGTTTCCAGCCCACCGTGGACAAGTTCAACTACCAGTTCCAGCGCATGGTGAATTGGTACGAGCGCCTCGTGCGACGCACGCCTCGAACGCCCCGCCCTCGCTACCGGCGGAATCCTGGCCGCCGTTGCAATCCTGCTCCTCGTTACATTCCCGTTGCTGGGCCGCGCATACTTCCCCGTACCGACCCCGGACAATTCGTCATTAACGTGCGCATGCCCAGCGGCACCCGTCTCGAAGTCAGCAACCAGTACATCGCCAAGGTCGAGAACATCATCCGCAGGTGGTCAAACCCTCCGACCTCGACATGATCGTCTCCAACATCGGCGTCTATCCCGACCTTTCCGCCATCTTCACCTCCAACGCCTCCATGGACACCGCCTTTGTCCAGACCAGCCTGAAGGAAGGCCATTCCATCGGGAGCTATGAGTACATGCAGCGCGTGCGCGAACGCCTGTCGCGCGAAATGCCGGAGCTCACCACCTACTTCCAGGCCGGCGGCCTTATTGACGGCGTCATCAACCAGGGACTTCCCGCCCCCATCGATGTCCAGGTCAGCTCCAGGACATGGGCAGCGCCTACGCCCTCGCCCAGCAGCTGGCCGCGAAGATCCGCGCCTTCCCCAACGTCAGCAGCACCTACATCCCACAGGACATCAACTACCCCGGCCTCGCTCTCAACATCGACCGCGAAAAAGCCAGCCTGATCGGCCTCTCCGCCAAGGACGTCGTCGATAACGTGATTACTGCCCTGACCTCCGACGGCATGGTCGCTCCCAGTTACTGGATCGATCCCAAAACCGGCAACAACTACATGGTCACCGTCCAGTACGCCAATCGCTGGATCAACAACATGTCCATGCGAGGATTTCGAGAATATTCCCCTGCGCGGCGCCCGTCCCGCCGGCTACAGCCCCATCGACGAGGCCGCAGGCTTCGGGCGATTCCTGCCATCATGTGGAGCGGCGATCACCGCGCCGGATACACGCCCCTCAGTTCAGTCGCCGACATTAAGCTCATCAACACGCCCACCGAAGTCGACCACTACCAGATTCGCCGCGTCATCGACGTCTACGTCTCCACCCAAAGCGAGGCCCTCGGCCGGATCGGCGCCCGCATCTCCAACCTTATCGCCAACACCCCGCCGATCGCAACACCCGCATCAACATGCGTGGCGCCGTCGTCAGCATGAACCAGTCCTTCCACGACTTCGGTCTCGGCCTCTCATCGCCGTCGCTCTCGTTTACCTCGTCCTCATGGCCCAGTTCACTTCGTTTGTCGATCCCTTCATCATCCTCATGGCCATCCCGCCCGGCATCGCCGGAGTGGTGCTCCTCCTGTTCGTTACCGGCAGCACGCTCAACATCATGTCGCTGATGGGCACCATCATGATGACCGGCATCGTCGTCTCCAACAGCATCCTCATCGTGGACTTCTCCAACATCCTTCACAACCAGGGCCTGCCGCTGCTCGAAGCCACCGTCGAAGCCTGCAAAATGCGTCTCCGTCCCATCCTCATGACCTCCATGGCCACTCTGCTCGGCATGATTCCCATGGCCATCGGCGCTGAAGCCGGCAGTGAGCAGTACGCGCCGCTGGCCCGAGCCATCATCGGTGGCCTCGGCGTCTCCGTCGTCCTCACCATGTTCCTCGTCCCCGCCGTCTACCTCATCATTCACAGGTGGCAGGAGCAGCGGGTGAACGCTCGCCTGGGAGCGGAAGCATGAACCGAGCCATAACCGTCCTCACCCTCGCAATCTTCTCTGGTGGACTCCTCTCCGCCCAGTCCACCCTCCCCGCAGCGCCCAGTCCGCAGCTGCTCTCCTCTCTCCAGCAGCCGCAGACCATGGCGCCGCCACCTTCGGATCAGGCCGCCTCCGCATCCTCCGGCCAGCCCACCCTCACCCTCGCTCAGGCCGAGCAGCTTGCCCTGCGCAACAACCCTCGCATCAGCGTCAGCAAGCTCGAAGCTCTCGCCGAGCACGAGGTCTACCGCGAAGCCAGATCCGCCGAACTCCCTACATCCACAGCCGCCATTACCGCCATGGACGCCGAAGAGGCCAGCCGCATCAGCGCCGGCTCTCTTACGTCCTCGCGGCTTCTGGAGCATGTTGGAGCGGGTGCCAACTTCACCCAGCTCCTCTACGACTTCGGCCACACCCACAACATGGTTCTCTCTCGCAAGCTCGCTGAGAAGGCCTCCAACGCCAATGCTCAGGCCACTACGGAAGAGATCATCCTTGCCACTGACCAGGCCTTTTATGACGCGCTTACCGCTCAGGCCGAACTGAACGTCGCAAAGCAGACCGTCGCCACCCGCCAGACCACTGAAACTCAGGTTGGGCAGATGACGAAGAACAAGCTCAAGTCCACCCTCGATCTCAGCTTTGCCGACGTCGATCTTTCTCAGGCGCAACTTCTCCAGCTCGACGCGCAGAACAATACCGACTCCGCTATGGCCGTCCTCGACGCCGTCCTCGGCCTCGACCACGACGTCCGCTACACGCTCATCGAAGACACGGCAGGCCCCCCACCGCCGCCATCCTCCGTGAATCCCCTCATCCAGGAGGCGCTGCTCCAGCGTCCCGACCTGCAGGCCCTCACTCTCGATACGCAGTCGGCCCAGAAGTTCGAGCGCTCTGAGTGGGATCAGCTGCTGCCCTCCATCTCCGCAGCCGGAACTGCCGGCATCATCCCCGTCCATCCCGGTACCTACTACAGCACCAACTGGTGGGGCGGCATCGGCGGCAATATCAACATTCCTGTGTTTAATGGATTTCTTTACACCGCGCAGGCAAGGGAAGCAGGTTATCGTGCCCAGGCCGCTTCGGAGAACAGCCGCGATCTCCGCGACCGTATCGTGCGCGATGTCCGCACCGCATTCCTGCAGGCCAATATGAGTTGGCAGCGCATGACCGTCACCGCCCAGCTAGTCCAGCAGGCCAACCTCGCTATGAGCCTCGCTCAGACCCGCTACAAGCTGGGTCTGAGCTCCATCGTCGAACTCAGCCAGGCGCAGCTCCAGCAAACCAGTGCCCAGATTCAGGACACCAGCGCCCGCTATCAGTACCGGGTCGCCCTTGCCACCCTGAATTACGAAACCGGCGTCATGCCGTGAAATCCAGAGTTTAGAGTTTAGGGATTGGAGTTTAGGAGGAACCTGCCATACGGCCCCTTCCGGGTTAACGAAGCGAAAGGTCCAGGCGACCAGCCGGGACCTTCCATTCTTCAAATTCCAAACCTTCAACTCCGGGTCCAAAAACAGCGACGGCAGGATCTCTCCGGCCGTCGCTGTTTTCTAATTTCTAAACTCCAATCCCTAAACTCTGCTTCTGCTCTACGGCGCTCCCGAGCCAACCGACCGGCTCTCCGTCCGGTAATTAGCAGCTCCCGTTTGTGACTGCCCCGGATACTGCGCACTCACCCGCATCTCCACGACGTTACCCTGCATCTCCGGCGTAGCGCTCACCACATCCGTATCCGTGCGGATCACCGTCAGATACGGGCTGTTCTGTGACGCCACGTAGACTTTTCCGATTGGATAGTTATAGACCGACGCGATCGCATGCGGGTTCCCCGTGAGAGCAATCGTCTTCTGCACGCTGTAGCCCGTCAGGCTCACCACCGAGACGCTTCCCGGCGTTCCCGCCGTCAGATCTCCCTGGTTCGCGACATAAACGCGGCTGCCGTCCTGCAGAATCGAAAGCTCCACCGGATGCAGCCCTACCGGCACCGTGGCCAGCACCCGTCCGAACGTCGTGCTGTCGTTTCCATACTGATCCAGGCTGACATCGATAATGCTGATCGTGTTCGAGTCGTAATTGGCCGTCACCAGCACCTGCCCCTGCCGGTAGTAGTCCGCAAATACCGGCCCCGCTCCCACCGGGATCGAGGGATGCGCCGCATCAATTGCGTTCAGCTGCGAATTGATCACTGTCACCGTCCCGCTCCCGCGGTTCACGATGAAGGTGCGCTGCGCGTCCGGCGTCATGAACCCATACACAGGACAAATCCCCAGCGGCAGCGTTGCCGAGATCGTGTTCGTCGTCGTCTCAATCGCATCCGCTTCGCCGTTTACCGCCACACTCGATGGAGTCGCACAGGCTCCCCACGCCGGCTGCGCTCCGCCTGACGAATTGCCCTGGCTGATCGCGTAAAGGCGCTCCGCACTGCTGAAGCCGGTCAGGTTAATCAGCGACGGCGCTACCGGAATCTCCTGCTTCAGCGCCTCCGGCGAGCCTGTCATCTGGGCCACAAAGTTGCTGCAAGTCGCCGCTCCGTTCGGACAAACGCAGGTCAGGCCGCCCGGGCAAATCTCTGTCACATACAGGCTGGAGTTAGCCAGCAGCGTGTTCGTCGGCACCCAGTTCCATGAACTCGGCACCAGCGTGCTGGTCTGGATGTCCTTGGTCACCAGCGTATTCGACGCGGCCGTGGCATTCGTCAGCGTCCCGTCACAGTTCGGCGCGTATACTCCGGTGCCGCCCGTCTCCAGAGAAAACGTCAGCGGTCCATTGCCCCCGTCCGCCAGGTTCGTGATCGAGTCCCCGGAAAAATCCACCATGCTGTATACGCTCGGCGTCCCGTAGGTGCCTCCCGAGCACGGCCCGGTTACGCCCGGCATCAGTGGCGAGTAACCCGGCTGCGAAACCAGCACGACATTCGCAAAGGGCAGCGCCGCGGGTCCGGTCGGGTTAATCGGCGTCACCACCGGCCGATATTGATTGCCGCACCCCGCCAGCCCCAGGACCAACAGCCCCAGAACCGCGGCGGCTCCACTGCGATGACGACGGAAACTGCTGCCGGCTCCCTGCAGGATCCGGTCCGGATATTGGCTGAATCCGCCCTGCAGGCGGTCCACCCATGCCATGCTCCACACTCGCAAGTACCTGACTCCTCAGTCCGACCGCGGTTGCGGCACGGACGCAGCTGATTCTTGGTAGAAAGATGATTGTACTGTACGAGCATCGCCTTGTGCCGTCGCCGTCCGCACCCATGTCCAGCCCTGTCCCCGAGCTTCAACCACATCGTTCTCGACTCCCATGGCAATCGAAGGCCGTGCTTCTGGCTTTTGTTCCGGCAGCCGGCAGCTGGGCATTTCTCCGCATCGCCGTGGCATGGCCCACGCCTCTCTTCTGGCAAACCACGCTCATCAGCGTTGCCTTCATTGCCTTCGTGCTGGCTCTCCGAGCCGCCACGCCCGGCGCCGCCATCACTGGCGGCATCTTTGCCGCCACTTTGTATCTCGCCACCCCGGGGCTGCGTACGGCCCTGTGGCCTCTGCTTGCGCTCCTCCTCCTGACGTTCACGGCCACTCGCTTCGGTCGCCGCCGCAAAGAAGCCCTCGGCCTCGCAGAAGCACGTCGCGGCCGCACTGCCTCCCAGGTCGCAGCCAACCTCGGCGTAGCCGCCCTCACCGGCATCCCCGAAGTCGCCTCTCATCTTTTTTTGCTCGCGCTTGCGGACATAGGCCGACTCGCCCTCGTCGCTATGCTCGCTGCCATGGCAGAAGCCACCGCCGACACCGTTTCCTCTGAACTCGGCCAGGTTCTCGGCGGTCAGCCCCGCCTCATCACCACATTCCGCCGCGTGCCCCCAGGCACCGACGGCGGCATCACCCCCATCGGCACGCTTCTTGGATGTCTCGCCGCTGCCGTCGTCATCGTCATTGGCGCAGTCGTGCTCGCTCTCCCGCGCACCGACGCCCTGATCGCTTTAGCAGCCGGCATCGCCGGCCTCTTCATCGACAGCTTCCTCGGCGCAGGCCCCGAACGCGCCGGCTGGCTCAACAACGACGCCGTCAACGCCCTCTCCACCCTCGCCGCGGCGCTTTTAGCCGCCGCCGCCATCCGCTTTTTCTAACCCGTAAACCGTAATCGGTAACCCCTCAGGCTTTTTCCATCCTCTGCTGCAGTTGCTCCAAACTCGCGCCCTTGGTCTCCGGATACACCAGCAGCACCACTACAAACTGCAACGCCATCATCGCGGAGAAGAACATGAACGGCGCTGCCGTTGAATGCCGCGCCACCCAGGGAAACAGCCCCGAGATGATCGCGTTCATAATCCAGTGCGAAGAACTTCCCAGGCTTTGCCCCTTCGACCGCACCCGCGTCGGAAACACCTCGCTGATGTACACCCAGATCACCGCTCCCTGCGAGATGGAGAAGAAGAAGATGAACCCCACCAGCAGCCACAGCAGATCGGCCTGGTGGCTGTGGGCGTGAAAAATCGCCGCCACCCCCGCTAGGCTGGCCGCTGTCCCCACCGATCCGATCAGCAGCAGCGACTTCCGCCCCAGCTTGTCGATCACCGACATCGCCAGAATCGTCGCCACAAAATTCATCGCCCCCAGCAGCACGGCCTGCTTGTCTCCGGAAAGGCTGCTGAACCCGCCAAACGAAAAAATATCGTTCGCGTAATACAAAATCGCGTTGATCCCGGACAGCTGGTTGAACATCCCGATCGACACTGCCAGAAAGATCGGCAGCCGATACTTCCTCTGGAACAGCGGCTCTGTTTTCCCCGCCCGCTCCAGATGAATCGACGCAACAATCTCCTTCAGCTCCGCCTCGGTATCCGGCGTCCCCACCAGTTCCAGAACCCGGCGCGCCTCGTCGATCCGGTTCTGCGTCACCAGCCACCGCGAGCTCCGCGGAATCCCGAACAGCAGCAGCGCAAAAGCCGCGGCCGGCAGCGTCGCCACCCCAAACTGCCACCGCCACGCGGTGGGCCCGCCGATCAGGCTCGCCACCCCATAATTCGACGCGTAGGCGAGCAGAATGCCCGCCACGATATTGATCTGGAAGAGCCCCACCAGCCGCCCCCGCAGCCGCGCCGGCGCCAGCTCCGCCAGATACACCGGCCCCAGCACCGAGGACCCGCCGATCCCCAGCCCCCCGATCAGCCGAAACCCCAGCAGGGAAGGCCAGTTCCACGCCAGCGCGCACCCCGCCGACGACAGCACGTACAGCAGCGCCATAATCCGCAGCGCCTCGCGGCCGCCGATCTTCTGCCCCAGCGGACCCGCGCCGATCGCGCCCATCACCGTTCCCCACAGCGCAATCGAAACGGTCAGCCCCAGCGCGCCCGGGCTCAGGTGAAAGACCTCGGTCAATTGATGGGTTGTCCCTGAAATAACCGCCGTGTCGAACCCGAACAGCAGTCCGCCCAGCGCCCCTACCAGCGTGCTTCGCACCAGAATGACATTTAGTCGCATACGAATTGGAAAGGATACCATTCCGCCAAATCCGCGCGGAACCACCGCCTGCGCCCACACAAACCACGCGCCGTTTTGCTATCGTCATCCTCATCCAGCGAGCGCGACTATCCCCGTACCTTTCCGCCGCCGCTTCGGAGTGCACATGAGCGCCTTTCTCCAGGACCTCCGCTACGCCTGCCGCATGCTCGCGAAGTCGCCGGGCTTTGCCGCCATCGCCATCCTCACCCTGGCCCTCGGCATCGCCGCCGATACCACCCTCTTCTCCGTGGTCAACGGCGTCCTCCTCAACCCCCTCGCGTATCCCCACTCCGGCCAGCTCGTCTCCGTCAACGCCAATGAATCCGTGCCGCAGATTCCCGTCAGCTATCTCAACTTCCTGGACTGGCAGCGGCAGACGCGCACGCTCTCCTCCATGGCCATGTACCGCCACGAGGACTACAACCTCTCTGGCCAGCAGGGTCCCGCCCAGCGCGTCAACGGCTTCATGATCTCCGCCCAGTTCTTCGCCACCCTCGGCCTGCATCCAGCCTTCGGCCGCGACTTCAATACCTCCGACGACCACCTCGGCGCCGCCCCCGTCGCTCTTCTCAGCAACGGCTTCTGGCATCGCCGCTTCGGCGGATCGCTCTCCATTCTCGGCAAGCCCATCACCCTCAATGGCGCCGACTACACGGTCGTCGGCATCCTGCCGCCCGGTTTCCTCTTCTACGGCGTCGATCGCGATGTCTTCGTCCCCATCGGCCAGTGGACCGACCCTTCCTTCCGCGATCGCCGCATCGATGAAAGCGCCCACGTCGTCGCCCGCCTCGCCCCCGGCGTCACCATGGCTGAAGCCCAGGCCGACATGGACACCGTCGCCCACAACCTCGCCCTCGCCTATCCCCAGGTCGATAAGGGCTTCGGCGTCGGCATCAGCCTCATCACCATGAAGCAGGACATCGTCGGCAACGTGCAGCCCCTGCTCATCGTCCTTCTCGCCGCCGTCGCTTTTCTCCTCCTCCTCGCCTGCGCCAACGTCGCCAGCCTCCTCCTCGCCCGCTCCATGGCCCGCTCGGCCGAGTTTGCCGTTCGCTCCGCCCTCGGAGCCGGCCGCGCCCGCCTCATCCGCCAGCTCCTTACCGAGAGCCTTCTCCTCGCCGGCCTCGGTGGCCTCATTGGACTCGCCCTCGCCATCCTCGCCACCAAAGCCATCGCCGCCGCTCTGCCCGCTGAGCTGCCCCGCGCCGCCGACGTCGCCATCGACAGCCGCGTTCTTCTCTTCACCCTCGGCGTCTCCCTCCTCGCCGGCATCGTCTTTGGACTCGCTCCCGCCCTCCGCACCTCCCGCACCAACCTTCAGGACGTCCTCCGTGCCGCCGGCCGCGGATCCAGCGGCGCCCGCCATCGCCTCCAGGGTCTCTTCGTCGCCGTCGAAGTTGCCATGGCCCTGGTCCTCCTCGTCGGCGCCGGACTCATGCTTCGTTCCCTCGCCGCTCTCTGGCGCGTCAACCTCGGCTATAACCCTGACCACGCCGTCACCTTCTCCGTCTCTCTGCCCTCCAACGCGAAGACCTCCGCCGCCGATACCCGCGCCCGCCTCCGCCAGTTCGACGCCGCCCTGCGTGCCGTTCCCGGCGTCGAGGCCGTCTCCGTCACCCTCGGCTCCCGCCCCATGATCCATGACTCCTCGCTGCCGTTTTGGATCGAGGGCCGTCCCAAACCTGCGACCGACAACGACATGCCCCAGTCGCTCTTCTATCTCGTCGAATCCGGCTTCCAGCGCGCCATGGGTATGACCCTCCTCCGCGGCCGCTGGATCACCGACCACGACAACGAGAACACTCCCGCCGTCATCGACATCGACGATGCCTTCGCCCGTGCGTACTTCCCCAACCAGAACCCCATCGGCCAGCACGTCCACCTCGTCCAGTTCGACACTGAAGCTGAAATCGTGGGCGTCGTCGCCCATGTCCGCCAGTGGGGTCCCGGCGGCGATCCGCACGCTGCCATCCAGGCGCAGTTCTTCTACCCCTACATGCAGACGCCGCCCAAACTCATGTCTCTGCTTGCCACGGTCACCGCGGTCGTTCTTCGTACTGAAGGCGATCCCGCCGCCGTCATGGGCCCCGTCCGCCAGGCCGTCAACCAGCTCAATCCTGACTATGTCATCTACGCCGTCTCCACCATGAACGAAGTCGTGGCCGACACCCTGGCCGCCCGGCGCACTTCCATGCTCCTGCTCGCCATCTTTGCCGGCCTGGCGCTCGTCCTCGCGTGCATCGGGATCTACGGGGTCATCGCCTACCTGGTCGGACAGCGCACCCACGAAATTGGTGTTCGCATGGCCCTCGGCGCCGAACGCCGCCACGTCCTCAGGCTCATCCTGGGGCAGGGAATCCGCATGGCCGTCGCTGGCGTAGTTCTCGGCGTCGCTTTGGCCCTCGCCCTAACCCGCCTGATGAGCAGCCAGCTCTACGGCGTCACCGCCCACGACCCGCTCACCTTTGCCGGCGTCGCTCTGGTCCTCATCGCTGTCGCTCTCTTCGCCTGCTGGATCCCCGCCCGCCGCGCCACGCGCGTGGACCCCATCATCGCCCTGCGCTACGAATAATTGGGAATGTCGTGCCGAGCGAGGCGCCGCTGAAGAGCGATCCAGCGCATTCGCAACGCGAATCGGAAGAATCTGCGGTTGCTTCTTCTCATCTGCGGCTCGAAGCCACCGATCGTCAGCCCCCGAACCTGAATCCAAATCCGTCTCCCGGGAATCCATCAGAGACCATGGGCCGCCGCTTCGCCGAACTCGCCTTCACCCCCGCCGTCAAAAACCAGCAAACCCTCCGCGGCAGTCGCGGGTCGTATCATCGCGTCGAAACCGAAGGCGTCCCCGGCGCCGCACTGGGTTCTGACGAGCAGGCCTTCGTGCGCGCTCGCGATGGCTTCTATATGGCCTCTGTGAGCGAAACCGGATGGCCCTACATCCAGTTTCGCGGCGGCCCCAAAGGCTTTCTCAACGTCATTGACGAGAACACCCTCGCTTTTGCCGACCTGCGCGGCAACATGCAGTACATCAGCACCGGCAACCTTCTGCACGACGATCGAGTCGCCCTCTTCCTCATGGATTACGCGCGCCAGACGCGCCTCAAGATTCTCGGCCATGCCACGATCCATGAAGGCACACAGGAGGCACAGGAGTGGATCGACCGTCTCTATATCCCCGAAAAAGGCTCCCGTCCGGAACGCGCCGTGGTCATCCACGTCGAGGCATTCGACTGGAATTGTCCCCAGCACATCACCCCTCGCTTCACCGAAGAAGAGTTCGCCGAAGTCCTCGCACCCGTCCGGCGCCGTCTTGCGGCTCTGGAAGACGAGAATGCCCACCTCCGTCGCGAGATTCAAAGCAAAGTCTGACGAAACTCCGTACTCCCCCGGATTCGCACTCTCCTGACCCCTCGAAAAGAGACTCCAACGGGTTCGCCATCCTCTGTGCCCTCTGAGTCCTCTGTGGTGAATCGCCGTCCGCACCGCGGAACAAATTACCCTACATCCAGCTATGTACCGCCCCGGCCTGCGCCCCGCACTTCTGGTAATCCTCGCGTTCCTGCCTTACCTCGCCGCCGCCCAAACGCCCCGCACTCTCGCTTACGCGCCCGGAAAGGCCATCACCCTCACCCTGCCGAATTCCTTCGACATCCATGTCGCCGCCTCCGGCCTCCGCCGCGTACGCTTCTTCGCTCTCTCGCCCGACCACCGCGTTTTCGTCACCGGCATGCACGATATCTCGGACAATCGCCTCGGCTCGGTATTCATCCTTGAAGGCTGGGATCCATCCACCCACCGCTTCACCCGCGTCACCCACTACCTCGACCACCTCCGCAATCCCAACAACATCGCCTTCTGGACCGATCCCGCCACGCGCCAGAGCTGGATCTACATTCCCCTCACCGATCGCCTCATTCGCTACAAATACAATCCCGGCGACCCTGTGCCTGCGTCTGCACCTGAAACCCTCATGCGTTTTCCCGAGTACGGCCTGAGCTACAAATATGGCGGATGGCATCTTACCCGGACCGTTGCCATCGCCCAGGTCAACGGCACCGCGCGTGTCTTCGTGGCCGCTGGTTCATCGTGTAATTACTGCCAGGAACGCGAAGTCTTGCGGGCAGCCATCGTCAGCATGGATCCCGATGGCCGCAATCCGAAACTCATCGCTCAGGGCATGCGCAATGCCGTCGACCTGCATGCCGTGCCCGAACTCAACGACGCCCTCTTTGCCACCAACATGGGTGACGACCATCTAGGAGACCAGCTTCCCCAGGACACCTTCTTTCAGGTCCAGGCCGCGCCATCAACCCCAGTCAACTACGGTTGGCCCGCCTGCTACTTCGCCGCGGGCAGACCCCTCCGCGACTACACGCCTCTCCCAGCTCTCGACAATCCCACAAACATCGCCCCTCTCCCGCCCGGTTCCGCCGACGACTCCGTGTACGGCCGTCAGTCCGGGGTGGCCGCAGCCGGCACCAATCTCGCCGCCGGAGGAGGCCATGTCTTTGCCTCCGATCCCAACTCCGCCCTGGGCCACGCTCCTCCTGCGCTTGCCTCGTGCGAACGGGTGCCCACCGCTTACACGACTTTCATGGCCCACAGCTCGCCCCTGGGCTTCGCCTTTTTCGGGTCCGCCAATCCGCTCCTCCGCGACACGTTCCTCGTTGCTCTTCACGGAGCCAGTCACCCCCACATCGGCACCGGCTACCGCGTTGTGCGTTTCACGCCGACCGACCGCGCTCCACAGAATTTCATTACCGGATTCCTGACCCGCGCCAATGGCCGCCCCGTCGTGCACGGCCGCCCCTGCGGCATCCTGCAGATCGCGCCCGACACCTTCCTTCTTAGCGACGATTACCTCGGCCTCGTCTACGTCGTAGGCCCGCACACCCCATAGGTTCACTTCGAGTATGGGTTTTTGCTGCCGTCTGTGGAAATCCTGTCAAGCCCCTCGCGCCCTGACGAAAGTAACAAGCGCTGCTACAAAAAGACTTGCACGCCGAAATTTCCCTCGAAACCTGGCAGTAAATCCCGTCCAATCTGCCATACTGAACTTATAGAGTGAAAAAAAGAAAAAGCCCGCCGAGCGTGGGCTTTTTATATTGCGTGAAGAAGGGATCGGTCGGAGAGTTATGCGTCATCCGCCAGAGCGTGAACGCGTCCTGTCCGCTATCCGCTGTCCGCTTCTTTTGGAGCCTCCAAAACATACCCTGCTTTCCGGTACGAATCGTTTGGAGCCCTCAAAAAAAATTGCCACTTACCGGCAAACAAATTACTTAGCCAAAAAGCTACCACCCCCCCGGGGAGTGGGGTGTCTGTAACCTGCAACCTGCACTTCAGACGGCCGAGGGAACCGGAGCCTCTTCCATCCCGCGCAGCGACTCCTCATACGGAGCGCGCAGCACCCCGCGCTCGGTGATGATCGCCGTCACGTACCGCGCAGGGGTCACATCGAAAGCAGGATTCTCAATCCCGACGCCATGCGGCGTCAGTTGTTTTCCCGCATGATGCGTGACCTCTTTCGCCGGCCGCTGCTCGATCGGAATCGCATCGCCGGTCGCCGTCCGCAGATCGATCGTCGACCACGGAGCGGCCACAAAGAAGGGAATTCCGTGCTCCTTCGCCAGCACCGCAACGCCGTAGGTTCCGATCTTGTTCGCCACGTCACCGTTGGCCGCGATCCGGTCCGCGCCGACGATCACTGCCTGGATCTTGCCCGCACGCATCAGGTTTGCCGCCATGTTGTCGCACAGCACGGTCGTCGGAATTCCGTCGTGCATCAGTTCCCACGCCGTCAGCCGTGCGCCCTGCAGAAACGGCCTCGTCTCATCGGCATAGACGTGAAGCTCATGCCCCGCTTCCACCGCCGCCCGAATCACGCCCAGCGCCGTGCCGTAACCGCACGTCGCCAGCGCTCCTGCATTGCAGTGGGTCAGAACGCCGCCCATCTGCGGCAACAGCGACTCTCCATGCGCGCCCATCTGCCGGCACGCCGCAATGTCTTCCTCGTACATCACCTGGGCTTCGGAGATCAGCGCTGTTCGGATCGAATCCGGAGTCGCTCCCGGAACCACGGCCAATTCCTCGAAACGCCGCTTCATCCGCTCAATGGCCCAGAACAGGTTCACCGCCGTCGGCCGAGTCGCCGCCAGCGTCTTGCCCATCGTCTCGAACTCAGCTGTCAGCCCCGGAACTGTCGTCGCCCGGCTGTTCTTCACGCCGAGCGCCAGCCCCATCGCCGCCGCCACGCCGATCGCTGGCGCGCCGCGCACCACCATCGTGGTAATCACATCGGCAACCTGCTGGTAGCTGGTCGCCAGCACATAGGTTTCCTCCAGCGGCAGCTTTGTCTGGTCGAGAAACCGGACACCATCCGCAGTCCATTCCAGTGTGGGGATCATTGCTTTCAGTGTAATGGCCCCCGCTTCGGGCCCCAAAACCGGCCCGCGGCCAATGGTTACCACAGTGCGCTCCCCTGTGGAAAAACTTCTGCTCCCAGAAGGCCATCCTGCAGATAACCTGTTGGTAACATTCACCGGTTTTCCGCTCGATCAACCGGGATCCTTTATTCGAGTAGAGGAAAGCGAAAACCGCCATGCCCAGGGAAACCAGTCAGCGATCAGGCCGGCTCAAGATGGAATGCCCCCGCTGCCATCAACAGCATTTAGCGCGGATTGCACGACGGGGTTTCCTTCGCAATCACGTCTATCCGATCTTCGGTCTTTATCCGTGGCAGTGTGCGATCTGTGGCAAACAGTACCTCATCCGTAAACGGTCGGCTGGATATTGGCAGCCTGCTCCGCCTCGTCCAGCGGAGCGGCCGGCGTCGCCGCCCAACGACACGCTCCAGGCTCACTGACCTAAGCTGCACTGTCGACGGTTGTTTCTTCCCCAGGGGCTGGCCTTTCGGCCGCCAAAATTTATTCCTTCAGGAACGCCAGATGCGATTACTCTAGTGCTCACCTTCCCTGTATTTGGGCTCGCGTCCTGGAATTACTCGAACCTGCACGTGCTCACAGCGCAGCGAAAAGTCGCCGCGCCCAGGGAAAGTAGCGCGCCCTGGGCCGATTCAAAATGGGCTGCCCGAACTGCCGCCAGCAGCAGTTGGTTCGGATTGCACGCCGAGGCTTCTTCCGTAGCCATGTCTTGCCAATCCTGGGCCTTTATCCCTGGCAGTGCGCCGGTTGCGGACGACAATACTTTGTCCCCAGAAGATCAGCGGGCTAAGCGCGGACGACAGAAATTCGGGAGCTCAACCGATCGCTTCGTTCCGAACGAGCGAGACACGCTGAGCTACTGCACCGTCGCCCCGAACTGCCGCTCGATCTCAGCCAGCGGCTGCCCGCAAGCCTCCAGCGGCTGCAACCGCGGCAGGGTCGCTCCCAGCCGCCGAGTTCTGCGAGGGCGATTTCCGTCGGAATATTGCCAATCAGGGTGTCCTGCGCAAACGGACATCCGCCCAAGCCGCCGATTGCCATGTCGAAGCGCCGGCACCCAACGCGGTAGGCGGCCGCAATCTTTTCTGCCGCTTCGCTGGGGCGCGCATGCAGGTGCACTCCAACTTCAATCGCAGGATCCACAGCGTTTAAAACCGCCTGCACCAGTTCGGTGACCTGTGCCGGACCGGCCAGACCCACCGTATCGGCGAGGAAATCTGTGTCATGCCCGAGATCCACCAGCAGATCGCAGGCTGCCACCACCTCATCCACACTCCAGGGATCGCCGTAAGGATTCCCGAACGCCATAGAGATGTAAGCGACCATACCCAGCCCTGCCTGGAAAGCCGCCGTTCCCACTGCGTCCAGCGCCTCCAGTGTCTCTTCGGGACTCTGGTTCTGGTTCCGTTGCAGGAACTCCGGTGAGATCGAGTACGGAAATCCCAGAGTGGAAACGGCTTCCGTTTCAATTGCGCGCGCCGCTCCCTTCGGGTTGACCACGATCCCGATGACCTCCACGTCAGTAGGAGAATCAAGGTAGCTCAGCACCTGCTCGGAATCCGCCATCTGGGGAACGGCTTTCGGGGAAACAAACGATGCGGCATCAAGGTGGGTAAAGCCGGCGGCAATCAGCGTCCGAAGGTAGTCGGCTTTGACCTCGGCGGGGATGATCTTCGGCAATCCCTGCCAGGAGTCGCGCGGACATTCGACGATCTTGACGGACGTTGTCATGGCAGCAGTGCGGCACGCAGGTGGAGCGTGAAATCGGCGCAGAGCAGCAGTCCGAAGGGTATCAGAGCGAGCACCATCCAGTGCCGCCATCGGGAGCAGCAGGGTCGCGACAAACAGACCGGTCGCCGCGAGCGTGGCCGAAGTATTCCATCGCGCAACCCAGCCGTAGACCGACGATTGCAGAGCCAGCAACCGATCCCATGCCGTGCGCGGCGGCAGATGAAAAACGATCAGGCTACCGTTGCGTTTCCCGTGAAGGGCCAGAGCGATCTCCAACACGCAAAAAAGAAGGGAAGGGAGCGATGCTACGGCGAGAGGCATCAGCAGGAACAGGAACGACCGATCACGGGGGTTGCGGAAGGCAAGTTCAGACATGTCTTTCGATCCGTTGGATGCGGAACTCCGCAGAAAGTGGCGGAGTCAGCACCAGGTAATAGTCGTCGCGGCTGGAGCGATCATCCTCGCGCCAGTCCGAGTATTGGAGGCGCAATCCCAGATGGCTTTCTTCACAAGGCGGCCGCTCGTAACGTTCCTGAAATTGCCGCTGCCGAACGGTCAGCGCAATGACCTGTTCGGTGACCGGGAACGACTGCAGCTCATTGGGAGGAACCACGAACCCGGAGAGCGACCGCTCGATGGCGAGGTGCTCCTCGTCGCGCACCCACAATCGATAGCCGGCCAGGCGGAATGACCGCTCGCCGTCGTTCCAGACATCCACGATGATCTGCGGCCAGGTCACCGAATCGTAGTAAAACTGCCCGTCCTGAGCACGATCACGGCGATAAGTGATGGTGAGAGGTCGATGAGCGAAGCGGTCGGTGGATTCGGTCCGGATGCCCATCCAGAAACGCGGCTGCACAGTCATCCGCGCTTCCCATTGTTCGCGCTGCAGGGCGATGGCCGCTTCCGCCGCCGCCAGCGAGCGCCGGGACACATGCAGGTATGTGAGCGTGACGACGGCCGTGATGACCGATGCAAAAAAGGTAAGCAGCGCGCCGAGTGCCATGGCAAACGTATCGCCGCGCTCATGCCAGTCCACTAGGAACAGAACCGTGAGAACACCGCAGACCAGCATCAGGGCCAGCAAAGCCATCAGGAAGCGCAGCCGCAGTTGCGTCAGAACGAGCCGCGTCAGCATCCGATGCCGTGTCATTCTGTCGATCGCTTCCCGAGGCAGCTCATCGGCTTACTGTCCCAGCCACGCCAGCACCACTGCGGCGATCAGGCCGCTGAAGTGCAGAATCAAGCCAACAATGAAGGCGCGCAGATAGCGTCCGGCGCGCCAGGTGAGCATAATGACGAGACCATAGAGAGGAAACTGGAGGTACATCATCCATTCGGACGCGTTCCCCACCAGACCCGCAGGGAGATGCAACGCCCGGCTGCGCACTACTTCCACCCACGGATACAGCAGCGCAAAGGCCTTCGGGCCTTCCAGAGCCAGAATGCTGGCCGCCCGCAGGGCCAAAGGCGTGATCAGGATTCCCAGCAGCAGGGGTAACACCGCGGCCCATCCGCCACGAACAGACTTCCGGGTACCGCGCTTTCTGCGCGAAACCGCGGCTGAAGATGCAGGCATGGCTTGAGAATACCCCTGCGGCGGAACAATGGATGCGGAATCGGAACCAGCTTCGTTACGTCTGGAGAATGCCCGCGTTAAATCGCGGTAGTTCGGGATTCAGCGAAGCAGCTTCCAGCGCGAGCAGCAGCGCCTCTCGGGTCTTTGCGGGATCGAGAATGGCGTCTACCCACAGTCGCGCGGCGGCATAGCGGCAATCCGTCTGCGCCTCGTAGGTTGCCTTGATGGAGGAGACCAGCTCTTGCTTCTCGCTCTCGCTGAGCTGCCGGCCACCTCGCTCGAGCTGCCGAATTCGGATTTCGACCAGAGTGTTCGCCGCTGAGTCTCCACTCATGACCGCATAGCGAGCCGTAGGCCAGGCAAAGATGAAACGCGGATCGTAGGCTTTGCCGCACATGGCATAATTGCCGGCTCCGAACGAGCCGCCAAGGATGACAGAAATCTTGGGGACAACGGAATTCGAGACTGCGGTGACCATCTTCGCTCCCGAGCGAATGATGCCGCTCCACTCGGCGTCGCGCCCCACCATGAAGCCGTTAACGTCGTGCAGAAAGATCAGCGGAATCGCATTCTGGTTGCAGTCCATGATGAAGCGAGCCGCCTTGTCGGCGCTTTCCGCATAGATCACGCCACCGAACTCGACGCGCTTCTCTCCGCTGTGACTGGTTTGCGGCTGGGAGATCTTCTGGTTGGCAACGATGCCCACTGCATAGCCGCCGATGCGTCCGTAGCCACACAGCAGCGTGCGCCCGTAGCCGGAGCGGTATTCGTCGAATTCGCTGCGGTCGAGAATGCGCGCCAGCACGTCGTGCATGTCGTAGCTGTTCACCGCCGCGCGGGCGGGATCAGAGTCGAGCAGACCATAAAGATCGGCGGCAGGGAAGCGAGGCGCGTCCTTCTCGGGGTCGTACCCGGCCCGGTCGAAGGGCGCGCGCGCCGGATGGCCCAGCCTGGAAACCAGCGAGCGCAGACGCGCGATGCAGAGATGGTCGTTGGGCTCTTTGAAATCCACCGTGCCTGAGATTTCTGAGTGCATCGCCGCTCCGCCCAGTTCCTCCGCCGAGTACTTCTGTCCGATAGCGGCCTGGACGAGCGCCGGTCCAGCCAGAAATAACCCGCTGCCCTCGGTCATCAGCACCTGATCGGTCATGACGGGGAGATAGGCGCCGCCCGCCACGCACATGCCCATGATGGCGGTCATCTGGGGAATGCCCCTGGCAGACATGACCGCATTGTTGCGGAAGATGCGCCCAAAGTCGTCCTGATCCGGAAAGACGTCTTCCTGCAGAGGCAGGAAGATCCCGGCCGAGTCGACCAGGTAAAGCGTCGGGATCCGGTTCTCCATCGCGATGTGCTGCGCGCGGAGAACCTTCTTGGCGGTCATGGGAAAGAACGCCCCCGCCTTTACCGTGGCATCGTTGGCGATGACCATGCAGATCCGGCCGCTGACCCGTCCCAGTCCAGCGACGACACCGGCCGCAGGTGCGCCGCCCATTCCTCGTACATGCCGAATGCGGCAAAGAGACCGAGTTCGAAGAACTCCGTTCCGGGATCGAGCAGCAGGTCGAGGCGCTCGCGAGCCGTCAGGCGCTTTTTCGCGTGCTGCGACTCGATGGCTTTCGCGCCTCCGCCCTCGCGCAGTTCGGCTTCCTGAGCATGGATCTGAGCAAGGAGCGCCGCCATCTTCTGGGCATGGCTCTGGGCTCGCGGCTGGTTCGAGTTCAGTTTCGAAGCGAGTTGATTCTGCAGTTTTGGGGAGTCGGTAGATTGTGGGTCAGTCATGAGGATGCATCGGGAAGAAAACTCGCCAGCATATCACGCAGTCCCCGGCCGCCGCATGCTGCGCAAAGCAAAGGACCCGCCGAGGCGGGTCCTCTGGAGTTGGCTGAGGTTTGAGACTACGGCAGGTAGTAGCGGAACGAGGTGAACACCATGTTGTCATCGCCATGGGCGCCGCCGCCGGGGTTCAGCGTGCCGCCCGCGCCCGACCAAAGATCACGACGCATCAGGCTGTACTGAATGCCCTGACGCAGCCGGCCTTTGGGACCATGGTAGAAGTCAAACCAATAACCGGCCGTGAACTCCTGGACATCCTTGTTGTTCCCTTTACAAGCGTTCGTGGAATTTCCGGGAGTGGTTGGGTCCGAGCTGGGATTTGCAGCTGTGGACGCAGGCTCGATCAGGCAACCGGACATATCCGCGTTGTACGCTCCGTAGCCTACTTCTTTGCCCCGCGTATCCAGAGTCCCGGCCGATGTAGTCACCGCCGTAGTCGAAGTAGAGCGTCAGCCGTTTGGTCGGATCCAGCTGAATTCCACCCAGGGCGGAGAAACCATGCAGCGGCGAGATCGAGCCGTCCGGTCGCAGGGTGATGTCAGCGATGGTCGACGAACCATAGCGCCCCACCCCGTCGCCATAAAGACCCTTCAGATAGAGAGTCGCCTTCTTGGCGGGGGCGATTGGCGCGCGAAAGCCACCGCCCACCCCGCCTCCAACCACTTTGTCGTTGTATGCGGCTCCCGTAGTCGGATAGATACGGTCACGGAAGGTGCGCTCGATGCCGAAGAGTTCCCAGTGACCCCAGCCTGGCTCAACCGCGATTTTCGCCACCAGATCCGGAGCGTAATTGAAGGAGTAGTTCGCGTTTGGATTGTAGTGGCCGCCGCCAGCGCCGCCGGAGCCGATAAGGATGTTGGTGG
>CAVPCE010000079.1:0-8725 GCA_963702295.1 uncultured Acidobacteriaceae bacterium | reverse complement strand
GCTACGATCAGTAGCTGGTCTGAGAGGATGATCAGCCTCACTGGGACTGAGACACGGCCCAGAGTGGCACCGGGAGGCGGCTTAATGGGGAATATTGGACAATGGGCGCAAGCCTGATCCAGCCATGCCGCGTGGGTGATGAAGGCCCTAGGGTTGTAAAGCCCTTTCGGCGGGGAAGATAATGACGGTACCCGCAGAAGAAGCCCCGGCTAACTTCGTGCCAGCAGCCGCGGTAATACGAAGGGGGCTAGCATTACTTGCAATCACTGGGCGTAAAGCGCACGTAGGCGGCTTTTTAAGTCAGGGGTGAAATCCTGGAGCTCAACTCCAGAACTGCCTTTGATACTGGAGAGCTAGAGTCCGGAAGAGGTGAGTGGAACTGCGAGTGTAGAGGTGAAATTCGTAGATATTCGCAAGAACACCAGTGGCGAAGGCGGCTCACTGGTCCGGTACTGACGCTGAGGTGCGAAAGCGTGGGGAGCAAACAGGATTAGATACCCTGGTAGTCCACGCCGTAAACGATGGATGCTAGCCGTTGTCAGGTTTACTTGTCAGTCGCGCAGCTAACGCATTAAAAGACGCGCAGTACTGGCCGCCGAACGATCCGGACGGAGCCTGAGGGGCGTCCGATGTGGTTTTCTGCCGGCGGGGCAGTGGGCGGCGCCGGAGCCAACGAGTCCGCTGGCGGTGGGGGAAGGGCAGTTTCTGACCAACACCCATTACCTGAACACGCTGGAGATCGAGACGCACGGGCGGGTGCCGGAACTGGAGGCCGAGGTACGGAATCGGCTGACGGAGATCAATCCCAACCTGATGATGGTGCACTATCACAGCTTTGAGGAACAGGTGCAGACGGCATTCAGCCAGCAGGCGATGATCGTGCAGCTGACGTCGCTGTTTGGGCTGGTGGCGCTGGCGCTGGCGGCGATTGGGCTGTACGGCGTGACGGCGTATGCGGTGGCGCAGCGGACGAGCGAGATCGGAATCCGGATGGCGCTGGGGGCGAATCGGCTGGACGTTCAGAAGATGGTGCTGCGCGGGGCGTTTTCCAGGTAGGCGTGGGGCTGGCGATCGGGATTCCGTCGCGATTGAAGCGGGGCATCGATGGCCGCGGAGTTGTTCGGAGTGGGGGCGGTGAATCCGCTGGTGCTGGGGACGACCATCGTGGTGCTGGGATTGTCGGCGCTGCTGGCAGCGTCGTTGCCGGCGCGGCGGGCGGCGGGTGTGGAGCCGATGGAAGCGCTGAGGGGGGAGTAGGGGAGCAGGGGCTACGGGATTCGGTTTACGGGATAGAAAGGCGCAGGCCACAGGCCACAGATGCTAACGGCTTCCACGCTGTCTCCCGCAACCTCCAGCCCTGCTCTTTGAGCCCTTGACTTTCTATCCATAGACAATCTATGGTTCGGCGTATGGCGAACAGAGGCGACTTGTTGCCGGGGACGCTGGACCTTCTGATTCTGCAGACGCTGAAGCGAGCGCCGCTGCACGGGTACGGGATCGCGCAATCGATCAGGCGGGTGAGCGATGACGTGCTGACGGTGGAGGAAGGCTCGCTGTATCCCGCACTGCAGAGGCTGCTGCTGCAGGGGTGGGTGAAGGCCGAGTGGAAGATGACGGAGACAAATCGGCGGGCGCGGTATTACACGCTGACGGCGGCTGGGCGGAAGCAGCTGGGCGTGGAGATCTCAAAATTTGAACAGATGATGGCGGCAATTGGGAGGGTGCTGGCGGACGCCGAGGAGGCCGGATGAGCGCGATGGGCCGGTGGTGGCGAAAGCTGAGCGTCCTGCGGCAGCGTGAGCAGTTCGGCGGTGAGCTGGACGAGGAGATGCAGTTCCACTGCGAGCAGATGGCGCGGGAGTTCGAGGAGCAGGGGATGTCGCGCGAGGAAGCGCGGACTGCGGCGCTGCGGCAATTTGGGAACGCGACGCGGATGCGGGAAAGGAGCCACGAGGTGATGGGATTCCGGTGGGAATCGGTGGCGCAGGATGTGCGCTTTGCGCTGCGGCAGATGGGGCGCAATCCTGGATTCGCAGTGACGGCGATGCTGATGCTGGCGCTGGGTATGGGGGCGAGCACGGCGATCTTCGGGTTTGTGGACGCGGCGCTGATCCAGCCGCTGCCGTATGGGCAGCCGAACCGGCTGTTGGCGGTGGATGAGAGCGCGGCCGCATTTCCGAGGACGAATTTGTCACGCTACGACTACGAAGACTGGAAGCGGATGAATCACACGCTCGAGTCGCTGGACGTGTACAACGGGTTCGGCTTTTTACTGCGGATGGGACCGGTAACGGAGCCGGTGCCGGCAACGCGGGTGAGCGCTGGATTCTTTCACACGCTGGGCGTGCAGCCGATTCTGGGGCGGGATTTTCGGCCAGGCGAGGATCAGCCGGGGCAGCCGAAGATCGTGATGCTTCCGTACGGGACGTGGAAGACGCGGTTTGGCGGGCGGCGGGATGTGATTGGGCAGCAGGTAAGCCTGAGCGGCGATGAGTACACGATTGTTGGCGTGTTGCCGCGCAGCTTTGCGTTTGCGCCGCGGGCCAGCGCTCAGTTCTGGGTGCCGCTGCTGGAGCGGAACGGCGGCTGTGAGCAGCGGCGGAGCTGCCACAATCTTGACGGCATAGCGCGGCTGAAGGACGGGGTGACGGAACAGCAGGCGCTGGCGGATTTGAAAAACGTGGCGGCGCAGCTGTCGGTGCAGTATCCCGATTCGAACACGGGGCAAGGCGCCAGCGTGGAGCCGCTGACCGAGCTGATCGTGGGGAAGATTCAGCCGATTTTGCTGACCCTGCTGTCCGGAGCGGGGCTGCTGCTGCTGATTGCGTGCGTCAATGTAGCGAGCCTGCTACTGGTGCGAGCGGAAAAGCGGCGGCGGGAGATTGCGGTGCGGGGGGCGCTGGGAGCCACGCCGGCGCGGCTGGTTCGACAGTTTGTGACGGAGGGGCTGCTGCTGGCGGTGGCGGGTTGTGCGGGCGGAATCCTGATCGCGGGCGGCCTGATGACGCTGCTGACGGGCATCGTGCCGAAGGGGATGGCGGAGGGAATGCCGTTCCTGAGCCTGGTTGGTCTGAACGCGCACACGGCTGTGTTCGCGGCGGGCGTGGCGGTACTGGCGGCGGTGCTGCTGGCGGCGATTCCGGCGTTGCGGATGCAGTTGAAGGATCTGCATGAGGGCCTGGGCGAAGGCGCGCGGGGTACGGCAGGACGGCTGTGGCGGCGGCTGGGCGCGAATCTGGTGGTGGTGGAGCTGGCAGTGGCAGTGGTGCTGCTGGCAGGCGCGGGTCTGCTGGGGAAGAGCCTTTACCGCCTGCTGCATGTGGAGATGGGATTCGACACGACGCATCTGGCGACGGCCTATGTGATGGCGACGGGGCCCGGCTATGCGAAGCCGGAGCAGGATATGGCGCTGTATCGGGAGATTGAGAGACGGGTGGGCGCGCTGCCGGGGGTGACGGGGGTGGCGATCACGAGCGATCTGCCGATCCAGTGCGACTGCGACACGGACTGGATCCGGATTCCGGGGAAGCCGTATCACGGCGAGCACAACGATGTGCTGGAGCGGGACGTAAATCCTGAGTATCTGGGACTGCTGCGGGTGAAGCTGCTGGAAGGGCGCATGTTCACGGAGCAGGACGATCCGCAGCATCCGAGCGTAACGATCATCAACGAGACTTTTGCAAAGAAGTATTTCCCGGGCGAGGATCCAGTGGGGAAGAGAGTCGCCGACATCAAACTGTCTCCGGGATCGATGCGCCAGATTGTGGGGGTGATTGCGGATTTCCGCGAGGGGGCACTGGACGATCCCCCCGTGGCCAGCGGAGTACTTCCCGATTTATCACTCGCCGGAAACGAATTTCTCTGTCGTGGCGCGGACGGGGGGCGATGCGGGGGCGCTGTTGCCGGAGATGGTGAAGGCGATGCGGGCGATCAGCCCCAACCCGGGCGTGTATGGAGAGGTGACGATGGAGGAGCAGGCGAGTGCTTCGCCGACGGCGATGCTGCATCGCTTCTCGACATGGCTGGTGGGTGGATTTGCGGGGATGGCGCTGGTGCTGTGCGTGGTGGGATTGTATGGGGTGGTGGCGTATTCAGTGAGCCAGAGGACGCGGGAGATCGGGGTGAGGATGGCGCTGGGCGCCGGGCGCGGCGCGGTCCAGGGAATGATCCTGAGAGAGGCGGCGTGGCTGGCGGCTCTGGGGATTGTGGCGGGTCTGGGCTGCGCGGTGGGCGCGGCGGCGCTGATGAAGAGCCTGCTGTTTGGGGTGGCTGCATGGGATGTGCCGACGCTGGGGGCGGTGGCCGGCGTGCTGGGCGCGGCTGCGCTGGTGGCGAGCTATTTGCCGGCCCGAAGGGCGGCAGGGGTGAATCCGGTGGAGGCGCTGCGGGCAGAGTAAACAGGGGTTACGGGCTACGGTTTACGGGACAGGAGGGTACAGGGTACTGGAGACGGTAGCCGGTAGCCAGTTGCCAGAGGTCAGGTTTGCCGTCGCCAGTATTCGTGGGACTCCATCGAAGGAAAGCCGCGAGATTTCTCTCGCGGCTTTCCTGTTTTTGTGGAGGGTTAGAGGGTCAGAAGCTGAACTTCAGCTCGACTTCGCTGATGCGGCGGCCGGTGCGAAGGGGTGCGAGTCCGAAGACGGACGCATTGGAGTTGTTGGCGGTGGCCAGTGCGTTGCCGATGGGCACCGCCGACGCCGTGGGGTTGTTGTTGACTTCGTTGGTGTAGTTGAGGGTGATGTTCTGGGGCTGGACCGCGCTGGTGTAGGTGGTATTGGCGTGGTTGAGGAAGTTGAAGGCGCTGAAGCGGAAGAGGAGGCTGCGACCTTCACCCATGCCGAAGCTCTTCTGCGCCGCCAGGTCGGAGTCAGTATAGGCGGGCCCGTGAATGTAGGGCATGCGGTAGGGGCCGTTCAGGCCGACTGTGGTGGGCAAGGCGAAGCAGCTGCCGTTGACGTACTGGTGGGGTGCGGTGTGGGTCGACGGATTGCAGGTTTGGCGAGGCATGAGGTAGACATCCGTCGTGCCGAGCAGACCGACATTGCTGACGGGAACAGTGCCTGTGACGCCATTCTGCGTGACGTCCAGGGTGCCGCCGATGGAGAAGTCGGGATTGTTCTGCGAGTAGAGGTCGCCACCGGACTGGAGGTTGGTGATGCCGGAGAGCATCCAGTTATTGGTGAGGCCCCCGATGAAACGGCGGTGGACCAGGTTGCCGAAGGTATATGAGTAGCTGGCGTTGAAGATGTTGGTGCGGTCGAAGCCGAGCGGCTCGTAGTCATTGCGGTAATTGAAGGGATCGGCGGGAGTCCCGTTGTTGACGGCGCCGAGGACGCCGAGGGCTTTGGACCAGGTGTAATTGATGCTGTAGATGGCATGGCCCTGCTGCTTGTTCCACTGCGCCTGGAGGGCGTTGTAGTTGGCATAGACATTGTGCTGGGCCACGTAGATGTGGGAGTAAAGAGGATAGGGACGCCAGTCATCCTGTTGTGCGGTGGTAAGGCCGCTGACAGCAGTTGAGCCGCTGGGAGCGACGAGGGGATAGCTGACGCCGGTGATGGGATCGGGCGTGAAGAGTGCGCCGACGTGGAGGGCGTTAATGTCGTCGAGGGTGGTGGGCTGCGTTGAGCCGTTATTGAGCAGATAGCGGCTGCGATTGCCGATGTAGGCGATTTCGAAGAGCGAATTAAAGACGCTGTGCTGATCGATGGCGAGGTTCCAGGTCATGATCTGGGGCTGCTCGTCGTCGTTGGCGAGGAAGCCGTACCCGTTCTGGGTGGGAACGAATCCGTTGCCGGAGGTGGCTGAGGGCCCCTGGGAGGGAACTGAAGAGAGAAGGATGGGTCCGCCGACGGTGACAGACCGCTCGCCGATGGAGTCGCTGGCGGGTGTCTCGATGTCGTTGGAGGAGTCATGCGCGCGGTAAGTGCCGAAGCCGCCGCGGAGGACGGTCTGGCCGGTACCGGCGAGATCCCAGGCGAAGCCGACGCGGGGATCGACGAAAGCCCAGCGAGTGGCGAGGCCGGAGCTGGGAATGCTGGAGTCGATGCCGTGCCATAGGAAACCGGGCAGGAGCGGGTTCGCGCCGGTGTTGTAGGTGGAGGGATCCCATACGGGGATACCGATGTTGTGAGCGTCATTCCATGGCGTGAAGTGATCGAGGCGGACGCCGTAGTCGAGGCTGAGGCGCGAAGTGACGCGGAAGTGATCCTGCGCGTAGCCGTCGATATTCCAGAAGTAGACGTTGGGGGCTGGAGCGGTATTGGTCTGGGAGTACTGGAAGACTCCGCCTTCGAGGAAGTTGGCGAGGTAGTTGCCGCCATTGCCGCTGCCGACGGCGCCGGTGTCGTGAACGGTGCCGGCGACAGGATCGGTGTAGGTTTCGCCGAAGTAGTAGAGATTGATGGCGCCGTTGGTGGTGACAAAGGGCGTGACCTGATGGTTTGTGTCCATCTGGACGAAGGCGCCGGCGCGAATGGTGTGCTTGCCGAGGACTTTGGTGAAGTTATCGCCGCCGGTGCGGATGAGTTTCTTCGCGTAGATGCCGCCGAAGGTGGTGTCGGGATAGAGATTCACGGGAAGGCCATCGTAGCCGTAGTCCTGGAACTCCGGAACGACTCTGGAGCCGTTGTTGAAGAGGCCGGTGTTCGTCCACGCGCCGTTGGCGGTAGTAGCGGTGTAGTTTTTGGCAACGAAATTCTGATCGAGCCAGGCGACAGCGCCAAAGAATTCGTTGGTCATCGTGGGACCGATAAGCGTGGTCAGGTTGAAGGAGCCGATCTGAGAGTCGACGGTCGAGAGCATGCCGCCGCCGGGGGTATTGGTACCGCCCATGGGTCCACGAGGCGAGTAGTACTCGACCTGCGGGACACCGCTCTTACCTTTCTCGACGCTGTAAACGGCGAAGAATTTGTTGTTTTTGCTGATGGCATCGTCGATGCGGCCGCGAGCCTGCCAGAGGTCGTCATCGATGAGGTTGGTGGTGATGTAGTTGTAACCAGCGGCGTTGGCGGGCTGGTTTGGCAGCGGGAGGGTATTGAGCAGGGCCTGGGCCTGGGGATCGATGTTGGTTCCGAGCTGACCGTTGATGAGGGCTCCGCCGTTCTTGCCGGTCACGGGAACCTTATTGATATTGGCGTAAGTGGCGTTGGTCAGGTTGGGGCCAAGATACTGGGCAAGCTGCGCCTGACTGAAATCGCCATTGCGCATGCCGGCGGTGGGGACGAGAGCGGAGAGGATGGCGCTGCCGGCGTTGCCGTAAGCGTACTCATTGCGTTGCGCGTAGTCTTCAGCGCCGGCCCAGAACGTGAGATGGCGGCTGTGATTGAAGTGGGTGAAGGGTATCAGGACGGGTCCGCCGATGTTGAAGCCGGGATAGACTTCGCGATCCGGGGGCTTGATCTGGGCGGTGTATTTCGAGAGCCAGTCGGTGGAGTCGAGCTGGTTGGTGCGACCGTAGGTGTAGAGGGAACCGTGGAAGTGGTCGCCGCCGGAGAGACCGACGGCATTGATGACGATGGGACCGCGGGCTTCATCGGCGGTAAAGCTGGATGTCTGAACTTTCACCTCGGCGACCTGATCGTAGTTGATGTTCTGCAGGGCGCCGCCGAAGTTGCCGGGGTCGGTGACATCGACTCCGTCGGAGAGAAGGGCGACGGAATTCTGAATGGTGCCGTCGCCGGCGTAATTGCCGATGGCGCCGTTGACGTTGACTTCGGAAGGATCGTAAGCGGTGTTTGTGATGTTGTTATTGCCGTTGGTGATGGCGAAGCCAGGGAGGATCTTAAGGAGCTCAGTGACGTCACGGCCCTCGACGGAGAGGTGCTTGATGTCCTCCTGGGAAATGAGGGCGCTCTGCTCGCCGGAGTCGAGGGTGATGGACTCGGCGGCGGTGTGGACCTGAATGACCTCATTAGCGGCGCCGGGCTGGAGACGGAGGGCGTGGAGGCTGCGCTGGTCGCCCGGATCCAGGTGGATGCCGGACTGGGTGTACTTCTGGAAGCCGGAGACAGTGATGTCGATGTTGTAGTTCCCGACGGGGACGGCAGAAAAGGAGAAGTCGCCAGCGCCATTGCTGGTGGACTGGCGGGTATCGCCCGTGGCTTCGTTCCTGAGGAGGATGGCGGCGTTGGGAATTACCGCTCCACTGGGATCGACGACGGTACCGCTGAGTGTGGCGGTGGTGCCCTGAGCGTGGAGGGTACCGGTTGCGGAAAAGAGGAGACAGAGGAGGGCAGCGGCGGCGACGATGCCGGCGCGAATCAAGGTAACTATGCGAAACATGGCCTGGGCGGACTCCTGCGCGCCTCCGCATGAGCCAGGCTGCAAATAAAATCGGTTTACTTTCCTGAGTAAAGCGGTTTAATCGATCCGCACATGTTTATAAAGTGGCAATAACATAGTTGTCAATTTTTGATGAACGCCAGATTGCGTCGGGGCGGATGATCCGCGTGATCAGCGGGGCGGTGGAACGAGGGCGCCGCGGAAGCGGTCGTAAACCAGGGCGGTAAGTTGGCCGGCGGGGTCGTGTTCGAGGGCGACGGGTTCCCAGTAGCTGCGGTCGATGAAGTGGTCGGGACTCTGCGGGATGAGCGGCGAGAGATCGCCGGAGGGCCAGCGCAGGGCGAGGCCGCCGGTTGTGGGGATGAGCGTGAGCTGGGCGTTCTTTTCGGTAGAAGTCCGGACCAAACTAGCAATACGTAAACGCCTTAAAGCAGGATAACAC
>CAVPCE010000078.1:0-104933 GCA_963702295.1 uncultured Acidobacteriaceae bacterium | reverse complement strand
CCGGCGTCCTCGCCGCCGACGGCAGCGTGATGCGCTGGCTCAGCATCGATCAGATTGCCGCCCTCACCCGCGATGCCGTCATCACCGGCGGTATGCTCCCGAAGCTCAGCGCCTGCCGCGAAGCTCTGCTCCACGGTGTCCGCCGCGTCCGCATCCTGCCCGCCGCCTCCGCCGGCCTTCTCCCCGATCTCTGCAGCAGCCGCGTCGCCCACGGCACGGAGGTGATGGTCGCATGAATCAATTCTGGCTCCCCGTTGAGCCCAATCAAGAGGTTTCCATGTCGAAGCTCGAAGAACTCAAAGCCGCCGAATCGAAACTCCTTCTCGGCACCTACGACCGCTATCCCCTGCTCTTCGTCCGCGGCGAAGGCGTCCACCTCTTCGACGAGCAAAACGACCGTTACCTCGATCTCCTCACCGGCATTGGTGTCAACGCCCTCGGCTATGCGCATCCGGCCATCGAGAAAGCCATCGCCGAACAGAGCCGCAAACTCATCCACACCTCCAACCTTTATTACACCGAGGGTCAGGCCGCGCTCGCCCTCCGGCTCACCGAATCACCGGCATGGACCGCGCCTTCTTCTGCAACTGCGGCACCGAGGCCAAGGAAGCCGCCCTCAAGCTCGCCCGCGCGTATGCCGGCCTGATGCGCCGAAGGCAAGCCCCTCGGCATAAAGTTCCTCGCCCTCGAGAACAGCTTCCACGGCCGCACCATGGGCTCCGTCGCTGCCACCGCAAGGACAAGTATCGCGAGCCCTTCGACCCCGTTATGCCCGGCGTCGAGTTCGTCCGTTTCAACGACATCGCCGATCTCAAAGCAAAATTCACCACCGAGTTTGCGCGATCTGCTGGAACCGATCCAGGGCGAAGGCGGCATCCGCCCCCTTTCGAATGAATTTCTCCACACCGCGCGCGACTCACCGCTCCACCGGCGCCCTGCTCATCGCCGACGAGATCCAGTCCGGCCTCGGCCGCACCGGCAAATTCTGCGCCTACCAGCACTACGGCATCCAGCCCGACCTCACTACCCTCGCCAAGCCGCTCGCCGGCGGCATCCCTCTCGGCGCGCTGCTCTGCACCGAAGAAGCCGCGCGTGCGATCCATGCCGGCATGCACGGCACCACCTTTGGCGGCGGACCGCTGGGCTGCGCCGTGGCCCTCGCCGTGCTCGACACCATCGAGCGCGATCGCCTGCTCGAACATGTCGCCGCAGTCGGCACATATTTTCGCGAGCAGCTCAACCCTCGCAAAGCAGCACGCCTGCATCGCCGACGTGCGCGGCCTCGGCCTCATGCTGGCCGTCGAGCTGACTCCGCCGACCTCGCCAAATCCGTTCTTAACGCGATGATGGAGCGAAGAATCCTCATCAATCGCACCAGCGAAACCGTTCTGCGCTTCCTGCCGCCCTACATTCTTGAGCGGCAGCACGTGGACCAGGCCATCGAGCGCTCGACCAAATTCTCACCGAGCAGGCAGCGCCCACAGCAGCCGCGCCGGCCTCCCAGGAGGAAAGAAAATTGGCAGCAAACCGCAGTCCTGCAGGAAGTCGAAACCTTGTCGCCCGCGGCTCTCGCACCTGGCCGGCGCGACCTGTGCTCCGTCGCCGATCTCACCACGGAGAGAGCTCGCCGCCATCCTTGAGCTCGCCCACGACGTCAAAACCAACCCTAGCGATACCGCCGGGCCCTCGACGCGAAACAGATGGTCATGTTCTTTGAGAAGGCCTCGCTGCGCACCCGTCTCACCTTTCGAGACGGCGATGAATACCCTCGGCGGCAACGCCATCTTCGTCGACCAGACCTCGTCGCCCTGGGCGAGCGCGAATCCATCGCCGACATCGCCCGCAACGTCGAACGCTGGATGCAGTCATCGTCCTCCGCACCTACGCGCACGACACCATTACGGAGATGGCGCAATACGCGAGCGTGCCAGTCGTCAATGCGCTCAGCGACCTCGAGCATCCCTGCCAGGCCATCGCCGACTTCATGACCCTCGAGGAGCGCTTCGGCCATCCTCACTGGCTTCAACTTCACCTATGTCGGCGACGGCAACAACGTCTGCCACTCCCTCATGCTCACCGCCGCGCAGCTCGGCGCCCACTGCACCGTCGCCACGCCGAAGAGCTATGCGCCCAAGCCGACATCGTTGCCCAGGCCGCGAAATCGCCGACGTCGCCGGCTCCAACATCACCCTCGTACATGACCCTGTCGCGGCCGCTCAAAGACGCCGACGCCATCTACACCGACGTCTGCACCAGCATGGGCTTCGAACATGAGGCCACCAAGCGCGCCCCCATCTTCAAGCCCTATCAGGTGAACGAAGCGCTGATGGCGCATGCCGCCCCGCAGCCGTCTTCATGCACTGCCTGCCCGCGCACCGCAATGCCGAAGTCACCGACGCCGTCCTCGACGGGCCGCAGTCGGTCGTCTTCGACCAGGCCGAAAACCGCATGCACGCCCAGAAGGCTTCCTCCTCATGCTCCTGGGCGGCGCCAAGCAGCAGCCCATCAGTCCGCTCCGAGGCTGGCCTGGAACCATCGGCCATGAAGCGCACGCCAGCTTAGCTGCGACCTTCAGCCCGTGATCTGACAGCTCGCCCTGAGGTCTTGCACGAAATGTCCGTAATTCTTGAATCCCTTCCCGTCGGCCAAAAAGTCGGCATCGCTTTCTCCGGCGGCCTCGATACCAGCGCCGCGCTTCACTGGATGAAGCAAAAGGGCGCCCTCCCCTACGCCTACACCGCCAACCTCGGCCAGCCCGACGAAACCGACTACGACGACATCCCGCGCAAAGCCCTCGAGTACGGCGCCGAAAATGCCCGCCTCATCGATTGCCGCGGCCCGCTCGTCCGCGAAGGCATCGCCGCGCTGCAGTCCGGCGCCTTCCACATCTCCACCGCCGGCGTCACCTACTTCAACACCACGCCCATCGGCCGCGCCGTCACCGGCACCATGCTCGTCACCGCCATGAAGGAAGACGACGTCAACATCTGGGGCGACGGCTCCACCTTCAAAGGCAACGACATCGAGCGCTTCTATCGCTACGGCCTGCTCGTCAATCCCGACCTCAAGGTCTACAAGCCCTGGCTCGACCCCGCCTTCATCGACGAGCTCGGCGGCCGCGCCGAGATGTCCGCCTTCATGCAGAGCTCCGGCTTCGGCTACAAGATGTCCGCCGAGAAGGCCTACTCCACCGACTCCAACCTCCTCGGCGCCACCCACGAAGCCAAAGACCTCGAACACCTCTCACCAGCATGAAGATCGTCGACCCCATCATGGGCATCGCCTTCTGGCGCGACGACGTCACAATTAAGCCCGAAGAAATCACCATCCGCTTCGAAGAAGGCTTCCCCGTCGCCCTCAACGGCAAAGAATTCCCCGACCCCGTTGCCCTCATGCTCGAAGCCAACAGCATCGGCGGCCGCCACGGCCTCGGCATGAGCGACCAGATCGAGAACCGCATCATCGAAGCCAAGAGCCGCGGCATCTACGAGGCCCCGGCCTCGCCCTGCTCTTCATCGCCTACGAGCGCCTCATCACCGGCATCCACAACGAGGACACCATCGAGCAGTACCGCGAGAACGGCCGCAAGCTCGGCCGCCTCCTCTACCAGGGCCGCTGGTTCGATCCCCAGGCCATCATGCTCCGCGAGTCCGCGCAGCGCTGGGTCGCCAAGCCCTATCACCGGCGAGGTCACATTCGAGCTCCGCCGCGGCAACGACTACTCCATCCTCAACACCGAGTCGCCCAATCTAACCTTCCACCCCGAGCGCCTCACCATGGAGAAGACCGATTCCGCCTTCTCCCCCCGCGACCGCATCGGCCAGCTCACCATGCGCAACCTCGACATCACCGACACCCGCGCCAAGCTGATGACCTATGCCCAAAGCGGCCTCCTCACTTTGAGCCAAGGCTCGGAGATGCCCCAGCTCAACAACGGGACCAATAAAGGCGAGGACGCGTCATGACCAACCAGAGCCGCCAAAATGTGGTCCGGCCGTTTTCGCGCGGCTCTCGATCCGCATATTCGAAGCCTGGCAGCGCTCGCTCCCCTTTGACGCCGGCTGCTGCCCCAGGAAATCGCCGCCAGTAAGGCACACGCCCGCACCATCGCCGCCGCCGGCATTCTCTCGCCCGCTGAGCTTGAAACGACGCTTCGTGGCCTCGACACGCTCCTCGAATCGCTTTGCGCCCGAGTCCATCGCCACTTCCGAGGCTGAAGACATTCACCACTTCGTCGAGCTCTCCCTCACCGAACAGATCGGCGACCTCGCCCTCAAGCTCCACACCGGCCGCAGCCGCAACGAGCAGATCGCGACCGACCTGCGTCTCTTCGTGCGCGATGCCATCGACGCCACCATTCAGCAGCTCACCGCGTGGGCTCTTGCGCTCCTCGAGCTGGCGCAGGATGCCGAGACCGCGGCAATGCCCTCGTACACTCATCTCCAGCGTGCCGAGCCCGTGCTCGTCGCGCACTGGCTCCTCGCTTACATTGAGATGATCCTCCGCGACATCTCCCGCTTCGAGGATTGCCGCGCCCGCCTCAACTTTTGCCCGCTCGGCTCAGGAGCCGTCGCCGGCGCTACCCTCGCTCTCGACCGCACCATCGCGGCCACTGCGCTGGGCTTCACCGCCCCTACCGCCAACAGCATGGACGCCACCAGCGACCGCGACTTCGCCCTCGAATTCGCACAGGCTGCCTCCATCCTCGGCGTACACCTCTCCCGCTTTGCCGAGGAGCTTACCCTCTTGTCCTCCGCGGAATTCGGCTTCCTCGATCTGCCAGAAGAATTCTCCACCGGATCCAGCGCCATGCCGCAGAAGAAGAATCCCGACCTCATCGAGCTGCTGCGCGGCAAGAGCGGACGCCTGCTGGGCGCTGCCACTACCCTCGCCACGCTCCTCAAAGGCCTGCCCCTCGCCTACAACAAGGACATGCAGGAAACCCAGGAGCCCGTCTTCGAAGTTGCCGACACGCTCTCCGGCATCCTGCGCCTGCTCCCCGACTTCACCCACGCCCTGCACTTCCGCCACGACCGCATGCTGGCCGCCGCCCAGTCGGGATTCCTCAACGCCATGGCCGCCGCCACTTACCTCGTCCACAAAGGCGTCCCCTTCCGCAAGGCGCACGAGAAAATCGGCAACGCCGTCCGCTATTGTGTCGACAAGGGATGCGAGCTAGGCGATCTCTCACTCTATGAATTGCGACAGTTCGGCGACGAGTTCGACGAAGACTTCTTCGCCGCCGTCTCGCTGCAGTCCACACTCGACTGCCACGACGTAATCGGCGGCACCGCTCGTCATCGTGTCAGTCACGCCCTCAGCGATGTCCAGCATCGAATTGATTCACTGGTCGCGCGGAACGCGCCGCAACCCGTACCGGAGGTGCACCATGCGCGTGCGTAAGGCCCGCCTCCAGGACGCCACGAACATCTACGAGCTGGTCAACAGCCTCTCCGGCGACGGAACCCTCCTCCGCCGCGCCTTCGCCGAAATCTGCGAGAACGTTCGCGACTTCACCGTCGCCGAATCCGAGGGAGGCGTGTTTCTGGGCTGCGGCGCGCTCCACCTCTATGGACCCCACTTGGCCGAGGTCCGCTCCATCGTCGTCCGCCCTGAGGCAAAAAGCCACGGCGTCGGTGGCGAATTGCTGCACACTCTCCTCGCCGAAGCCGAAGACCACGGAGTCGGCTGCGTGTGCCTCTTCACCCGCATCCCCGACTTCTTCTTCCGCTATGGCTTTCGCGAGGTAGAGGACCGCACCGCCCTCCCCGACAAAATTTTCAAGGATTGCCAGAACTGCCCGCGCCTCTACAAATGCGACGAAGTCGCCATGGCCCGCGGACAGGTTCCCCGCGTCTCCATCCTCGGCCCCCGCATCGAAGCCGAACAACTCGTCCGCCTCACCGTGTAACGAGTTGTCATCCTGAGCGAGCTTTCCGAATTCGTTGCGCCGCTTTTGGCGCAACAGCAATTTAGACGTGAGTCGAATGGACCTGCGATTCTCTTCAAGGGTTGAATTCTCTGGCGGCCGTTCTAAACCCTATACCCTATTCCCTGTCCCCCCACACATACGCATCCGCCTGCGGCAGCCCCATATGCGACAGCACCCGGCACACAAACTGCTTTGCCATCTCCTCGGAATCCACCGGCTTGTTGTAAAACGCCGGAATCATCGGAAAAATCGTCGCCCCCGCGTCTGCCGCCAGCCCCATATTGCGAATATGAATCTTGTTAAACGGTGTCTCCCGCAGACACAAAATCAGCGGTCGCCGCTCCTTCAGGCAAACATCCGCCGCTCGCTGGATCAGGTTATTCGCTAACCCGTTCGCAATTCCAGCAAGCGTCCCCATGCTGCACGGCATCACGATCATCCCCTGCGAGGGATAACTCCCGCTCGCAATCGATGCCCCAATATCGTTGTCGCTGTGCTGTGTAATCTTCGCCGACGAGCCCCCCAGCAGCTTCTCCACCAGCCCCGTCCGTCCGGAGATTCCCAGCTCCTCCGCCAGCACTCGCAGCGAATTTTCCGACGCAACGAAATGGACTTTACCTACACGATCATCCGCGTCCAGCGCCCGAAGCAATTCCCGCCCAAACGCAACACCGCTCGCGCCGGTCACCGCCACAGTTACATTCCAGGCATCTGTCATGCGTGCGGCTCGTGATCCCCGCTGGACCCCAGTACCCGCTCAAAAATCGCATCCACATTGCCCAGCTGCCGGCTCAGCTCAAACGTCTTCTCCAGCTTCTTCGCGCTTAGCTTCCCCGTAATCGCCGGATCGGCCCCCACCAGTTCGCGAAACACCAGGTCGTTTTGCCACGCGTTCATCGCGTGCCCCTGCACCAGCCGGTACGCCTCCTCGCGCTGCATCCCCGCCTCCGCCAGATCCAGCAGTAGCTGCCCGCTGAAGATCAGGCCCCCCGTCGAGTCCAGATTTTTCTGCATCCGTGCCGGATACACCCGCAGCTTCTCGATCAAACCCGCCGTCTTGGCCAGCAGATAATCCGTCAAAATCGTCGAGTCCGGCAGGATTACCCGCTCCACTGACGAATGCGAAATATCCCGCTCATGCCACAACGCCACATTCTCCAGCGCTGCCTGGCTGTTCGCCCGCACCACCCGCGCCAACCCACTGATCTGCTCCGCCGTGATCGGATTCCGCTTGTGCGGCATCGCCGACGAGCCCTTCTGCTTCTCCGAGAAATATTCCTCCGCCTCGCGCACCTCAGTCCGCTGCAGATGCCGCACCTCGGTCGCAATCTTGTCCAGCGTTGCTGTAATCACCGCCAGCGTCGCCACATAATACGCATGCCGGTCGCGCTGGATCACCTGCGTCGCGATCGGCGCCGGTTCCAACCCCAGCCGTTCGCAAATCCGCTCCTCGTGTTCCGGGCTGATGTGTCCAAACGTCCCCACCGCGCCGGACAGCTTCCCGACCCGCATCTGTTCCGCCGCCGCCTCAAACCTCCCCTGGTTACGCCGCATCTCCGCATACCAGTTCAGCAGTTTTAGCCCAAATGTCGTCGGCTCCGCATGCATGCCGTGCGTTCGCCCGACCGTCGGCGTGTTCTTGAACTCCAGCGCCCGCGCTCCGCAGCACGTTCATCAACCGGTCAATGTCTTCACGGATGATGGCCGATGCCGCCTTCACCTGCAGCGCCTGCGCTGTATCCACCACGTCGTTTGAGGTCAGCCCGTAATGCAGCCAGCGCGCCTCAGCGCCCACTTTCTCCGCCACCGCCGTCGTGAAAGCGATAACGTCGTGCTTCACTTCGGCTTCAATCGCGTGGATCCGTTCCAGATCGAACCCACCCTTTTTTCGGATCGCCGCCGCCGCCTCGCGCGGCACAATCCCGTCCTCGGCCAGCACCTCGCTGGCCACCGTTTCCACCTCCAGCCACGCGCGGAAGCGGCTTTCTTCGCTCCAGATGCCCCCCATCGCCGGCCGTGTATAACGCGGAATCAATGCAGAAGTCCTCCAAAGAACTCCCCATTCTACCGTCGCAGCGTCATCAGCGGGCGCGAAGGCTGCTGATCGACCTGCCTATCGAACGGCGTCCGCCGTTTTGCAGGAGACTGACCTCGAACCGCTGCGCAGGTCGGCCACCGGCACTTTCCAGGTGTGGAACCCAACCTGTTGAATGGCGCCGACAATCTCATCGTGGGAACCAACGCCGCCGAGAGGAGGATTGACAAGGTTCACCCGCTGCGTCCCGTCAACCGTTTGCTGAAAGCGTGTTCGGAACCCCAGAATCAGCTCACGATGCGTACCCTTGCCATGAGCCTCGAAAGCAAAAGCGAATCCCTCCGAGTGAGTCGGCGTGGTGAATTCGATCAGGTAGAGCGTGTCGCCGCCGGAGCTCGACTTTTCCCCCTCGACGTAGCCCAGGTCCAGCGAATACGGGTCGTCATGGGACAGATCGAACCAGTCTCCTTCGGCTGTGGCCAGGCAGTGCCCGGCTTCGACAAGAAGATCGGGCGGAGTCTCGGTGTTTTGCGCTCCAACCGACGCGCCGAGGCATCCGAGAAGACAGAGAACGAGAAATCTCACTGGGGAACTCCGATAGCAGCAGGATTGCCCTGGTTTTCCTTGGCTAAGATGATAAGAAACCGAAAGGGAGCAGCGACTCAATGGGAAATATGACGAACGTTGTGACGATTGCCAGCTTCACCGAGCCCCTCGAAGCCGAAATGGCCAAACTGCGCCTCGAATCCGCAGGCATCGAAGTCTTCCTCTCCGGAGAAAACGCCCGCATCATGGAGCCCGGCCTCGGCCCTCTCCAGCTCCAGGTCAGCTCCGAAGATGAGACCGACGCCCGCGCTATCCTTGCGGATCCCGGAGAGCCGGAAGGCGCCGCCGAAGACACCCAAATGTCGTAGCACGATATATCGTGCTACGATAGACGCATGAATTTCAGCGAAAGCCCCGGTGTCGCTTCCATTTCCACCAGCGGACACTCTCACCACGCATCCAAAGAGCCCGCCCCTCTCAGCCGTGCCCAGATGCGCCGCCTGGCGGAGTTTCGTTTCCAGTTAAGAAAGTTCCTCCACTTCAGCAGCCTCGCTGCCGGAGCCGCCGGCATCCGCGCCCAGCAGTATCAGCTCCTGCAGTGCGTCTGGGGCATGCCCGAGGAACTCGATCCCACCATCGCGAACGTCGCCGCGCGCATGCTCACTGAAGCACAACAGCGCCGTCGAACTCGTCGACCGCACCATCGAACAGGGCCTTCTCCGCCGCTGTCCCGATCCCACGGATCATCGCCGCATCCTGCTCCGCATGACGCCTCTCGGCGACAAGCTCCTCGGCTCTCTCGCCGCATGGCACCTCCGGGAACTCGAGGAGACCGGCCCGGAGCTCATCCGCTCCCTGCGCCGCGTCCTGCTGACACCGCAGCAGCAGGCCAACGGTACTAACGGGACTAATGGTCATCAGGAAAAGGAGACCCCACGCGAAAAGACGGCCGCCCGCCACGCCTAGCGCTTCGGATGTTTCGATGTGTTATCTGAAGCGTCTGTGCGCGCTGCGCGGATGGGTGCTACCGGCTCCGGTTCCCGGCCGTCCTCTATGTCCTCTGTGGTAGCCGCAGGCTGTCGTCAGAACCAAAGCTGATTGCGCGTCCCGCCCGCAGCCGCTACCTTCAGTTCCGCCTCGTTCTCAGCGACCTCCGGAACGTACCGGTCGTCCTGGTGTTCCGCTTCACCATAGGCTTCGCGTGTGACTTCCAGCACGCCACGAAAAACGGCAACTGCCACGATCGCCACCGCCAGGGTCATCGAGAGGGCGCCGTACAACCGCAGGTCCGGCCAGGGGCCGGTATACAGGAGTTGTCGTCCGAGGAACGCGCAGGCGAATTGCCCAATCGCCGCCGGCGCCGGAAATCGCACCGCCAGAACGCTGGCCGGCAACACGGAGAAGACAATCAGGGCCAGCGCCGGCTGCTGCCACACCGTCACATGCCACGCGCTGCGGCCATACCCCGCCAGCAGCAGCATGCCATAAGCACAATCGACCATGGCCAGACAGATTTGCAGCACCCGCAGCGCCATGCTGCATTCCCCCTGGGAAAAGCGCCGCATTGTACGCAGTCGTTTCTGCGCGCGGCGCCTTTCCAGCGGAAGAAAACGGCGGACGTAATCCCCGTTTCCTCTCCGTTCCCATTTTGGAATGTCTTTGCCAAGCCGGCCCTCCAACCAAAGTTGTACTGAAAATGCAATCTTTGGCCCGACGCGCCCGCGTCCCAACCCTCCTATTCTGGGTTTGCTAACCGAAACAGCCTCCCTGAATCCCCGGCCGAACGGGAAAATCGGCCGGGGATATTTCTTTGCCTTCCGACCTCCCGGGCGTGCCCACCGTCGAGTCGTTGAATCATCGACAATTGCTCTCTGCGCGCTTCATCGCCAGGTGTTCATTTCCGCACTGCATTGTTCGCCTTTGGACAGCACCCGCGATTCATTTTGTCCGCCAAGCCTCATTCCATTCAGGCACTTAACGCCATAAAAATTGCTGCATCCGGTGGCCTTTGGCGTGCACCTTCACAGGCTCTTCCCGCGCTCTCCCGGAGGGCACATGCGCTCACTTGGCCAGGATTTGCGTTACGCGTTGCGTCAGCTGCTGGGAAATCTCAGTTTTACCGCAACCGCGTTGTTGTCCCTCGCCTGCGGAATCGCCGCAACGACGGCCGTGTTCAGCGTCGTATGGGCCGTCGTGGTGCAGCCCTATCCGTACGCCAACCCCGACCGCATGGCCCACCTGGCGCTCGGCGATCTGGCTGCCTCCGGCCAATACCGCGGATTCGCCACCACCTTTCCGCAATGGCAGCAGCTCCGCACCCTCCCCGCGATCGAGGACTCGATTCTCACCCGGCAGGAGAATCTGACCGTCACCGGCGAGGATCTGCCCGAAGACGTCCAGGCCTGCTTCATGACCTCCAACGGCTTCCATTTCTTCGGCGTCCCCCCCGCCTTTGGCCGCGGTCTGCAGCCGTCGGACGCCGTTGGGAGCCAGGAGCCGCAGCCCGTCGTGGTCCTGGGGTACGCATTTTGGCAGCGCCGCTATCAGGGCGATCCAGGCGTAATCGGAAAAACCATTGAACTGGCTCGGAAGCCCTACACGATCGTCGGAGTCGCAGCGCGCCGCTTCACATGGAACGACGCCGATGTCTATCTGCCCATGCAGCTGACCGCGGCTTCCGATCCCAACACCATCGAAATCCGTCTCCGTCCCGGCGTCTCTCACAAAGTCGCGGCCGAGCAAATGCAGCCGCTCATCCGTGAGTTCGAACGGCAAGATCCTCTTTTTTCCCTCCCGATCCCGGCCCCCTCCACGTCATCGGCCTCAATGAGCAGTTCGTCAAAGCCCTTGGGCCCACCTTAGCCATTCTCTTCGGAGCCGTTGCCCTTCTTCTTGCCATCGGATGTGCCAACGTCTCCATTCTCCTGCTGGCCCGCGGAACCGCCCGCCAGCATGAGTTCGCCCTCCGCGCGGCCATTGGCGCTTCCCGCAGTCGCATCGTGCGCCAACTCCTTACGGAATCGCTGCTGCTGTCGGTGACCGGCGCCTCTCTTGGAGCCGGGCTCAGCTATTACCTGCTGTCCCTCATCCGCAGCCTTCTGCCCGAATATGCTTTCCCGCATGAAGCCGCCATTCAGATCAGCCTTCCCGCGCTGACCTTTTGCGTCCTCGTTGCCCTGGTCACCGGAATTCTGTTTGGTCTCTCCCCGGCGCTTCGCCTCTCCCGGCCCGATGTGCGCGACGCCATGCAGGGAGGCTCTCGCCGCATTGCCGGAAGCATGGCGGGACGCACCACCCACCATCTCCTCATCGGCATTCAGATCGCTCTGACCCTGGTGCTGCTCACCACGTCCATGATCGCCATCAGCGCCTTCCTTCGACTCGCCCGCACCCCGCCTGGCTATGACCCACACAACGTCATCTCCGTCGGCATACCCCTGCGGACCAGCGCGTACGCCAGCCTGGAGAAGCGTACGGCTCTCATCGAAGCGCTGCGTGACAGGATCTCGACCGTCCGAGGAGTGCAGTTGGTCGCCGTATCCACAAACGCCACCCCGCCCAACAACGGCTTTTCCACCCAGGTCGAGATTCCCGGCGCCTCCGGAACCACCCGGCAACTGCTCCGGATGAACCTCGTGAGTCCCGGATATTTCAGCCTGTTGAGGATCCCTCTTTTTGCAGGGACGACTCTGGACCGAATCGGAGAATCACAATGGCGCAAAGCTTTGCGTCGTCAACAGCGCCTTCGCGCGCCATTATTTTCCGCATTCCAATGCAATCGGACACTCCCTCCGTGCTCCCGAAATGTTCGCTGCTCATCCGCCACAGGTCGTTACCGCTCCCGGCGCTGATGGATCTCTGCTGATCGTTGGCATTGTTGCCGACAAACTCGATCAGGGTCTCGACAAACCGGTTGCCCCTGAAGCGTTCGTGCCTTTCACGCTCGGCATCGGCAACTTCACGCAACTGCTCGTGCGCACCCAGGGTCCCCCGCTCGCTTTGCTCCACCAGATTGGAGTGAGCGTCGCTTCCGTTGACCGCGATCAGCAGATCGCCGGCAATGCCCGTGATCTTGAGCAGTGGATCACCACACAACAGGAATACGCTCAGGGCCAGCTCATCTCCTGGCTGTTCGGCGCTTTTGCCGGTCTGGCCCTGCTGCTGGCCGCCGTCGGACTCTACAGCGTTGTCTCCTGCACGGTGGCGCAGCGTACGAATGAATTCGGAATCCGTATCGCACTCGGCGCAAAGCGAGTCGATGTCCTCCGCCTCGTCATCCAGTCATCGGCCATCAGCGTCACCGTCGGCGCCTTGATCGGGATCGTCGCCTCGCTTGCCGCCGGACGCGCGCTCTCTCACATCGTCACCAGCGGTCGGCCCAACAACCTGCTACCCCTGCTGCTGGGTATGCTCGTTCTTGGAGCATCGGCCCTGATCGCCAGCGTAATCCCGGCGCGCCGCGCCACCCGCATCGAACCATTGGAAGCCCTGCGCTACGAATAGCCGAAGACCGACTCCGCGAGCCGCCCTTTCGCTGAGCGCTGTCCGCCGCCCTTTAGTTCGCCGCCTGCTCCTGCACCGGCTGCGGAATCGGCGTGATGATCCCCAGCTGCTCGTACACCGGCCGCATCTCCCGCCGAATCGCGGGCAGCCGCGTCCAGAACCAGATCCCGCCCGCAATACAGCACGACCCCGTGAACATCACCGTCCGCGGAGCACCGATCCAGTGCGCCATCGATCCCGCCAGCAGGCTTCCCCACGGTGCCATCCCCACAAACGCCGCCGTGTAGTAGCTCATCACCCGCCCGCGCTTGTCCTCCGGCACCAGCGTCTGGATGATCGTGTTGCTTGCCGTCATTCCCTGCAGCATGCCGAACCCGACAAACAGCATCAGCACCAGAGACAGTGGCAGCCATCGCGAGAACCCGAATGCCACCAGCCCCGCTCCAAAGACCCCCGCCGAGATGGGATCATTCGCGTCAGCCCTCGCACACTCCGGCGCAGCACCAGCGAAAACGCCGAAATCAGCGCCCCCGCACCCGCCGCCCCCATCAGGAAGCCCAGCGTGTGCGCGCCGCCGTGCAGCACCTGCGCGGCAAAGATCGGCATCAGCACCATGTAGGGCATGCCCATCAGGCTCACCAGCGCAAACAGCAGCAGAATCGTCCGCACCGGCGTAAAGCTCGACACGTACGACCAGCCTTCCTGCATCTGGTCGAGCATTCCGGCTGCGCCTCGCCGCACCGCCGCCGCATGCACCCGCATCATCAGCAGCGAAATGATCACCGCGATGTAGCTGACGCCGTCGATCAGAAAGCACCAGCCCTCGCTGCTGCCGCAATCACCAGCCCCGCCAGCGACGGACCCACCAGCCGCGCCATGTTCACCATCGACGAGTTCATCGCGATTGCATTCGACAGGTCGCTTCGGTCTTCTACCATCTGCACCATAAATGCCTGCCGTCCCGGCATGTCGAATGCGTTGATCAACCCCTGGAACACGCTGAGCACCAGCAATTCCGCAATCGTGATCCGATGGGTCAACGTCAGCCACGCCAGCAGCAGGGACTGCACCATGGCCAGGGTCTGCGTCCAGATCAGCACCTGGCGGCGGTCCATCCGATCCACCATCACCCCGGCAAACGGCGTCAACACAAACGTTGGAATCTGCCCGACAAAGCCCACCATCCCCAGCAGCAGCGCCGAGTGCGTCAGGCGATACACCAGCCACGCCGTGGCGATCCGCGTCATCCATGTGCCGACGAGGGAGATCGTCTGGCCGCCGAAAAACAGCCGGAAATTCCGGTGCCGCAGCGCCCGCCAGGCATGCGAGTAGCCGTCACCGCTCGCTGTGGCAATCCGTCCGTTTCCGGGTTGTACTGGGTCTGCCGCCATCATGATCAGTGTGCTGACCTGAGTGCCCCACGCTGGTGCGCGGTGTCGTTCCGCGTGCCAGGGTGGGGGTGTCCGGTCGTCTCTATACGTTTAGGTTTTTCTTCAGGAATTCGAGCGATCGCTCCCGCGCCAGCTTCGCCGCCACCGGGTTATAGCTCGCCCGATCCGTGGTGTTGAACCCGTGCCCGGCTCCCGCATAAAAGTAAATCGGCACCTCGGGATGCGCCGCCGCCACCTTCGCCTCAATCTCGTCCTTCGGAATGTGCGTGTCGTCCGCGCCGAAGTGCAGCATCACCGGCGCGTGCAGGGGCTCGCCGCCGTACTTCGCAATCATGCTCCCGTAATAGCCCACCGCCGCGTCGGGTTTCAGCCGTATGGCAGCCAGCCACGCCATCGACCCGCCCAGGCAATAGCCGATTACGCCGACCTTCTTTCCTGTCTCCCGCCGCGCGTAATCCAGCGCCGCCGCCACATCCATCACCCGATCGTCCGTGTCGCCCTGGCGGATAATCGCCATGCCCTTCTGCAAATCTTCCGGCCCATAGCCCAGCTCCACGCCGCGCTGCACCCGATCGAACAGCGCCGGCGCTACCGCCAGAAATCCATCCGCCGCCCACTCATCCGTCACTTCGCGGATGTGGTGGTTCACTCCGAACGCTTCCTGCACCACAACCAGCCCGGCCACGGGTTCGCCCGCCGGCCGCGCCACGTACGCATCCAGTTCGAATCCATCTGCGGCCCGCAGCTTCACATGCTCGCCCATTGGCAATCCCTCACGCTCACAAATTTCAAGGAACTCTCTTTTGGATGCAGACGCCCCGCCCCGCGCTTCGCTACTGCGGCTTTCCCGCCTCATCGCGCCGAATCGCCCAGTAGCTGTTTCGCGCCACAACGTGCGCTCCGTAGTTCTGCGTCAGCTTCACCTCAATCGTGTGCAGACCCGGCGTGAGATCTGTGGGATGAAAGCTGAGGATGTACCGATTGCGCGCGTGGCTTGCCACCTCGGAGACCCGCTTCTCGAACCCCTTTTCTTTCGTGAATGGGTCGTACTCACCGCCGCTCAGCTCCGCTAACGTCCTCGGCGTGTTGCGCCGCATGGCATTCATCGTCATCATCAGAGGCGCCAGCAGATTCAGCTCTGTCCCGCCGTCCGTATTGCCCTTCGCCCAATCGATGATTTCCGCCTTCGACGGCGAAAACACCAGGCTCAGCACCAGCGTGTTGCTCGTCCCAATCCGCTCCACCAGCTCCGGAACATTGAAGTGTCGGCTCCCGTGATCGCGCGACTCGCTGATCAGCAGCAACACCCGCCGATGATCCACCGGCTGCTGCTCCAGCAGGTTTACCGAGTACCCCACCGCATCCAGAATTGCCGCTCCGCCGTCGCCCGACGGCATATGGCTCAGGTCGTGGGTGATCGCATCGCTGTTGTCCGTGAACGGCTCGACCCAGGTCGGATTCGAGTCGAACGCCACCAGAGCCGCCTGCCCATGCCCATCGCCCGTGAACAGCTGCAGCAGCGGACCCAGCTTCCCAATCTTGTCGAACTCCAGCGGCGCGTCGCGCCCGCGCTCCACGCAAACCACCAGCGACACCGGCTGCGTATCCAGGTCATCGTCCACGTGGACTTTCTGCGGCACGCCGTTGTCGAGCACCTCGAAATCCTTCGCCTTCAGCCCGTACAGAACCTCGCCATCCGCCTGCTCCACCAGAGTCGGCACCACCACCACGCTGGTGCTCACGCGAAAGGTCGGCAGGTAAAGGTTAGGATCTCGCGGATCCATCGGCGGCAGAGGGGTTGGCGGCATGGCCTTGGGCGGCTGGGTCTGCGCCGGTTCGCCGGGAAACGGCTCAGCCTGCGGCTTCGACTGGGACGGGGTCTGTGTCGGCTCTCCCGGAAACGGCTGTTGCGCCCACCCTGACGCCGCCATTGCCACCATCGCGACCCACAACCCGCCCGCAGACAACCAGCGCCCTGCCATACACCTCATTACAACAGACCGTTTGCTCCTGCCCCTCCGGGCCGAATCGGCGCATAGGGATTCGCCGACGGCAGCACCGAATTTTTTTCTGCCATCGATCGCCGTCCGCTCCGCAAAAAATGCCGGCGTTGGCTGATAGTCATAGTCAAACGGCAGCGGCCGTTCCGGACGCCCATCTGCTCGCCCATGCTTTGCGCCCTGGAGCCAGGTGTAGCGATCCGTGATCCCCCACGTCAGAGCCACATTCACATTCGGCTCGGCCAGCATCATCGTCAGGTAGTCGCGATAAACGGCAGCCACGGCCGCGTCGCGCGTCTCCACCGCCTCCGGGAGGTTCTTGTCGTTCACATCCAGTTCTGTGATGAACACCTGCAGGCCCATCGATCCCAGTTCACGCACAAAGCGCACCAGCCCCGCGCCCGGCATCGGATCGCCCGCGGTCAAATGGCTCTGTACCCCCACCGCGTCAATCGGAACGCCTCGCGCCTGCAGACGACGCACCAGCATCAGCACCTGGCCGCGCTTGTCGATCTGCTCCGGCGTGTCCAGCTCGATGCCATAGTCGTTGTACGTCAGCAGGGCGTGCCCGTCGGCCGCTCGCGCCGTGCGAAATGCCAGCTCGATATATCCCGGCCCAACCAGCTCCAGCCATGGAGAGGTACGCAGGCCGTCCGCTCGCCCACTCTTCACGTCCACCGCTTCGTTCACCACGTCCCACGAGTGGATCTTCCCCGCGTAGCGCCCTGCGACTGTGACGATGTGCTGCGCGAGATAGTGAGCTGCGCTTTCGCGATTCACCGTCGTGGCAAACCACGAGGGCAACGCCTCGTGCCAGCAGAGATTGTGTCCTCGCACGCGCTGGTCGTGTGTCAGCGCGAAGACCATGATGTCGTCGGCGGCGCGAAAATCAAACTGATCCGGAGACGGCCGCAGCGCTTCCCACTTCATGGCATTCTCCGCAACCAGCAGGTTTGCCTGCTCTGCAACGGCCTTCGCATACTCCGGCTCGCCGTCCAGTTTCTCGGGATTCACCGCGCAGCCCACGAGCAGCCCATGCGCTGCAGCCGCGGCTCGCAGTGATCTGGGACCGTTCACATCGGTCAGCGTTGGAGCCTGTCCTCGCGCCGGAGGCATGGCTTTGGCCGAGCTCTTGTTTCCGGCGCATCCCGGCAATAAAGCCGCGGCTCCGCCTGCGGCCATTGCCGCAGCGGTTTGCCTGAGAAACTCGCGTCGCGTCTTCCGTTCGCCCATTACTCTCCGGATTGCGGCGCTCGATTGCCGCCCGTGTGCTTCCACGTGTCCATGCGATCGGTCCAGCGCAGGAAGCGCAGCAGATTGCCCTTCTCCCGCCAGGCGAATCCGATCACGTCGCGCGCCCGCAGCTCCTCGGCTTTCATGCCCGAGTAGGTTTCAACCCGCCACTTCAGATATTCGCTCCGCCACGGCCGCAGACGATGGCCGGTGGTCGCATTCCAGAGGAAACGCAAAGCGCCCAGCACGATTTTTCCTTCCGCCCTCGCGCATGGTTTCGCCCGGATCGGCAATCCGCGCTTTCGATGTGCGCTGGCTCCAGCCTGAGTATAGTGGGTGACCTTCGCAGGGTCGCCATGGATTCAGTCTGCCGGCGTCCGGTCCAGTGGTCGATGGTCGAATTTTGTGTTTTTGGTATTCATCTAAGCCTCGTCTTTTTCAGCGCGTTGGCCTTTTGCGGCGAGGCCCCATCCTTCTGTCTCTATGTGGAACAGGCACTTCGTAAGGCCCCATCGCCGAAAATGCTTGCCCAACGCGTGCGGGAGCGAGGTCGCTGCTCGCATGATGGCCGGCAGGGCTTTCCCCTTGCCGCTATCCCGACCCATGAAAATGCCGCCTTTCGGCGGCGTCCTTTTCGTTTTATCTCTCTATTATCAGAATACCAAGCCGGAGCGGGTTTACTGCCAAATTAATTGGCTTGGAAGTCTTTTGGAATGTTTTGGAACGCTGTCGTAACGTGACCGAAAGGACTTGACGAGATTTCCACAGGAAGCCGGAAAATCCGTCCGAAGGCCGCCGCCGGGCGATTCAGGCCGCGACGGGTTCGTCCGAACGGTCCGGTATGGGTTCATCCGAACGGTCCGACTTGACCAGGGTGATATCTGTCATCAGGCGCAAGGCCAGCTTGCGCGCCCGCTCGAGTTCTTCGGGAGACAATTCAGGAGACTGCTCCAGCCTTAACAGAGCTGCCATAAGGATTTGCTGAATGCTGCGAGTCACGATTTGAGAGCGAACGAACGAAGGCTCTGCTTGCGTCAGATGCAACCGGTTGCAGTGGGGTTGGTAACGATACCGAGAATGCTTCGTCCGGGTCACTCAAACGATCAGCGGTGGGGCCGAGGCTGGTGGCTGGAGCCCGCCCGACTACACGTCCATAGTGGAGTCTTCAATGGCGCGGCGGACATTGCCTTCGGCGCGGGCCAGTCGGCGCACCGCTTCCGGCTTGTCGACGCCGGCCTTGAGCATGACCAGGGCGACCGGCACGCTTCGTCCCGCGGACTTGATCACGTCGACGGCCTTGTCCCGGCCCACCTCGCAGGCGCGCATGAGGATGCTGATGCCGCGCTCGATGAGCTTGGAGTTGTGCATGTGCACGTTGACCATCAGGTTCTCGTACACATAGCCCAGCCGGGTCATTGCGCCGGTGGTGATCATGTTAGTGATCATCTTCTGGGCGGTGGCCGCTTTCATACGCGTGGAGCCGGAGACGACTTCAGGGCCGACCTCGGCCACGATCACGATATCCGCGGCGTCGGCCAGCGGCGCGTTGGGATTGCAGGTGATGCCGGCGGTCTTCGCGCCCAGGGTGCGCGCGTATTTCACGGCGGAAACGACATAGGGCGTGCGCCCGCTGGCGGAGAGGCCGATGACCACGTCTTTACGGCTGGGGCGGCGGCGCGCGATGTCGCGCTTGCCCAGCTCTTCGGAGTCCTCATTGACCTCGACGGGCGAGGCCAGAGCCTTGGGGCCGCCAGCCATGATGTACTGCACGGTCTGCGGGCTGGTGGAGAAGTAGGCGGGAATCTCGCAGGCATCGAGGGCGGCGAGGCGTCCGCTGGATCCGGCACCCACATAGATGAGACGGCCGCCCTGTCGCAGGGCGTGGGCTACCATGTCGATCACCTGGGCGATCTCGGGCAGCGCCTTTTTTACAGCTGCTGCGACCTTCTGATCTTCCTGATTGATGATGCGGGCGATCTCAAGGGCGGAACGCGTATCGAGCCCGCGCGTCGCCTCATTGGCCTTTTCTGTCAGCAGGTCCTGAATGCCGTTCGAAGAACCATTGGATCCGTTGACTGCGGTCTTCGCGCCCTCGGCGCCCTCGACATGCGGATTGAGTGAAGTACCCATTCTTTGGAGAAATGACCGTAATAGCCCTGCTTAATTCTAACTCGACCGGGCGTGCATGATCCGAATTTCCCATGCCCAGCGAGGAAAACTTGATTTGCCTCAAGCTGAACGGAAAGCGGCGCTTACATTTAAAACGGTTCAATCTACCAGGAGTGCTCGCCCACCGCTTTTTTGCCCGCCTCGATGCCCCGAATTTTGCCGTCACGCATATGGATGATGCGATCGCCGATGGCGGCAGCTTCGGGGTTGTGAGTGATCATGAGGACGGTCTGGCGGAACTCCTGATTGGAGCGGCGGAGCATTTCCAGCACCGCGTCGGAATTCTCGGTATCGAGATTACCGGTCGGCTCGTCGGCCAGCACGATCGAGGGCCGAGTGATGAGCGCGCGGGCAATGGCGACGCGCTGCTGCTCGCCGCCGGAGAGCTCGGAGGGGCGATGGTCGAGACGTCCGGCGATGTTGAGCAACTGGGTGATCTTCGCGAAGTAGTTCTCATCCATGGGCTCGCTGCGACCGGCGATTTCGTAGGCGATCTCAATGTTGCCGCGGGCGGTGAGTGTGGGCAGCAGGTTGAATTTCTGAAAGATGAAGCCGATCCGGGCGCGGCGCATCTTCGTCCGGTCGGTGTCGTTGAGGGTGGAAAAATCGACGCCGCCGATGAAGACCCGGCCGGTGGTAGCGCGGGTGAGGCCGCCGAGCAGGTAAAAGAGCGTTGATTTGCCGCTGCCGGAAGGGCCGACAATGCTGACAAACTCGCCGGCAGCGACGTCGAAGGTTGCGTCGCGGAGCGCCGGAACTTCGAGCCTGCCGGAACGGTAGACTTTGCCGAGGTTCTCGGCGCGAATCATCGAATCCACTCAGCGATTGTAAATGGACCGGGCGGCGCGATTGGCGCAGGCGCCGCCGCTGGCGTCTTTCGGCAGCTAGGAAGCGACAAGAAGGGGGTCCAGCTCGGGCTCCGGGGAGAGAAAGTCGGGCTGCGCCGCGGGCAGGAACGGGGGGCGCAGCGTTTTCTTGGGGCCGCGCTTGCGGGCGATCATGACCCGGATGCGCTCCAGCATCTCGACCGGGGTGGAAGCGCCCTTGGGCAGGAAGGCATCGGCGCGATTGGCGCGGTCAAATTGCTTGACGCTGCCGCTGATGAGGATGGTCGGCACTTCCGGCGCGATGTCCTTCATGCGGCGGACCATCTCATTGCCGTCCATTTCCGGCATGAGCAGGTCGCCAAGGACGAGATCGATGCCTCCCCTGCGAAAGGTTTCCAGAGCTTCGGCGGCGTTGGTAGCGACGACGACGCGATAGCCGCGGGTTTCCAGAAGGAATTTGCGAACAGAGAGGGCCTGCTCGTTGTCATCTACGCAGAGGATGGTCTTCTTCGGTCTCATGTATCTCCCTGACGAATCCCGCCCAGGCGGGAGCGCTGCGGCGGCGCACACAAGCAGCTCATGCGCCCGACCACGGGGTTCCGTTGCCCCGCACCCTGGCATCCCGGCAGGTGAAAAGCGCCTCCGCACCGCAAAAAGCGGCACGACAAGACGCGCGCCCGCCAGGACGCGGGATGCGGTGGAACAGCACGTCTGACCCGCTGCATATTCCCGGCCCGCGGTGTTTCCGGTCAGATCCCCGGAAGGCAACGGGCTGTGGAACTGCGCGTGAGCGCTTGCGTTACTGCTCCGATTCAGTTGTCAGCAAAAGGCGAAAAGTAACGTTCCTTTCGAAACGCCACGCCAGAGTACGAAGGGAGGCCCCCCCTGTAAATGGGGAAAAGCAGGCGAACACGTTGGAGCACTTTAGTGCACGCATGCACCGCAAAGTGTTATCGCCCGATGAATGCTGAGTGCGAGGGCTCATGGGTCTGTTGAAACCATGTGGATCGCGAAGGGAAAACCGGGAGTTTTGCAGCGATTGCGGTGCGCCGGTTTCACGTCATTCGCCTGAACGCGGGGCATCCAGGTTTATTTCGGGAAGCGTCAGTGATGGAAGATCTGATTGATCATCTGCTGCTGCACCTGATTCAGCTGCTGGATGGTCGCTTCCAGGGTAGGACGGTCGTCGACCGAGGCGCCGGTCATCAACTCCTTCAGGCGAAAGGCGGTATGGCGGATGAGGATTTCGGCGTTCTTGAGCTTCTTCGCATCGCGCACAAGATTCATGTGAATCTTGCTGGCGTAGCTCTGGGCGGCGCGCAGTGAGGCGGAGGCCTGCTGCTCGTTCCCGGCCTGATATTCCACGGTGGCGATCTCGGTCATGGAGTGGACGAGCTCGGCATAGATGTAAGGCTGTTCGTTAGGAGCGGCCACTTGCGCTTTGGCTTCCAGATCGGCCAGCTCGCGCGCATCGGGAGCGCGATCATTCATTCCATGCGCCCACGCAAAGGAGGCGGGCACGAGAACAACTGCGAGAACAGCGACAAACCGCATGGCGCACCTCTGGGGAGCTGCGTACCTGATCACTCACGCAAACTCCGCGATTCCGCCAACTGGCTCGTCTATGGCCGACGCTCCCTGAGGATCGGCGAGCCCAGAACCCTGAGCCCTTCCATCAACCATCACGGGCTTACGTGACTTGCGGTTGGGAGCACCACTCACTGATGAAGGGTGACAAGCCGGTGCTTAGCCTGCCATTCCTGGTCCGGGAATTTTCCCTGGGCAGCGGCAAGGAAACGATGGTAATACTCTGCCGCTGTTTTGCTTTGATGGAGATTATCGTACGCAGTTGCCCAAAGAAACAAGGTGCTGGGGCTATCCGGTGCGAATTTTGATCGGGTGGAAAGCGCGTCGAGCTCTTCCTTGTACAGGTGGAGTTCGGAGGCGGCGAAGGCGATTCCGGACCAGGCGTCCACGTCGTCGGGCCGGGCGGCGGCGGCTTTTCGGAAGGCCAGGATAGCCTGGGCGAACTGTTTTTGCCGGATCAGCACCTGTCCCTGGGCGTCGAGCAGGTCAGGATCGCTCGGGTTGGCGGCCAGCAGCTCAGCATAGTCGGCGCCGGCCTTGTCGAGGTTGCCGGCCTGGGCTTCGGCGTCGGCTGCCATTTGGATCACGGCACGATTCTTCGGCTCCAGCGCCTGGAGTTTTTCGAGGACCGCCAGGGCTTCGGCCTGCTTGCCCTGGGCATTCAGGATCGCCGCCAGCTGAGCGTTCAGGCCGGGATTCTTCGGGTCATGCTGGAGGGCGGTTTCGACGACCGGCTGGGCGTCGGCGTAGCGCTTCTCGGCGATCAGGGCATGTGCCAGACCCGATGCGGCTTCCGGCGAGTCCGGCTGCACCTGAAGAACCCGGCGATAGGCCTCCTCGGCAACGTCATTATTGCCGGCCGCGTCGGCGATCTGGGCGGTGAGCAGTGCGTCGTCGGGCGTTTCCTCGCTGAGCTTCAACGCGGCTACCAAAGCGTCGCGCGCGGCTTCCGGGTCGGAGTGCAGCAACAGGCGGGCAAGCGCGCGATACGCCTGGGCTTTGGCTGCGGATTGGGGGGATTTGGCTCCAGTTGGGTCGCGGTCTGCAACTGCTGCTTTGCGGCGGGATCGCCTTTCGCGGCGAGGATCAGGCCGAGGGCCAGATGGGATTCAAACTGCTTTGGGTCGACGGCGATGGCCTTGCGGTACCAGCCTTCCGCCGCGTCCGCGTGACCCTGAGCATCCTCGATATAGCCCCGGTCGAAGAGGGCGCGGGCGTCGTTGGCATGGACGGAGAGGTAGACGTCCAGGCGGCTGGCGGCGAGGCTGTAGTTCTTCGCGTCGATGGCATTCTCAGCGTCCGCGAGGGGGCCGGTAGATCGGTCAGACTGCGGGGCTGACTGTTGATCGGGATTGTTGGTTCCCGGAGGCAGCGGGGCCTGCTGAGCGCGCCCTGATGGGGCCACCACGATTAACAAAGCTGCCGCCAGGACGAGGCAGCGGCTGAAGCCCGACTCTTTAGGGGTGGTCTCGGCGCGACTGACGTCGTGCCCTGAACCGAAGCGCATCCGGATCTTCACTGAAATACTTCTGTCTCCTTCTCGGCTGGCGCCGGCGCGCTGTGTCCAGCCAAGACCCGCGCGAGCCATTGGCCGGTGTGCGACAGCTCGCTGCATGCGATCTCCTCGGGTGTTCCGGTGGCGACGACCTGCGCCGCCGGCGGCTGCCGCCTTCCGGGACCCAGGTCGATGACCCAGTCGGCGGACTTGATGACGTCGAGGTTGTGCTCGATGACGACCAGCGAGCCGCCGCCGTCGATGAGCTTGCGGAAGGCGACCAGCAGCTTGCCGACATCGTCGAAGTGCAGGCCGGTGGTCGGCTCGTCGAGGATGTAGAGGACGCGGCTGCCGCCGCTGTTTTCCATTCGACCCGCGTTCGGAGGAGCGAGTCGAGGCCAGGTGCGCGGCGAGCTTGACGCGCTGGGCCTCGCCGCCGGAGAGCGTGGTCGCGGACTGGCCGAGGCGGACGTAGCCGAGGCCGACCTCGTCGAGGACGGCGAGCTTGTCGACGATCTTCGGGTGCCCGGCGAAGAAGCGCAGCGCCTCGCGCACGGTCATGTGCAGGACGTCGTGGATGGACTTGTCCTTGTAGTGGATCTCGAGGACGTGCTGGCTTTGTAGCGTGTGCCGTCGCACTCTTCGCAGGGCAGCTCGACGTCGGCGAGGAACTGCATTTCGACGGTGACGGTGCCGTCGCCTTCGCAGACGTCGCAGCGGCCGCCGGGGACGTTGAAGGAGAAGTGGCCGGCGGTGTAGCCGCGCCGCTGGGCCTCCGGTTGCGCGGCGAACAGCTCGCGGATGGCGTCGAAGGCCTTGATGTAGGTGACGGGGTTCGATCGCGGGGTGCGGCCGATGGGCGACTGATCGACGAGGACGATGTCGTTGAGCCGCTCCACTCCCTTGATGTCTCTGTAGAGGCCGGTCGGATCGCCGCCCTCGGTCCGGCCTAATCGATGCGCGATGGCGCGATACAGCACTTCGTGGACCAGGGTGGATTTGCCCGATCCGCGAGACGCCGGTGATAGCCACCAGCAGGTTCAGCGGGATATCGACGTCGATGCCTTTGAGGTTGTGGATGCGCGCTCCGTTCACCCGCAGCCACTCCTTTGGCGGCCGGGAGCATGGCGGCGCGCGGGCACGGGAATCGTGAGCTGACCGCTCAGATATTTCCCGGTGATGGAGGCGGGATTCGCGGATGACCTCTTCAACGGTCCCGGCCGCCAGAACCTTGCCGCCAAACTCGCCCGCGCCGGGACCGAGGTCGAGCAGGTAGTCTGCCGAGCGCAGGACGTCGGGATCGTGCTCGACGACCAGGATGGTGTTGCCCAGGTCGCGCAGCTCGTCGAGGATGCGGATGAGACTGGCGGTGTCGCGCGGATGCAGGCCGATGGAGGGCTCGTCCAGCACATAGAGCGCGCCCACCAGCCGCGAGCCCAGCGAGGTCGCGAGCTGGATGCGCTGCGATTCCCCGCCGGAAAGAGTGGAGGCGAGGCGGTCGAGGGTGAGGTAATCGAGGCCGACCGCGTCGAGGAAAGTGAGGCGCTGGCGGATCTCTTCCAGGATGCTGCCGGCGATCTCCTCCTGCATGGGAGTGAGCTTCAGGTTCAGGAAGAAGCGATGCGCGGCGGCGATGGTGAGCGCGGCCGCCTCGCAGATGTTCGTTGCTGCCGGCGTCGTTGTCTTCGCCGATGCGCACGGCGCGGGCTTCGGCGCGCAGGCGCTGGCCTCGCACTCGGGGCAGAGCGCGTAGCCGCGGTATTTGGAGAGCATGACGCGGACGTGGAGCTTGTACTTCTTGCGCTCGAGCAGCGCGAAGAAGCCGTGCACGCCAGGGAAGGAACCTCTTCCGTCGAGAACAAAGGCCTGCTGCTCCGGGGTCAGATCCCACCAGGGAACGTCGAGCGGAATGCCGTTCGGCACGCGCAGCTCGGCGCATTTCGGTCAGATACGAGCGGTATTTGGGCCGGTTCCAGGGATCGATCGCGCCTTCGTCGAGGTTTTCGCCTTATCGGGAATGATGAGGTCGAGGTCGAAGTCGATGGTGTTGCCGAATCCCTGGCAGCGGGGGCAGGCGCCGTAGGGATTGTTGAAGGAGAAGAGGCTCGGCTCGGGCTCGCGGTACTGGCGGTGGCAGGTGGTGCACTCAAAGGCAGCGGAAAACCTTAGGCGCTCCCGGGTGCTGGCCCCTCACCGCCGCTACCGTCTTTGCGGCGAAGCCGCGTCCGCCCGTGCGGCCAGCACGTCGCGGGGGACAATTCAAAGAGGATTTCTCCGGATTCGCGGTAGCCGATCTCGACGGCGTCCACGATGCGCGCGCGGTTTTCCGCGCGAGACCGCAATGCGATCGACGAGCACGAAGACGGGCAGGCGGAAGTCGATCTCCAGCAGAGACTCGGGTGTGGAGAACTCGTAGATAGTGCCGTTCTGATAGAGGCGGTTGAAGCCGCGCTTGCGGAGTTCCGCGAGCCGCTCCCGCAGCGCGTCGGACAATCCACTCTGTGGCTGGTTCTCTTCCTTTGCCGCTGCCTTCTTTTTCGTCCGGCGCGCTGGCTTCTTCGTGTCCGACGCCTCGCCCGCGCTGGGCTGGACCGGGGTCGCGGCCAGCGACTGCACCGGAAACAGGGCGTGGAGGCGGGTTCCTTCGCCCAGGGCCAGCACACCGGTGGCAATCTCGTCGACCGTGTCGCGGCGGACGATGCCGTTGCAGACCGTGCAGTGGACGACGCCGCAGCGTGCCCAGAGCAGGCGCATGTAGTCGTAGATTTCTGTGGCTGTGGCGACGGTGGAGCGGGGATTGCGGGTCGAATTCTTTTGCCGGATGGCAATGGCGGGGGCCAGCCCGTCGATCAGATCGACGTCCGGCTTCTCGATCCGTTCGAGGAACTGGCGAGCATAGGCCGACAACGATTCCACGTAGCGGCGCTGCCCTTCGGCGTAGATGGTGTCGAAGGCGAGCGACGACTTTCCCGAACCCGAAACGCCGGAGACCACGGTCAGCTGGCCGTGCGGAATCGTGCAGTCAATGTTTTTCAGGTTGTGTGTCCGCGCGCCGCGGATAATAATTTCGTCGCTCAAATGACTGATCCCAGAGGTTGAGGGAAAAGAGTCCCAGTTTGATTATAGGGGCGGAACTTCTGGGTCGGGCGCATCCAACGCGCGGGGGCAGGAAGGCAGGTTTATGCACTGGACCGGAACACTGATTCTTCTGGGATTTATCACGCTTTGCGCGGTGGTCATCCTTCTGCTGCTGCACTGGACGCGCGCCGGGCGCATCCTGCACGAGCGCATTCCGGACCGGCCGCACCGGCGACTGTTCGTGGCCTCGGTGACCTTCTTCATCACGTTTCTGGGCGTGCGGCTGCTGGTTTACGCGATCGTCCACCATATTGGACCGTTCGGATGGGTGATGGTGGGCGGCCGGCACATCCACCACCTGGTATGGGGCATTCTGCTGCTGCTGCTGGTCGGCTATTCCGATATGGCGGAGATGGGCACCGGCTCATCGCCCTCGTCGGTTTTTGCCAGCCGGCTCATCGCGATTGGTTTCGGCATCGGAGCGGCGCTCACGCTGGACGAATTCGCGCTGTGGCTGAATATGGACCCTCAGGCGTACTGGACCCGGCAGGGACGCGAGAGCATTGACGCTGTCATTCTGTTTGGCGCGCTGCTGGCCATCGGAACGTGGGGCGCTCCGCTGTGGACGAAGCGACGCCGGAGCGCGACGACGAAACTGGACTGAACCAAAGTTATCGGCGGATGGACAGGGCGGCGACTGGCCGCCCGATGACCGGATCGTCGATCGGTTCCCTCTCCTGTTCTCTCACTAGATACCTGCCGCATTTCGCCCGCGAATCCACAGGTGCCTGCACGCTATAGTCAGAACGGCGATTCTCACGACCTTGCTCAGGCGTGCCTAAAAGCAACGCACATAGCGGAAGCGCGACCCTCCTGGACGATCCGCCGGCTGACGTGTACCGTCGCCCGGCCGGCCGGGACAACGAGTCACGCGCACCGCGATCGAGCCGCGCCACTGCCGAACGGGATGACGAGGACAACGAAGCGGGCGAGCCTTTTCTCCGCGCCCGGCGCCGGGTTCCCGTGCGCCGCGGACTGCTGCCCGTGTGGGCGCGCAGCCGCTGGGGCAGGGTGGCCTTTGCCGGCGTCACCGTTGCCGCCGTCGGCGGAGCCATCGCGCTGCTCCTGGCCACGCGCAGCTTCCTCAACCACGACCCGCGCTTCCGCATCGCGTCACCGTCGGCGATCCAGACCATGGGAAACAGCCAACTCACCCGGGCTGACCTGCTGTCGGTCTTGGGCGGCGATGTCGGACACAACCTCTTCACCGTACCGCTGGCGAAACGGCGCGCCGCGCTGGAGCAGATTCCGTGGGTGGAGCGCGCCACAGTGATGCGGGTCCTGCCCAATCAGCTGCGGGTATCGGTGATCGAGCGCACGCCGATTGCCTTCGTGCAGATCCACGGCCGCGTCGAACTGGCCGATGTCAACGGCGTGGTGCTCGACATGACGCCGAAAGATCTGGCCGCGAAGCACTACTCGTTTCTGGTGGTCAGCGGCATCAATCCCAATGACCCGCTGCCGCAGCGCAGCCTGCGCATGCACCTGTATCAGAAGTTCATCACCGATCTGGATTCGACCGGGGAGCACATCTCCGCGCAACTCAGCGAAGTGGATCTTTCGGACCCAGGCGACGTGAAGGCTACCCTCCCGTCCGGCGGCACCGATCTGCTGCTCTACTTCGGACAGGAAGATTTTCTGGCGCGTTGGCGGAACTATCAGGCGCACATCGCGCAGTGGCGGCAGCAGTACCCAAATCTGGCGTCGGTGGATCTGCGCTACGACCGGGAAGTGGTGCTGAAGATGGCCGGCACGCCGGATGCCCCGGCGGCCCCGCCCCCGGCAAGCGCTCCCACGCCGGCGGCCAAGGCTGCGCCGGTTCACAAGGCTGCGCCTGAACATCACACCGCGCCCCAGCACCACGCGGCGCGAGCCGCTACTCCGCGCCGGCATGCTTCGCACTCCAGGAGCCAGGAGAAGCACCACAAACGGAGGTCCGCCGCTTGAGCCAGCAGCCGGAAAACATGATCGCGGTGCTGGATGCGGGCAGCTCGAAGGTGCGCGCCCTGGTCGCCGAGATCAATGAGGGCGCCCTGCGCTATCGCGGTCACGGCGTCGTGGAATCCGCGGGGATGCGCAAGGGCCTGATCGCCGATCTCTCGCCGGCTGCGTCCGCGCTGGATCAGCGCCGCGGTCATGGCTGAGGATTCGCGCGGACACCACGATTGAGAAATGCATTGTCGCCGTGGGCGGACCGCACATTCGCGGCGTGAACAGCCGCGGCGGCATCAGCCTGGGCACGCGCATGCGCGAAATCACCCGCGAAGATGTCCGGGCCGCCATCGACCGCGCCCGCGCTATTGCCCTGCCTGCCGATCGCGACGTCCTCCACCTGCTGCCGCAGCAGTTCATTCTCGACGAGCAGCCGGGGATCCACGATCCCGGTGGGCATGGTCGGCAGCCGGCTCGAGGTGAATCTGCATATCGCCACCTGCTCGGCAAGCGCGCAGCAGAGCATCGTTACCTGCGCCAACCGCGCAGGGCTCGAAGTTACGGAGACCGTCTTCGAAGCGCTGGCCGCGGCGGAAGCCACGCTCTCCGCGGACGAGCGCGAGCTGGGCGTTTGCCTGCTCGACATCGGCGCCTCCACATCGGAGCTGGTGGTTTTCTTTGAAGGCTCGGTCGCGCATACCTCGGTGGTGCCCGTGGGCGGCGATCACTTCACCAACGATCTGGCGGTCGGCTTGCACGCCACGGCGCCGGAAGCCGAGTGGCTGAAGTGCAATTATGGCCATGCCATCGTGACGGCTGTGCCGCAGGGCAATGAAGTGGAAGTGACCGGTCTGCCTGGGCACGAGCCGCACATCGTGCGGCAGCGCTTCATCAGCGAGATTCTTGAGCCCCGCGCGCGCGAGCTGTTTCAGCTTCTCCGCGACAACCTTCGCCAGGGCGGGGTGCTGGAGGCGCTGGGCGCAGGGTGCGTGCTGACCGGCGGCGGCGCTCGCCTCCCCGGCCTGCTGGAGACCGCGGAGAGCCTGCTGCGTGTGCCGGCTCGGTTGGCGTCGCCGGTGCCGCTGTCGCGAATGCCCGCGGAGCTTTGCACGCCGGAATTTTCAGTTCTGATTGGCACGTTGCTTTACGCCCACCGCACCAGCGTGACCCGTGCGGCGGAAAACCAGGACTGCGCGCCAAGCTGCGCGCCATTTTGGCAGGAAGTGTCTAGCTGAGGAGTCGAAGCCGATGAAACCGATGAAGAGCCAGCCCGAAGAAATCCGCATTCAGTACCACGACGAAGTCCCCCGCGGCGCGAAGATCAAGGTCATCGGCGTGGGCGGCGGCGGCGGCAATGCCGTCAACCGCATGATCGCGGCCAGCATGGAAGGCGTGGAGTTTATCGCCGCCAACACCGATCGCGCAGGCGCTGCAGCTCTCGCAGGCGCCGGTGAAGCTGCAGCTGGGCGTGAAGCTCACCAGCGGCCTGGGCGCGGGCGCGAATCCCGACGTGGGCCGCCGCGCGGCGCTGGAAGATTCCGAAAAGATCATCGAAGCTCTCGAAGGCGCGGACATGGTGTTCGTGACCGCCGGACTGGGCGGAGGCACGGGCACGGGCGCGGCTCCCGTGATTGCCTCGCTGGCCAGCGAGATGGGCGCGCTCACCGTTGCGGTGGTCACCCGGCCGTTCGCCTTTGAAGGCAAGCGGCGCATGGCCGCAGGCGGAGCGCGGCATGCAGGAGCTGCTGGAGAGCGTGGACACGATGATCGTGATCCCCAACGAGAAGCTGCTCGCGGTCGCGAAGGACGCCGGCTTCTTCGAGTCTTTCCGCATCGCCGACGATGTGCTGCGGCAGGGCGTTCAGGGCATTTCCGACATCATTACGATCCCGGGCATCATCAATCGCGACTTCGCCGACGTGAAGACGACGATGGCCGGCATGGGCTACGCCGTCATGGGCACGGCGGTGCGCAGCGGTCCCAATCGCGCCAACGAAGCCGCGCAGGCCGCCATGGCTTCGCCGCTGCTCGAAGCGGGCGCGATCGACGGCGCGCGCGGCATCCTGATCAACATCACCGGTTCCAGTTCGCTGAAGCTAAGCGAAGTGAACGAGGCATCCACGCATCATCCAGACTGCGGCCCACGAGGACGCCAACATCATCTTCGGTGCGGTGCTCGACGAAGCGATGGGCGACGACATCAAGATCACGGTCATCGCCACCGGCTTCCGTCAGGGATCGGGCGAGCGGCGGGAACAGATGCTCTCGGCTGCCCTGCGGACAGGCGCCGCAGCTCCGCGCATCGAGTCGCGTCCGCCGACGCCCCGTTTCGCCAGCGAGGAAGAGGAAGACGGCGAGATTGCGGCCCCGTTTCATGCCGACACCGAGAAGCCCGTGCTGGTCCCGGTTTCCAACCGCGACCTGAAGAGCGCCTTCAGCGAGCCCGAACCGGAGCCGGCCATGAGCATCGAGGAGGCGCCGGAGGAGGACGAAGAGCAGGTCGCAGTAGCCGTCTCCGACCCAGGGCTCAGGAGGAAATCCCGGTGATGGCCCATGGCGGTTTCGAGGAGGAGGCGGGCGAAAACCGCGACATCCCAGCGTTTATGCGCAAAGGGACCTTATAACCGGAATGGGTTAAGTACCTCGGTGCGAAAATGTACTTTACAGGCAACACTTTCCGGTTATAGTGAACCCGGAGTTCCCGTTTGCCATCCAAGCACGTGCCTAAGGCGTTCATGGGATTTTCCCAGGGGAATACGTCTTTCTGATTTTGGGGGAGAGCGGGGACCGGCAATCGAACGACCTGGAATGGGATTTCCATCCCCTTCCGGGATGATCGATGAAAGTTACGGGCCGATAGTAGCTCCGCCGGACAATTTCTGCGGGATGATGCAGGCAGAGAGTCCGTTTTTGACCAAGAGACACCTGATGAAGCGCCTCCTTTTCTCTCTGCTGCTGGTTTTCCTGATCGCGCCGACGCTCGTCTTCGCGGCCTCCACCACGACCACGCACCGTTCCATCATCGCGCTCGTGTGCACGAGTCGGCGGCGACCCGGCGACGGCTGGCGACGCAGCACCACAGCGAACGCGTCATGCACGCGCATGTAGTCCAGGCCAGCTACACCCGGACCCGCTATTACCGGCATGCCCGGCATCGCTATTACGAGCGCTTCACGGCCAGTTCGTTTGCCAGCTCAGACATCACGGCAGGCGATATCACCACCGGTGAAGATCCCGTGGTCCGCCAGGCAGCCCTGAACGCGCTTGGCGATATGAACGGCACGGTAGTGGCCATCGATCCTTCCAACGGGCGCATCCTGGCGATGGTCAACCAAAAGCTCGCTCTTTCCAGCGGCGCCGAGCCCTGCTCCACCATCAAGATCTCTGTAGCCCTGGCCGCCCTCGAAGAAGGCATCGTCACGAAGGACACGCCGGTCAATCTCGGTGGCCATTTCCACCTCGATATGACCGAGGCCCTGGCCCACTCCAACAATCTCTACTTTGAAACGCTCGGCCGCCGGCTCGGCTTCGAGCGCGTGCGCCACTATGCCACGGAATTCGGTCTCGGCGAACTGGCCGGGTACGACATTCCTGGAGAGCATCCCGGACTCTACCCCGATCAGCCCATCGCTGAGAGGGCAGGCGGCGTAGGCCGTATGTGCTCGTTCGGCGAAGGCATTTCCATGACGCCGCTGCAACTGGGCGCCCTGGTGGCGGCTGTCGCCAACGGCGGCACCCTCTATTACCTGCAGCACCCGACCACCCCCGAAGAAGCCCTGAATTTCCAGCCGCGGATCAAGCGCACCCTCAACATCGCGCCGATTCTTCCGGAGCTCCAGGATGGCATGCAGGCGGCTGTGCGTTACGGAACAGCGCGTTCGCTGCGCGCCAACTTTAATGAGTTTCCGGTGCTGGGCAAGACCGGCACCTGCTCCAACGACGGCACTCGCTTTGGCTGGTTCGCCTCCTACGCGGACACCCAGTACGGGCGCATCGTCGCAGTCTTCTTCCTCGAGGGCGGGCGTCCCACCTTCGGCCCCAAGGCGGCGGAGCTGACCGGGGTGTTTTATCGCAATCTGTGGGACAGCAGCTACTTCGCCGAGAAACAGCCTTCCGAGGCGCCGGCTGTCACAACCGCTGTCGGCGCTCCTCAGTAAATTCGAACCGATGGGTTTCTAAGCGGCCGGCTGTCCTGCAACGGATGCCGGCCGTTCTGCTTTACGCCCCCGCTCCCGCGCCTCTTTCCATGCGGCTTTCTGATGCCCTCGCAAGAGGCTGTCTCGCCGCTTGGCCAGTTCCGCATTCATCTCCGCCCCAATCAGCGTCGCCAGCGCCATCAGGTAAACCCAGAACATAAGGGCGATGATCGCGCCCATCCCGCCGTACATCCGGGAGTAGTTGGACAGATGATCCAGGTAGAAGGCCAGTCCTGCCGATCCGGCAAACCACAGGGCAATCGCGAAAACCGCGCCCGGCAGGGTGGACTTGAATCTCTGCCTTAGATTGGGTCCGAGGAAGTAGACCAGTTCCAGAGCCACCACGAAGCTGACAAAAACCGTGCCCAGCCGAATCACCGGCCAGAGCCTCTGCAGCGCGGGCGGGACGGGCATGATTTCCCCAACCAGGTGGGCGAAATCCGGACCTGCCAGCAATGCCAGCAGCGAGATCGTCAGCAGTCCGCCACTGGTGAAGGTCAGCAGCAGCGCCTGGACCGATCGCGCATCCACGAGCGCGGGGTGACCACGTCATAGGCTATGTTCAACGCGGCAATCAGCGAGGTAAATCCGCCGGTCGTCGACCAGATGTAGCTCAGGATTCCGAAGGAGAGCACACCGGCATGAGGCCGGAGCAGGTTGCCCACCATGCGTTCGACCAAAGACAGCGCGTCCGGCGGGACCAGCAGCGCCATGGTGGCCAGCATCTGCGGGTAAAGATTCGGCAGATGCAGCAGGGAAAGCAGCGCTGTGATGGTAAGCAGCAGCGGGACCATCGACATCATCGACCAGAACGCCAGGCCCGCGGCCACATCGACCACTCGCGTCCGGATCAGCTCCCGCCCGACAATGACGGCGAGAACCCGGGTCTCCTTCCAGCGGCGCCTCATCCGCTGTTTCCAGCGCCCGAAGGTCTTCCGTCGCCGCGGCTTCCCGGCCGCAAGGGGCGCCACCGCATACCCGCATCGGTTTGCGCGCCTGGACGAGGACCCGGGAAAAGAGTGTCAAGCGGCAAGATGGGCTCCGGGAGAATGCCGGTTCCCTTTGTCCGATGGCGAAACCGCCCCGTTCGGATGCGCGGAGTTCTCCGATTTCCCGCGCGGCTTGCTCATCCCATGCTTTTTCTGCGATACATGGATGCGTTTGCCGGAGTAGCCACGGTGAAACCAAAGGCTCTCGCCACAGCTCTGCCCCTCCCTTGTTGCGCTCGTTCTTGGCGTTCCCCTCCTTCATGCGCAGAATCCCCGCGAGGTCTCGTTCCCCAGCGGCTCCGACCCGGGCATGGTCTCCTCTTCGAGCCGCAGGTCCTGGGCCACATCCCGGCCTGATCGTGATTCACGAGTGGTGGGGGCTCAATGACTGGATCAAGGAGCAGGCATAGCGCTTCGCCGGCGAAGGCTATGTGACCGTGGCGGTCGATCTGTATCGAGGCCGGGTGGCTACCGACTCCGATACGGCCCACCAGCTGAGCCGCGGACTGCCACAGGATCGTGGCGTGCGCGACCTGACCTCGGCCGCTGCATGGCTGGCCGGACAGAAGAACGTCGATCCTCATCGCATCGGGGCCATCGGCTGGTGCATGGGCGGAGGCTTCGCGGCGCAGCTCGCCGTGGCCGATCCTGACCTCCAGGCCGTCTCGATCAACTACGGATCTCTCCCCACCGACCGGGGCGCCCTGGAGAATATCCACGCCGCAGTCCTCGGCAATTTTGGCGGACAGGATCGCGGCATTACGCCCGATGACGTTCATGCTTTCGAAGCCGCCATGCGGTCCTGGGCAAGAGCGTCGACGTGAAAATCTACCCTGACGCAGGGCACGCATTTGAGAATCCAAATAACAAGGAGGCTATCGGGAGGCGGACGCGCAGGACGCTCAGGCTCGCTCCACGCACTTCCTGGCGGAACACCTGCATCCCACTGAAAAATAACGAGTTGGCGGCAATCAGGCAAGTGTTTGAGATTTCGCGCAAGGTTACTAAGGTATGGAAAATATGTCTTGCGTGCATGCTTCCGAACGTGTTAACTATGCAGGCAATAATCTAGAAATTCCTGCCTTGCTGTACACAGGGGAAAGCACGTCACCACTATGAAAATTGGAATCACTATCCGAGGTTACCGTCTCCAAAAGGGGCTCTCGCAGGGAGACATTGAGAAGCGAACGGGGCTACTGCGCTGTTATCTCTCCCGAGTGGAAAACGGCCATACCGTGCCCTCGCTCGATACTCTGGCCAAAATCGCGGGTGCGCTCGAACTGCCCATGTCTCAGTTGTTCGCTGAAGACACTCTCGGGCGGCAGCTCCAGTCGCAGAAGCTGTCCGACGATGAGCTTCGCTTCCTGACCCAGATACGCCGGTACTCGACGAATCTGAATGACAGCGACCGCAAGCTGCTGCTCGCCATGGTCAAGAAATTCGCCGCGACGGCGACGCGCTAACCACTCCCCTCCGCTCTCTCCTGCTGGTTCCACTGCTGATATCGTGATGCGATAGAACTGCTTCCGGTCCCCCCCGGAGCTATCCTGCCGTGCCTCCGTAGAACGCCCGCAGCCCCCAGGCGACCAGCAGCAGCGCAAAGGTCATCACGCCGATGGCCAGGGCGCGTCTCCGCACGAAGAGAGTGCGCTGTGCGCCAATACGGGGCAGCAACGGCGCCCCCAGGGCCAGCCCACTCAGGAATCCCCCCAGGTGCGCCATGTTGTCGACCTGTAGCCGGGTTTTCGCCAGCCACAAGCCCCCGTCGATGACAAAATTCAGCAGCGCAAAATACCAAACGCTGCGTCGCAGCCGCTTCAGCTCAAACTGCGGAATAGGCAGCAGCGGCGAGCGCAGCAGCATCAGCAGCACGCCTGCGAGCCCAAAGACCGCACCGGAGGCGCCGGCGCTCAGAATCCCGCCGTGGTCCGGCAGTTGCGGATGAACCGCGATGCTGAGCAGATTGCCCGCGACGCCGGTGAGCAGGTAGGCCGCCGCCAGACCCAGCTCCCCGAGCAGGGGCTGCCCAATAGTCCCAGATTCCACAGGCACCACATATTGGTGGCAATATGTATCCATCCAAAGTGCGTGAAGATCGCGGTGACCACGCGCCACCACTGACCATAATGCAGTACCGCTCCGCCGTTGCAGATCAGCAGTAGCGACAGATGGTCGTTGAACGTAGGCCCGGCCAGGTTCCCGCCCAGCAACAGGGTGACCAGATAGACGGCGCAGTTGATGCCGACCAGCGTGTAAGTGGCCGGAGCGTGGGCCCAGTGGCGTCGCGGCCGCTGCACCGGTTGCGGCGGCGGATACCACCCGCGCGGCTCGGTCCTTCCCGGCTCCGGTATCGTTCCCGGAGGCAGAATCTCCGGCTGCGGCGCGAATCGCCGCCCCGCGCTTTCGTCGTGCTCCATAGATTTACCCTACCGTTCCCGCTGCGCCGTGACAAACCGCTCTCGCGGACGATCCTCTTTCATGCTTTGACTGACTGAGCATCCGGACGGAGTCGCGCGCGATCGATGTCTTTGCCCGATGGCTTGTTCCCGGCACGCGCCCAGGCTGCCAGCGCACCCGTGTCATCACGCAGAAGGAAATCAGGAGGCAGACCTCAATCACCTGCATCAGCGCCCATTGCCGGCCCGCCGCATCGATAACTACGCGGGGATAACTGGACGGCACCGCGGAGGGAAGCGCCAAAAATATGTTTCCTGTGGCGATCGTGGCGTACATCAGAATCGCAAGCTGACTCCATTGCGGCGTGAACAGACCGCGGCCGTGCCGGGCAAGGATCAGCGCAAACGCCTGATAGAACACCCAGGTGGTCAGCAGCCAGCCGAAATAATTGCTGAGTGGCACGCCGAACCAGCCGCCTCCGTCCCGCCAGATCCAGGCACGGTCGACGTTCGCCCACACGGGATCCATGGCCAGATCCCACGCCGTCATCGCGCAGCTTGCCACCGCCGGCGTCAGCAGCAAACGCGTCGCGGTCCATCCCTCCCGGCCGACCAGAGCCTCCGCCACCACCCACGACACATATCCAGCGCCGACGTAGGCCAGCCCCAGCAGAACGGGGAAGATCCAGATATCTTCGGCCCCATGACCGCGGTGAAGGAATAGTGACCAAAGGGAAATCCGGTTCTCAGGCTGAGGCATTCGAATCCGCAGGCGACTGCGAGGCAAAGCCCGACAAAGATAAGAGTGAGCCGGGCGCCCAGGCTCGCCACCCGTGGACCAGTGCGAATGCGGCGACCGGCACCACGTGCAGAACCACGATCAGCAGCGTGGGTACCTTCGTGGGAAACGCCTGCAGCACGCGGGCAACGGCGTAGATCGCCCACAGGACGATCAGGACTCTTCGTGCGCCCGCGTTGCCCATCACGAGGATTGTAGCGATGTCTGCAAATTCGTTCAATCTTGTTTACAATTTTTCTTTCATACGCCCGCACGCCGGGGCACATCCGGAGACATTCCTTGAGTCGTGAAAATCCCTCGTCCAGTGAAAAGAAAATTACCCGCGCCCTGTTGAGCGTCACCGATAAGTCCGGCCTGGTGGAATTCGCCCAACGCCTTGCCCGCCATGGAGTGGAACTGGTTTCCACCGGGGGCACCGCCCGGGCGTTGCGCGACGCCGGCCTTCAGGTCCGCGACATCGCCGACCTCACTGGATTTCCGGAGATGCTGGATGGGCGCGTCAAGACTCTTCACCCCAACGTCCACGGCGGTATCCTTTACAAGCGCAACGACAGGGAGCATCGCGCCCAGGTCGAAAAACACGGCATCCTGCCGATCGATATGGTGGTCGTGAACCTCTACGCTTTCGAGAAGACCGCTGCGAAGCCGGGCGTCCACTTTGGGGAGATCGTGGAAAACATCGATATCGGCGGCCCGTCCATGGTCCGCTCCGCGGCGAAGAATTTTGAAGACGTGGCAATCGTGACCGCGTCCGCCGACTACCCGGCTCTAGCCGACGAACTCGACCAGCATCAGGGCGCCCTCAGTCGTGAAACGCGCTGCGCCTCGCGCAGAAGGCCTTTGCCGCCACCGCTGCTTACGACACGGCCATCGCCAACACTCTTGAGCGGATCGAGAGCGCCACCGCCCAGCAGACCGCCCGGTTTGACGATGAATTCCCCCAGGCACTGCGCATCAACGATCCGCTGGGGCAGATGCTCCGTTACGGTGAGAATCCGCATCAGCGCGCGGCGCTCTACGTGGATGGGTCAGGCGCAGGCGTTGCCGGCGCAGAACAGCTGCAGGGAAAGGAACTCAGCTACAACAACCTCGTCGATCTCGATGCCTGCTGGGATCTGGCTCAGGAATTCGATGAGCCGGCGGTGGCGATCATCAAGCACACCAACCCGTGCGGGGCGGCCACCGGCGCCAATCTTCTTGAGGCCTACCGCAAAGCGCTCACCTCGGATCCCGTCTCTGCGTACGGCAGCGTCATTGGCGTGAACCGCGAAATCGACGGCGACACCGCGGAAGAAATGGCGGCTCTGTTTGTCGAGGCGATCGCCGCGCCGGCCTTCAGCCCCGAGGCCCGCGCGCGCTTTGCCGCGAAGAAGAACCTGCGGCTCGTGATCGTGAAGCCAGCCCAGTCGGCTCGCGTCGTTAGGAATGTATCGGGCGGACTGCTGCTGCAGGATGGGGACCGCGGCCGCGTCTCCGCTGCGGAGGTAAAGACCGTTACCCAGCGCAAACCCACCGAAGACGAAATGGCGTCGCTGCTGTTCGCGTGGAAAGTCTGCAAGCATGTGAAGTCCAATGCCATCGTGTATGCGCGCGACAACCAGACGATTGGCGTCGGAGCCGGCCAGATGAGCCGCGTCGATGCTGCGCGCTTCGGCGCCATGAAGGCTGTTCTGTCGCTGGCCGGATGCGTTGCCGCTTCCGACGCATACTTCCCGTTTGCCGACGGCCTGGAAACGGTGGTCCAGGCAGGAGCCACCGCGGTTATCCAGCCGGGGGGCTCGGTTCGCGATAACGAAGTGATCGCCGCGGCCGATCGGCTTGGCGTCGCCATGGTGTTTACGGGGATGCGCCACTTCCGCCACTGAGAAGTTTGTTTGCGGGCGGAGCTAAACGCTCGAAGGCTGGGATAGATCCTCTTCTCTGCTCCGATGGGCCAGCTCCGCCTTCACCGCATCCAGTTCCTCGCGGAGCCGCGCGACCTCCCCTTCGAGGCGGAGCAGGCGTTCCAAATCTGCCGTCTCCGCGTTCTCCGCTCCACGCGGGACCGCCATGACTCCCACCTCGGGTTCGCCCGACAGCAGATGCGCGTAGCGAATCTCCTTCGTGCCCGGCTGCCGAGGCAAAGCCGCTGCCAGTGCGGGCTCGCGCTGCATCAGCTTCTGCAGGGTGGAGAGAACGTCGTCCAGTTCCTCAAACCGGTGCATCCGCTCGGTACGGCCGCGCAGCTCGCCCGGGGTCTGCGGTCCGCGCAGCAGCAACACGCAGATGACGGCCGATTCGCCGCGCGTGAAGTTGAAGATCTCCTGCAAACGGTGCTCGTACTTGGTCACCCGGCTGTCCACGCCGCGGGCCCGGCCGGCCAGGCCCTGATCTTCCAGGCGGTGCAGAGCCATGCGCACATCCTCTTCACCCAGTTGCATGACCGGCTCGCGGTTGTTCTTCTGGTTGCAGGCATTCACCAGCCCATTCAGCGACAGCGGGTAATATTCCGGCGTCGTCGCTTCCTTCTCCATCAGGGAGCCCAGCACGCGCGCCTGCACGGCATTCAGCACAATATCCATGCACCCACCTTAGCCGATCCGGCTGGCGGGCGAAAATCTGTCTAAGCTCCCCATTTTCTGGGTAAGCGCCCACTGCCGGTTTCCCGAGCCAATGAACCTGAGAGGGAGGCTGAAAACGATAAGGCGGCCAACGACCGCCTTCGCTGGTCACGACAGAAACTTCGCCGGATGCGGCTTTCGCTGGATGCGGCCTTCGCTCGTGACGCCTCAGCCCAGCCAGGAGATTGCCTGCCTGCGGACTCCGCGATCCGCGCGACGGAAGGGGCCGGTTGGTCACCGCTTTGAGGACGGCTCATCCGGTTGAAACGACCCGCTCAGCCGACTCCAAAGCTCCTTTACAGCTCCGGATACCAGCGGACGCCCTCTCGCTGCTCTTTTTCAGCTTCTTTCAATCTGGCGAGTGTGCGGTCGGTCCGATAATTCGCTACAGCGCTCATCATCACATCGAGGAGAGCCATGGGAGCCACATAAGATGTGAACGAGGGTGTTTCAATGGGGACTATGAAGGCTTCATCTGCCGCTCTCGCAAGAGGAGAGATCGAGGTGTCGGTGATAGCGACGACATAACTGCCGTTCGCCTTGCCTTGCAAAAGGCCTTCCATCGTCTGACGCAAGCCCCTCCGGAAGCTGATGGCGATGATCAGATCGCGCTTCGTGCTTTGTCTCATGAGATGAGTTATGTGGCCGGCGCGCGTCGCGGCAATGGCGTCAAACCCAAGCAGGATCAGCAGGTAATGGAGAAACAAAACCAGACTCTCCGCCAAATCTCCTCCCAGGATGAAAATTCGCTTCGCCTTGTAGAATCTGGCGGCAAGATTTTTGAGGCGATCAATCTCCACACTGTTCACTACCCGGCAAACGTTGCTGGTTGCGCTGTCCAGCGTTTCTTTCACTCTGCTGGAGAATGTGCCGGTCTCTTTTACGGTCGCCTCCATCTGATCCAGCGCCGTGGTGTGCGCGATGGAAAGCTGATGCAGATATCGCCGGAACTCTCGGTAGCTCGGAAACCCCATTGCAAGAATGGTGCGGGATACCGTTGCGGCGTCTACCTTCCGTCTGGCTGCAAGCTCATGGATGCTGAGCAGCACATACTCCCGGGGCTCCTCAAGCACCGGACGTATCATGTCCTGGCGGCTTCGGTGAACGCGGCTCAGCATGGCATTCAGGCTGTTCGGCACGAATTCTGACTGGCGTCTGGGCATCGAAGGATGATCGGAGTCCAGAACATAACCGCAGAGTCGGATGTCGTCAAGTCTGCACTTGACCACCACCTTCCGAGTCGTTCGTCACCGGATGCAATTCGTGTTGAACTGCATTAGTGCTAATGCATTTTTCTCCGCCCGCAATCATCGCTTCCATAAACGCGGCGTTGACAGTGACTCAAGAGCAAGGCTATAGTGTCGCGATGGCGCTTTTCCCCCGGCGGCTGCGGCCACTTGCATTTGATGCAATAACGATTGCATCGCGAAATAAGGCCCGGGATAAAGGCTCCTGCTCGCGCGGCTGCCGGGCAGACGTTCTGCGCGACGCCACTTGCTCCCGATCGTGCCACTGGTACCCAGTATTCAACCCTGACGGAGCCGTCGCCGTAGTCATCATCGATTCCAGCAGACTGTAGTGCCCGGGGCCGACGTTCCTATGGCTAGCTTCGCAAACGACGAGACAGGCGTGGCCAATACGACCCCCGCTGGATCTTACATCAAAGTACTCCGGCCGCTTGGGAACCATGCCGTGACGGCCTCGACGCTCAGCTTTAGAAGCGCACTTTACCATCACAAAGTCGCCTCAGATCGGACCCTCGCATCTGCAGGTGCATAAGCAATTTGCGCCGAAGATGAATTTCAAAAACGGTTGAAAGCGTCGCCAGACGCTCCGGATACCAACTGAGCAATCCAAGAGAAGACCTAAAGACATGGCTTAATGGAGGCTACGAATGCGTCGTTTGTGGAAGTGCAGGGCAAGTGTTGTGGTCGCGATCGCAACGTTTTTTGGCATATCGATGGGCTTGTTCCATCCCCTGCCCGCTTTGTTCGCGCAAACTGCGGTCACGGGAGGACTGAATGGACTTGTGGTCGATTCAACCGGCGCGGTTGTTCCTGGCGCTACCGCTATCCTGGTCGAAACTAGTACCGGTGATACTCGTGTTCTGACGACGAATGATCGTGGCCTTTACACCGCCCCTTTCCTTAAGCCTGGCGCCTATACGGTCTCGGCCTCCGCGAAAGGACTTCAGTCGACCACAACTTCGGTGGAAATTCTGGTCGGTCAGCAGTCGGTGGCAAATTTGACTGTCACGCCAACCGCCAATAAGCAGACTGTCACAGTAAGTGCCAATAATGCACAGCTGATCCAAACGCAGGACGCGAGTCTGACGACCACGTTTACCAGCCAGCAATTTGAAAACCTGCCTAATCCCGGAGGCGACATCACAACCTTTGCCTTCACCGTTCCCGGCGTAGTGGTGAACACAAGCACGGGCGGCAATGGAAACTTCAGCACCAGTGGACTGCCCGGGATCTCAAATCTCATCATTCTCAACGGCGCCGACCAGACGGACTCATTCTTCAACGACGCCACTACCGGCGCCTCCTCACTCAGCATCGGTTCGGCGGAGGTCGCGCAAGCCTCCCTGGTGCAAAACGGCTACAACCCAGAATGGGGCCGCCAGGCGGGCGCCGTTGAAACCTACGTCACAAAAAGTGGCTCCAACCAGTTCCATGGCCTGTTGCAGTGGACATATAACAGCTCTGGGCTGAATGCCAACGACTTTTTCTACAATCTGAATGGCATACCGCGCCAAAAGGCGGTATCCAACGAATACGCGGCGCAGGTCGGCGGTCCTCTTATCCGCAATAAGTTGTTCTTCTTCGCCGATACCGAGGGTATCCGCTACGTTGAGCCATCGCTTAGCTATGTCAATTTCCCCACTTCGGCATTTCAGGCCACGACCCTGAACACCGTTCCGACCTCCAGCGTCCCGCTGTACACGCAGATGTTCAACTTGCTGAATGGCTCGCCGTTGTACAAAACAGCGGTGCCGGTGACTACAGGAGGCGGCCCCCTTCAGGATGCATCCGGCACGCAGGGATGCGGCAGCTTCGCAGGTACACCTGTATCCGGTCAGCCTAATACATATTTTGGCGCCGTACCGCCGGGTTCCACAGGAGCAGCCATCCCCTGCATGACGGCGGCCGCGGGAGTGACGAGTGGTGCAGTGATTGAGCACATGATCGTTGGCCGCGCGGACTGGAACCTTAGCGACAAGCAAAAGATCTTCGTTCGGGTCAGCGACGATCAGGGTTCCAAGCCGACCTATGTCAGCCTTGTCAATCCGCTGTTGAACGCGCAGAGTTCGCAACCAATTTGGAACGGCCAGCTGAACCACACCTATGTGTTTAGTCCCGATCTGACCAATCAGTTCATCGCGTCGGCCTTCCATTATTCATGGCCTTATGGGCCGGTCAACTTGCAGCAGACTCTGGCGGCCTCGCCAGCGCAATTCAATGATGGCTCCGATGGGGGCACCAACTTCTCCACCGGATTCGGTCAGGAGGGCAGGGTCGGCTTCGATTGGGGCAGCAATCCTACAACCACAAATTCCACTCAATATCAATTCGTTGACGATCTTTCCTGGCTGAAAGGCACCCATAATCTGAAATTTGGTTTCAATTTCAAGCGTTATGACGTAACCGACGGCTACCCCACCGTCAATACTTACGCCGGTTACTATACGTTCAATTCTGTGGGCGATCTGGCCGGCGGCGTTCTGCCTGGATCTTCAGGATCCAACTTCCAACAAACCTTCGACCAGGCGAAGGAGGTCGCCATATCCGGTTACAACTATGGCATGTATGCGCAGGACGAATGGCGAGCCACACTGCGGCTGACGCTCGACTACGGCTTCCGCATTGACCGCGACGGAAACATCTCGTGCAAAACGAATTGCTTTTCGCGCCTGCTCGGCGGCTTTCCTCCAGCCACTGCCACTCTGGATACTCCCTATAACCAGATGCTCGCCACCGGATATTCTCACGTCTTTTCCTCGCTTGAACCGGTCATTATTCAACCGCGCTTCGGATTTAACTGGGATGCACGAGGGAATGGCAAAACAGACATTCGTGGAGGCGCAGGGTTGTTCGCGGACGCGTTTCCCGGTGCTTTGATTGAAAACCAGTATTTGACGTTTCCCGATAACTACGGCGCCTTTGTAGAATCAGGAAACGTGGGTGAGGGGGCGGGCAGTGCGCCAGCCTTCGCGCAGGCGTCCTATAACGTTCTTACGAGCGGGTTTTCCAGTGGGCAAAGCGCAAACCAGATGGCAGCATCACTGCCTGCTGGCTCACCATTCTTCGCTCCCGCTCATTACATCTCCCCGCAGCATATGATTACCCCAAAATATGCTGAGTGGAGCCTGCAGATACAGCAGCGGCTGAGCCCTTCGGATGCGCTGATCCTGTCCTACGTCGGTAACTATGGCTTCGACCTGGTAAGTTATGACTACGCCATCAATGAGAGCCTGGCCGGCAACGCTTATACGGCGCCTTCGGCATATACCAGTTTTGAAGACGTCCCCGTCAACCCGCCCGATCCCGGCTTTCGGCCAAATGGGAATTATCAACGACAACGCAACATCAAACTATAATGGCGCCTACCTTCTTTACAAACACATCGACCGCCGTGGTTTGACCGCAGATATCTCTTATACGTATTCCCACGCTCTCGACGATGTTTCGAACGGCGGCCAGGATGAGACCTTTAACGGAAATGGCCTCCCTTATCAAATCGTGCCCAATCAAAGCGCGAAGCTGATGTATTCGAATGCCGACTATGACATTCGCCACAATTTTCTCGTCGATCTAACCTATATTGAACCCTACCACTTCGAAAACAAATTAGCTCAGTTTGGGGCAGGAGGCTGGACAATTGCCGGCAAAGCCTACTGGCGTTCCGGTCTTCCGTTCACCGTGTTCAATAACAACGCTGCGAATGATCTATATAACGGAACCGGCAACTATTATGTCCTTGCTGACGTGCTGGACAACCGGTTCAGCCACTCCTGCAATTCATTTTCCCAGCCCTGCTTCCAGGGTCACTTTTTTAACGGCTCCGGCGTCTCAAATGCTGATGCGTACAGCGACGCGCCGCAAACCGATTTCGGCAATGTACCGCGCAATGCATTCTACGGACCGCATTACGGCGATATTGATTTGAGCCTTTATAAGAACATCTTCCGAAACGAGAAGGGGGCAGAGTTCAAGGTCGGCGCGCAGGCCTACAATTTAACGAATCATCCCAGTTTTGCCGCGCCGGCGAACGATGCCTCCTTATCCAACCTGGGTCAGATTACCAGCGATGTGGTTTCGCCGACGGGACCTTACGGCTCATTCGGGTCTACAAGTTTTGGCCGCATAGTCGTAGTCACCGGTACGCTGAGTTTTTGATATCCATGTGGCTCGTGTGACACCACGATCTTCCGCACGGCTTTGATCGCCGGCAACCACACTATACTGGTCGCGGTAACGGCGTGGCACTCGACGACTGTCCCGATTTGGCCGATCCGTCCAACGAAACCTGCGTCTGTCCTCGGACTCGTCGCTTGCATGTTGCCATCATGGCCGACAGTGTAATTCACTACGGGTGAGCGTATGAAACGATCGTTATTGCTTGTCGTTGGTTTGGCCTCTTGCTTGTCCTGTTTGGGACGGGCGGACGCAAAGGCTCCGGCTGGCACTGTGGCGCTAACGGTGCAATTGCCGAATCCAGCACAACAGGTTCTGTATGTGCACGAGGTGATGCCGGTCACGCCGGACCCTTAACTCTTTATTACCCGAAATATATCCCCGGCGATCATGCGCCAGACGGGCCGATCGGCTCAGTGATGGGGCTCGAAATCACGGCTGGCGGCAAACGGGTCGCATGGGTCCGTGACGAAGTGGACATGTTTACGTTCCATTTGACTGTGCCCGCAGGCGTCGACCGGATCGACATTCGCTTCGAGTTTCCGGCTGGTGACCGGGTTACACCGGCTCTCCTTGGCCTGGAGTGGAATGATGTAGCGCTGTACCAGGCCGGTTATCCGACCAATGTGCAGATGTATGCACCGACTCTTGAGATTCCCGCTAATTGGCGTTACGCAAGTGCTCTGACTACAAAGGAAAGCGGTGGCGGACGCATCACATTCAGCCCTGTTCCATTCAACACACTGGTCGATTCACCCGTGATTGCAGGGAAATATTTTCGGGAAGCTGACGTCACCCCGAACGGTTCATCGGTCCATCGCTATCTTGATATGGTGGGTGACAGTGCGACCGCCGTTGACATTTCCGTTGCACAACTGGCCGCGTATCGTCGTCTGGTCGAGCAGGCGCAGGCGCTGTTTCAGTCACACCACTACACGGACTATCACTTCCTGCTGACCCTCAGCGATTACGTCTCACGAGGGGGGCTGGAGCACCACCAGTCCAGCGATGACCGCGCTCGCAGCGGCTCGAAGATGTTTGCCGACACTGACCATTTCGATGCTCGATGCTCGCCCCTGCCGCATGAATACACACACTCGTGGAACGGTAAATTCATGCGTCCGGCAGAACTGTGGCAGCCGGATTTCGAAGCGCCCGAACATGCCCGGATGTTGTGGGTGTATGAGGGCCTCACGGTCTATCTCGGCGATATGCTGACCGCGCGGGCCGGCTTGTGGTCGCCTATACCTGGCGCGACGTGGTCGCCTATCGAGCGGCGGACATGGCGTATCAAACCGGTCGCGAGTGGCGCCCGCTGATCGACACTACCATCGCCGCGCAGTTGCTCTACGGCTCGCCGAGTGCATGGTCGAACTGGACCCGCCAACCCGATTTCTACCGTGAAGGTCAACTGATGTGGCTGGCGATCGACATGGAAATCCGCGCGTTGAGCCATGATCAGCGGTCAATTGACGACTTTGCGCGACATTTTTTCGGCATCGACAATGGCAGCTTCATTACCCACACCTACACTTTCAACGACCTCGTCAGCGCCCTCAATGCGGTTGAGCCTCACGACTGGGCGAGTTTCCTGCGCAATTGGCTGGACGGTGTTGGCCAGCAAGTCCCCCTGCTGTCCGGCATCGAAGCCAGTGGTTGGCGTCTGACCTGGTCCGACCAGCCGTCGCGATACCAGAACGCTCTTGAGAATGTCGGCGAGGGCGAACTCGAGGGCGAAGGTGTGAACGCAATGTTCTCCGTTGGCTTGTTCCTCGACGGCCAGGGGAAGGTCAAGGACGTGTTATGGAACGGCCCGGCCTTTAAAGCCGGGCTCGCACCGGGCATGATGATTGTAGCTATCGACGGCCATCCGTATAGCACCGAAGTGCTGCGCAGCAAAATCGCCCAGACTCAGCAAGGCAAAAAACCGTTGCAGGTTACAGCGAAGAGCGATGGTGTCACCGCTGTTTATACGCTCGATTACGACGGCGGCCTTAAGTACCCGCATCTCGTCCGAATACCAGGCACAACCGATTACCTCAAGCAGATTCTCACGCCACGACTATTGAACAATGGCTCGTAACAGGTTTCGGATCTCGCTGGTCAGCTGAAAAGCTCCTCAGTCACTATGAACGCTCTCCCGCGAAATGCGGGATAAATGCCGTGTAACGGGTTGGATCGCAGCCAATCGAAGGATTCCGTGTGAGCCCAATCGGCGATGCACTCTGCTTGCCGGCCCGGAACTGAATAGCTGTATCGATGGCGGGTTTTTAGCTGGGTCGTTCCTTGCATGCTCTTTGCTTAATCGGTGATGCCGGCTTTTGCCCTACAATTCTCCACGTGGCCAAAGCCTTCTCGCGCCTCACGCAATGAGAGTACGGCTAAAAGATATTGCCGAAGATTTGAACCTTTCGAAAATGACCATTTCGAAGGTTCTTCGCGGTCAGACGGATATCAGCGATGCGACGCGGGCGCGCGTCCTGCAGCGCGTCAGAGAACTCAATTACATTCCCAACATCAGCGCCAGCAGCCTCCGCACCGGCCAGACCCGCACAATGGGTTTAATATTGCCTGCTTTAGGAATTCCATATTTGGCGCAGATCGCAGCAGGAATCAGCAGAACGTTGAGCGTCGAAAAGTACGGACTGATCATTTCCTCCTCCGAAAACGACCCGGATACTGAGCAGAAGCAGATTGGCATTTTCGTTTCCCTGCAGGTGGACGCACTCTTACTCGTATCTTTGCAGGAAAGTGCTTTGTTTTTCGAAGGACTTCAGGGAAGAACCGATATGCCGGTCATTTTCGTCGCAAACCGGCCTTCAGAAATCACCGAGCGGTACGTGGGAATTGACGAAGAGGAAGTGGGCCGAGTTGCCTGCGAACACCTTATTCAGAGCGGTTGTAGGCGCATCGCCTACATTCGCGGATCGCACAGTGCGGCAGGGGACATGCGCTCCCAGGGCTATCGGCAGGCGCTCCGCCGCAATGGCATTGACGTGGAGCCGGATCTCGTGATCGAAACCATGAATCCGCAGCAGAGCGAGTATCAGCGCGGCTTGGAAGCGATGGAGCGGCTGTTGGGCCGACGAGACGGCCGGACGGAGTGATGGCCTTCACCGACATGCTGGCTGTCGGCGCGATGGATACAGCGACCCGCGGCGGCATCAGAATCCCGGAGGATATGCGCTTCGCCGGCTGTGGAAACGATCCGCTTTTATGCCACATGCGGATTCCCCTGACCAGCGTAGATACGGGTGGCCAGGACTTAGGCGAACGTGCCGGCACACTGGCGCTGCGGATGATCAGCCACCCAAAAGGCAGAAGCATGCAAACGGGGCGGGTGAAGCCGAAAATTGTGAAGAGACGATCCTCAGAGGTTCCGCGCTGAAGCGCAGGGAGAAATCGATGGCAAAACGAAAACAGGAGAAATTCGCCGGATTGATCTCGTTGTCTTCGGCGAGTTTTTTTCCGATCTCATCTTCTATCGGCTCCCCCGGCGCCCGCGTTTTGGTGAAGAATCGAAAACGGAATCCTTTCTGATCGCACCCGGGGGAGGCCTGGCAACAACCGCCATCGCTGCCAGTCGGTTGGGACGGTCACCGGCATCATCACGCGCGTCGGCGCCGACTCGGAATCGCTGCCCACCTGGAATCAGATGATGCAGGAGAAGCTCGACATCTCCGCCTGCGAGTACCGCAGCGATCTGCCCACAGCGCTCACCGTGTGCGTTGCCTACAAGACCGATCGGATGATGGTGACCTATGAGCCGATCAATCGGAACCTGGAAGATCTTCTGGATCGGCGTGCCGTCCAACACAAACTCGAGCGGGCGCGGCATGTCCACCTCGCGTGCGCACTGCGGCATCCGGCCCGGTGGCAGCCGGTACTGAAGCGCCTGCGCCAACGCGGAATCACGCTGTCAGCGGATTTTGGCTGGAATCCCGATATCTCCGTTAATCAGCTTGCGTCGATCATCAGGTATTGCGATTTTATTTTCCCCACGAGCATGAGGCGCGGGCCATTACGGCTGCCAGAACGACTTTGGAGCGCTCGAAAAAGCTGCAGGAATGGGTACGGGTCCCGGTGATCAAACTGGGCGCACGGGGGGCGCTGCTTATGGCCGAAGGCAGGGTTTACCGCCAGCCCGCAGTGCTGTTTCCCCTGCCGCTGGTGGACGCCACCGGCGCCGGGGATGCCTTCAATGGAGGGTTTCTACATGCATTCCTTCACGGCCTGGGCTGGGATGACTGTCTGCGCGCCGGCAACATTTGCGGCAGCATGGCGGGAACGCAGGCGGGCGGCTCACAGGGGCTGCCCGGCCCCCAGGAATACAAGCAGCGGCTGATACAGATGCGCGGGGGAAGCGCCTGAGGTTCAGGCTCCTCGCGCGGTTTTTCTGTTGACAAGCAATTCTCCCGCTGTGTAAAGTCTCCATCCATAACGTTATCGGTAACGTTCCCCAGATTTGCCACATTTTTGCGGTCTGTATCCCCAGGCACCCGGCCGCACGGTTTTGTGTTCCTGGCTTCGTGTCCGGGCTCTCCTCGACCGCTCGTATGGATGCACGGAGGAAGACCCATAAACGAGGCTTGGCCCTATCAGCCGTGCCGCGAGTTGGTAAAACAGAGCCGCTGCCTAATCCGGTTTGAAATAGCAAGGAGGTCCGCTTCGATGCTTGTTCGTGACTTCACCCCAGGACTGGCCTTCCGCGCTGTGCGGCGGGCATGCTTCGTGATGGCACTTTTGTCGGCGGCGCTTATCGCGCCAGCCGGCGCGCAGACCGACACCGGTGCGATTGCAGGCATCGTGCAGGATACGGGCAACGCGCGTCTTCCGGGAGCCACGGTGGAGGTGACCAACGAGGCCACCGATGTCACACAGAATTTCGTGACTAACGCGGACGGCCTCTACCAGTCGCTCCAGCTGATTCCCGGAACCTACACGGTGACGGTGAAACATACCGGGTTCGGAACTCAGGTGAGGCAGGGCGTCACTGTGAGCGTACAAAGCCGCGTCCAGGTGGACTTTTCTCTGGGCGTCTCCTCGGTGCAGCAGCAGGTTGTGGTCAAAGAGGCGATCGCGCAGCTGCAGACAGAATCGGCCGAAGTGAACAATGTCCTCAGCACCAAAACCGTCAACGATCTGCCACTGAACGGACGCGACTACGATCAGCTGGCTCTGCTGCAGCCGGGGGTTTATCACGATCCTAACGGTGAAGTGGCTAATCTGGCTGAAGGCCGGTTCAGTTCCAATGGCAACCTGGAGCTGCAAAATTATTTCTCGCTCGATGGCGTCGATAACAATACCGGTTCGGAGAACCTGCAGGAACAGTCGGCGCAGGGGTAATCCCGCCGCCGGATGCTCTGCAGGAATTCGCCCTGCAGACACGGACTTATTCGGCTGAGTTCGGCACTTCGGCTGGCGCGGTCGTCAACGTATCGACGAAATCCGGCACCAACAACTTCCACGGCGATCTGTGGGACTACGTGGAGAACAGCGCCTTCGACGCCAACACCTGGTTCAACAACTACGGCGGCCTGCCCAAGGGGCATTTCAGTCAAAATCAGTTTGGAGCGACGGTCGGCGGCCCCATCGTTCGCGACCACACGTTCTTTTTTGCTGCTTACGAGACGCTGCTGAGCCGCCAGGCCCAGACGGTGCTCTCCACGGTTCCCACGCCGGCCATGAAAACCGGCGATTTCACCAGCGTGCTATCCAGCCATCCCATGACCGCGGTGGCGCAGGGGCAGACCGGGTGCATCACCGGAAATATTGTTTCGCCCAGCTGCATCGACCCGGTGGGGCAGGCGATTTTGAACCTCTACCCCGATCCCAGCCCGCAGCTGGGCGATGTAAATGTCTTCACGGGCGCGCCGAATTATCAATTTGTGACGTCGGTCCCGAACGATACCCGCACCCTCGATGTGCGCATCGATCACACGCTCAGTGCCAGAAATCAGCTCTTCGGACGTTACGCCAACGATATTTCGGATTACGAATCGCCGCTGTGGACTTCGAATCCCATCGCCGGCAACGGCGAGTTCTCGACCGACTACATCCTTCACGATCAGTCAGTCGCCCTGGGGTGGACGACGACCCCGAACTCTTCGCTGGTAAACACAGCGCATTTCGGCTTTCTGCGTGATTTTTCGCACAGCAATCCGGTCGGCTTGCCGCTGGGGGTCTCCGATGCGCCGAACTATGGGCTCGCCGGCATTCCGGTGAATCCCGAGACTGCCGGGATTCCGCCCAACTACATCTTTGGGCTCACCACGATCGGCTCCTCCATTTATCGGCCGCAGTTCCAGGTCGCTCAGGTGTATCAGGTTATCGACGACCTTTATAAGCTGATCGGAAAGCATAGCCTGCAATTCGGCTATGAGTATCACGAGAACTCCCTCAACTTCTTCGATCTGGAAGCACCGCAGGGCGTGATCCTCGCGGAAGGAGACTATACGGATACACCTGGGTTCGGCGTAGGAGACTATTTGCTTGGTGATATCGCCGAAGCCATCTCCGAAACCGCGCTGGAGGTAAATAACTACATTCGAGGCAACTCGTTCTATGGGCAGGATACGTGGCGCGTAAACCCGAACCTCACGGTGAATTACGGACTCCGCTATGAGCTTTATCCACCCTTCTGGCTCGATCGCGACAACCGCACGGCGAACTTCAATCCGGCCAACGGCGGAGCAATGATGTCGGCGACCTCAGATGGCTGGTACGGCCGCACACTGATTCATCCCGACAGGGACGACTTTGCACCTCGGGCCGGATTCTCATGGCACATTGCCAAGCCAGTCGTTCTTCGCGGCGGCTATGGGGTCTTCCACCAGTTTATCAATCGCATCGGATCGGAATCGATGCTGCAACTGAACCCGCCCTTCCTGCTCGACGATTCTTTGTCGCAGTCCTTCGGAAGCACGACACCGGTATTCCAGCTGAAGAATGGATTTCCTGCTGCGCAGCTACAGGCGCAGGGTGTCGTTCTTCCTTCGCTCCAGCTGCGCGCACAGGATCCGAACGAGCGCACGACTTATGTGGAGCAGGCCAGCTTTGGGCCAGAGATTCAGCTCGACAACACTACACTGCTCGACGTGATTTGGGTGGGCAACTGGGGACGCAAGATGAACCGGCTGCGCAACGCTAACCAGGGTGTGGTAACCGGCTTCAGCGGTGGCAGCCCTGTTGTGACATTCCCGTACGCCAATCTCAATACGCAGTTGACGGCGCTGCAGGGAGCGGGGCAGCACGCGTTCCTGGAACTGGCCACCAACGACGGCAATACAGACTACAACGCTCTGGAAGTGAATCTGAAGCGCAACTTCAGCCATGGCCTGATGTACCAGGTCAGTTACACCTGGTCGCATAACATGGCGGATTTCGTCGACAATCTGACCGGCGGCTCGACGCCGCAGAATGCTTACGACTATGAGCACGAAATGAGCAACTCCGCTCAGGACGTGCGGCACCGTTTCGTTGGCGGAGCCACATGGCAGCTGCCGGTGGGTCCCGGCGGGCTGGTACTGAACAACGATTCCGTGGCGGCCAAACTGCTTGGCGGCTGGCAAGCCAACGGCATTGTCAGTCTCCAGACAGGAATCCCCTTTGACGTGACAGCGCCGGACGTGAGCGACACTGGCTCCAACCATGCCTTCTACGCCAACTGCGTTGGCGACCCCTGGGCTGGTACTTCGCATGATCCGAAGCAGTTCGCGGGTAGCAACGCTCCGGGCGCCTACATCAGCCTTTCTGGCTTTGCTCAGCCTGGCGTAGGGACGTTTGGCACGTGCCGCCCGCGCGCCTGGCATGGACCAGGTCTGGAAGAGGCAGATCTCAGTCTGTTCAAGAGTTTTCCTCTGGGGGAATCGCGGCGAATTGAATTCCGTGGCGAATTCTTCAACGCCTTTAATCACCCGAGCTTTGCGAATCCCTCGGGAGACATCTCCGCTCCAGGCGCCTTTGGAAAGAGCACGGCGACCACCACCAATCCCCGCGTGCTGCAGCTCGTCGGCAAATTCTATTTCTGAGGTGAACAGCAGACGGGCGTGCCGCCGCCGTCCAATGCTGCGCGCCTGAATCAGCCACGCAGCCGGCCGAGCCAGTCGCCCGTAGCGTGCTGCCCCAATATCCGGGAGGTTGTATTGACAACGAGATGGCACGACCGCCGCGCCTGGCTTCTGCTGCTGCCTGTTCTTTTCCTGTTGCTGCCCGCCGCGGTGGCTCGTGCGCAGTCTCCCTGCATAGCCCAGGGGCCGGCTCGCCAGGATGCACGGCCCATCGCGGAGAATCGTGGAGCGCCCGGCCTGGAAATGGCGCTTCGGCAGCTGCACACGCGCGCCAGCCTTCTAATGGTTACCGCCCATCCCGACGATGAAGACGGGGCCATGCTGGCGTATGAGTCGCGTTTGGCCGGTGCTCGTGTCGACCTGCTCACACTGAATCGCGGCGAAGGTGGCGCCAATGAGATGTCATCGGACTTCTGGGACTCGCTTGGGCTGGTCCGGACCGAGGAACTGCTTCAGGCCGATCGCTATTATTGTGCAACTCAGTTCTTCTCCATCGCAGCCGATTACGGATTCTCCAAGACGCTGCAGGAAGCGCTCGACAAGTGGGGCTCGGACCGCGTCTTTTACGACGTGGTGCGCGTCGTGCGCATGACGCGGCCGCTGGTAATCACGTCGGTCTTTGTGGGAGGTCCCTCGGACGGACACGGAAACCACGCGGCGGCGGGCATGTTCGCGCAGAAGGTCTTTCTCGCGGCCGGCGATCCCGCGGTCTTCCCCGATCAGATCCGCGCCGGGCTGCGACCCTGGAATCCGCTGAAGGAATACGCCCGGGTGCCCTTCTCGCTCGAGCAGGGCATGATCTCTCCCAAAGGCCTGTATGACTATGCGACCCACCACTGGATGCCGGCGGGGGTGCAGAACTACATTACCGGGAAGTTCGAGCCAGGAGCGGTGAGCGCGACCGTCAACATCCCCGTTGGTGCCTATAGCAGCATGAACGGGCTGAGCGCACAGCAGATCTCTCGCACCGGCCTCGGTTTCCAGAAGTCGCAGAATGGTGGCGGCGATATTCCTCTCGCCGGGGCGGAGCAGTCGCCCTATCACCGCTTTGGTTCGCGGCTGCATTCCCCGGATCAGGAAGATTCCTTCTTTCAGGGAATCGACGTTTCCCTTGAAGGCATCGCCGATCTCGCCGGCGATCAAGAGCATGGATTTCTCACAGCCGGGCTGAAGAAGATGAACGTCCTGGTCGACGAGGCAACGAGTAGTTATTCGGCGACCAACCCTTCGGGGATCGCGCCGAAGCTTGCCCAGGGTCTGGATCTGACGAACCACCTCATCCAGCAGGTGAGCGCGAGTTCGCTCAGCGATGATGCGAAATACAACGTGCTGCACGAGCTGAAGTTGAAGCAGGCGCAGTTCGATCAGGCTCTGGCGCTCGCGCTTGGCCTCACCGTAGATGCCAATGTGACGCCAGAACATCCGCCCACAGGGCCCTTTGCGCGGTTCTTCGGAGACCAGCCCAGCTTCCAAATGGCGATCCCCGGCCAGCATTTTCCCGTGCGCGTCCATGTGGCCGACTCAGGCTCGCTTCCCGTTCGGGTGGACAATATCGCAGTGCAGTTTGAGCAGGCGAACGGTTCATCGGTCACGGCGGAGGGTGCCACCTCCGGCACTCTTCAACCTGACAGCGTCATGGAAGCGCGCTTCCATGTGCAACTCGCCGACGACGCCACGTACACAAGGCCGTATTTCGACCGGCCCGGTCTGGATCAGCCCTATTACGATGTGCGTGACCAGCAGGACAGAAATCTGCCGCTTGCGCCCTATCCCCTTCGCGCCCAGGTGACGGCCACCTATAACGGCGTGCAAATCCATCTGGCGGAAGTCGTGCAGGTAGTCGAGCACGAAGCCGGGGCTGGAACGGTCTTCCATCCATTACCAATCGGACCGGCTATCTCGGTCACCATGGCACAGAGTAACGCCGTGATTCCGCTCCATTCCGCCTCGCTTCCAGTCAGCGTCAAAATCCACAGCAATGTAAAGGGCGCCGCGCAGGGCACTGTGAGGCTTAGCCTGCCGGCAGACTGGACTTCTTCGCCCGCCACCGCACCGTTTGCCTTCGAGCAGGATGGGCAAGAGCAGGTTGTCACTTTTCAGGTGACGCCCGCGAACCTGCAGGAGCAGAGTTATCCAGTCGAAGCAATTGCCAGCTACGCCGGCCACGACTACCGCGAAGGTTATGTTCAGGTGGGCTATCCCGGGCTGCGGCCGTATTTTGAATACAGCCATGCGGGGGACCGGATTACCGCCGCCAACGTCAAGGTGGCTTCCGATCTGCAGATTGGCTATATCGAGGGCAGCGGTGACGACGTGCCCCAGTCACTCGTGGATCTCGGGATCCATGTCCACTTCCTCACGAAGGACGATCTGGCCAGCGGCGATCTCTCGAAATACAACGAAATCCTGGTGGGGGTTCGTGCCTATGCCGTCCGCGACGATCTGCGCACCTACAACAGCCGGCTGCTCGATTACGTAAAGCATGGCGGCGCTGTGGTCGTGCAGTATCAGACGCCGGAATTCGACCATAACTTCGGACCCTATTCCTACGTCATGACCAGCGATCCGGAGGAAGTCACAGACGAGCACTCGGTGGTGAAGATTCTCGATCAGCAAAATCCGGCCATGAGATGGCCGAATGTCATTACGCCGAAAGATTTCGACGGATGGATCGAAGAGCGCGGCTCGAAGTTCCTCCAAAGCTGGGACTCGCACTATGAGCCCCTCCTCGAAACCCATGACTCGGGCCAGAGTCCGCAGGAAGGCGGGATGGTCATCGCGCGCTATGGATCCGGCGTGTGGATGTACACCGCCTACGCGTTCTATCGCGAGCTGCCGCTCGGGGTTCCGGGAGCCTACCGCCTGTTCGCCAACCTGCTGAGCCTTGGCCAGAACCCTGCCTTCCACCAGGGCGCGGCCGGCCAGAATCGAATTCCGCCGTCCGCACAAATGGGAGCAATGCAGAAGCCTTTCCTGGGTTCGCTGCCTTGAACGGCGTGAGATTCGATCCGACTCTCCAGGAACAAAGCGCCACGCCTCGGGCTTCCCTCGAGCGTGGTCTGGGTCCGTGGGGCGCCATTTCTGCCAATGTGCTGAACATGGTAGGGGTGGGACCGTTTCTCACCATCCCTCTGGCGCTGGCGGCAATGGGCGGCCCACAGGCCATGCTGGGCTGGGTATTGGGAGCCGGACTGTGTCTCTGCGATGGTCTGGTTTGGGCCGAACTCGGCGCAGCCATGCCTAATTCAGGCGGCTCTTACTACTATCTGCTGGAAGCATACGGCCGGAAGGGTCCGGGGCAGCTGATGAGTTTTCTCTTTCTATGGCAGACGCTGCTCACCGGCCCTTTTTCGATTGCCTCGGGCGCCGTCGGATTTTCAGAGTACACGAGCTATATTGCCCCTGGATTGTCGCATCCTTCCTTGGTTTTTGTGGCGGTTCTCGTCTGCCTGATCAACGCCTGGCTGTTGTATCGCAATATTCGCTCCATCGACAAGCTCTCCATCGCCATGACCGTCATCGTCATGGCCACCTGTTGCTGGATCATCATCAGCGGCGCTATGCACTTTCATCCCGCAGTTGCCTTTCACTTCCCGCCGGGCGCTTTTCACATGTCGGGATCGTTCTGGACCGGTCTCGGAGCGACCACCCTGATCGCTGTTTATGACTACGGCGGCTACAACAATGTCTGCTTTCTGGGCGGGGAAGTCGAGCAACCGCGCAGAAACATCCCTCGCGCCGTCATTTTCTCGATTTTTCTGGTGGCTGGTCTTTATCTGCTCATGAACCTGTCCATCATTGGTTCGCTCGACTGGCGCATCGCGCAACACTCGCATGCGGTCGTGGCGGATTTCATGGAGCTGCTTTACGGCCACCGGGCCGGAGTGCTGGTTTCGGTGCTGGTGCTGGTGGTTAGTTTTGGCGCGGTCTTTGCCAACATGCTGGGATATTCGCGGATTCCTTATGCCGCCGCAGTGGAAGGAAGTTTCTTCTCGCCCTTCGCGCGGCTGCACAAGACGGGCAAGTTCCCTACTGTCTCCCTGTTATTCATGGGCATCGCCGCGGCGATTGCTTCTGTCTTCACGCTCGCAGAACTGATCAAAGTGTTGATCGTAGTGCAGGCCCTGTTTCAGTTTGCCGCCCAATGCGTGGCTGTGTGGCTCATGCGGCGGCGCGGCCTTTTGGGCCCCGACAGCTACCGCATGCCGCTGTATCCTCTGCCCGCAATCATCGCCCTCGCGGGTTGGATCTATATCGCTGTCAGCAGCGGGTGGCACTATTTGGGCATTGGCATCGCAATGGTGCTGGCCGGCAGCAGCATTTACTTTCTCAAAGCCAGACATGAGCGGAGCTGGCCGTTTCAAACGTTATGAAAACCTACGACGTCGCAGTAATAGGAGAAATCTATGTGGATCACGTCTTCACAGGCTTCGCCAAATGGCCGCAACCCGGCGAAGAGGTGTTCACGAAGGAGTACATCCAGGAACTGGGCGGCGGGGCGGCAATCACAGCCTGCGCGCTGGGCCGGCTGGGACGTTCCGTCCTGCTCGTGGGCGTGGTGGGCCGCCATCAGATGGCCTGGGTTGCAGAGCGGCTCGCGCAGTTCGGGGTCGAAAGCGCGGGTTTGCTGAGCGGGGATGGGGGAACGGGAGTCACGGTCAGCATTTCCAGTCGGGTGGAGCGTTCGTTTTTCACCTACGTGGGCGTCAATGCCCAGCTACAGGAGTCATGGGCAGTCGCGACAATGGTCAGGAGCGTGAGCCAGGCTCGCCATATCCATCTCGCGTTTCCTGTCCAGGCCGGGCTGGCAACGATGCTGCTCGATCGGGCCCGGGAGGCGGGTTGTACCGCGTCACTCGATGTCGGGCACCAGCCGGAGTGGCTGCTCGATCCGGCCAATCAGAAGATCTGCGCGCGCCTCGATTATCTGCTCCCCAACGAGCGCGAGGCACGTATCCTCGCAGGCGGCGATACATACGACTACCTCCGCTTTACCGAAGCACACGGATGGCCCAGCGGAGTCGTCAAAATGGGCGCGCAGGGCGTCGTGATGCGGGGGCCCACCGGCACGCTGCACGTGGCAGCGAGCGAGGTGGAAGCTGTGGATACGACTGGCGCGGGCGATGCCTTCGACGCGGGGTTCATTGACGGGCTGCTGGATCGCGAGAGCGGCGAGGAATGCCTGCGACGCGGCTGCATATGCGGCAGCCTCTCCACCCGGGCGGCAGGCGCGCTAAGCGGTCTGCCAGGCCGTCATGATTTTGCACGCTGTTATGAGGAGACCTATGGGTAAGGTCGGTTGTATCGGCGGAGGAGGTGTCAGAACCCCGCTGGTGATCTTCGGAGTCAACGAATGCGCGCGCGAGCTCGCCGTGGACGAAATGATTCTTTACGACGTCGATCCGCAGCGGGCGGAGATGATGGCCGCCCTGGGCCGCGCCGTGATCGAGCGCGAAGGCGGCGCGCTGCGTGTCCGCGCAAGCGCCCGCATCGAAGACGCAGTCGATGGAGCCGATTTTGTTCTGAGCAGTATCCGCGTGGGAGGAATCGCCGGCCGCGTTCACGACGAGTGTGCCGCGATTGAGCATGGCTACCCGGGCCAGGAGACTACGGGTCCTGCGGGGATGGCCATGGCGCTCCGCACCGTGCCGGTAGCCATCGAGCAAGCTCGCGTCGTTCACAAGCTCGCGCCGCGCGCCTGGCTTATCAACTTCACCAATCCTGCCGGTCTGATCACCCAGGCGGTTATGCATCACACCGAAGCTCGGGTAGTCGGAATCTGCGACACGCCATCGGAGTTGCTGCATCGCATCGCCGTCGCGCTCGCCGCCGATCCCTCCGAAGTGCGCTGTGAGTACCTGGGGCTAAATCATCTGGGCTGGGTCCGCAAAATCGAGCTGCACGGCAGCGATATCACCGATCGCGTCCTGGCCGACGATTCATTGCTGGCGCAGTTCTATTCGGCTCCCTTGTTTGACTATGAACTGATCCGGAGTCTGCGCCTCATTCCGACCGAGTACTTGTATTTCTATTACTCGCGCCGCCGGGCTCTCGCTAACCAGCGTGCCCGGCACAGTACGCGCGGCAGCGAAATCGAGCGGATGAACGAAGCCCTGTTCCGCCGCCTAGCCAGCCTGCTGAGCACCGGCGATGGACCCGGCGCGGTGTGCGCTTACATGGAATACCTCATCACCCGCTCCGGGACGTACATGCTGCTGGAGTCCACTGGGCGGGAGAGCGCGACGCCGCAGGCATTCCCCGAACAGGATCCCTTCCGGGCAGCCAATGGCTATCACAGGATCGCGCTCGCTGTCATGCGCGCGCTGCGCGGTCAGCAAAATCGGCGGGTCATTGTGAACGTGCGCAATCAGGGGGGCATCGACGGTATCGACGCGAATGATGTTGTCGAGGTCCCATGCCGGATTGCCAGCGACCGCATTCAGCCCGAGCCGTGCGGTCCGCTGCCGCCAGTAGTCCGCGGACTGGTGCTCGCTGTGAAGGAATACGAGCGAGCGACGATTGAGGCCGCCGTCTCCAGGTCCATCTCCATGGCTCGCAAAGCAATGTTGCTGTATCCGTCCATCGGGGAGATGGAGCCCTCGGAAGACCTGCTGCGCTCCCTGAATTGGCCTCCGATCTGAGCGCGACAGAAAATTCATTGCAGGGCAAGCCATTTTCACTTGCAGAGACAATCTCTAACTTTACCGGTAACGTACAATGGATACAGGAGATCCCATGGCCACCACACCGCTCTCCCCTCAGAAACCTCTGAAGCACGTCGATGAATGGGACGACTTCGTCGCCGGACGCTATCGCGAAGGCAAAGAACAAACCGACTTCCGCAAGTATGAAGCGAATACTTCAATCGCGGAGTTCTATCGCCTGAACCACGCCGGCCAGAGTCTGGAGTTTGTGCTCGGGAAAGAACGCGAATACGGCTCGCTCTCCCGAGGCAAGCGCGGCATCTGGGAAGCTGCCGATTACCTGAATACGCTGGTGGACGACAGCGATCCGGATACCGATCTGTCTCAGACCGAGCACCTGTTACAGACTTCGGAGGCGATTCGCGCGGATGGCCACCCGCGCTGGATGGTTCTCGCGGGGTTTATCCACGATCTGGGCAAAGTGCTCTGTTTGTACGGCGAACCGCAGTGGGCCGTGGTGGGCGACACCTTCCCCGTGGGATGCGCCTGGTCCGACACAATCGTCTTCCCTGAATATTTTGGGCTCAATCCCGACGCGAAAGTGCCGGAATATCAAACCGAGAACGGCATTTACGAGTCTCACTGTGGACTCGAGCAGGTTCACATGTCGTGGGGACACGACGAGTACATCTATCGCATCACACGAGATTATCTTCCCGAACCTGCGCAGTACATGCTCCGCTACCATTCGTTTTATCCGGCACATCGGCACGGGGCGTACCAGCACCTGATGTCCGATCACGACGTGGCGATGTTCGAGTGGGTTCGAAAGTTCAATCCCTACGACCTGTACTCGAAAGGGTCGGCCAAACCAAACGTGAAAGAACTGCGACCGTATTACGAAGATTTGGTTTCCGAGTACTTCCCCGATCAGATCGCCTGGTAGCTTACGTTCGTAGTGTCCGGCTTCCGATAGTTGCGCTCACAACCACCGACGACACGGCGACTTCTCAGTACAGACCCGTAGCCACTACTTCTTGGGGGCGCCTCGCGTCGCCCCCCTTGTAATTCTGATCAAGTGACTACGCCTCAGTGGTTGAGCGCCTTATTGGCGGCGGCCACGTCGGATTGCAGGCGTGAGACACCCGCATCCGCCTCGTGGATGTATCCATCCGCCACATCCACCATGGCGGGCGTCGGTGGCACCAGGGCCATACTGATCTGGCCTGAAATCGCGGACAACCAGGAGCGCAGCCGCGGAGGATACACCAGGGCTCCCTCACCGGACTGGATCTGCAGATCCACGAGATCGTCGATGTCATGGTTCAGGCAGTCCAGCACATGTTGTGCCTGATTGTCAGACGCCACGGCCTTCTGGAGCGCATCGCGGGCGTCGATGGCCTCGTTCAGACTGGTATCGAGCCGATCGAGCGCGTCATGAATCCGCATCAGCCAATCAAAACGCTGTTGCAGTTCCGCCCGGGTAGTCTTCAATTGCGGGTCCAGCGCGACTACAAATGGCTGCTTCTGCGTTGTACCGCCATAAGTCAATGTCACGGTGTACGTACCGGGCACCACTTCAGGACCTGTCGGCGGGGCGGCCGAAAAGCCGGAATTGAAGATTCCCTTCACTTCCACCGCATCCGCGTATGTCAAATTCCACTGGAAGTGGTTCATGCCAGGTTCAACTGCCGTCAGCTTCTCTTCCTGTTGCTTTCGTGCCACTGTGGGGTTGGTCGAAACCGGTTCCGGCTTCCCTTTCGTCTTCAGATGCAGCGTATAGCTGTGGACCAACTTGCCGTTTGCGTCAGTAAAGCTCAGGGTTGCCGGCGTGCTGCCGTCATAGTTAGCCGGCAGATTGAAAAACACCGTCGCTCCTGCAGCCAGGTTTTCGCCGCCCGTGCCCCGCGGGCCAAACCCGCCCGCCCGGCGCGTGACCAGCCATGTCTGCTGCGGTTTGAACAGGTAGGGGGCATCACTGGCCACCTTCGCAGTTCCCAGCTGTTCCAGGTACTGCAGGTTGTCCAGCACCCAGAAACCACGTCCGAAGGTTGCCAGCACGATCGCATGCTGCTCGCGCTGAATCTCCACATCGTTCACCCGGACTGCGGGAAGGTTAAGAGTCAGCGGCTGCCACTTCTGGCCCGCATCCAGACTGAAGTAGACCGTTCCACTGGTACCTGCGAACAGCAGATCTGAATCGGTTGGATCCTGCCGCACGCTCTCAACGTACTGGTCTTTCGGGAGCCCGGCAGTGATCTCGGTCCAATGCTTGCCGAAATCAGTGGTCTTGTATACGTATGGCCGAAAGTCATCCCAGTCATACCGACTTGCCGACACATAGGCCGTGCCGGCGTCAGTGGGCGAGGGCTCGATGCAAGTGATCGTGGACCAGGCCGGCAGCTGCGCCGGTCGCACCGGGCTCCAGTGTCCGCCCGCATCGATGGTTACATACACCAATCCGTCATCCGACCCGGTCCAGATCACATTATTTGTGTGCGGTGAAACGGCAATCGAGGACAGAGTGTCGAACATCTCCTCGCCGGTCACATCCGCGCTGATGGGGCCGCCCGGCCGCACCTGCTTGCTCTTGTCGTTGCGCGTCAGGTCCGGACTGATCACTTTCCAGTGATTGCCTTCATCAAAGGTCTCGAACAGCACGTTCGCACCCATCAACAGCTCTTTAGGGTTACCGGGGGCGAAGGTGACGGGATGATGATTCCAGCCGTAGCGATACTTTATTTCAGTCCCCGCCAGACCAAACTTATATTCTGGCCACGGACTCACATTGGTAGCCAACCCAGTCCTGCGGTTCTCTTTCCACTCCATGCTGTAATACCCACTGCCGTACGTCACCCAGGGCTCGCCTGGTGTCGGTACCACCCAGCTCATCTCTCCACCTTGTATATTTTGCCAAACCGGCGGAATAACCCCGGCAGCTACCGCGCTCGGCCCCTCGACCGAGCTTCGATCCTGCTGCGCGCCGTAAATATGGAACGGAAATTGATCGTCGAGATTAGCGTGATAAAACTGCCCGGTCGGCTGGTTGTCTTCGGAGCTCCAGGACTCACCGCCATTCAACGTAACCGCCGCCCCGCCATCGTTGCCTTCAATGAAAAGATTTGGAGTATTCGGATTAATCCATAACACATGGTTGTCGCCATGCGGCGGATGCAGCGGGGTTAGCTTCTCGCCCTTGTTGTGGGACACATACAATCCGACATTGGGCAGATAAATTGTATCGGGCTCCTTCGGGTCCACATACACTTCTGTGTAATAGAACGCGCGCTGCGTGATGTCCATGCTGTTGTTGATCAGCTTCCAGTTCTCGCCGGCATCGTCGGAGCGAAACAGGCCGCCCGCCTGACCTTTGTAATCCGCCTGGATCAGCGCGTACACAACATCCGGATTGCTTGGTGCCACCGCGATGCCTGTCCTGCCAAAGATGCCGGTCGGCAGTCCCGGGCGGTGCGAGATGTTGGTCCAGTTTGCTCCGCCGTCGGTGCTCTTGTAGATGCCGCTACCCGGCCCACCGCTCGAAAAGGTCCAGTGCGTCCGCGACATCTGCCACATTGAGGCGTACACCACACGCGGCCTCGACGGATCTATCGCCAGGCTGATCGCGCCGGTCTCGTCATCGACATACAGGATCTTCTGCCAGGTGCGGCCTCCGTCGGTACTTTTGAATACCCCGCGATCGGGATTGGCGCCGAACAAGTGTCCCAGTGCCGCTACGTACACCACATCGGGATTCTGAGGATCCACCAGGATCCTGCTGATGATGTGGGTCTCCCCCAGCCCTATGAATGTCCAGTTCTTTCCGCCGTCGGTCGACTTATACATCCCCTCCCCTGTCAGGACCGTGTTGCGGGGAGCAGAGTCGCCTGTGCCCACATAGATAATCTTTGAATTAGAGGGCGCTATCGCCATGGCGCCGATATTGTTGCTCTTGAAGTTCTTGTCGGAAATGTTCTTCCAGTTCTCCCCGTAGTCATCGCTCTCCCAGACACCGCCGCCCGCCGTACCCATATAGAACACATTGGGCTCGGCGGGAATGCCGGCTACCGTAGTGACTCGTCCGCCGGTATAGGGGCCCACGCTGCGCCAGCTCAGAGCACTCGCGAGCTCACCAGGCGGCACTGGCGCCGCAAACGCCATCGGCAACGCGAGGGACAAGCAGGAAAGCAGCAGGACGCAGCGTACCTTGAACATGGTGTGGTTCCTTTCATTCATCGAGGTCAATCCCGGCATCAGGATCTGGCCGATCGCAGAGAATTTGTTACCAGACTTGAAAGAAGAAATTCAGACGCGCATGCATCCGAGACATGATCGCGAATCTTGAGGTCGGCACGAGTTGCCTGTCTGATTTCTCCGGCGCTGCCGCAACACGCGGATGGGCACAGAACAAAGCGAACGGTGCCCGAAAATGGGACAGCGACAGACCAGCAATTACGAGCCATAACGATAAATCCCATGGAGGTGGGTGAGCGATCATGCAAGCCGCCAGCGCACAGACGAATAGATATTTCGTGCTGCGAAAACCGGGCAAGTTTATCGATGGAGTTGCAATCGTGTCAAGCGGAGGCGAATCGCAGCTTTGACTCGCCTTCCAGACAACGAATGATGCGCACGATCGATGAGGTGTAGCTGGCAGGCCAGGTCAGATTCAGCCCTGCTCGGCCGTTTCTCGATTCAGACAGCCGTAACAGTATCTCGCATCCCAACAGGGCAGCCGAGGTAGCATGCGTATTGCCCAGGAGATCCACCGCGGGCAGGGGTCTTCAACAAGATCAGCGAATCCGTGGGCCGATCAGGCCCCTGACCGGGTCCCGTGAGATCCGCTGACGCCCATCCTGACAACGCTCGACCGACACAGCGTTTGTTCGATCTGGCGATTTTCCTAAGGCTTAGTGCTGGACTGTTATGTCCATGTCTCCCGGGTCGGATTTTCCCCAAAGAGCGGTTTGGGCGTCCGGGGTATCTTTGCCCCAGAGCGCAGTCTCTGCCTGAGGTGTGTCTTTGCCCCAAAGAGCCGTTTTACCCCATAAGGCGGTGTAGCCGTCAGGGTCACTCTTGCCCCAGAGGGCGGTCGAACCCCATACAGCGTTGCTGTTATTGCCGGAGCTCACGAATGCTCGGTTGCCATAGACTCCGGCGGCAGACCAGAGACCTGTTGATGTCCAGAGCGCGCTGGGATCGATGGCCGTAGTTGTATTCCCGGTCGCGTCGTCATAGACAGCAATCGGAGACATGGCGGTGCCCGCAGGCACTGCTTGACCGTGGCCCATAGCTGTGCTCACGGTTGCGGCAATATCGAGATAGCCCGCGCCAATCGTGAAGACATCATAGTTGGCCTTGTACACCGTACCCTCGTCCGTGACGCTGCTGGAGACGGGGAAATAACTGCGATCCGCGCTGACCATCACCAGAGCCTTGACCTGATCCGGAGTTAGCCGCGGCGCGGCCTGCAGCAGATCGGCGATGGCGCCACTGGTAACGCCGGTGGCCATACTCGTGCCGCTCAGAGGGAAGTAATCCTGCGACGGCGTTTCTGAGCCACTGGTGCGGTAGAAGGAGTACAGAGTGTAAAAAGAGGGATTGTTTATCGCGAGGGAGTCCTGCCCATACTGCAGGCTGGTGACCAGATTTCCCGGGGCGACGACGTCCGGCTTCACTACATGATCGATAAAGGACGGCCCCTTGGAGCTATAGCTCGCGATGACGTCGTCATTAATGGAGGCGGTCTCCATTGTGTTCATGGCCCCGACCGTCAAAACGTACGGATCGTTGCCGGGCGCGTCGATCGTCCCGTAGCCCTCTGGATTCAGATTCAGATCACGACCATCATTGCCCGCCGCAACAACCACCACGATTCCGGCCTTCCACGCCTGCTCTGCTGCCTGGCAAAGTGGATCGAGCGCGTAGCTCTCGTAGATAGGGCGCCCGAGCGACAGGTTGATTATGCGAATGTTGTACTTGTTTTTCAACACAATCGCCTGCTCGATGGCCGCGATTACGGCGGAGTCGCTACCCGCGCCATTCTCGTCCAAAACCCGCAGGTTAATCAGGTTGGCGTTCGGCGCCGAGCCCATGAATGTCCGGAAGTACTGACGCCCACTGGACGCCGTGCCGTTGCCCGCAATCAGGCCCGCGACGTGAGTTCCATGGCCGTAGTGGTCAAGCGCGTCGTGCTCGTTTGGCACAAAATTCTGACTGTAGACAATGCGTCCCGTTGCTCCAGGCGCCACTTCAGCCAGCGATTGAAGCAGATTCGTGACCGAACTCAGAGAGGGAAGACCCGGGTTGAGACCAAGGTCCGAAACCGGCGTGATGCCGCTGTCGATCACCGCGACCCCAATATTCGTGCCCTTATAACCCTCTTGCCACACTGCAGGCGCGTTAATGGGCTCACTGGTGAACTCCGCTGCTGTTATGTTGCCCGCCTGGCGCGCGGCGAGAGGCCGATCCGGCGAAATATATTTCACGTTCGGATCCGCTGCAATCAGGTTGAGCCGCACAGGGGCAACATTGGCAACGACGGCATTGATTGACCCGAGAACATCCTTCAGCAGCCCGCCCACCAGACCGAGCAATCCTGTTTCCAGTGGAGAGGGCGCCTTGTAGTACTGAATGATCACCGGCTGAGCCGTCGAGGACGACGAAGCTGCCAGATCCGGCGCAATCTTACTATTGGTCGCCGAGGATCCTGCTGCGAACGCTGTCGTCGACAAGGCTATGAGAGAACCGAGAACGATAGGCAGACGAACAAAGGAACGAGACATACTTACAATCTCCAGCAATTACCGAGGTAACTTGCCTTCTGAGGTCTGTGCCTCGTGCATTTCGTTTCTCAAAACGCTTACAAACGATGCACGTCTTGCACACTCGTAAAGTAGCTCGTCTGCTGAATCTCACCAATGGCAGGATCGGGGTAAAGGGGGCGGGCTTCAGTTATCTGCGCAGGTAATCAAGTGTCTGTGGTAATTCGTCGCCCAACGCGCTCTCACGAAAGCGCAGCAACATCTCTGCCGGGACAGGCAGCGCGCGCAACAGAGACACGGAGGCTGCGTGCCGGACTTCGCTCAGTCGTCCAACTGGGAGGTCGTCGACGATCGACCCTTCATGCAGGACCGCTACCCGGTCGCAGAGCTGGATCACGGACATCAGATCGTGCGAAATATACAGCAGCGTCATGCCGTGCCTGCGATTCAGCCTCCTGAGCAGATCGACAACCTGCGACTGTGTCACCGGATCCAGCGCGCTTGTCGGTTCATCGGCCACGATGAGGGAGGGGCGGTGCAGCAGCGCGAGCGCGATAAGGACGCGCTGGGCCTGACCCACACTGATCTCTCGCGGTCGGCGGCTCAGAAATTCCGCATCGCAGGGTAACTGCACCTCGGCCATCAAATCGGCAGTGCGCTCGCTCAGGGCAGCGTGCCCGCGGCTCTCGTGCGCTTTCCAGGCCTCTTGGAAATGTCTCTGGAGGCTGATGGCGCCGTTTAGCGCAGTCATTGGGCTTTGTGGAATGAGCGCGATCTCCTGGCCTCGAAGCCCGCGCAGCTGTCTCTCATTGAGCGCCAGCAGGTTCCGGCCGCGCAACAGAACATCGCCGCGGACGCGCCCGCCACGCCAGGGCAGCAATCCCAGCAAAGCAAGGACCAGCGTGCTCTTTCCCGCACCGCTGGAGCCCACCAAACCGAGAATTTCCCCTCCTGCAGCTCGAAGCGAATTTCGGACAGAGTCGCCTTCCCGGAATAGCCTGCGGATAGAGCGACCCGCAGCAGGGTTTCCTCGCTCATCGCGCCCCCTGATATCGAAGCCCTTCGACATTCCAGGTCAGCCTCGGTTCCAATACCACCGGCTTCACACCCTGCAGTTTTGGCGATACAGCGATTAGCGCATTGGGATAGACGAGGTAGATGAAAGGCTGCTCGTCGGCAACAATTTGCTGAACACGATCGATAGCCTTGCGGCGCTCCGCTTCATCAGCAGTTGCTGCCTGCTCCATCATGAGCCGGTCGATCTCGGCCTCCCATGGCGTGGCCGGCGTTTTCTCCGAAGGCTCCCATTGATGATTGGGCGAGGAACTCATCCAGATGTTCATCATCGCGTTTGGTTCCGGATCGACATTCTCGATCCCCAATAAACATGCCTCGTAATCCTGCGTGTGCATGAGTCGCTCAATCAGGGCGGGAAAATCCAGGGTGACGACAGTGATCTGCATACCCAGCGCTCCAAGGTCCTGCTGGATGAGAGTCGCCATCTTTTCGCGAGCCGCGTTGCCCGAATTAGTCAGGATCGAGAACTTCACAGCATGCCCCTGATCATCCACAAGGACGGAGCCGTGCAACTGGAAACCTGCCGCTGCCAATCCACCTTTCGCGGCCGCGACGTCGGTGTGCGGAGCGAAAAGGGAGCGATCGTACCACTGGGCATTAGCCGGAGAGATGAATGACCAGGCTGGCGTGGCGTGGCCAAGGTAAGCGATGCGCGCCAGGTCAGAACGATGTATCGCCTGCGAAACCGCGATGCGAAAGGCGCGATTACGAAACCACGCCTTCTCCCACTCAGGCAATGGAGCGGCAGGACTCTGGTTGAACCACATCTGCTCAGTATTCAACGTTGGTCCCAGGTCGCGCACCATCCCCGCCGATCTTTTTCGCAGAAGTTCGAAATAGTCCGGTGGAAGGCTGTCGATCAGATCGTAGTCACCGCGAAGCAGAAACAGGATCTGCTGCTCCATGTTATCCACAATGTCCAGGCGGATGCCCGTGGCGTAAGGCAGAGCGTTCCCTGAGGCATCTCGCAGCGCATAGTGAGGATTTCGCCGCAGGAGAACATATTGCGAGCGGCGATAGTCTGCTATAACGAACGGTCCGGAAGTGACCCTCGCCTCGGAGGGGTGATTCGCGGGCTCGATAGCGATCTCGTCAAAGACCTTGCCGACAGCAATCACGCGTTTCGGCAAATGGACGATGACCGTTCTGTTGTTGGTCGCTTCCACTGTGACCGCCGCAGGAGAAACGAACTCCTCGGCGACCGGCGCCGCGGTGGCCGGCAACAGGATGCGGCGCAGCGACCAGACTACGTCCTGTGCAGTCAGGCTGCTGCCGTCGGAGAACTCAAGAGCGGGACGAAGATTAAAAGTCAGAGTTCTTCCATCCGACGAGAGGTTCCAGCTTTGCGCGAGCTCCGGTTCCACCTTCTGTGTCAGGCGATTGAACCGCAGCAGAACACCGGCCGTCAGGTACCGGACCGTTTCCGATTCCTCATCGTCTACCTTGGCTGGATCGAACGTCTTCGGGTCATAGCCAATGGTCCACACCAGTTGCCCAGGCAAGCGCGGTGCGACCTGGGCGTCGCTAATCGCACACGCCGCGATTTGCGACAGCGCGGCCAAAGAAATCAGAATGCGGCGAGAGAGATTCATATGCCGTCAGCCCTCCACCGCCACCGCTTCCAGTAGAAGCAGTATCAACACCAGCAGAAGCACCGGAAGATAGACCCACCGCGTCTGCGCGAGCATTGACGAGTTATTCAGTTCGAACAGCATTCCGCCCCATGACGGCAGCGGTTCGCCGACGCCCAGGCCAAGAGCCCCAAGATTGGCCTCCGCCATCACAAATGCGGGAATGCTGATGAGAAACTGCGGAACCAGAAGAGGAAGCAGGTTCGGGATGACGTGGCGAATGACGCCGGCGCTCCTCAGACCCCCGGCGCGCGCATACAGCATCCAGTCCGATGTCCGGAGTTGCAGTACTCCGCGATAGACAGCCCGCGCACTGGCAGGCCATCCCAAGGCCGCCAGCACCAGAAAGGTGGTCGTCGCCGAGCGCGCCGGCGACGTGGTCAGCGGCAGCGCCGACCGCACCATCATCAAAAGGAACATCCACGGCAGCGCAAGGAAAACATCGCAGACGAGCATTGCGGTCCATCCAACGGAAGCGCGCCCAAATGCCGCCAGTGTTCCCACCCCTGCTGCCGCGGCCGTGGTAAGTGCTGAAGCCGCGACCGCACCGGCAAGACTGAGCAAAAAGGCGGCGGCGACCCGCACGAGCCGGTCACGGCCAAGCGCATCCGTGCCCGCAAGGTGGTTCGCGGATGCGGACACCAATATGGCATCGCGATCCTGACGGGCGTAACTCGCGCCCGGCATAGACACTATCGTCGAGGCTGCGACTGTCACGCCCGCCAGCGCCCACAGGACCGAACGGCGCAGCTTCATGCGCTCTCCCAGTCCGCCGTGTGGGGCGAGGCCATTCCGCTGCACGTCACCGCCACAGCCATCAGGATCATCACCGCCAGCAGTACCGGCAGATCGCGATTGAGAGCGGCGTTCCAGGCCAGTTCACCCAACCCCGGAACGTTGAAGATCACTTCTACCGGAACCAGCGCGCTCAGCGCTGTCACGAAAGAGAGAGAAGCCAAAGCGCCCAGCTGAGGAGCCAGAGAAGGCACGATGTACGCCACCAGCACGCGCGTCGTGCGGACGCCCTGGGCTCGCGCCTGCAGAATGTTGGGCTCAAGCCATGCAGTGCGCAGAGCGCGATTGAGAAACTTGAAGTCTCGCGCAGCCAGCACCAAAGCCATCACAAGCACCGGCCCCCCACTGTTCGCGATCAGACAGAAGGTCGCCAGGGCAGCGGTCGGGATGGCCAGAAGCACCGTCGCGGGAGTATGCCAAAGGACAGAAGGATTCCGTCCGAGGCTGGAAAGCAAAGCAGCACACAAAGCTACCATCCAGGCCAGGCCTGTTCCTCGTAACAGAAGGCTTCCGCTGACTGCCAGCCGGGGCACAATCAGTTCCGAAACCGGTACCTCAAATTGACGCGAAGTTCCGAGGTTTCCCCGAACCCACCCCCCAAACTCCTTACCCAGCATTTCTGGAATCGAGCGGCTACGACGCGCTTCGGCAGTGAGTTCAGAGCGTGCTTCGGCCGCATAGCGACTGTCCATTTCTCGCGCGTCGCTGAGATAACCTGGGGCAAACCGCACAAGAATCGTCGATCCGACGATCACCAGGAGAACAATGGCGACGGTTCGGCCCAGCCAGCGGAACCCGTTGATCACCGCCCTCATGACGCGGATAACTCGGCCAGAACAGGGGTGCTGGCAGGCTGCGTCGGCGCCGGGGAGCCCGAGATCGATCTGTCGAGTGCGAGTGTAAACCTGAGTTGAATCCCCTGCAGCACCTCCAGGTGCTCTCGCGAAAAGGCGCCCGGCATACACGAATAGAGCGTGAGAGCACCGTAAACAGAGCCACTCGAATCAGAAAGCGGCATCGAGAGTGCGGAGCTATTCGCTGTGAACGGTCCTCCTCCCGCCAGAAGCGTGGTCTCCACGGTCGGATTGCCGTTCACGATCGGCCGTCCATTCTCCACCACCCATCCGGAGAGTCCCACCCCTACTGCGACCGGATCATGGGAAAACGCTCCGGCGCAGGATCCATCCCGATAGACAGGAAGGACGGTGTTCTCGCACTTACGGAACACCGCAAAACAATCAAACGCGATCAGCGGTCGAAGGCATGCGGACAGGGTGGCGCAAACATCGCCCGGAGTGTGAAACTGTGCGATCGTACGACTGTCTTCGAACCGAGCATTCAGGTCGCGGACCGCCGCGGTAACCGCTGCAAGCGCATCCTGCGGGGCGACTAAAGAGGCATCTTCAGTCCCGATCGCGGTGCCGCCGGGTCCCGTCTCAAAACCCGCCGCCGGCGCCGCACCGCGCTCAACGAAGATATCTGTTCTGAGTGGCTCCATTTCGCTGCTTTGCTGGCGGGCCTGCCTCTCCAGTTCCGGGTAGTGCTTCTCCAGCAGGTTCACGATCGCTGGATCAAATTGAGTTCCCGCCTTGCTTTTCACGATGGCTATTGCTTCCTCGATCGGGAGCGCTCTTCGGTAGGGGCGCTCCGACGCGAGCGCATCGAAGCAGTCGACCACCGTCAGGATGCGCGCTCCAATCGGGATGTCTTCCCCCTTCAGCCCGTCCGGATATCCGCTCCCGTCCCATGCCTCGTGGTGCGACCGGACAATCGGAACTACCGGATAAGGGAACTTCACGCGCTGCAGAATGTCAGCGCCCACCTCGGGATGGATCTTCATCCTCTCGAATTCTTCCGGGGTGAGCTTGCCCGGCTTATTGATGATGTGTTCGGGAACCGCCAGTTTCCCGATATCGGGAGAAATGCCGCCGTATGCAGCGCCTGCATTAGAGACGGCTCGAGATTCATCATGCTTCCAGTTGCTCCACATAGACACGGACCCGCATCAGGTGATCGTGCGTTCCCTCGTCTTTCGCTTCAATTGCCATCGAAAGACCCTCGATGGTCCGCATATGGAGAGCCTCGACTTCCCGGATGTGCTGTTCACGATCCTGTACCATCGCCATCTGCGCACAGTAGGCGCGGTAAACCGTGTACACCATGGGGATCAGCAGCAGGGACGTCAGCCAGCCGAAATGGGTGCCGATGACATCGGCTAGCACCGCCAGCATGGCTCCAACCAGGTAGAACGGCAGGTACCACAGGAACTCGCGTCTCCAAAGCCGGAGCGGAGAGGTGTCCGAAACCCATCCCAGGATCAGCGCCAGCGGTGCCGTATTCGCCAGGAAATAGACCGCCGCAGCCAGCGCCAGCACCGGCGCGCTTTCCGCATGGACCCTCACCACGCTGGCAAACGTCCACCAGGCTAGCACGGTTGCCGTGGTTACGTTCGCAACGTTGAACAGGATCTGAACGATGGTGAGCGGTTTCACCACCCGAAAACTGCACTGCGCGATCACGCTGCTGACGGCTAGGCATACCGCCTGCTGCGGAGATAACTGCAGGATTCCCAGGAAGATAAATGGAAAATTGACTGACATCGTCCCTTCGCTCGCTGGCATTGCCACTTTCATGCCGGAGCTGAGGAGGATAACGATCAGATAGACAAGGAAATGAATCCATTGCTGTGCAGGGTGTCCGCGTACGACGGACACACCTGCGACCGCCCCGGCCACGACGACAAACACGAGAGCCTTGACACGAATCGGCACGGGTCTCTTCTCACACGAGTGCAACGTATCCGCAGAGAATACGATCTTGGAAGGTTCCTGGGGTCACGCGGAGCTACGCTCTGATGAATGTTACCCGCGGCAGGGTGTGTCCCCCAATGCGTCTTTAGTGGCAATTTCCCGTTACGCAACGCCGGAACTTCATCCAATTTGGCGGCAAAGCGTAGGCCGGATGCCTCCGCATGAGAGAGACCCTCCGCCACGCCAATAGTCGGACCGCGTCCGACACCCCTCAAGGGCCTGCCGCTGGAAGCGAAACAGCGGCTCGGCAGCGCCTCGTGAACTTCTTTCGTGCGGAATCAAAGAAGTCGTCGGATTCGACAAGGGCCGCGGCAGTTTTCTCAACGGCCTCAACAGGAGCCACGCGAATCCGACAGCCGGTCCTTCGAATCGCGAGGGATCGGTTCCCTGAGCATCAAGGTGTAGTGCTTCAGCAGCCCCTTCTCTTTCCCGGCGCGCCGCATTGTTGCGACATTGGAACTCTGGTGCCGCAAACTGATCACTTATCGACAAGCTTCTCAGGTTGTAACCGCCGGCCCGGCAACTTGTCCAGGTGGCGCATCGTCCCAGGTGGGAAACCGGTGGATTGGCGGACTACAAGCTGGGTATCGATAATGTATTCACGACGTGGAGACTTGCCTTCTGTGTGCGCGCGTAACGCATTTACAGCAGCAGTTGCCAGATCGATGCGCGACATCTGCACAGAGGTCAGAGGTGGAATCACCGCACGCGCCATCTGTATGTCGTCGAATCCGATGACGGAGAGATCTTCAGGGATTCGCAGGTTGGATTTGTAAGCAGTGTGGAGCACCCCGACCGCGGTCATATCGTTGGAGCACATAATGGCAGAGGGCCGGATGCCAGCGTTCAAAATCCTGTCCATGCCACGAGCGCCGCCCTCCAGGGTGTGATCCCCCTCGATGAGCCATTCCTTCCTTAGCGCGATGCCGCATTCTCCCAGTGAGGTCGAAAATGCATCGATGCGTGCCCGAGCCGAGCGTTGGTCAGGCGGCCCTGAGATAAATGCGATATCGCGGTGGCCCAGCGCAGCCAGATGTTGAACACCCTGACGGATGCCACGGTGGTAATCGACCTTGAGCACACTAATACCCGGCCGATCCGGGCCCGTGTCCACAAACACCAGTGGCACGTTTCTCTGAACCAGCTGATCGATCGAGGGCTGATCGATTCCGAAGGTCATCACGGCTACCCCTTCGGCTTTACGCTCGAGCATGCGCCGAATACACATTTCCATTCGTGCAGGATCGTAGTTTGTTGAACTCACCAGAATCTCGTATCCGCCCTTGACAGCAACGTCTTCGAAACCCTGGATGAGTTCGGGGAAGAATGGATTGGTGATATCGGAAACGACCAGTCCGAGAATGCCGCTTCGTCCGGAACCAAGAGCTCGCGCCTGGGTGTTCGGAAAATACCCAAGGTCCTGGATAGCATCCCACACTCGCTTTGCCATTTTCGGATTGACCGACGGGACACGATTAATCGTGCGGGAGACCGTGGCAATGGATACCTTAGCTCGCTCCGCAACCGTGCGCATGTCCATTGTCACTTTTCTGCGCGGAGTACGGCGCTTCACGTTCGGCATTGTTCCCCCAACCGTTACAGTTACTTGCGGCGCACGACGGCTGTTACACGGTCGCAGTTACTGACTTCATTGCAAGCCTGTGATGGCAACTGGCTATGAATCAAGGTGATGCTCCAACAGATCCTGTTCCTGATTGTTGGTTTTCCATTACTCAGGGTTTCAGAGAGTCATCCGGTTTGCCCTCCACAAGCTTGTATCGGTATTGCTCACGCTCATCCTTCGCAGCCTGCTGACGAAGCGCCGCCAGCCGTTTCAAAAGTCCCTGGATTTCACCTTTTTCATCGGTTTTGCGCAACGCCTGGATCAGGTGATACACGGCCGTCTGATCCGTGGGGTCGATCTCGAGCGCTTGCCTGCACTGCTCCGCGGCTGCCTCATATTGATTGTCCAGCAGGTAAAGTTTGGCCAGAACCTCGCGCGCAGGCCCAAGCGCCGGGCGAAGAGAAACTGCCCTCTTCGCCGAATTGATGGCCGTCTGGAATTCGGGACTTCCCGGCGCTGGCCCCTGCTGGATGAGAATGTCGGCCTGCAGGTAAAGCAGGACAGGGTCATTAGGTTTGCGCGCCAAATTGTGCCGCACTTCAACCAGCGCATGCCCCAGGTCATTTTGCTGGACCGCCGCGAGCCCCTGAGCGGCGACGCTGAGCGACTGGCTGGGATCGAGAGTATAGGCCTTTTCAAAGTCCTGCTCGGCCTTGTCGTACTGGGCGATCTGCACGTACAACATACCGCGCGCGAAATACAGAGGGGCCGCCATAGGCTCAAGATGAATCCCGTCGTTCACTGCGTCGATCCCCACCTGAAACGACTGATGGGTAGCCGCAAGCGCGGCGAAATCGACGTATAGATGCACATCGTGGGGATTGAGCAGGATCGCCTGGCGCAGTGAGCTGACAGCCTGGTCGGTCTCGTGGAGGTCTTCCTCGGCCGAAGAAGCCAGCTCGAGCGTATCCGCGTTGGAGCTGGCCCGGAGCAGCGGCTCGAGAGTTCTCAACGCCTGCTCCGGCTGGTGGGCCATTATCTGCACTGAGGCGAGCACCTGGCGTTCGCTCGCATCGCTACTGTTGAGATCTACACACTGCTGAAAAATGCCGGCCGCGGATCCAAAACGACGCAGCCTGACGAGACAGACGCCGTACGCGTGGAGAGCCGGCAGTTTGGATGCAAACAACGGGGCGGCCTTCTCAAAATGAGGAACGGCGGCGGCACAGTCATTCTGCTGGTACTCCAGCACAGCTAGCATGCCGTGGCTTGTCATATCGTCTGGCCGCAGGCGAAGCAGCCGTTCGAGTAAGGGGATTCCCGCCGGATTGCCTCTGTCGTATTCAATCTGAGCCGCATTTTGGAGTGCCAGGATGTTATCCGGTCCCAGCGTAAGCGCGTGCTGGTAGGCAGCCAGCGCTTCTTTTGCTTCTCCCTGTCCCTCGAGCGCAACACCTTGCATCGTCCACAACTGTGGGTCGCGTGGCGACTGTCGGATGGCAGGCCCCAGCAGGGCCAGTGCTTGCACGTACTGCCGGTTACGCAAGGCAGAGACGATCGGCGCAGTGGAATCCTGTCTAACCTGGGCTGTCAAAACAGAAGACAGCAGGAGCGGAGCCGCAATCCCGGCCAGTGCTCGTAATGCACGCATGGAAACCTGACAAAACCATATCCGCCGAAGGGATTGCCAGTCGCGGCCGACCGTAGTTACGGCCCAACCGCGAAGCAGACGCTCAGAATGACAGTCGCCCTCCAAGCTGCCAGAATCTCGGCTCATGCGACCCCGTGGCTTGTCCGAAGCTTCCGTCGGGCAGGTTGTCGTCGACATTGGCATAATTGGCACGGTTGAAGATATTGAAGAACTCAAACCGAAGTTCAAAATCTAAATGTTCGGCCAGTTTCGTGTCCTTATAGAAATTGGCATTCGATTCAATGAAATTCGGCTGCCGGAACTGCATTGGCTTCTCGTTTCCCTCCGATCCGAACGCAGGCACGGCGAAGTCCGATCTCGGAATGGCGCCACCCAGCCACGTCTTGTTGTCTGATAACTCCTTGTAATTTGCTGCATCCGGGTAATCGAGGTTATCACCATCGGCGTTATAGTCGCCGCTGCCCGTTGCGTACCCGACCGCTGGATTCGCCGGGGAAGGGCAAGGCGGCGCGTTAGCCGCCGTGTTCTGGCACACGGGCTCATAGGGATTATTGTTGACTACGGTGAGAGGATAGCCGGACTGGTAAATCGAGGTACCGCTCACGCCCCATCCACGCGTGGCAAAATCCATGGCTTTGCCGTGACCAGTGACTCCTTTCAATTCGTAATTCAGACTCAGTGAGAAGCGATTGGGCACATCGAAGATCGATGGCGCATAGTACTGAGCTGGATTTGTTGGTGTCGGATAGTCCAGTCCGTCATCCTTCGAACTCGATCGGGTATAGGAAGCGTCGACAAAACCGCGCGTGAACCGTCCTTTGAAATCGAAAAAGACGCCGTTGTAATTGCCATAGCGGTCGTTTTGCGCGTAGGAGATCGACCCAAAACTGTGATTGAGTCGCGTCGGTGCAAGGCTCTCATTTGTGATCAGATCACCAGGCAGCACATTGATGTCCACCCCGTACGAGACGTTGCCAATCGAATTGCCGTTGCCGACAACATCGTAAGAGTGCGATCCGTTGTAGCCGACGGTCGCGGCGAATATCGAACTGAGCCTGTGCTCTACGCTGATCGACCAGATGTTCGCTTTCGGGGATTTGACCAGGGGGTCGATTCCGCCGATTGCAAAGTTGGCCCCGACTACCCCGCCCTGCGAATTCAGTCCACCAGGGAAAGTCGGAAAGACGAAGCCGAACGGCGGCTTACTGCTGGTACCGAGGACGAAGATGGGGGGATTCGCAGTCCCGCTGAAGAACACCGGTTCCACCAGTCCCGGCGGACTGCCGCGGAACTCCTCCTGCACGTTCGCCGAGGTCAGCCAGTTATCGTAAATACCAAACCCGCCCCGGGCGACCCAGTCTCCGTTTCCGGTCGGATCCCACGCAACACCGGCGCGCGGACTCCACAAATTATCGACCGCATGCAACAGCGCGTTCTGGGTCGCCTTTGCATAGCCAGTCGCAACCTGTTGTTGCTCCGTAGTGCCGGTTCCCAGATAGAAATTGCCGAACACCGTCGAGGCGCTCTTCGACCATGGATTGCCGCCGTCGTCATAGCGCAAGCCCACGGTGAGCGTCAGGTTATGTCTCGCTTTCCAGGTGTCCTCCACAAAGGCGCCGAATGTACGGGATGCGGCATCCCAATTCCATAACTGCTCCTGGCCCGTGGACGGGTTATACATAATGCCGTTCTCGTTTTGCGGCGCATCCTGAGCCAGTTTCAGGAGATCGTTGAAAACGAACTTCGGCTGTGACCACGGACCCTGAAACGGCTCGACATCGTCGCCGTACCATCCCTCATAGCCGAACTTCAGAGCATGGGTGCCACGTACGTGGGTCAGTACGTCGCGCCAGTGATAGTTGTGCTGGATGAAGTCGCCCTGTGCGAAGCCAACACCATAGGCTTGCCCCCCGTCGGCATTAACGCCGTTCACGGAGATTGAGGGCACCGTATAGTCTTTGGCGCCGCTGCCCAGCACACCTTCCACCCGGCTTTGCCCGGCAGTCGCTTCGTTCAGAGTGTTTGCTGAAAATGTGTGTGTCCACCCGACCTGACCCGCAATCTGCCAGGTATGGTTGAGAGCCGAGAACTGCGGCATGGGCGACGCCGCACCGGTCTCCAGCAGGGTCCGAAACAGGCTGACGTAGATTCGCTCTTTCTTGAATCCCTGGTCGATACGAGCAAAGTACTGCGTGCCGTTGCGGACCTGGGTTGCTCCGAACGAGCCCTGATCGATCATCGGCAAGGAGCATGGAACGCCGTTGCCTCCGCAGGCGGAGCCGAACACGTCCGCAGCCGTCTGCTGGACCGAAACCGCGCCAACGCCTGACGGCAGATAGGTCGCCAGAATATGCGTGCCGACCGTGCTCGGGTAGTTCGCCTGTGCCCAGGAGATGAACTGGGGATCAGCAAAGGTGACCGATCCGCCGGCGCTCGCTGAACTGCGCAGAGGTTCCAGCGCAAAATAGAAGAAGCTGTTGTGGTGACGGACGATCGGGCCGCCGATCGCAAAGTCCATATTGTTCGAGTGGAACGGCTGATAGTGACTGGTCGCGGAACTTACGAAATGCTGGTTAGCAAACATTCCCTGGTAGTTGAACCAGTCGGCGGCCGAACCATGAAACTCGTCTGTGCCCGCACGCGTGGTGAAGATGGTCTGCAGTCCGGCGGCTCGGCTGTGTTCCACTGAAAAGGTATTTACCTGTACGCTCGTCTCCTGAATCGAGGCAGGTTGCGGTGTCAGGTTCAGTACGCCCTGACGGATGCCGCTCGTAACGTCCAGCCCGTCGATTACGTACTGGTTATTGTTCTGACCCTGACCATTTGCGCTGGCATCCACCTGCTCTTCGGTCGAGTAGTTGTCGACGCCGGAAGCCGGGCTGCCGGACGTGCTCGTTCCCAGCCCGGACACTCCCGGCGCCATGGTCACCAGCGTTACCAGATTGCGTCCGACAATGGGAAGTTGAGCCACCGCCTGGTTCTCCAGGGTCATTTGCGTTCGGCTGTCGGCGGTGTCAAGAATCGGTACCTGAGAAGTCACGAGCACCTGATCGGCCACCGAGCCGACCTTCAGCGATATCGGCAAACTCAGATTCTGCTCCGTCAACAGCGTGACCTCCGCGACTGACTTCGCGAAACCTGCAGCCTCAGCGGTGATCTTGTAAGCGCCCGGCGCGATACTCAGGAAACTGTAATTGCCCGACGGATCCGAAGCTGTTGTCCGTGTAACGCCGGTAGCGACATTCAGCAATTGAACATTGGCTTTGGGAATGCCCGCTCCGCTCGGATCCTGAACCACGCCCTGGATACTGGCCGTGAACTGGGCAAAAGCCGTTGCGCTGAACAGCACCGCCGACGCGCAGAACGCGGCGATGCGACGAGACAGCTTCGCTGATTCCATGGGGAGCCCCCTGGGAAGAGAAATGGTACCGACATTACTTTTCCATCGAAAAAAGGCACGGAGCCCAGAAACCGTTTACTTGAGGAGACCTTTTACGCGCTGCCGATTGCCATTGTCAAGAGCCAGTTTGTCCTGTGGTCCCAAAAGATATACGAGACGCCCGTCCCCAACCCTTGTTCGGCACCATTCCACTTCCCTCGCGGATGGTGATCAGCTGATTGGCGGCTATCCGGTGAACCGTCTCCCGAAGACCATTGGGCCAGAAGATCTCGATCTCTGCTTCCTTCGCCGCTCCAAGTCCGAAATGCAGGCGCGGATCATTGCAGGAGTAATAGCTGGACTGACTCGTCACCGCCTGCGCCTGAACATGAGCTCCATAATGCACCAGCACCCGCGCACCAATAGCGCTCCGGTTCGATTTCACGCCTTCCAGCTTCACTTTGATCCAGTTCTGTGCCGGCTTGAGGTCATTACGCAGCAGGGAGGGCGGCTCATTCATGTTGACGATCAAAACATCGAGATCGCCATCATTGTCGAAATCGCCGAAGGCACAGCCGCGGCGCTGTGCGGCGTCAGGATGCCCGAACCTGCTTCCGCCTCAATTTCTTCGAATGCGCCGTCGCCGAGATTCCGGAAAAGTACGCGAGGTGTCTTGTACGGATACTGCGGAAGCTTCCGTTCGACCTCCGGATAGACGCTGCCCGTCACAAACAGGATATCTGGATAGCCGTCATTATCCAGATCCACCATACCCGCGCCCCAGCTGGTGAACCTTGTCTCAACGCCGATCTTTGCAGGACGCGTCACGTCGTCGAAACTCCCTTTGCCGTCGTTCCGATAAAGCCCACAGGTATCGCCGATGAAGTGCGTCTTAAAGAGATCCAGGTGCCCGTCAAGGTTGTAGTCTCCAATGCCGACTCCCATGCCGGCCTGTTCCATGCCGTCATCGCTGAGAGCCACGCCCCTCATAACGCCTTCTTCGCGGAAGGTGCCATCGTGATTGTTCATGAACAGCAGGCTGGGCGTGGAATCGCAGGCCACAAAGATGTCGGGCCAGCCGTCTTCATCGAAATCCGCCGCAACCACGGTCATGCCATAGCTCTCGGTGGCACGGCCAATACCGGCCTTCTCGGTAACCTCGGTGAACGTGCCGTCACCGTTGTTGTGATAGAGATGGTGCCGACCGGTGGGCAGTCCGCGCGGCCCGCAGTTCACCGGGATCCCCTTCCAGTTGCAGGTGGAATCAGCGCCAGGGACGGGTGCGTGCTCGAGAGAATACCGGATGTAGTTCGAAACAAAGAGATCGAGGTGGCCGTCTCGGTCGTAGTCCACAAAGGCGCAGCCAGCGCCCCATCGCGCAGGACCTGACTGCAACAGCCCCGCTTCTCGCGTGACATCGGTGAACGTGCCGTTTCCATTGTTCCGGTAAAGACGATCCTGGCCGAAATAGGTGCAGAAGATATCGTCGAAGCCGTCGTTGTTGTAGTCGGCAACGCAGACGCCGTTCGCCCAGCCTGCCGCCGTGAGTCCCGCTTTTTCCGTCACGTCCGTGAATGTGCCGTCGCGATTGTTTTTGTACAGGCGATTGGTCGTTCCCGGCGGGGCGCCCTCCAGTCGAGTCCCCGAGAGCAGGAAAATGTCCATCCATCCATCGTTGTCGTAGTCGATGAATGCACAACCGCAGCCGTTCGCTTCGACGATGTATTTCTTGGATTCGATGCCGCCATAGACTGTCGGCGCATGCAGACCTGCCTGATCAGCGACATCGGTGAAATGCGCATAAAAGGACCGCCCGGACGGCGCCGGCTTCGGCTGCGCTTTGACGTCGCGCGAAGCGATTCCCTGATTCTGAGCGAAAAGCTGCTCGGCGCTTGCGCACAGCGACAGCAGGACAAAAGAGCGGCGGGAAATGGTCATCGGGTCCCTGGAAACGATGTCCCATTATCCGCAGTGGCCGACCCGGAGTAAAGGTTTTCCACGCAACCCAGACGAGATCGGAATCAATTCGAACCACTGGATGAGATCACCAGCTTGTACCGATTGCGTTCCGCTTCCGCGCGGCCAGCCTGTTCCCGCGCAAGGGCCATTCTCTTCAACAGGCCCGGGATCTCCGCCGACTGATTCATTTTTCGTAATGCCCGCACCAGATGATAAAGCGCGGTTTGGTCCTCCGGGCTCTGCTGAAGAACCGTCCGGCACTCCTTAGCTGCGAGTGCATCCTGTCCGGAATCCAGATAATACTTCGCCAGCACATTGTGCGCCGCGGTCAGTGAGGGGTCGAGCGTCACGGCTTTCTTCGCGGATGCGAGCCCCTGGGTGAATTCGGCAGAGCCGGGATCGGGCGCTTTCTCAGACACAATCGCAGCCTGCAGGTACCAGAGGAATCCGTCACCTGGCCTTTTCGCCAGCTTGGCGCGTACAGTCGCCAAAGCCTTTTCGGGATCGGTCTGATCCCGTTCCTGGGCGACAAGTCCCTCCGCGACCGCGCTGAGCCCCTGATGAGGATCGATCTGTTCGGCCTTGTCGAAATCAGCCTCGGCTTTGTCATATTGCGCCATCTGCACGTAGAGAACGCCCCGCGCCAGATACAGCTGCGCCGCAGACGGCTGCTGGCGAAGTCCGGAGTCCATCATTTCAATTCCTGCCTGGAAGGATTGATGCTCCATCGCGAGGTCGGCAAAATCCACGTAGAGCATGGTGTTCTTGGGGTCCTGCACAATCGCCTGGCGCAGGATCTTCACCGCGTCGGGCGTGTCGTGGCTGGCTTCGTAGGCCGCAGACGCCAGCCGCATCGTATCGACGTCCGGGGTAGACAGCAGCAGAGGCTGCAACGTTGCCAGTGCCTCCCGCGGCTGATTTGCATTGAGCTGGACCGCCGCCAATGTCCGCCGCGCACGAGCGTCTTCCGGATGTGCGTTCAGGAGCCCCTGAAACACTTGCAGCGCGTGATCTGTTTGTTTCAACTTCAGCAGACAAAAGCCGTATTCCTGCAGAGCGCCGGGTTGCGAGGCGAGCGCCGGCTCGCTTTGGGAGAAATGCCGGACCGCTCCGGTACAGTCCCCTTGCTTGTAATCCAGGACCGCCAGCATGGCGTGGGTCGTCACGTCGCTGGGTCGCAGGCGAAGAATGTGATCGAGCAGAGGCACCGCAGCAGGATCTCCTGCCTCGTATTGCAACTGGGCAACTCCTTCTAGTGCGGGGAGATAATCGGGGGAGATATTGAGCGCTTTTTGGTACGACGTCAGTGCCGATTTTCGGTCGCCCTTTCCGGATTCAGCCAGGCCCTGCAACATCCAGAGCTGTGGATTGCCTGGGGATTGCCGGATCGCAGGACCAAGAACAGCTAGAGCCCTGTCAAATTCACCGCTCTGCAGGGCGGCGGTTGCGGAGCCCAGCGCATCCCGCCCATCCTGGGCAGGCGCCACTAAACACAGCAGAGACAGGCCCAGACATAAACACATTGCGCTCCGCGCCCACGGAGCTGCGATTCGATGATTTTTGTGTTTCCACACAATCGGAGGTTCGCCGTTTACTGTTGCATATTACTCCAGGCGGCAACCGCAAAATGAATTTCGCGGTTGCTTGGGAAAACGTTCTCTTGACACCGTGGTCCTGCCGAATCTAGAAAGAGAGCGGCCGCCTTCCAGGGAGTGTCATCATGAAAACCTCAGTCACACGTAGAAGCTTCCTCGCCGCTTCCGCCGCCTCCCTTGTACCTGCTGCCGGCGCCTCGATGCTGGGCGGCAGTCGAGGCATCCTGTCTGTAATCGGCGATTCCGCGAAGGCTACTGAGCCGACGGAGGACTGGCAGAAGGCCGGAGTGATCGATCTGAACCGGTCCCCCTATGCTCGACTCAGAACGGTGCCTGTATCCGCAGTGACGATCCGGGATGGCTTCTGGAGCAAGCGCAGAAAGACCAACGTCGAATCGAGCATTCCGAGCATGCACGATGAGCTGATCGAGCATGGGCGAATGGACAATTTTCTGCGTCTCGAAGGAAAGTCGGATGCTTCCCAGCGCGGTCCCGTGTATTCGGATTCGGACATCTACAAGTGGCTGGAAGCGGTGGGATTTGCCCTGCAGTCCGGCGATCTGCCGCAACTGCACGCGACCGGGGAAACAACGATCCGGCAGGTAGTCGCAGTGCAGGAATCAAGCGGATATCTGAACACCTATTTCCAGGGCGACCGCCGCAATCTGCGCATGCTGCCCGCCACGCAGGAAACGGGACACGAAACCTACTGCCTCGGACACATGCTGCAGAGCGCGATCGCATGGTACCGGGCGACGGGCGATACCACGCTGCTGAATGCGGGCGCCCGTTTCGTTGATAACTTTATGCTGCCCAACTACGGCCCTGCTCCGAGTCAGAACCCGATCGTCGCCGGACATCCGGAGATTGAGATGTCTCTGATCGAACTTTACCGGACTACCGGAAACCGGCGCTATCTGGAACTGGCTGGCTACATTCTCCACGGGGACAGCCGCATTTCCCTGACGCAGAGGCAGATGACATATATGTTCTGCGGAATTCCTTTTACGTCGAGAACCAAACTCGAGGGCCACGCGGTTCGTGCTATGTATGCCTGCTGCGGCGCAACGGATTACTACCTCGAAACCGGCGATCCGGAGTACTGGAAAACACTGAATGTCCTGTGGAACGACCTGGCACAGCATCAGATCTATATCACCGGCGGCGTGGGCGCCCGGGCCGCAGGAGAAGCCTTTGGCGAAGCCTATGAATTGCCGAATGCCCAGGCATATGGCGAGAGTTGTGCTGCGATCGGCAACCTGATGTGGAACTGGCGCATGCTGTCTGCAACCGGCGATGCAAAATTTACCGACGTAATCGAACGCGCGTTGTACAACGGCATTAACTCCGGCATGTCCCTGGATGGAACGACCTATTGCTATCGCAACCCGCTGGCTTTCGACCCGTCTTCTGGGGATAAGATTCGCAATCCCTGGTATGACACGACGTGTTGCCCGCCGAACCTGGAGAGGATCCTGGCTTCCCTCCCGGGATATTTCTACGGCACCAGCGATGATGGACTCTACGTCCATCTGTACGACAACTCGGAGCTGAACTGGCGCCTGCAGGATGGGAATGGGATCCGAGTCGTGCAGCGGACGCTCTATCCCTGGAATGGAGAGGTGCAACTTGAAGTGCGCCCGCAGCGTAAAGCCGAGTTTGCCGTCTACGTGCGGATCCCCGCATGGTCGATGCGCAGCACCGTTCGTGTGAACGGTGAGCGGATTGATGGCGCCGACCCGGGGCACTACCTTGCGATTCGGCGTTCCTGGACGGGCGGCGATCGAATCGAGTTGGTGTTTGATGTGTCGCCACAACTTGTGCGAGCGAATCCTGCCGTCACAGAGAATACCGGGCGTGTTGCGTTCCAGCGGGGACCGGTGGTCTTTTGCATGGAGGGGTTGGACCAGCCGGACCGTCCAAGCCAGCGGAACCTCGCGGGGTTCTCAGTGAAATCCACGGGCGCGACCGCCGCCCATTATGATCCGAATCTGCTGGACGGGATTGTTGTGCTTGAACACCAGGGCAACCATGAAGAGACTCCACCCTCGAGTTCCCTGTACTTTGCCGCCGACACACCGCAGCCGGAAGCGAACCCGGCCACGCTGAAGCTGATTCCCTATTATTCCTGGGCGAACCGCGAGCCCTCGGAGATGCAGGTATGGATCCCGTACGTCCGGACCTGAGCCCGCGTTGTTCATTATGCAGCGGCGGAGATCCGCGCAACTGAGTGCGACTGAATTCGAATTTTCCCGGAGGCATCATGACCCGTTACGTTTCCCGGAGATCCTTCCTGAAAGCCAGTGGTGCCGCGGCGGGGGTGGCTGCGCTGGGTCGGCATGGATGGGCTGGCCCGGTTGACGAAACGCAACCCGGCGTCACGAAGCTGGGCCAGTTTGAATATTCGCAGGTTGAACTGCTCGAAGGCCCAATGCAAGAGCAGTTCCGCGCCAATCATGGATTCTTCCTGGCACTGAACGAGGATTCCCTCCTGAAGCCCTATCGACAAGCCGCCGGAATGCCCGCTCCGGGGGAAGATATGGGTGGTTGGTACAGTTCGTCGGATGAATTCGATCCGCCGAACAATATGACCGGCTATATTCCGGGGCACTCCTTCGGACAATATCTTTCCGGATTGGCGCGGGCGTCTGCGGTGACCGGCGATAAAGCGACTCAGGCGAAAGTCAATCGCCTGGTACGGGGTTTCGGAGAGGCGATCAGTTCAAAGTTCTGGACCGACTACCCCCTGCCCGCCTACACGTTCGACAAGGGCAACTGCGGATTGATTGATGCGTATGCATTTGCGCAAGATCCCGATGCTTTGCCCGTTCTCGTTCACCTCACCGATTCGGTGCTGCCTTACTTGCCGGCAAAAGCACTCACCCGCCCGGAGATGGCCGAGCGTCCGCACAAGAACATCTCCTGGACCTGGGACGAAAGCTATACTCTCCCGGAGAATTTCTTTCTCGCCTACAAGAGGAGTGGCGACCGCCGCTATCTGGAACTCGCCCAGCGCTTCCTGCAGGATCATGACTATTTCGATCCGCTGGCGGATGGGCAGAACGCTCTGCCTCACCAGCATGCCTATAGTCACGTGAACGCGCTCTGTTCGGCCGCTCAGGCCTATTTGGTGCTGGACAGCGATAAGCATCTGCGCGCAGCCCGCAACGGCTTTGGGTTTGTTGCGGCGCAAAGTTATGCCACCGGGGGATGGGGTCCGGACGAAGCCTTCTCTGAGCCCGGCAGCGGAACTCTCGGTGAGAGCCTCAGGACGACCCACGCCAGCTTCGAAACTCCATGCGGAGCCTACGGCCACTTCAAGATCACCCGATACTTAATGCGTATTACCGGCGACAGCCGCTACGGGGACAGCATGGAGAGGGTGCTTTACAACACAATCCTCGGAGCAAAACCGCTGCAGCCGAGCGGGTTCAGCTTCTACTACTCCGACTACAACGACAACGGCTCCAAGGTTTACTACCCACAGCAGTGGCCGTGCTGCTCCGGAACGTTTCCACAGATTACCGCGGACTACAGCATCAGTTCCTTTTTCCATTCGCCCGACGGCATCTATGTGAACCTCTTCGTCCCGTCCAGAGTTACCTTCAAGCGCGGAAACACGCGCATTGCACTGGAGCAGAGCACTGATTATCCGTATACGGGCGATGTCAGCATCCGTGTCAAAACGGAACGTCCGGAAACATTCGCCATTTGTCTGCGCGTACCGGAGTGGGCCGGAAGCGGCACGAGTGTCTCTGTAAACGGGCAGAGTGTCGGGCAGCCGATCCGGCCAGGGACTTTCTGTTCCCTTCAGCGTGAATGGAAGGACAGCGACACGATCGAATACTCCATTGACCGCCCGCTGCGCCTCGAAGCGGTGGACGCGCAGCACCCGAACACCGTCGCACTGCTTGCCGGCCCCCTGACCCTCTTCGCGGTTAACTCGCCAGACAGCTCTTTCAGCCGAGCACAGCTCCTCAAGGCATCTCAACGGGGGCGCGATTGGCGCGTCGAGTCCGCAGCTGCGCCGGTGTCGTTCCGCACGTTCCCGGATATTCGCGATGAGGACTATCGCCTGTACCACAAAGTGTGAAGTTTGCTTTTCCGGCCCTGCGATTGAGCATCGGATTTCGGGATGGTCGGATCTCCCGAAAACCAGGCTCTCCGGTTGAAAGCCCGCTCTTGCCTCTCCTGAATCTCATGGATGGGAACAAACGGCCTGGCCGTTCTTTAAGAGCAGCGGAGGCTAAGGGCGCGATGGGGGTGCCGGATGATTCTGCGTGAAAGAGCTACTCAGCTTGTCCCTTAACGCCTGAGCCTTCGATCTCTCGCCATTCTTTTCGTACAGGTCCACTAGACGTTCGGCCGCGCTCAGATTCATAGGATCCAGATTCAGCGACTGCTCCAGGTGGATTTTGGCAGCCTCGTCTTTTCCGAATGCGGCATATGCCGAGCCGAGGCTGCCCTCCACGGACGATGATTTTGGATCACATCGTTCTGCCATCTCGAATGCGATCGCCGCCTCCGAGAATTGCGCGCCTATAAACAACGCATTTCCGATCGACTCGTACATCTCGCAATCGTTCGGGAACTCCTGCTGAACCTCAGTCAGTATTTGATATCCCTTCACAATCTCCGGCCATGACCTCTCCTCCGAACCGGCTTCGATCTGCGCCATCCCGAGGTTACGCTTAGCCAGCTCGGCCGGTGGTTCCCGCCATGGGGCGATTCCTATCGGTTTGCCGACAGGTCTGACTTCCGGTCTTCTCTGAATTCTGTGGTCTGTAAACACCGTATGCCCGCCATCATTGGCTTCCTTCCTTGGCATATGGCACCCAATACAATCGCTGGTTCGCGGCGGATGGCTTGAGGCAAAATGAGTAGCTGCGTGGCAAGTAAGGCATTTTGCGCGGTAGTAAGACACGGCATCAACTGGCTCGTTGTGAGGATCATGACAGGTGCCGCACCACATTCGATTGCCGCTGACACGTTTGCAGCGACTCAGCGCCAGTTGCTCCGAGTGGCTGATGACCTTGAACGGAGGCTGCTCGCCAGCCGGCATCGAGTAGATATACGTCGTAAAAACCGTCTCCAGCGGCTGACCGACAACGAAGTCGGTGAACTTCCTGCCCGGATTTAGAACCCGCGCCACACCTTTCAGATGACACTGTTCGCAAACGCTGTCCCGCGATGCGGGATCCAGATTGGCAGGATTGATGATCGTCGACGCGCCCGGATTCTCCAGATGTCGGCTGACCGGTCCGTGACACCGACTGCAGCTAATCGCCAGGTGCGAAAACGGCTGCGACGCGTATTCATTAATGGAGCCTGACAATGCCGTGAATGAGCCGGAATGACAGAACAGGCATCCCGGCTTGACCGGGCGGGTGAAATCCGGATCGCTCTCGGATTCATAGCCCGGTGCAAGTCCATAGGCACTCTTTCGTCGGTAATAAGCCACGGGTGACTGGAACAGATGATTCGACAATGAAACGATGTAGCCGCTTGCGTGGGTTCCTGACCCAATTACATAGTCCACCCGATAAGTTTCTGTTACACCGTGGCTCTCCAGGGCCTGCCATGACCCGTCTCGATTCGAGTACATCCGGAAATTCGCTTCCGGCGCACGTACCTCACCTTCGGGCTCGTGCGCTGGCAAACCGCATGGACCGGGCCATCTTCGACCGCGCAAAGCCCTCGACCGCGGCTTTGTGACAATAGACGCAGGCGTCTTCGTCATCCGATTCTTTGACCTGCGCAGCAGCTTCAACGACAGGCAAGCACCTGACGCACAGCAGGTTGCCAAGACTCACAAGGCCCACCGCACAGCAGGCGAGTTTCGCACGAAGGACGAACGGCATTCGGACCATGGATAGGGTATTAGTCTGGCATTTCAAAGTAAATGCGTTTGATCTTGCCCATTGTGGCATGAAACCGGACACAGTCGTCGGGAGTCGATCAGTCACGTTGTCTCTCGGATCCGACCGTTACCGTCCCGACTAAGCTCTCGATACCGGCCGATAATTCGGTCCGCCTCCGGCCGCATACTTCCCACCGAGCCTCGCTGAACACGGCAGCATTAGACCTTCACCTCCGTCACCGGCCCTCGCAGGGTCACGGTTTGCGCGCTCCTCGCTCCTGCGATCTCTACCCGGATCGTGCGCCCAGTTGTGGGCTTCCCCTTCGGGTCAACCGTGAGAGTCAGCCGCCGGTCGCCATCATTCCATTTGCACAGGATTCTCGTGAACTCTCCCCGCCGATAGCGGAAGCTCTCGCCGTCATCTTCATACAGCGTGAAGCTGCCGTCTGCGCCAGGATAGACGCGTAGTGTGAGCGGCTCATCGACAGTCTGCGTTGCGTACTGCTTCACTGGACCGAACGGCACTACGGAGCCTGCCTTGACATAAAGGGGCAAAGTCTTCAGATCCACGGTCCGCGAAGATTCGCGCCCGCCCTCTACCGATTCGTTCGTCCAGTAATCCCACCAAAGCCCGGCGGCCATATAAACTTTGCGCTCACTCGCCGCAGCCTGCAGCACCGGGGCAACCAGCAGACTGTCGCCAAAGAGATACTCGTCTTCGCACTTCAGCGCTTGATTATCTTCAGGATTCGCGAGCCACAGTGGACGCATCAGCGGCAGGCCTGTCCCATGGGTCTGCGCCACCGACGAGTACAGATAAGGAAGGAGGCGATACCGCAGATTCAGGTATTGCCGGCAAATCTCTTCTACCCGCGCATCATGGAGTTCCTGTTCCGGCGGCCAATTCGGGCCCAGCCGCTCAGCGCCTTCCAGCGGTCCAGCGGTTCCGGTATTCCATCCCCAGGGCAGCCGCAGCTTCCATGTGCGGCCATGCGAACGAAATAGCGGACAGAAGGCGCTGAACTGGAACCACCGCACATAAAGCTCCGGCGTTAGCTCGCGCGTCGGCGAAATCCACCCGTGTCGGTTCCCCAGTAGGGAAGGCCGCACAGGCCGACATTGATTCCATTGCGCACTTGCGCCGCCAGCGCTGCCCACGTCGAGTCAATATCGCCGGACCATAGCCACCCATACCTCTGCAGCCCCGCATATCCGTTGCGGTGCAGAGCAAACGGCCGCCGCTCGGGATGCACGCTCAGCGGCCCTTCCCAGTAAAGCTCATTACGCTGCAGGCGCGCATAGACTGAGAGCCGGTCGCCCTCATCCGGCCACCATCCGTCGACACCCGCCTCTTCCACCGGCATGTGCTGCTGCCAATACCCGACCGCGTCCCCTGGAGTCTTCGCCTCGGCGCCTGCGTCGTGGATCGTGCCGTGAAAGTCGCCCGGCGGCACAACGTGCAGAACCACGCGGAAGTGCTCATCGTGCAACTGGCCGATCATTTCCTTTGGATCCGGGAAGACGTTCGCATTAAAGGTGAACGAACCGTGTCCCGTATTCGAACCCGAGGGGCAAAAACCTGTCCCCAGATAAATAAGTGCATCGCAGGGTAGCTTTTTCTCGCGGAAGGTCTGTGCCTCGGTCATAATCTCGTCTTTCCCTGCGAGCGTCCTGTGCGACTGCTGATAGCCGAGTGACCAAAGCGGTGGCAAATGAGGATACCCCGTCAGTTCTGCATAGCCGCGCAGAACCTCCGCCATCGTATCGCCGACAATCAGATAGACATTGCGCCGCGATGTCGCCTCCACCGGCTCGAAGACTCCGGTCGTTCCGGAAAGGTCGAAGAAACCCGACGGCTGTCCGATGAATAATCCCCAGCCAGCCGCGCTGATCAGCCACGGAAGCGGCAGTCGCGCGCCATCCACATCGAGATGCGGAGTCGATTCGCCATTGGTCATGCGGTAGCGTGCACCACGTAAATCCCAGGTGGGCAGGCTCTGCCCAGGCTAAAATCGGCGCATCACCTACGCGCAATCGCACCGCCGTGCTGTCGGTATCGAACTGAATCTGCTGACGGAAATTTCGCTCCGCTGCCGTTACTGCCACGCGAAGTGGATCCTCCTCGAGCGCGATGCGGTAATTGCCCCACGACAGATCCGTCATCACCGGATCTTGCCTGCTCAGCAACTGCTCCGCATGCGCCGGCGCCAGTATGCCCAGCTCGTTCTCCTGCTTCCATTCGTTCACGGGTGCAATGGCAATCCGCAGAATATTGGGAGCAAAGGCTGTCAGCGTGAGATCCAGTTGCCCCGGTTTGCCGGTCAGCGGATCGAGAACCCCAACTGCCTCGATGCGCCGTGTCAGAAGCAATTGCGCGAATCCGGCACCAAGTCCGCCGATCATTGACCTCCGAGAAACCGGCATGGTCATTAGGGAAGTTCTCCTCTGCGAATGGGTGGCAAACAGTCGTGCATGCAGCCCTGGGGCCCTGGCTCTCTCTCTTTTTCAGCTCTGGCGGATTACTTCCGCTACCGCTGACATATCCTGCGCACCGTGGCCATTTTCCTGCGCCTTTTCGAATATCGCTCCCGCGGGGTTCGCCATTGAGAGCGCAAGGCCGCGTTGCGCCGCTGCCGCCTCCGCATACCTCACGTCCTTTGCCATCAGCCGCAGCAGAAAGTTGACTTCATACGTGCGCTTCGTCATGCGATCGGCCATGGCATTCAGAATGCCGCTGCCCGGTGCGCCCTTCTTCAGAAATTCCAGCGCCGCCTCGCGATTCAGGCCGGTCCGTTCGATCCAGGCCAGTGTTTCGGCAAACGAAATCACCTGCACGGCGCACAGGTAATTGTTCATCAGCTTCAGCTGCGCCCCGCTGCCTATCGGTCCGAGGTGCAGGATTTCCTGACTCATCGAGCGCAGCACCGGGGTCACTTTCTCCAGTACCTTACCGTCGCCTCCAGCCAAAAACTTCAGCTGCCCGGCATCCGCCTGCGCGCGGCTACCCGTGACCGGAGCCTCGATCATCCGCAGTCCACGGCTCCTCGCTGCCTCATCGAGTTCCGACACCCACGAGGGGCTCAGAGTGCTGCACTCAATCGCCACCGCTCCCGGTTGCATCGCCGCCAGAGCGCCGTTCTCTCCCAGCCATACCGTGCGCGATACCGCATCATCCGCCAGCATGGCGAGAACGATCTCCGAATTGCCCGCTGCTTTGCCCGGTGTATCGGCGACGATGGCGCCGGCGGTTGCCAACTGCTCCGTCCGCGCGCGCGTTCGGTTGTAAACCGTCAGCGGAAAGCCTGCTTTCAGCAGATTCAATCCCATACCGCTGCCCATCGTGCCCAGTCCGAGCAGGGCGACCTTTGGTTTGGTTCCCATCGATTTGTTATTCCTCCACCTCTTATTCCATCGGCCTCACGCCTACCGGCGTCGCCAGAGGTGCCTCTCTCGCAATCACGTTGCGCAGGGCGCGGCCGAAGCATGAAAACTCAACTTCGGTGACGTCTCCAGCCTGCAACCGTATCCCTTCGCCATAGGAGAGGCAATCCGCCCCCAGGAAGTGAATGTGCACCGTTCCGGGCTGTCGGTGTCCTTCGAACTTGAAGTGGTGATGCTCCAGATTGGCCAGGCTGTGGCACATATTCTTCTCCCCGGTGTGAATCTCTTTCGACCACAGGACCTCTCGCCCTCGCAGAACTCGCACCGTACCCGATAATTCACCGAAATCAGCACCGACCACCAGTTCTGGACCGATGCTGCACGTCCGAAGCTTCGATCCTGCCAGATTCAGGTAGTTGCAGCCGCTCGAAAACATGATCGGAAAACTCGTTCCCTGCTGTCATCCCGATCCGCCATGGCGTGCCGTCCTCTGCAATTATATAGATTGCCGCCACCTCCGCTTCTTCGCCGCCATCCTCCGCGTATCCGGGAATCTCCAGTGCATCCAGCGGTCCACGCACGATCGAGCCGTCTCCTTTGTAAAACCACTCGGGCGCTATGCCAATCGATCCTTCTGCCGGTCGCCCGTTCTGTAGCCCCCATTCGAACATACGCATGCTGTCCGTCATCTGCATTTCTTCCTCGACGGTCGGCTTCGTGTGCATTGCCTGCCGCTCGCGTGCACTGCCAAGATGCGTTAGCCCTGTTCCTGAGACATACACGCGCTGACGGATTCCCCGGAACATCAATCGGCGCCAGCAGTCTCCATTCGGAGCGTCCTGCGTACACATCGTCGTAGCCCAGCGCTTCGCCGGACAGCATCTGTTCTGCCAGAGCCGTCAGCATAGATCCCTCCACCATCGCTCGCTGTGCCAGCTCCACTACTGAGTCGATCCCGCTCAGACAGTGCAAGTTTCGGCTCCCGCACCATGGCCACACGTCGCGCCTTTCCCTCTGCCCAGTTGAACCAGATGCATCGGCATTTATCTCTCTCCACTCGATGACCTGAAACGCTTCAGCGACTCCTCGTTCACGGTCAGCCCCAGGCCCGGGAGTGCTCGTCGAGATCGATGTATCCGTCGACCGGCACCGGCTCGCCGTCGAAGATGTACCAGAACAGCTCGTTGCCCACCTCCACGTCCACCTTGGGGAAGAACTCCGCAATCGGCGAGTTCAGGCTCGCCATCACGACGTGATAGTTGTGCATCTGCCCGGCGTGCGGCACGACCGGCACCTGGAACGATTCGGCCAGCGCCGAGATCTTGCGCGCCTGGCTGATGCCGCCTACGCGGTTGGTATCGAACTGGATGTAGTCGAGCGCGTTCTTCTTCCAGCAGATCGCGAAAGCCGAAGATTGTGAACTCATGCTCGCCGCCCGCGATCGGAACGCGTCCGTGGCTCTTCAGTTCCTTGTAGCCGCGCGTGTCGTCGGGAATCACCGGCTCTTCCAGCCAGCGCAGATGGAACGGTTCGAGCAGCGGCAGCATGCGCTTGGCGTAGTCCAGCGTCCAGCCCATGTAAGCGTCCGCCATCAGGTCGATGCCTTCGCCGATCACTTCGCGCACGTTGCGCACCAGTTCGACGTTCTTCTGCATTCCCTCGCGCGCCATCGATCGGCCCCCAGCCGAAGCGCAGTTTCATCGCCGTGTAGCCCTGATCCTTGTACTTCTGCGCCTCCGCGCGCAGTTCGTCGATCGGCATTGCATACAGCCGGCTGGCGTAGACCGGAATCGCTTCCTTCGTTCGGCCGCCCAGCAGGCGGATATACCGGCTGCTTTGCGTCTTTGCCGAGCAGATCCCAGAGCGCGATGTCCACTGCGCGAGATCGCGGTCATCGCCACGCCCTTGCGCCCGAATGCCATGGTGCGGCGGTACATCTGCTGCCACAGATACTCGATATCCCACGGATCTGCCGCCAACCAGCAGCGGCTTCAGATAGGTATCGATCAGCGTCTTCGTGACCAGCGGCGACAGCGCCGCATTGCCGAGGCCCACCAGGCCGGCGTCCGTGAAAATCTTCAACCAGCACCCAGCCGTGAAACGCGAAGTTGCCCATGGAAGCTTCGCGGAACATCACCAGGTCCATCGGGTTGGTGCAGAAGTGCGGAGGCAGCGGCACCGTCTTGCCTTCCCATTGAACGACGCGCGTGCGAACTTCAGTGATCTTCATGATTGGGCTCTCGATTTCCTGAGATCATGACTGCGCAGGGTTGAATCCTGCCGCCAACAGCACGATGGCAAGGAAGCCGATGAGGTGAAAGGTTCCGACCAGGAAAATAGCGTTTGATAGCCGAAACCGTGGCCGAGCAGATATCCGGCCACGACGCCGAAGATGCGCTCCGCCGATTGCGCCGCCAAATCCTACCAGGCCCGAGACGGTGCCAACCGCCGAGAGCGGAAAGATGTCAGCGGGCAGCGTCATGATCAATCCCGACCACGATTGCTGGCAGAAGAACGCGATGCTGAACAGCACAATGGCAAGCTGCACCGGCACCAGTGCGGACCAGCATCACCACAGGCATCAGCGCGGCGCTGCAGCCCAGCGCAATCTTGCGCGCCAGGTCCAGCGATTGCCCCCGGCGCAGCAGCGCGCTCGAAAACCATCCTCCGAGAAAGCTGCCGACACCGGATGCCGCATACGGAATCCATGCATAGTAGCTGACCTGCTTGATGTCGAAGCCGCGCGCATCATAGAGATACTTCGGCAGCCAGAAGAGCAGAAAATACCAGGCGGAGTCGCTCATGAATTTCGCAAAGACGAACGCCTGAACATTATGCAGCCGGATCACTTCGGACCAGCGTAGCGGCGACACCGCTCGCACCTCTTTCCCGTCCACCGGCACCGCCGAGGCAGCTGCCCGATAGCCGATTGCCCACCAAAGGACCCACGCAATCCCCCGCACCCGGATACCACAAATACCGCACGCCAGCCCCAGTGCAGCAGGATGAACCCAATGATCGGCGGTGCCAGCAGCGACCCGATCGCGGTCCCCGCATTAATCATTCCCATCGCTGTCGAGCGCTCGGATGGCTCGATCCACTCCGCCACCACCCGCGTCGCAGCAGGAAAAGCTCCGCCCTCGCCCATTCCAAGCAGAACCTGGCGATCAGCAGCAACACAAACCCGTGGCCAGGCCGTGCAGCGCACACGCCACGACCACCACACCATAATCAGCAGAAATCCCTGCCGCGTGCCAGCAGTCCAGCAGGCGCCCGCCGATCACGTAGAGTGCTAGAGAAGTCCGCAGAAGAATCGTTCTGCGATAGATGCCGAACAGGGAGGCGCAGTGGCTAGTCACGCCGACTCGAGGATCTCCAAGGTGCTCGTCGCGAATCGCGGTGAGATCGCCGTCCGGGTGATCCGCGCGGCCCGCGATGCGGGCCTGCCCAGCGTGGCAGTGTATGCCGAGCCCGACGCCGAGGCGCCGCACGTGCGCGTGGCCGACGAGGCGTTCGCTCTGGGCGGTCAAACTTCCGCGGAGTCCTACCTGGACTTCGGCAAGCTCCTCGACGCGGCGGAGAAGTCGGGCGCCAACGCGATCCACCCCGGCTACGGCTTCTTGTCGGAGAACGCCGACTTCGCCCAAGCCGTCATCGACGCCGGCCTGATCTGGATCGGCCCCAGCCCACAGTCGATCCGCGACCTCGGTGACAAGGTGACCGCCCGCCACATCGCGGCCCGCGCCCAGGCGCCCCTGGTGCCGGGCACGTCCGAGCCCGTCAAGGACGCCGACGAGGTGGTGGCCTTCGCCAAGGAGTACGGCGTGCCGATAGCCATCAAGGCGGCCTTCGGCGGCGGCGGCCGCGGCATGAAGGTGGCCCGCACCCTCGAGGAGATCCCCGAACTGTTCGAGTCGGCGACCCGCGAGGCGGTCGCGGCGTTCGGCCGCGGCGAGTGCTTCGTCGAGCGCTACCTCGACAAGCCCCGCCACGTCGAGGCGCAGGTGATCGCCGACCAGCATGGCAACGTCGTCGTCGCCGGCACCCGCGACTGCTCGCTGCAGCGCCGTTTCCAGAAGCTGGTCGAGGAGGCGCCGGCGCCGTTCCTCACGGACGCGCAGCGCAAGGAAATCCACGAATCGGCCAAGCGGATCTGCAAAGAGGCGCACTACTACGGCGCCGGGACCGTGGAATACCTGGTCGGCCAGGACGGCCTGATCTCGTTCCTGGAGGTCAACACCCGCCTGCAGGTCGAACACCCGGTCACCGAGGAGACCGCCGGCATCGACCTGGTTCTGCAGCAGTTCAAGATCGCCAACGGCGAGAAGCTGGCCCTGACAGAGGACCCCACACCGCGCGGGCACGCCATCGAATTCCGGATCAACGGCGAGGACGCCGGGCGCGGCTTCCTGCCCGCCCCCGGGCCGGTGACCAAATTCCATCCGCCCGCCGGCCCGGGCGTGCGGATGGACTCCGGCGTGGAAACCGGCTCGGTGATCGGCGGCCAGTTCGACTCGATGCTGGCCAAGCTGATCGTGTACGGCGCGGACCGCCGCGAGGCACTGGCGCGGGCCCGGCGGGCGCTGGACGAGTTCGAGGTCGAAGGCCTTGCCACGGTGATCCCGTTCCACCGCGCGGTGGTGTCCGACCCGGCGTTCATCGGCGACGAGAACGGCTTCTCGGTGCACACGCGTTGGATCGAGACCGAGTGGGACAACACCGTCGAACCGTTCACCGGCGGCGAACCTCTCGACGAGGAGGACGCCCGGCCGCGGCAGAAGGTGGTCGTCGAGGTCGGCGGCCGCCGGCTCGAGGTGTCGCTGCCCGGTGATCTGGCGCTGGCCAACGGCGCCGCCGACCCGGCCGGCGTCATCCGTAAGAAGCCCAAGCCGCGCAAGCGCGGATCGCACGCGGGCGCGGTGGCGTCCGGGGACGCGGTAACCGCGCCCATGCAGGGCACCGTGGTCAAGGTCGCGGTCGAGGAGGGGCAGGAGGTCGCCGTCGGCGACCTGGTGGTGGTCCTCGAGGCGATGAAGATGGAGAACCCGGTCACCGCGCACAAGGACGGCACCATCACCGGGCTTGCGGTCGAGGCCGGCGCCGCCATTACCCAGGGCACGGTGCTCGCCGAGATCAAGTGACGCCCCGCCGGGCAAGCGCGCTGACCAGCGGCTAGGCGGAAATCGGGCCGGAGAACGTTGTCGCCCCGGCTCACCGCGGGTAAAGTTCAGGTCAGGTTGAGTTCACAGCCCCCCGGATACCGTCAGGACGACGGGAATGCGAGCTCCCGCCGGTAGTGTCACCGCTCGCCTGACGTCATCCAAGTCACCATCCTCCCGATGATGGAGTCAAGCATGTCTGTGGCCCAATCCTGGCAATTAAGCCGCACGGCCCAATTCAGCGCCCGCAGCAGCCGCGCGGGCACGGTGATCACCGTCGACGGTGAACTCGACGCCGCCAACGCCGACCAGCTCGCGGCCTACGTGCAGCGCAGCATCATGCGTTCCAGGCGAGTGATTTTGGACCTGCGCGGCCTGGAATTCATTGGCACTGCCGGCTTTTCGGCACTGCACCGAATCAACGTCGCGTGCTCGCGCAACCAGGTGCGCTGGGCGATGGTGTCGAGCCCGGCACTGTCGCGGTTGTTGCGAGTGTGCGACCCCGACGGCACCTTGCCGGTGACGAGCCCACGGGCCGAGTCGCTGCTGCGGTCGAGGCGGACCGAAGGCGAAGACTCGGGACCGCTACTTCAGCTGGTCCCGTAGCCGCGATAGCGACTTGGCCAGTAGCCGCGATACGTGCATCTGTGAGATGCCGACCCGCTCGGCGATCTGCGTTTGCGTCATCGACTCGAAAAACCTGAGCACCAACACCATTCGTTCCCGCTCGGGCAGCGCCTCGAGCAAGGGACGCAACGCCTCGCGATCCTCGATTCGCTCGAGACCGACGTCCATGTCGCCCAAAGTATCCGCGATGGCGCGGGCGTCGTCATCCTCGCTGCTGCTGCCACCGGTGTCGATGGACAAGGTGTTGTAGGAGCTGCCCGCCACCAGGCCCTCGACGACCTCGTCGCGCTCCATATCGAGTTCTGCGGCGAGTTCGGTTGCGGTGGGCGCCCGGCCGAGCCGTTGGGACAGATCGGCGGTGGCGCCGCCAAGCCGCAGGTGCAGTTCCTTCAGGCGCCGCGGAACCTTGACGGACCAGCTGTTGTCGCGGAAGTGACGGCGGACCTCGCCCATGATGGTGGGTACCGCGAACGAAACGAAGTCCGACCCGGCCTCGACGTCGAATCGGATCACCGCGTTGACCAGCCCGACGCGCGCCACCTGAACCAGGTCGTCACGCGGTTCGCCCCGGCCCTCGAACCTGCGGGCGATGTGATCGGCCAGCGGCAAGCACCGCTCGACGATCTTGTCCCGTTGACGCTGGAACTCCATGGAGTCCGGGGCGATAGTCGCCAATTCACGGAACATGTCAGGAACATCGGCGTATTCGTTCGGCCGCGAAACCGAACCGCCGGTGGCGCCGGCAGTCACCTGCTAGTGGCCGCCCGTCGCGCCGTCAGCGTGATACCGAAGACACTGCCGGTTTCATCGGGTTCGCGACCGTCGTGGAAAGTCTGCACGTCGTCGGCCAACGACGTCAGGACATGCCAGCTGAAGCTGCCGGGCGCCACCACGTCGTGGGTGTCGCACGCCGCGGAAGCTTCGACCACCAATTCGTCGTCGCGCGGGTCGACCACGACGACGAGCGTTGCGTCCGGGGTGGCCGAGCGGATCAACCGCGTGCAGACTTCGTCGACCGCCAGCCGTAGGTCCGCCACGGCATCGAAGTCCAGGTCCTCGAAGGTGCCGATGGCACCGACCAGCGTGCGCAGCATCGCCAGGTTCTCCAGGCGGGCAGGAACGTGCAATTCGACGGCGCGGTGGCCGCGTTGACGCTTGTTGGCGCGCAATCCCGCATCGCTCATCTGCTCTCCCGGCAATGTCTGATCGACGCTACTACTGCTGCGCAGGCCACCGCCGACCGTTCGTTCCAACGGATTAGTCATGATCGCCGCCGGATGTCGGGCTTAAGCGGATCGCGGTGATCGCCGGGATCATGCTTGTCATATTCATCGTTTTCGCAGTAGCCATCTATGTCGGTGTGATTATGGGGTGACGACGCCAACCCAACGCGTGCGGCACTCATCATAGGTGTAGAGCTGATACCCAATTAATGCGGCGAATAATCGCAGAAGGATCCGTCAACACAATTCTTAACAGTCCCACCGCCGAGACCTACACTTATTGCCATGAGGCAATCTGTGCTGCGGGCGGTTGTGCTTCTGGTGTCGTGGGCGATCGGGCTGGCGGTGGCGGCCTGGGTTGTTCCGGGTGTCTCGGTGTCGGCGTCGGGGTTCATCGTCGCTGTGGTGTTGTTCGCCGCGGCGCAGGCGACCCTGTCGCTGTTGATCGTGCAGTTGCCCCGCGCGTACGCGTCGCTGCTCCTCGGGGGCACCGGCCTGGCGCTGACCCTCGTGGCGTTGATTCTCGCCTCGGCATGGACCCACGGGCTCACCATCCACGGAGTCGCGTCCTGGGTTGCCGCAACGATCGTGGTGTGGCTCGTGACGACCGTTGGGGCGATTTCGCTGCCCGAGGTGCTCGTTCGCGATGCAGCCGCCTCGACCTGACCAATTCGAGGGCTATCTCGTTTGACGACGGGAAGGAGAGGTGATGGGAGACAGGCATCACGATCCGAGTGACCACTTCCGGACCACGCAACCGCACGCCGGTATCACGATGAAGGACAACCTGTTCTGGCCCGGGTTCATCCTGTTAGCCGTCGCGGTGGCTGGGATGATCGGCACTGCGGCGGTCGCCGCCTACGGGCATCACGAGTGGCTCGCCACGACGGTGCTCGTCGCCGTGCTCGGAACGGTCGCCGCGGCGCTGTGGTTCGTCGTGGAGCTTCGCCGCGTGGCCCGCATCGACGAGAGATGGCACGTCGCGGACCCCGACGCTCCGCCGCGCCAGCGCGCCGCCAGCTAACGGTCGAACCGTAATTCGACGCTGGTCAGGGGACCAGCGCCGGTCCGGCAATCGGCGACACGCCCAGGCCGACCGTCACCACCATCAGCGTCAACAAAAACCAACCGGCGCCGTGCCATCCCCACCAGGTGCCGCGGACCTTCCACACTTGGTAGGTGCGCAGGAACGCCCAGAGCCCGCCGGCGAACAAGATCAGCGGGCCGCCGGACGCCAGCATCGCCCGCTGTGGTGCGCCACAGGCGACGGTGTCGACACCCATTCCCGGGCAGGTGCTGACCCACAACGCGGCCATGACCACGAACCCGACTCCCGCAACCGCAGCCAGGACCGCAAACCGGATCGCGGCACGCACCTCGCGGTCCTCTTGTCCCAAGCGATCGCCGGATGATCGCTCCTCTGCTTTCTGCATCCCTGCCCCTCAGTCCCGCGTCTCGCTGCGCCTAGTCCATCGTTCGCTGCGCCGAATTAGGTACCGCGCGATGGACAGGTTTTCCGACCACCTTGGGTTGCCGGCCCGGTGGCGAATCGCATCGAACAAATACCCCGTAGCGAGTCACGGTAAACCGCCTTCGGCCTAGGTCACAGCCACTAAAGCAGCGCGCAGGGCGGCAATCGCCGCGTCGATTTCGGAGCGCGAAACGGTCAGCGCGGGACGGAACCGAACGCCGTCTGGGCCGGAGGGCAGCACAATCACGGCGCGTTGCCACAGCGCTCGGATCACCTCGTCGCGATCGGATGTGGTCGGCAGACTGAACGCGCACATCAGGCCGCGGCCGCGGGGGTCGAGCACGACCGCGGGGAAATCCCGGGCGAGCTCGTCGAGCCGGGCGCGCAGGTACCGGCCCCGCTCGGCGGCACGGTCGAACAGTTCGTCGGCCTCGATCACCTCGAGGATGCGGCGGGCGCGGACCATGTCGGCCAGGTTGCCGCCCCACGTCGAGTTGATCCGGGACGCCACCGCGAAGACGTTGTCGGCGATCTCCTCGACCCTGCGGCCGGCCATCACGCCGCACACCTGCGTCTTCTTTCCGAACGCCACCGCATCGGGTTGGACTCCCAATTGCTGGTAGGCCCAAGGGGTTCCGGTCAACCCGCAGCCGGTCTGCACCTCGTCGAAAATCAGCAGGGCGTCGTGTTCGTCGCACAGCTCACGCATCGCCGCGAAGAACTTCGGCCGGAAGTGGCGGTCCCCACCTTCCCCCTGGATCGGTTCGGCGATGAAGCACGCGATGTCGTGCGGGTACGCCTCGAACGCCGCCCGGGCCTGCCGCAGCGATTCGGCTTCCAGCGCATCCATGTCTGCTCCCGGGCCGGATATATGGTGCGTCGATGCGCGGCCACTCGAACTTCGGGAAGCGGGCCACGGTGACCGGCTTGGTGTTGGTCAGCGACGTGGTGTAGCCGCTCCTCCGTGAAACGCGCCGCGCTGGAGCTGGGCGGCAACAACGCGGCCATCGTGACGCCGTCGGCCGACCTGGACCTCGCCGTGCGCGCCATTGTGTTCGCCGCGGCCGGCACCGCCGGTCAGCGCTGCACCAGCCTGCGCCGGCTGATCGTCCATCGCTCGGTGGCCGACGACCTGGTGGCGCGCGTCGTCGCCGCCTGCCGACAGCTGGCCATCGGCGACCCGTCGGCGCAGGGCACGCTCGTCGGTCCGCTGATCCACGAGACCGCCTACCGCGACATGGTGGGAGCCCTCGAGCAGGCGGTCGCCGACGGCGGCGAGGTCTTCGGCGGCGACCGCAAACACCCCGACGGCCAGGACCACCCGAGTGCGTACTACGTCAGTCCCGCCGTGGTCCGCATGCCCACACAGACGGCCATCGTGGCGACCGAAACCTTCGCGCCGATCCTCTACGTGCTGACCTACGACGACCTGGACGAGGCGATAGCGCTGAACAACGGGGTGCCGCAGGGACTGTCATCGGCCATTTTCACCACCGACCTGCGGGAATCCGAGCGTTTCCTGGACGGGTCCGACTGCGGTATCGCCAACGTCAACATCGGCACATCGGGCGCCGAGATCGGCGGCGCGTTCGGCGGCGAAAAGCAAACCGGTGGGGGGCGGGAATCCGGTTCGGACGCATGGAAGGCCTACATGCGGCGCGCCACCAACACCGTGAACTACTCGAGCGAGTTGCCGCTGGCCCAAGGCGTTGAGTTCGGTTAAACGCAATGTGGCCAGTGTCTCACTGTCACATGGGTACTATCTGACACATGCCAAGTGTCCGCAGGCGGTTGTCCCCCGAGGATCGACGCGCCGAGCTGCTCGCTTTGGGGGCGGAGGTTTTCGGGAAGCGACCCTACGATGAGGTCCGCATCGACGAAATCGCCGAGCGCGCGGGAGTGTCTCGCGCCCTGATGTATCACTACTTCCCCGACAAACGGGCGTTCTTCGCCGCGGTCGTCAAAGACGAGGCCGATCGTCTGTACTCGGCCACCAACACCCCGCCACCGGCCGGCCTGACGATGTTCGAAGAGCTCCGGGCCGGCGTGCTGGCCTACATGGCCTACCACCAGCAGAATCCGGAGGCCGCGTGGGCCGCTTACGTAGGTCTGGGCCGGTCCGACCCGGTACTGCTCGGCATCGACGACGAGGCCAAGAACCGCCAGTTGGAACACGTCATGACCCGTATCGGCGAGGTCGTGGCTTTGGTCCCGGGACAGAAGCTCGAACCGATCGTCGAGCGGGACCTGCGGGTGATCCTCCACGGCTGGCTGGCCTTCACCTTCGAAATCTGCCGTCAGCGCATCATGGACCCCTCGACCGACGCCAACCGGCTCGCCGACGCCTGTGCGCACACGCTGCTCGACGCCATCGCCCGGGTGCCCCAGATCCCGGACGGACTGGCCCATGCCATGGCGACGTCCCGCACCGTGCCGCAGTAGCCAGTTGTCATAGCCGGTTGGCACCATGGCGGGGTGAGCGTCACTCCCGCTGAGCCGTCAGATCCCCTGGGCCGGTTCAGCGCGATAACCCGCGAGTGGTTCGACACCACCTTCGCCGCACCGACCACCGCGCAGGCGGAAGCCTGGGCCGCCATTGCCGACGGCCATAACACCCTGGTGATCGCGCCGACCGGATCCGGCAAGACGCTGGCGGCATTCCTGTGGGCCCTGGATACCCTGGCTAATCCGGCGGCCCCGCCGTCCGGGCCGGACCGGCCGGCCGGCACCCGGGTGCTGTACGTGTCACCACTGAAGGCCCTGGCGGTCGACGTCGAGCGCAACCTGCGCACCCCGCTGGCCGGGCTCACCAGGATCGCCGAGCGCCACGGCCTGCCCGCGCCCGACATCAGCGTCGGGGTCCGTTCCGGAGACACCCCGCCCGCGGGCCGCCGCCAGCTCGTCGCGCATCCGCCCGACGTGCTGATCACCACTCCGGAGTCACTGTTTCTGATGCTGACCTCGGCCGCGCGCGAAACCCTGGCCGGGGTGCGGACGGTGATCGTCGACGAGATCCACGCCATCGCCGGCGGCAAGCGAGGCGCGCACCTGGCGCTGTCGCTGGAGCGGCTCCAGGACCTATCGCAAGAGTTGCGCGAAGGGCCGCCCGCGCAGCGGATCGGGCTGTCGGCGACCGTGCGTCCCCCCGAGGAGCTCGCACGCTTCCTGTCCGGACAATCCCCGACGACCATCGTGGCCCCGCGAGCGGCCAAGACCGTCGAACTCACCGTGCAGGTGCCGGTGCCCGACATGGCCAACCTGGCGAACAACACCATCTGGCCCGATGTCGAGGCGCGGCTGGTCGACCTGATCGAATCGCACGGCTCGACCATCGTGTTCGCCAATTCGCGGCGGCTGGCCGAACGACTTACCTCCCGGCTCAACGAGATTCACGCCGAGCGGTCCGGAATCGCGCTCACCCCGGACGCCAACCCGCGGGTGCCGGGCGGGGCGCCGGCGCACGTCATGGGCAGCGGCCAGACCTTCGGCGCGCCCGCGGTGCTGGCCCGCGCCCACCACGGTTCGGTCAGCAAGGAACAGCGCGCCCTGGTCGAAGATGACCTCAAGCGCGGACTGCTCAAGGCGGTGGTGGCGACGTCGAGCCTGGAACTGGGCATCGACATGGGCGCCGTCGACCTGGTGATCCAGGTGGAGGCGCCGCCGTCGGTGGCCAGCGGGCTGCAACGCATCGGGCGGGCCGGGCATCAGGTCGGCGAGGTATCGCGGGGGGTGCTGTTCCCCAAGCATCGCACCGACCTGATCGGGTGCGCGGTGAGCGTGCAGCGGATGCTGGCCGGCCAGATCGAGACGATGCGGGTGCCCACCAACCCGCTCGACATCCTGGCGCAGCAGACCGTGGCGGCGGCAGCGCTGGAGCCGCTGGACGCCGACCGGTGGTTCGACACGGTGCGGCGGGCCGCCCCGTTCGCGACGCTGCCGCGCAGCGTGTACGAGGCCACTCTCGACCTCCTGTCGGGCAAGTACCCGTCCACCGAGTTCGCCGAGCTGCGACCGCGATTGGTCTACGACCGCGATGCCGGCACGCTGACCGCGCGGCCCGGTGCGCAGCGGCTGGCCGTCACCTCCGGC